>NZ_JASY01000001.1:0-789263 GCF_000735715.2 Flavobacterium chungangense LMG 26729
ACAGGAACCTGCTACAAAGCTTCCGCTTGTTTTGGTGTAGGTTACTGTTCCTCCACAATTATCGGTAGCTATTGGAGCTGTAGCCTGAGCTGTTGCCAAACCGGAAAGATCACTACATTGTAAAGTTACATTTAAGGCATTTGCTGTCGTTGTCCATGTTGGTGCCGTTGTGTCGTTAACAGTAACTATTTTTTCACAAGTAGAACTGCATCCATTTAAAGTAGTAGTTAATAATAATTTAAACGTTGTATTACAAGTAGAACCAGCTAAAACAGTTACGTTTTGTGCATTTGCAGCAGATGTGATTGTAGCGCCATTTGCAGTTGCTAAAGGCAAAGACCACGCATAAGTAGTCATATTGGCTGGAGCCGTATAAACATTAGAAGAAGACAAACATACAGGACCAGAAGTACCAGCAATAGAACAGCCAGTAGGAGCATTTACCGTTATGGTTGCTTGACTTGTAGCAATCTCATTTCCTGAGCATAAACCTGAATTAGAAAATATTGCTCTGAATAATGTAGTTTCTGTTAAATTACCTGTGTTATAAGCTGTTAAACCAGCAGTATTAGGGATATCTACCCACACTGAAAATGGAGCAACAGATGATTGCCACTTACTTACAGTAGAATTAGCATTGAGACCGGTTATTGTTAAAGCGCTGCTAGCTCCTGAACAAATAGTTGCGTTTGGTCCAACTGTTCCTTTTAGTGGAATTCCAAAAGTAAGCGGGGTATTAATACATTGACTTGAATTAGGTGAGTTCCCGCTAACAGATGCTAATTTTGTAATATTGATTATACCAGGGTTATTTGGATCACAAATATTAATTCCCAAACTTCCAAAAGGAATATTAAACTCTAAAAATGTAGCGCCAGAATTACAATTGGCGTTACCAGCCTGCGCAGCAAGGCCTGGAGGGATAACGTTAGTTTGAGTTTTAACATTTCCATTTCCTGTATATAAAGTAAAGCCATTTCCGTTAGAATTAATCTCTAGGATATATTCAGCACCAGCTACACTAATGGTACCTCCAAATGAGTCTGATGTTAATCCGGTCAAAGGATTATTATTGGTATCTAAGTACAATCTAAAAAGTGCTGAACCACCATTACCAATGTCCATACCTAATCTTAATACTTGATTTTGAGTGTCAACTTTAGCGTGAATCGTTCCAATTTGACACGTTGAAGAAGGACTAGCTAATAATAGTGTGCTATAAACAGTGCCAGTTGCATACTCATCACCAACTGTACTGGGGCCTGGGCAGTAATCTCCATCATACGTATTTTGAGAATAGCCATTTGTAATAAACATTAAAAGTAACGCTATCAAAACGCCTTTAATATTAATGTTTTTAAAAAAATAAGTAATGATTTCCATAATCTCTAATTTTATTAAGTTAGGATTAAAATGTTTTGACTTCTTGTTTTTTAAATTGAATTTTTGGGGATATTCGATTAAAAAACATTTTAGATTTATAGATTTGGAATAATGTAGTGTTGTGATTATCTCAAATTTTTAACAGAAAATCTATGAATCAAAATTATATAGATTGGTTTAATTATATTTTTTTTATCTGTAACTAACCTGAAAAAACGTTTAAGTGCGTTTTTTTTGTTAAATAACTCACGTAAATTGTCTTTTTTAAAAGAATTATAACAAGAATAAAATGGTTTTTGTATTTTTTTTATTCCTGTTTTTAAATTCTATTTTTGTTTTAACTAATTTGTAATCAGGTATTTATAGATTAAAACCTTGTGTTTTCATAAAATCGATAAAGGGATAATTTTAACAGATGAACAACACTTTTTTTTGAACCCAAAAAATCATTCTTCTTAATTTCCTAATAAAATTTATCCAAAATGTTAACAGAATAAAAAAAACGTAGCCTATTGAAATTTCTTTTGTAAATTAGGAATTGAATAATTCTATTGGTATCTACATTTAAAAATATCCTTATTTATGAAAAATTTAATCTTAATACGTCATGCAAAATCAAGTTGGGAAGCTCCTTTAAAGGATTTTGACAGACCATTAATGAAACGAGGGATTTTAGATGCCCATAGCGTTTCAGGAGCTATTTCAAAATATCTCCCAAAAACTTATATTATCTGGAGCAGTACTGCAGCAAGAGCTTCAGAAACGGCAATAATTTTCGCACAGAATTTATCTTATCCAATAGAAAGTATTTTATTCAGAGACGAATTGTACACTTTTGACGACAGACATCTTGAAAAAGTTATTAAATCATGTGATAATAGTTTAGAAAGCGTTATTCTTTTTGGACATAACGAGGCTATTACAAATTTTGTTAATAAATTTGGAGATGTTTTTATAGATAATGTTCCAACTTCTGGTTTTGTATCATTACAATTCGATTCAGAAAGCTGGGATTCTATAAATAAAGGCATAACCCATAAAACAATTTTCCCCAAAGATTTAAAATAAATAACGTGCACGAACAGAAATATATCGACAGAGAAAAAAGCTGGTTAGCATTTAATGCAAGAGTACTTCAGGAAGCAGGAGATAATACAGTTCCTCTTTTAGACAGACTGCGTTTTGTTGGAATTTTTTCAAACAATTTAGATGAGTTTTTCAGAGTTCGATATGCTGCAATCCGCAGATTGAGCCTTTCAGGTATTTCCGGCGAAAAATATTTAGGAGGTATTTCTGCTCATCAGTTAATTAAAGATATTACTGAAATCGTAATTCAGCAGCAATCTGAAAGTTTACGTATTCTAAGTAATATCGAAGCAGAACTGGAGGCTGAAAATATTTTTATCATTACCGAGGATGAAATTACAAAAGAGCAGGAAAATTATTTGAAAGACTTTTTTGTTCAAAAATTAAGCCCTGAATTAGTAACGATTATTTTGAATGATTTAGCAGAATTCCCTGTTCTTAAAGATACTTTAGGATATTTGGCAGTTCGATTAGAAATGAATAAAAATGACGAAATTCGTTATGCCGTAATCGAAATACCAAAGACAATTAACAGGTTCGTTGTATTGCCTTCAGATGATGAGAAGCATTATGTCATTTTAATTGATGATGTTATTCGACATAACCTCAAAAATATTTTTAATATATTCGATTATAAAAGTGTTTCGGCACACATGATCAAAATCACACGTGATGCTCAGTTAGACATAGATAGTGATTTGAGTAAGAGTATGCTTGAGAAAATTGCAACTTCTGTTAAAGACAGGCGAATTGGTGAGCCGGTTCGTTTTATTTACGACAGTCAAATTGAAGAAGATACTTTACGTTTCTTTTTGGATAAAATGAAAATCGTAGAAACAGATAGTATAATTCCGGGTGGAAGATATCACAATCGTCGTGATTATATGAATTTTCCTAATTTAGGAAGATACGATTTACTTTATAAACCAAATGAACCATTACCTATACCGGGTTTAAGTTTAGGAGGAAGTATTCTAGAGAAAATCAGTAAGAAAGACTATATGTTACACGCTCCATATCAGTCATTTTCTTACCTGACAAAGTTTTTGCGGGAAGCAGCATTAGATCCAAAAGTTACCAGCATAAAAATCACTTTATATCGTTTGGCAAAAAATTCTCAAATTATCAGTTCCTTGATAAATGCGGCCAAGAATGGTAAAAAAGTGATAGTTCAAATCGAACTTCAGGCACGTTTTGATGAAGCCAGCAATATCTCATATGCAGAACAAATGCAAACAGAAGGTATTGAGCTTATTTTTGGAATTAAAGGCTTAAAAGTACACAGCAAAATTTGTGTAATCGAAAGAGTTGAAGACGAAAAAACACGTCGTTACGGCTTTATATCTACAGGTAATTTTAATGAAGCTACCGCTAAAATTTATACAGATGTAACTCTTTTTACCTGTAATCAGGGAATTTTGAAGGATATTTCGAAAATATTCGAATTTTTTGACATCAATTACAGGGTTCATCGTTACAAACATTTAATTGTTTCACCTCATTATACACGAAGCAAGTTTATTAAGCTTATAGACCGTGAGATCTTACATGCTTTGGCAGGTAGAAAAACACATATAAAGCTGAAAATGAATAGTTTGTCTGATTTTAAAATGATCGATAAATTATATGAAGCAAGTAATGCAGGAGTAAAAATTCAGCTTCAGGTAAGAGGAATTTGTTCTTTGATCCCCGGAATTCCCGGAATGAGCGAGAATATTGAGGCAATCAGCATCGTTGATAATTACCTCGAACATACAAGGGTTTATATTTTTGGAAATGCCGGATTAAACGAAGTATACATATCATCTGCCGATTTTATGACAAGAAATCTCGATGGAAGAGTAGAAGTTACGTGTCCAATTTATGATTTGTCTATTAAAAAAGAGCTGATAGATAATTTTAATATTGCTTGGAAAGGGAATGTAAAAGTGAGATATCATTCTTATAAATTAGATAATAAATATAAGGCCCGAAATCATCATGCTCCTTTTAGGGCACAACTGGAAACATATAAGTATTACCAAAATAAAATAGAAATAGCTGAAGAAGCTATTCAGAAAACAAACTTAACGACATAAAATTTAAATTTCAAATCATAAGTGAGCATGATTAAAATAAAAAAATATGCAGCAATAGATATCGGTTCGAATGCCATGAGGCTCCTGATATCGAATGTTGTAGAACAAGAAGGCAAAGAGCCTCAGTTTAATAAAAGTTCACTTGTTCGTGTGCCGATACGTCTAGGGCAGGATGCCTTTACAGTTGGTGAAATTTCGGCAGAAAATATAGACAGAATGGTTGATGCCATGAAAGCATTTAACCTTTTAATGAAAGTTCATAAAGTAGAAAGATATATGGCTTTTGCAACTTCAGCAATGCGAGAGGCTTATAATGCTAAGGAAGTTGTAGAGTTGATTAAGAAAAAAGCAGATATAAAAATTGAAATTATAGATGGAAAAAAAGAAGCGGCGATTATTGCTTCGACAGATTTGCATCATTTGCTTAGAACTGACCAAACTTATCTTTTTGTGGATGTAGGTGGCGGAAGTACCGAATTTACGCTGTTCTCTGATGGAAAAATGATTAATTCGAGATCATTTAAAGCAGGAACAGTTCGTTTGCTGAATAATATGGTTCATGATGTGGTTTGGGATGAGATTGAAAAATGGATCAAAGCAAATACCAAAGATTATGAAGAAGTTACCCTTATTGGTTCAGGAGGGAATATCAATAAATTATTTAAAATGTCAGGAAAGCAACAGGAAAAACCGCTTTCATACATATACATCAATTCACAATATGCCTTTTTAAATTCGTTAACTTACGAGCAAAGAATTGCTGAATTAGGTCTGAATTCTGACCGTGCCGACGTAATTATACATGCAACACGTATTTATCTGAATGCGATGAAGTGGAGTGGTGCCCGCCAGATTTATGTTCCAAAAATTGGACTTTCTGACGGAATCGTAAAAGCAATGTATTACGGTAAAATTTAAACTAAAAAGACACACGCCACAGATTTTGTAATAATAGGAATCTGTGGTAAAATCATAATTCTTAGAAATAGTATTTTATAAATGAACAAAACTAGACTTGAGGCCTTTAGCGATGGCGTATTAGCTATTATTATCACCATTATGGTTTTAGAGATCAAAGTACCTCACGGTCATGAGTTTGCTGATTTAAAACCGCTTATCCCAAAATTTTTGAGTTACATTCTAAGCTTTATTTACGTGGGAATTTACTGGAATAACCATCATTATTTGCTACATAGTTTGTCTAAAGTAAACGCAAAAATTCTTTGGGCAAATATGCATTTGTTATTTTGGCTTTCCTTAATTCCGGTGGCTACAGGATGGATGGGTGAACACAAATTTGCGCAGGCATCTATGACTTTATACGGAGCAGTTTTGTTTTTATCCGCAGTAGCTTATTTTATTTTGCAGAGGGTCATAATTATGAATGAAGGAAAAAATTCGGTTCTGGCAAAGGCGATAGGCAATGATTTAAAAGGAAATGCTTCTGCTGTTTTATATCTCATTGGTATTCTTTGTTCTTTTTACAGTGAATGGTTCTCAGGTGCCGCTTATTTATCGGTAGCTTTATTATGGCTGGTTCCGGATAAAAGAATAGAAAAAATTTTTACATCAAAAAAATAATTAAAATTTGATGAAAGCTATTTTTCAGTCAATCCGGAATTTTTCTTCAGAAGAATTAAATCTTTTAGACCATTTAATTACGTTTAGGACACTCAGAAAAGGTGATTTTCTATTGACGGAGAATCAGGTTTGCAACGAAATTGTTTTCATCAAAAAAGGAATTCTTCGTTCTTTTTTTGTTAATCATAAAGGAGATGAAATTACAAATTGTTTTGCTTTTGAAAATGAATTTATGGCATCGTTTGCCAGTTTTATCACCAAAGAAAAAGCAGAAGAAAATATTCAGGCTTTAACCGATACAGAATTGCAGGTTCTGGATCGTAAAGCTTTGGAAACCCTCTACGAGTCGGGTTCTAATTGGCAGGAAGCAGGTAGAAAATTGACCGAAACAGAGTTTATAAATCTAAATAAAAGAATGATTTCTTTTCAGAAATTATCTGCTGCACAGCGATATGAAGAACTTTATAAGAATCATCAAAAATACCTGCAGTTGATTCCACTTCAATTTTTGGCTTCTTATTTAGGAATCACACCAAGACATTTGAGCCGGGTTCGTAAGGCAATTTTATAGACATTTGTCCTGAAGATTTAATTAGTGTGTTAGTATTTTTGAAAAAAGACTAACATGAAAAAAATACTAATTATAAACGGACATCCAAATCCCTACAGTTTTAATTTTGCTATAGCAGAGCAGTACCAAAAAGGGGGACTTGCTTCTGGTGCAAATGTAGAAACCATTACAATTGCGTCTCTAAATTTTAATCCCAACCTGCAATTTGGCTATCAAAAACGAACAGAATTAGAACCTGATTTATCAGATGCCTGGAAAAAAATTCAAAATGCAGATCATTTGGTCTGGATTCATCCAGTTTGGTGGGGAGGTCTGCCGGCAATTACAAAAGGATTTATCGATCGCTTATTTTTACCCGGAATGGCATTTCAATATCGGGAAAATTCAGTTTGGTGGGATAAGCTCTTAAAAGGAAAGACTGCTCATATCATTACTACTTTAGATCAGCCCGGATGGTATTACCGATTTGTTTATGCAAGACCAAGTGTTAATCAGTTAAAGAAATGCATACTGCAGTTTTGTGGTGTTAAGCCAGTAAAAGTAAGTTATATCGGCATCATAAAAACTGCTGATGAAAAGCAAAGAGAAAAATGGTTGCAAAAAGTCTACACTTACGGATTAAGAAATAAATAGGTGTTGTTGAAAGAAATATATAATATAAAAAATGGATTAACCAGGTAAATCTAATCCAAAGGTTGAACGTAAAAGTTCAATGTTTGGGTTGATTTCTAATAATCGGTTGTAGCGGTCCTGATCGTTTAAGTTTCTTTTGGTTTCAACAGTTTCATTTACAATTACTTCAATTGTGATGTCGTGATTATGTAAATGTCCTTTTAAATGTCCTAAAAGTCCGTTAATCTGGCTTTCAAAATCTAATTTAGAACCTTCATTGGGCAATTCAAGTGTAATTACTGTTCCGTTTAATTTTGGATCGTTAATTAGTAATAACGACTCCATAATTTTGAAACCTTTTTCACCCAAACGCTGAGCATATTTGTTCCAGTGCAAAAGCATATCAGTTTCAGAAAATTCTTCTGTAAGCAGAACTGAAGAAGGCTTTATGTAGGATTTACTTTGTACCTCAAGCTCTTTTTTCTTGCGGATACTTGCCAGAGAAAAAGCAGAAACTTTAGGTTCACTGCTAACTTCAGGTTTTGCATCGACAGGAGTTTGTGATGCTGGAATTTCAGCTGTTTCTACTTTTTGCGGAGTTACAGCTTCTAAATTTTCAACTTTAGGTATAGGAATTTCAGTTTCAGCAGGACGACTTTGGACTTTCGACTTTGGACTTTCGACTATTGAATACCCTCCATTTTTAAAATAAACGGGCGGAATTATGAATTGCTCAACTTTTTTTTTTCTCCATCAAAGTTGATAGAGGCCAATTGCATCAAACATAATTCGACCAAAAGACGCTGATTTTGGCTTAATTTATATTTTAAATCACAATCGTTTGCAATGTCAATTCCTTTAAGTAAAAAATCCTGAGAACATTTTTGAGACTGAACTCCGTACATTTGTTGTGCCTGTTCCCCAACTTCCAGTAAAGCTACGGTTGAAGGTGTTTTACTCACCAGTAAATCTCTAAAGTGAGAAGCAAGCCCTGCAATAAAATGATGTCCGTCAAAACCTTTTGAAAGTATGTCATTGTAAGCAAGCAAAAGTTCCGGGATTTTATTCTCTAAAAGTAAGTCGGTAATTGAGATATAGGTTTCGTAATCTAAAACATTTAGGTTTTCGGTTACGGCTTGTCTTGTCAGGTTTGTACCGCAGTAAGAAACGACACGGTCAAAAATTGATAAAGCATCACGCATTGCACCATCAGCTTTTTGAGCGATAATGTGTAAAGCATCGTCTTCAAAATTGATGCCCTGACTGGCAGCAACATCAGCTAAATGTTCTTTAGCATCTTTTACCGTAATCCTTTTGAAATCAAAAATCTGGCAACGTGATAAAATCGTCGGAATGATTTTATGTTTTTCTGTTGTTGCTAAAATAAAAATAGCATGTTTTGGCGGTTCTTCTAATGTTTTCAGGAAGGCGTTAAAAGCCGCCGAAGACAACATATGAACCTCGTCAATAATGTAGACTTTGTATTGCCCTGTCTGGGGCGGGATTCTAACCTGATCGATAAGACTTCGAATGTCATCAACCGAGTTGTTTGAAGCAGCATCTAACTCAAAAACGTTAAAAGCAAAATCTTCGTTTGGATCATCATATCCGGGCTGGTTTATTTTTCTGGCCAGGATACGGGCGCAGGTCGTTTTACCAACTCCACGCGGTCCGGTGAACAAAAGAGCCGAAGCCAAGTGATTGCTTTCAATGGCATTTAGCAAAGTGTTTGTAATGGCTTTTTGCCCCACAACATCCTTAAAGGTCTGCGGGCGGTATTTACGGGCCGATACTACAAATTGTTCCATATTCTGTTTTATTCGATAGCAAATATATGATTTTTGTTCCGTTGTTTAAAGTCGATTTTGGTTATTTAGCGAAATTCTTTTTCTTCAAAATAACAAAGATTAAAACTAGAAATAATACGATGTTGACAATCAAAGAAATGATAATGTATTTACTATAGGGTTCTATTTTCGACTCCGTTTTTTCTTTTTCCAATTTTTGATTTTCTAAAGATTTATATATTCTTAATTTTTCTAATTGATAAATCCAATCTTGTAAATTTCGATTTTCAAATTTCAAATCCCAAGCATAAAAAGACAATGATTTTATTTGATCATCTGTCTTTTGAGAAATTTTGATTTCTGGCGGAGGAGGCATAGAGTCACTTCCATAGGGTTTAAATCCAGTACTTGGAGAACAACCGCTCAACTCAATAGTTTTGTCATCATTGAAATTAGCATAAACAATCCAAAGTTGTTTTATTGATGGAATACATGAGCAATTTCCCAAGTATTTTTGCGTAATGAATTGAGAATTATATTTTCCTTTAAACAGTTCTATGATTCTAAAAGTATAAGTTCTCTTTATTGAATCTACTTTTATAACTTCTCCGTAAAATACGATTTCATATTTTAATCCTGTTTCTACCATATTTTCCCGATCAATTGGTTTGCATTCGCAGGAAAACGAATCATTATAAAAACATAAAAACAGTAAAAGGAAAAAGTATTTTAGTTTCATAGTTTGATTTTTTATACAATAATAGCATTTTTATGCTTTTTATCCATTATTTGTAGCTCTACATATTTAATAAATAAAAAGGATTACTTTTAACGTTAATAAGAAGGGATATTTTTAAAATTGACATCTATTAGGCTAAAAAATACTGACTACCCTGAATAGTTACTTTTGCAATTTTTTACATATAGTTTTTATTTTGACCGAATTAATATTTTATAGTTTTTTAATCATAAAATTAGATGGAAATATATTCTCAGGAACATTTTGAAAAAATGCAGATGATGTGCAGGTATTTCGAGTCGCATTCAAAAGTCAATGAATTGTATTTGCCTGAATTTACTATATCGAAATCGATAAATGATGTAATTGAATATGAAGAGAATAATGTTGAAGGTATATAGAAGATTTTGAAATTATTTGCTGAAATTGAATATTTGGAATATCAGGATGATGTACACTGGCTCGATTATAAAATACATGTTATAGGTGTGTTAAGAGAAAATGGTTTCAGTGGAAATCAAATTATAATCAAAACAAAAAACATTAATTAATTCTTTTATGCAACAATACAATTACCAAAACAATATTCTAAATCTAAAAGTAAAAAAATCTCCAATCTTAGTTCGGGCAGTAATGTTTGGGTTAGCTTTTTGTTTTTTTGTTTTTCCTGTATTAGGAGTAATTTCTGCTATTGCAGACGGGAGTGGATTACATTTTGGTTATTTTTTAGCAATAGGAATATTTTCTCTTATAGGATTTTATACATTACGAATTTCTTTATGGAATACGTATGGCGAAGAAACTTTTCAAATAACAGAAAATAAAATCATTTACGAAGCCAATTATGGCTGGTTTAAAGATGGAAAAAAGGAAACTTTAATTTCAAATCCAAACTATTTTTCTGTACAGGCAGGATATGAAGAGGACAACGAATCGGTTTTGGTTATTGCTTCTGAGGAATCGAAAATAGAGTCGGTGGTAAAAATGCCAACAGTGCAGTTGGAGGAATTAATTATGATTTTGAAAAAAAATAAATTTTAAAAATATAGATGAAAAAATATCTGTTAATACTAGCTGTTGTATGTTGTTTCTTTAAAATCCAAGCCCAAACCGCTCAGGATACATTAGATATTAAGCGTGTAGCTTTAGCTTATATTGAGTCACAGCATAATCCTAATCCAAAATTGATGGAAGGCGCTTTGCATCCCAGAATGGTTAAAAGATCGGTTTTTAGAAGTAAGGCAGCGAAGAAAGATTATATTTCAGAGTATTTTGCCGAAAATATGGTGATACTTGCTGAAACTTATAATGTAAAAGGAGATAAGTTTCCGAAAAATCCAAGAAAGGAAATTAAGTTACTGGATGTTTCGGCTAAAACGGCATCGGTAAAATTACTTGCAGATACCTGGATTGATTATATGCATATTGTGAAAACCAATGGCGAATGGAAAATTATAAATGTGCTTTGGCAGTATAATGATGTTTCGCAGCATGATTAAACAGGTTTTAAGCAGAGGAGACAATAAGATTTACGCAAAGTTTGCGAAGGTTAATTTTTTATGTCATTTCTTTAAAAGCACATATTTCGATTACGTTTAAAGAAATGACATAGGTTATAAAATGTTGTTGTTTCTTTGATTTTGAAAACCATAATTTTCTTTTGAGAGCTAAAGCCCTAGCCCTGATGGGAACGACATCCTTTTGTGCCCGTCCCGATAGCTATCGGGAGGCGCAAAAGATACAGTGGACAGCAGGAGACAGCTCCTGAAAAATCACCTTCCTTTTATGCTCAAATCGAATAGAAATTTTGCGGTTTCCTGATCTGAGTGTGTAGAAAAGCCTGCTACATAAACACCCTTTTTGCCCGAATTCGATTTAATTCCGTATACAACTGCCTCATCGCCAGGGTCTGATTCCCCTTCGTATCGATACACATGAACAATTTCAAATTTCTCAGGATTCTTTTTAATCATGTCTGCATTTCGATTAAAATCACAGGTGAATCCTTTTTCATTCAATTGATCTAAAGCTTTTGAAACAGTTGCGTAATGATACATTTTAGCCATAATAAATGAATTTAAAATTAAGGATTTTAAAGATAACCAATTTAAAATTAAAACATTGCGAATTAAAAGGAAATCTAAAATCTAAAATTATTATTGTTAGTTTATAAATCGCTACTTTTGCGCCGCAGACCGCCTTATCGTCGTCTCGTCTTATGATGAGAGGGAGGAAAGTCCGGACACCACAGAGAAGCATAGCGGGTAACACCCGTCGGCGTTAGAAATGGCGCAAGGACAAGTGCAACAGAAAGTATGTACAGGTAATGCTGTAGTGAAACCAGGTAAACTCTATGCGGTGAAATACCAAGTATATCAGCATTTAAGGGCTTCTCGTCCGTTGTTGAAGGGTAGGTAGCTTGAGTCTCGCAGTAATGCGGGATCTAGATAAATGATAAGGTATTGTTTCGTTTCGATGAAACAAGAACAGAATCCGGCTTACAGGTCTGCATTTTTTATATATTTGTGAGCAACTAACTTACTTTCATGAATATATCAACTCCAAAACCTTCATCTTCAAAAAACAAGAAATCTTTTTTTCGGGCTGTCATTACGAATCTCACTTTCTGGGTTTTAGTCGCTATTATTGCGGGTATTTTATTAGGACATTTTTCGCCGGAAAAAGGTATAAAAATGGAGAAAATCGGTAAAGGATTTATTGATCTTATCAAGATATTTATTGGCCCGATTATATTTTTGACAATCGTTTTGGGAATTTCAGGAATGGGAAACTTAAAGAAAGTAGGGCGAATAGGCGTGAAGGCTCTGGCCTATTTTGAAGTGGTTTCGACAGTTGCCCTGGCAATTGGTGTAACGATTGCTTATTTTTTTCAGCCTGGAAAAATTGATAAATCGGGGTTAGCGATTGGCGATGCAAGTCAGTATACAAAAGGTGCAGCAGAAAATTTTTCATGGCTGCAGTTTTTTCTTTCGAATTTTACTTTGCAGGTCTTACTGGCTGCAATTGTTTGTGGAATAGCATTAAATTTTTATCAAAAAAGAGAACAGACAATCCTGATTCTTGAACGGGTTTCGAATGTCGTATTTACAGGTTTGAAATATGTGATGTATTTGGCTCCAATTGGTGCTTTTGGCGGAATGGCGTATACAATTGGTAAATTTGGTCTCGAGACATTGATTCCGCTTGGTAAATTGATGCTTTGTGTTTATTTGACGATGGCTTTGTTTGTGTTTTTGATTTTGGGAAGCATTCTGAAGTATTATAAAATCAGTATTCTTTCGATTTTAAAATATATTAAAGAAGAACTCCTATTGGTTTTGGGGACGTCATCATCTGAAGCTGCACTGCCAAGTATTATGATGAAGCTGGAACGTATGGGCTGTAGTAAATCGGTAGTTGGTTTGGTTATTCCGACAGGTTATTCTTTTAATTTGGATGGTACTTCGATTTATTTGTCGATGTCGGTTATTTTCCTCGCTCAGTTATACGATGTGCATTTGAGTTTTTTCGAGATTCTGACCGTTATCGGAATTTTGATGATTACTTCCAAAGGTGCGGCGGGTGTTACCGGAAGCGGATTTATAGTTTTGGCCTCGACTTTAACGGCAATCCATAAAATTCCTGTAGAAGGTCTGGCATTTTTACTTGGAGTGGATAAATTTATGAGTGAAGCCAGGGCGATTACAAATTTAATAGGAAATACCGTGGCGACGATTATTATCTCAAAAACAGAACGTGATTTTACAGATCTGAATCTGGAAACTACTGTAGAAGCAGTACTTTAAAAAATTGGCTGTCATTTATTGTTTCTCGCAGATTATGCTGATTGAGTAGATAAAACATCGTTTATATCTGCGAGAAATAATTTTTGATTTTTAGTTTTTCGTAAAAAACTACGATTCGTCTTTTGTTGTACGTACCAGGCTAATTCCTGACATAAAAAATACAATTCCAAGTATGCCATAAATAATTAGTGACTTGATATCCCTTGTTTCGCCAGATGTACCGGCAAATATGACAGCTGTATAAATCAGGCCTACAATACCAAGAATGGTAAGTAAACCTCCGAAAAATCTTTTTAGGTTCATGGTAATATGTTTTTAAGGTTTACTACAAATTTATCTTAGAATTGCTAATTGTTGTTATACAATTGTTTTAGAAGCTTATATGATTTCAGGATAATTCCTGAGAAAATGTTTTGCGTTTTATTATTAGTGTTGTTTAAATCTTACTTTTGCTGCGATTAATTTTAAAGTCCAGATGAAAGGAAACATTTTTATTTATTTTATTTTATTTACAGCCTTAAATAGTACCGCACAAGAATTGCGTCCTTTTGTTGGAATTGGAGGTTTTGTTCATTTGTATTCGTTTGAAAAAGATTTACAATCATCTACTGCATTAAGTCTTTCAGCAGGTTTAGAATATAAAGTAGCCGGTTTTTTATCACCGGAAATAGAAGTGAATTATATGTATGGCAAGTATAAAGATAACGTAGATTCAATTGATTTAGGAAATGTTATAAGTGCTACTGACAGATCATTCTCTACTGTAAATTTTAGTTTCTGTCCTAAAATACTTTTGGGTGATCATGAAGATCCCTACGGTGGTTATATACAAATACTTCCAAAGTATATGTACTCATTAATTAATGTCAGAGAAACTAGTGGTAATAATACAATAGGTTCTCGAATAACCGAAAGAAGTTTATCCGTTTCATCCCATAATTTCGGATTGGGTGCAGGAGTTGTTATTAATTTTGACACCTGGTATTCAAATTCTTTAGCAATCAACGTATGTTATAATACTATTCGCGTTTCTAACTCTTTTGATAAATTAAATCCAGGAAAAGAACCTACAGATAATATGGGGGTTTATGGAGTAGAATTTAAATATTATTTTGGAGTAAAAAGACTTAAGTAGTCTGTTTTGTATGTTTAGTTTTTGGGTAATTATAAAGCAACTAATTTATTTTCATTACCCTAAGTAAACATACAAATTATCCTTCATCATCTTCTGTGTCTTTTGCTGATAAATTGCCCGGAAGTTCTTCATCGTCATCTGTTGAATTCAATTCAAAGAAACTAAAAAAGGAACCGCCATAACTTTTCTGAAAAGAAAAATTACTCAAATGATCCATTTTGGTATACTTAGAATGTTCTATAATCATCATTCCGTCTTCATGAAGTAATTCTCTTTCGAAAACTGTCAGAACAATTTTTTCAAAAGCAGCCTGATCTAATCCGTAAGGCGGATCGGCAAAAACAATATCATAGGAAGTTTTGCAGTTCTCTAGAAATTTATAAACATCACTTTTGGTTGCAGCAATATTAAAATCATATTCTGATGCAACTTGTTTGATAAATTTTACGCACCCAAAATCGCCATCAACAGATGTAATTGGGGCGCTTCCGCGTGAAGCAAATTCATAACTGATATTGCCGGTTCCTGAAAATAAATCCAAAACCTTTAAGCCATCAAAACTAAAATGATTGTTCAAAACATTAAATAATGCTTCTTTGCTCATGTCAGTCGTTGGTCTTACAGGAAGGTTTTTTGGCGGAAAAATGCGGCGTCCTTTGTATTTTCCAGAAATGATTCTCATGATTGAAATAAGATATAATGTTTTTGATTCTCGGCAGTTGTGAAGCTGTTTTTTTGTTGCAAAGGGCTTACATCCAAAAAGGATACATTTCGAATGTACTTATAAGCAATGGCATAAAATGGGTCATTTTTATTAATAGTACCCAATAATTCGAGTGGAAAAACTTCCGGATTTAAACTCAATTGCTCGGCTGTAAAAAGTAAATAATAAATAAAATCTTCCGGGGTCTGATATTCAAAAGAATTGAATAACAGTAGTTTTTGATTTTGAACTACAATAATTTCAAAATAATCGGGATTAAAATTGACGATCATCTTTTTGTTATCATTATTCTTTGAGGCTTCAAGAATTTTTTCGACCAAAATACTGTTAACATGTTTATAATCAAACGATCCAACATTGTCAATCAGGAAGTTATTGATGTTTACATACGGAATGTATACAGCATTCATTTCGTAATTTGAAATTTTATCGTAAGTAAAAAAATCGGTTTCAAAAACTTTTGTAGTGTATTGTAAATAACTCCCCATATAATCCTCATCAAAAAGTGCGGAAGGGACAAAAGTCGAAAGATTGTTATTATGAATGACCATAATTTCGTCATAAGAATCCTTTAGTTCCGGAAATTTTTTAAAAGCTTCTGCATAAGATTCTTCTATTGTAATTGTCTTTTTTGAAGTGTTAAATTGAACTTCATTAAACGTAGTGATAGTATTATTCAATGTATCGAAACAACAAAAAGAAAAACCAGACAGGGAAACCTGAATAGAAAGTTTTTTATAAAGTTTTGATGTAATATTGGTGCTTTGAAATGCCATAATTTTATTTACGATCCTTGCCTGTTGCAGTTTCAGGGAAAAATTTAATTCGAACACAAACTTACAAATAAAATAAATAACAATATCAATGTCAAAAATCAATGTCAATGTCAAAATGCAATATCAAAAGTCAATGTCAAAAGTCAATGTCAAAAGTTAATTTCAAAAAGCTAAATTAATTCTAATGTTTTTCCGTAAAAATTAAATATCTAAAATGATTAAATTTAATTTCAAACTTGATATTGGTATAATTTTCAAACTATCAATGCTTTCAGAGTTGTTTCTTGGAGATGTCATTGAATTTTGATATTGCTATTGACATTGATTTTTGACATTGACATTGCCATTTAAAAGAACGTACTTTGTGTTTCAATTTTACCTTATGAATTCAGCATTATTTTATAGTGTTCTGCAAAAAAGATTTCCCTTTGCACCAACTTACAAACAGGATATTTTTTTTCAGAAAATTGCCATTTTTTTAACCGAACCTCAAAACGATACCATTTTTGTACTAAAAGGATATGCCGGAACGGGTAAAACAACCGTGATTTCGACCATTGTAAATAATCTTGGCGATATCAATAAGAAATTTGTTTTGCTGGCGCCAACGGGTCGTGCGGCAAAAGTAATTGCCAATTATTCGAATACACCAGCTTTTACAATTCATAAAAAAATATATTTTCCAAAGAAGTCATCGGGTGGAGGAGTAGCTTTTACCAAACAGGTCAATAAACATAAAAATACCATTTTTATTGTCGATGAGGCATCGATGATTTCAGACAGTTCGCTGGATAGCGGCTCTCTTTTGGATGATTTGATTAATTATGTGTATTCCGGAACCAACTGCAAAATGATTCTTTTGGGAGACACAGCACAGCTGCCTCCGGTAAATTTAGATATTAGCCCGGCTTTGGATATTCAGACTTTGGGAATCCATTATGATAAAGAAATTGAACATATTGAACTGGACGAAGTAATGCGTCAGGAAGAAAGTTCAGGCATTTTATTTAATGCTACCGAATTACGTGAACTATTGAAAGAATCGTTTATTACTGAATTCAGGTTTAATGTCAAGAAGTTTAAAGATATTGTAAGATTAACAGACGGTTACGATATTCAGGATGCAATTAATACCGCATACAGCAATTACAGTATTGAAGACACTGCTTTTATAGTACGTTCTAATAAAAGGGCAAATCAGTACAATGAACAGATCCGAACCCGAATATTGTTTAAAGAAAGCGAACTTTCGGTGGGAGATTTTTTGATGGTGGTAAAGAATAATTATTTCTGGCTAAAAGAAACCGATGAAGCCGGATTTATTGCGAATGGAGATATTATTGAGGTTCTGGAACTTTTCGGAATCAAAGAGTTATACGGATTTACTTTTGCAAAAGTCAAAATCAGAATGGTCGATTATCCGGATCAGAAACCTTTTGAAACGGTTTTACTGTTGGATACTATAAAAAGTGAATCGCCGTCTTTAACGTATGAAGAGTCAAATCGTTTGTATGAAGAAGTGATGAAGGACTATGAAGACGAACCAACTAAGTACAAAAGATTCCAAAAAGTAAAAGAGAACGAATATTTTAATGGACTGCAGGTTAAATTTTCTTACGCCATAACCTGTCACAAATCTCAGGGAGGACAGTGGAATACTGTTTTTATAGAACAGCCATATCTCCCAAACGGAATAGACCGTGACTACATCAGATGGCTTTATACCGCTATGACACGTGCCAAAAATAAGCTATATTTGATAGGATTTAAAGATGAGAGTTTTGAAGAATAGTTTTATTAGCCACGAATTCACGAATTTTATTTCAGTTGTAAAATGAAAAGAATCACATTAATCATTTTATTAATAAGTTTCAGTTGTTGTGAAAAACATCAAGAAAAAAAAGCTGTTTTAAAGAATAAGGCCGTAGATTTTTTTGATCCAATTTATTTAGGAGCTTCTGGCGTAGATGCCAATTTTAAAATTAGTGCTTCTTTTAGTGAATGTGGAGGTCACCAAGAAGACTTGAAGATATTTTCTAAAGAAACTAATTATAAAGATTATTTCCTGAATTATACCAAAACCAGTATTGATTGTGATAAGCAGGATTCAAAAGGGCTTAATTTGCAAACAATAGTTGTTCAAAAAACAATAAAACTTACAGAATCTGATAAAGAATCTATAATTTCATACATGAAAAGGATGATTGAAGCTAAGGTTAAGGAAAGATTTCCTGGGCATTCAGGAGATTCGTTTTCAATAGTAAATGCTGATTCAACTTTGGTAATTAAAGTTTATGATAGTAATTCTAATAACCTGAAAAGCTATAATCATTTGTTAAGTGATTTAAAACTAAAACAATGACAACACTAAACGATTTACATTCGATTTCGTCAACGTTTTCGAATACAGATAAAATGCCGGTTTTGTTTCTTGGACATGGAAGCCCGATGAATGCTATTGAAGAAAATCAGTTTGTGACCGGTTTTCGTAATCTGGCCAAAACGTTGCCGCAGCCCAATGCAATATTGTGTGTTTCGGCACATTGGTTTACCAACGGTACAAAAGTGACTTCGATGCAGATGCCAAGAACAATTCATGATTTTGGAGGTTTTCCGCAGGCGCTTTTTGATGTGCAGTATCCTGCAAAAGGAAGTCCTGAACTGGCTTTGGAAACCCAGGAAATATTAGATCCGGTTTTGGTCGATTTAGACGAACACTGGGGTTTAGATCATGGAGCTTGGAGCGTAATTAAACATTTGTATCCAAATGCTGATGTTCCGGTAATTCAGTTGAGTATTGATTATACCAAATCAGGTCAGTATCATTTTGAACTGGCAAAGAAATTACAATCACTTCGTTATAAAGGCGTTTTGATTATTGGAAGCGGTAATATAGTTCATAATTTACGATTGGTTGATTTCAGGAATTTTGATAAAGACAATTATGGTTTCGACTGGGCGATTGAAGCTAGAGAAACGGTGAACAATTATCTGTTAGACGGAAATTTTCAACCCTTGATTGATTTCGAAAAAATGAGTAAAGCGGTGCAATTGGCAATTCCGACTCCGGATCATTATTTACCTTTGCTCTATACTTTAGGATTAAAAGACAAAACTGATGAATTGGATTTGTTTAATGATAAGTTATTAGCCGGTTCGTTGAGTATGACTTCCGTAAAAATCATGTAAAAAAAACTTTGTGAATCTCTGTGAAAGAGTTATTACACAAAGTTGCACAAAGATTTCACAAAGGCTCACTAATAAAAAAATTAAAAGATATAAAATGAAAATAATAGCTGTAATTCCGGCACGATATGCATCAACACGTTTCCCTGCAAAACTAATGCAGGACCTTGGTGGTAAAACGGTAATTTTAAGAACGTACGAAGCTTCTGTTGCTACAAAATTATTCGACGATGTATTTGTCGTAACCGATTCTGATTTAATATTTGATGAAATTGTTTCGAATGGCGGAAAAGCCATTATGAGTATCAAAGAGCATGAATCAGGAAGTGACCGAATTGCAGAAGCTGTTGCAAATCTTGATGTTGATATCGTGGTGAATGTGCAAGGTGATGAACCTTTTACAGAAGTAGGACCTTTACAACAGGTTTTGTCGGTATTTAAAAATGATGAAGATAAAAAGATTGATCTGGCTTCGTTAATGCGTGAAATCACTGATGAGGACGAAATCAACAATCCGAACAATGTAAAAGTAGTGGTAGATCAGTCGCAGTTTGCCTTGTATTTTTCACGTTCTGTAATTCCATATCCGAGAGATAAGGATGCTGGCGTGCGTTATTTTCAGCACATCGGAATTTATGCATTTAGAAAACAGGCTTTATTGGATTTCTACAGCCTGCCAATGAAGTCATTGGAAGCTTCTGAAAAACTGGAACAGCTACGTTATTTAGAATTCGGTAAAAAAATTAAAATGGTCGAAACAACCCATGTAGGAATTGGGATCGATACGGTTGAAGATTTGGAAAAGGCGAGGGGTATATTGGGTTTTAAATAATTAAAATATGAAAATAAAATTCATTGTTCTATTAATATTGTTTTTTACAAATATTGCTTTTTCACAAGAAAAAAAATGTTTCGATTTTAAGGTAGGAACGTTTTCATATAACAATCCAATTTATAAAAAATATAAAGTAATTAGAAAAGAAACAGTTCAGATAGAAACTGATACTGTTACAGGATTGATATTAGAAGGAGTTGTTGAATGGAAATCAGATTGTCAATACGTACTTACATATACTAAAGTTAGTAATAAAGATCATGAAAAAATTTTAGGGCAAAAAATTAATGTAGATATATCAAATATTTTAGGTAATACATTTGTATGTAAATCTGAAGGATTAGGTATTAAAATGGAATTAGAAATGACTAAAATAAAAGATTAGAATATTAGATCTAATTTTAAATGATAGTGTTTTAATGAAACCGAGTGCCATAGCCCTGATAGACGGTATCCTTTTTATTCGCTTTTTTGAGGATGAAAATATACAAGCGGATAGTAGGAAATAGCTTTTGTAAATTTCAAAAATGAATCAAATCCTATTATTAGTACAATCTTGTCATTTCGACGAAGGAGAAATCTTCTCAAGTAACTATACAATCTAAATCCTCAATCTTTGACGAGCTACTTACGGAGATTTCTCCTTCGTCGAAATGACAAACTTGCATAACAACAAAAAAAGCTTCAAAATTTTGGAGCTTTTTTATATCTGAAATATTCTAAATCTTAGTATAAGTTTGGAAATTTAGAAGGATTAACCTCATTCATCATCTCATAAACTTTCTCAAAAATATCTTCGGCAGAAGGTTTCGAAAAATAGTCACCATCAGTTCCATACGCAGGTCTGTGTGCTTTTGCAGCAAGAGTCTGCGGTTTGCTGTCAAGATATTTGTAAGCATCCTGTTCTTCCAGAATTTGCTGTAAAATAAAGGCTGAAGCTCCACCCGGAACGTCTTCGTCAATTACTAAAAGACGATTTGTTTTGGCGATACTTTTTACAATATCCTTGTTGACGTCAAAAGGTATTAATGACTGAATGTCAATAACTTCACAGTCAATTCCTAATTCTAGTAACTCTCTGGCAGCTTGTTCTACTAATCTTAATGTTGATCCATATGAAACAAGTGTAATATCTGAACCTTCTTTTAGAGTTTCAATAACCCCGATTGGCGTTTTGAATTCACCAAAATTTAAAGGTGTTTTTTCTTTTAAACGGTAGCCATTTAAACATTCGATCACTAAAGCTGGTTCGTCACATTCTAAAAGAGTGTTATAAAAACCTGCAGCCTGAGTCATGTTTCTTGGAACCAAAACGTGGATGCCGCGAATAGCGTTTATAATCATTCCCATTGGAGAGCCGGAGTGCCAGATACCTTCCAGGCGGTGTCCTCGGGTTCTGATAATCAAAGGTGCTTTTTGTTTTCCAACAGTTCTGTATTGCAGCGTTGCCAAATCATCACTCATGATTTGAATAGCGTACAATAAATAATCCAGATACTGAATTTCAGCAATTGGTCGTAAACCCCTTAAGGCCATACCAATTCCCTGACCAATTATAGTCGCTTCACGAATCCCTACATCGGCAACACGAAGTTCTCCATATTTCTCCTGCATTCCTTCTAAGCCCTGGTTTACATCGCCAATATTTCCAACATCTTCACCAAAAATTAATAATTCAGGGTATTTGGTGAATAAGGCGTCGAAATTATCACGAATAATCATTCGTCCGTCTAAATCCGGTTTGGCGTTTTCAGGATATTCCGGAAGTATCTTTTGAACAGAAAATACGTTTTGTTGGGATTCAGAATATAAATTGCTGCTGAATTTTGGCTGTGTAATTGCAATATAATTGGTAATCCAGTTTGATAATAATACTTTACTGTCCGGAATTTCAATGAATCGCAATATTTTTCGTGCAATGACAAGCATTTCTTTTTTTAAAGGAGCTTTGATTGCTTTTAATTCAGAAATGTATTTTTGAATTTTATCTTTATGGTTAATGCTGGCAGCTGAAATTTGTTCTAATAAAGCCAGAAGATTTTTTTGATCTTCAATAATTGGATTAATAAATTGGTTCCACGCTTCTTTTTTAGCTTCATGAACTTCTTTTTTAATTTCAGATTCCATCTCTTCTAATTCTTCAGGAGATGCAATATTAATGGCAATCATCCATAATCGCATCTGGCGAATACAGTCGTAATTTTTTTCCCAACCTAACCTTTCTCCATTTTTATAGCGTTCATGTGAGCCCGAAGTGGAGTGGCCTTGTGGTTGTGTCAGTTCATTCACGTGAATTAAAACCGGAATATGCTGTTCGCGTGCAATGGCACCGGCTCTTTCATAAGTAGAAACCAGTTCGGCATAATCCCATCCTCTTACCCTTAAAATTTCATATCCTTCTGAATCTTCATCTCGCTGATATCCTTTTAGGATTTCAGAGATGTTTTCTTTAGTTGTCTGATGTTTAGCGTGTACAGAAATTCCGTATTCGTCATCCCAAACACTCATTATCATCGGAACTTGTAAAACTCCGGCAGCATTTATTGTTTCAAAAAACAAACCTTCAGAGGTACTTGCATTTCCGATAGTTCCCCAGGCAACCTCATTTCCGTTTACAGAAAATTTATCTTTGATTTTGATTCCGTCAACTTCTCTGTAAATTTTTGAAGCCTGCGCTAATCCCAATAATCTTGGCATTTGTGCAGCTGTAGGAGATATATCTGCGCTTGAATTTTTTTGTTTGGTTAAGTCTTTCCAGGAGCCGTCTTCGTTTAAACTGTGTGTTACAAAGTGCCCGCCCATCTGTCTTCCTGCTGACATTGGGTCAAAGTCTATATCGGTATGGCCATATAATCCTGCAAAAAATTGTTTAGGAGTAAATTCACCAATGGCCATCATAAAAGTCTGATCGCGGTAGTATCCTGAACGAAAATCGCCGTTTTTAAAAGCTTTTGCCATGGCAAGCTGCGGCACCTCTTTACCGTCACCAAATATTCCAAATTTGGCTTTTCCTGTCAATACTTCTTTACGCCCTAAAAGACTGCATTCCCGACTGGTAACTGCAATTTTATAGTCATTTAATACTTCAGTTTTAAAATCCTCGAAGGTTAATGTAGTATTGCTTTTTTCTGTAATCATAATCTGGAATGGTCATGTTTAGGCAGCGAAATTACTCAAAATCTACCAATAATCATAATTGATTAAAATAAATATAATTTAATTATTTATACTTAAATTCAGAAAACTACGTATTTTTTTTGATTTATTATTACCTAAAACTATTGAAGTTTGATAATAATTTATGTTTTTGTTTAAAAATTATTAATTAAAACCATTTTCGGGTAAAAAGATTAATTAATGTTTTAGGAGATAATGTGATGACAAATCTTATTTTTTCGTTGTAATTATTTTGTGAAATTTCCCAGCCATTATTAGAATAGACCGGAAAATAAACTTCAAAATAGTCTGGTACGAGATTCAAACGGATACCGCTATCATACACAAAATGTTCATTTTGGTGTTTGCTTTTCATGAAACCCACATCGCCATAGGTTTCTATCCAGTTCCATATAGAATAACTTGCATTTAGTGTTGTCATCCATTGATTAGCGTATCTGGGTTCAATCATAGATTTAAACCCGCCTTCGGCAATTATATATTGCTGACTAAAAAAGCCTGTACTTTCAGATCTTCCGTAAAAATTATAATCGAATAAATAATCCGTTGGACGATCCAGACCAAAACTGAAATAATCTGAATTTGTAGTGTTGTATAAAAAGCTTCCGACAAATAACCTCAAATTTAATTTGCGGTTGTTTTCAAAAAGCCTTCTGTATTCAATTTCTCCGCCCAGTTTTCCAAAATCTCCTGAAAACTGTGCATCTGTCATAAAGTTAAAATGATTAATCAATTCGGTTTTAGTATTCATGTACCGAAGATTAAAAACAGAATAATTAGGACTTGAATTGTCTGTAACATAGGCACTCGCCTGTCTATTTACAATTACCTGTCTGGCGATAATAAATTGTTTTCTGTTGTCTCTGAAATCTTCTTCCCGAATTCGAAACTGTACCATAGGATTCAGCCTGAAATAGGTCGCATCCGGAGCATAATGAAAATAATTTTGACTTATAGAATACCTGATATTGTAAAGTTTACTGTCACGATAATAATGATTTAATGAAAAAGCAGATGATCCTGAGAGGGTTCCGGTCTTGAGTGAATAAGCAGGATTGATATCAAATGTAAACGGCTTGTCTAATATAGTTTTGTTATGAAAACGGATTCCGGGCGCAAATCCGTCATAATAGTTATAACCAACTGTTGGGACATATAATATCTGATTGTAGTATGGGTCTTCTAAATCTTTGGCAAAATTAAATTTGATTGGACGATTTGTAAGCACTATACTTTTCAATGATTTCCAGTTGTCCCGCTGATTGTATTCCGGAACTTCATTGTCGTAATTCAAAACAATTTTATCTGCATTTTTTCTTTCGAAAATATAAATGGAATCATTGTTTTTTGGCTCAATCCATTGTTTAAATACTATTTTGTTTTTTTTGAGACCGTAAACCGGAATCGGAACAAAAACGTCTGTTTTGTTTTTTACAGAAAACCGGATACTGTCCTGGGTTCTGGATACACCGGTAAATTTATAGTCGATAATTTCACGTGAACCGATGATAGTTTCAAAAAACCAGTCAATTTTTTTTGAGCTGTTTTTGGTCAGTATTTTTTCAAAATCATATCGGTTTGCCTGTTGTGTATTGTTTAGATTATAGAACTCCTTAACACTTTCGGGCACTATATTATGATTTAAATAATTATCGAGATAACTGAGGCTTAAACCGGAACGGTACTTACTGGCAATCTGCTCATTGAATTTAATGAGTGTATTTTTTGGATCTCCCAATGGCTGATCCAGGTTTTTTCGAGCCATCAGCATGTAGTAGTAACTGTATTGCTCATTAAAAGTTAAATTGGTAATATTGTAGCTTTTAAAGAGTTTCATTTCAGATAGCCTGCCCAGCATCTTTTGATCCATGTGGTTTTCTTCCATGAATTTCATCATCGTATAAATCTGGATTCCGTCATAAATCCAGTTGTCTTTTCGCGGATCCAGAAGAAGACTGTACTGAAGATAATTGTTTAAAAAGGTTTTTAAAAAGGTAATTTCAAATATAAATTCATCCGAAAAAGGACTTATAAAGGAGGGCAGCTGATTTAACCCGTAAAAAGGATTTCGGTCATAATCTGCCTGTGAAACTGTGATTTTTTTATGTGGATATTTTCCAATAAAATTATTGGCAAAACTGATTACCCTGTTGATGATTACTGCTTTTTGTATCTCGTCGAGTTTTTTGTTTTTTAAATTTGAAAGAACTTCCAGTTCACCATTGCTAAAACTATTAAAAGTATTTTGTTTTTCAATAAATAAATTAAAATCGGTTCTGCTGTTTCCTGAAAAAAGATAAGTGCTGAACGAAGGGGAAGACGAATCCTTTGAAACTGAATCCAGATCTGTGGTAATAGTGTACAGATTTGGAACTTTAATTGCTAATTCGTAATCAGTTGCAGCGTTTGCAATATCATCAAGGTTATAGTTATGATATTTTATAAAATTATGATTTTCAAAACGGGCAGGGCTCAAAAACCAGTGTCTTAGATTCATTCCGCCGTTTTGGGTATAGCCGTAACGAGTAAATTTATCGCTTGGAATTTTAGAAATATAAGTAAGATGTAAATCAATTTTACTGTTAGGAGGTAATTTGTTTTTCAGTTTGATTACAATAAAATCCGGATTTTCACTGGTTCTTTGCCATTCTAAAGCCATAAATTGGGCATCTGTGAGTTCAAGTACGGTTGTGTTTCCACGTTCTTCAGGTTTTGCCAAATGAAAGCCTTTATAAAATTCATCAGAAAAACGTAGAGCCAGCGGAGTATTTTTATCAGAGAAAGCATTATTCCAGTCATTTAAAACAATAGAATCCAAAGAATCGCCCGAAGTATTGTAATAGGTAATATCCTGTTTTACGTGCAGTGTTTTAAGTTCAGGATTCACCGCCACCTCCATCTTAGACTGATGCTGAGCGAATTGTTTTAGTGAAGACATCAAAACAATAACGAAAAGAATGATTTTAAAAGATGGTTTCAATGCTGGCTTAAAATTTAGATATATAACTTAAGTTACGGGCTTATGGCAGTTTTGGTTTTATTGTAAAAATAGTGTAAAAAAAGCTGTTTTAAAAACAGCTCTCATTTTTCACAAAAGTTATGAAAATTTCATCATATAAGTGATAAATTGCGTTGAAAAAGCAGGAACTTATATTTTCTTAGATCATCTATATGGTTGTAAAAAAAATTAGAAATTTGGACTTAAGTCGTATTTCTTATAGAATTTATCAAGAACATCAACTACTTCATCTTCTGTGTCTACGATCTTGAATAAGTTCAAATCATCAGGGCTAACGGTATGCATTTTTTCAACCAGAACCGTTTTTACCCAGTCGATTAATCCTGACCAAAATTCAACCCCGACTAATATGATTGGAAACTTACCAATTTTTTTTGTCTGGATCAGGGTAATGGCTTCAAACATTTCGTCAAGAGTTCCAAATCCACCGGGCATCACTACAAATCCCTGTGAATATTTTACAAACATTACTTTTCGAACAAAAAAGTAATCAAAATTCAGGTTTTTGTCATGATCAATGTAAGGATTGAAATGCTGTTCAAAAGGCAGTTCGATATTTAAACCTACAGATGTTCCTCCGCCTAAATGTGCCCCTTTATTTCCTGCTTCCATAATTCCGGGTCCACCGCCTGTGATAACGCCATAACCGGCTTTACTAATTTTATAAGCAATTTTTTCGGCCAGTAAATAATATTTGTCTTCCGGTTTTGTTCTTGCCGATCCAAAAATGGACACACATGGTCCAATACGTCCCATACTTTCGTATCCGTTAACAAATTCGGCCATGATTTTAAAAATTGCCCAACTGTCATTGGTTCTGATTTCATTCCACGTTTTTTGTTTTAAACGATCCTGAATTACTTTGTCCTCATCATTATCAAAATCTTCTAATCTCATTTTGCGTATTATTAATTTATTATTTTGCTGTAAAAGTTTAAACTCTTTTTATGGCATTATACCAGAAAATAACAGCTTTGACATGTTTTAAAAACATTGGCAAAGCTGTCGCACTAAATTAACTCTTTTTTTGAAAATTGTTATAAAAATAGAGTATTTATTCCCTTACAGTTAAAGCTGTTTCTTTTAACTATTTTGTTTCTATTGTTTTATGAAAATAAATTTATGGTTTTGATTATTTTTTTACCAGTTTTTCTTTAAAAAAGTCAATAGTTCTTTTCCATGATAAAGTTGCTGCTGCTTCATCATATCTTGGTGTTGTATTGTTATGAAAACCGTGGTTCACTCCCTGATAAAAATAGGCTGTGTGCTCAACTTTATTTTTATTAAGAATTTCTTCAAAAGCAGTCCAGCCTTCGTTGACACGGGTATCCAGTCCTGCGTAATGCAAAAGAAGCGGTGTCTTTATTTTTTCGGCTTCCTCTTTAGTGGGCTGTCCGCCGTAATAGGGAACTGCAGCTGATAAAGAAGGTATTTTTACCGCCATCATATTCGAAACCCATCCGCCAAAACAAAACCCGACCACTCCCACATAACCGTTGCAGTCTTTATGTGATTTAAGGTATTCATAAGCAGCAATGAAATCTTCAAGCATTTCTTCACGTGTTCGTTTTTTTTGAAGTTCTCGTCCGGCATCATCATTGCCGGGATATCCGCCTAATGGTGTTAATGCATCGGGAGCTAATGTAATAAAGCCTTCTATAGCAGCTCTTCTTCCAACATCTTCTATATAAGGGTTTAATCCTCTGTTTTCATGTACGACAATGATTCCGGGTAATTTTTTTGGGATTTCCAAAGACTGTGACAATTGACCTTTAATGCTTCCTCCCCCTTTTGGGGAATCATAGTTGATGTATTGGGTTTTTAATCTCGGATCGTTAATCGGAATTAAAATGCTATCAACATAATTAGGGGTTATAAAACTTAAAAGAGAGGGAAGCGTAATTGCCCCTACGGCAAAAATGGATAGTTTTTCGATAAACTGCCTTCGTTCAATTTTATTGTGAGCATAGTCATCATATAAATCAAATACCTCCTGAGCGATATCTTCTTTGGTTAATTTTTGCATAGCGGTTAATTTTTTGAAAGTTATTTAGATACTAAATGTCTGCATAAATATTTATATACTATAAAAGTAAAGAATAACGAATTAAGATATTTTTTTAAATCAAAATAGTACTCTTTCTATTTTTAGGAGTATTATATCAATTAAAACATGCGCTTAACTATATGTTTTTTAGTATTTTTATTAAATTATAAATTCATATTGATAAAGGATGCTTAAACTTTAATAATGAAATTATCCAATCAAATACTTTTAGCGTTTACGCTGATAATTTTATTATCCGTTGCAGATTCTTACACGAATTATTTGTTATCCAAAAAAGTACAACTGAATTCACTATTTCTTGCCAGATCCGAAGAGATAATACGAAATTCGAATAAAACCCACAAAGCAATTATTGAAATGCAGAGCGCTTTTAGAGGTTATTTACTTACAGATGACAAGGCTTTTCTGAACTCGTATTTTAAAGGACTGAAAAATGTACCGGAATTAATAAAAGAGCAACAGCTTCGGATTGGCACTCATAACAAACAGCGTATAATATTAGATTCAATCCGGAACATGCATAACAATTGGCTGGAATATTCAGCTCAAATAATATATTCACGCGAAAAAGTGCCTGGTTCTTATAAAAACCTTTTTGAAAATTCCTTAAAAAAACAGGTAGGTAAAAAAATTAACGATGCAATTGCCTATAAATTTTCAAGATTTGATAAAATAGAATATAAAATGAGGAAACATCATACAGACAGATTACTCATTTCTTTAAAAAATGCCCGTACATTTTCTCTTATTTTCCTCACATTGACAGTTGTAGTAGGAATAGTTAGTACAGCATTTATCATAGTCGTTACCACTAAAAGAATCAATTCGATGGTAAGTCTTGCTAAAAATATTTCAAAAGGTAATTTCACCAGTGTTAAAGATACCCGTAACGATGAACTATCAGCATTAGTTGTTTCACTCAATATGATGTCTGAAAAATTAGATAAAAATATCCGTGAACTAAAAAACAGAAATGCTGAGTTAAATAAATTTGCTTATGTAGTTTCTCATGATTTAAAAGCACCCATCAGGGGAATTCATAATGTTATTACCTGGATTGAAGAAGATTATGGAGGTGAGCTTTCACCTGAACTTAAAAGATATTTATCCATAATTCCGCAAAGAACCCGCCGTATGGAAGCGCTCATTAACGGCTTACTTGATTATGCCAGATTAAATTTGAATACTCCATCGGAAAAGATAAATACTAATGCTTTGGTTCAGGAAATTGCAGATTCTATTGTTCCAAGGGCTTTTACACTTGAAATTGGTGATCTGCCGGATTTGTTTACACAACGAATTAAACTGGAACAGGTTTTTGCTAATTTGATAAGTAATGCTATAAAATATACGCCAAAGGATAAAAAAGGAATAATTCAGATTAAATGCAAAATTTTCCCTAACTTTTATGAATTTTCAGTTAAAGATAACGGGATTGGAATTGCGGTAGAATACCATCAAAAGATATTCGAAATATTTCAGACACTTCGCGAACAAAATGAGCAGGAAAGTACCGGAGTAGGTTTGGCAATTGTAAAAAAAATAATTGACGATCAGCAAGAAAATATCATAGTTAAATCAACATTGGGAGAAGGTTCTGAATTTATCTTTACCTGGAGAAATAGTTAATATCATGAAATGATCACGGTCTTAAAACTTTTAAGCATTATGAGAAAACGAAGTTCAAATGATTTCACTAAAAAATAGAAGTTAATGATTCCTAAAAACAACATAGTACCACATACATGAAAAAACCAACAATTTTATTAATAGAAGATGATGAACTCGACATTATAAGTGTAGAGCGGTCTTTGAAAAAAATAGAGAGTGAATATGTACTGCATACAGCTTATAATGGTATTGAAGCATTAAGAATTCTTAGAGATACCGATTTAGGGCTGATTCCGGATGTTATTCTTTTGGATATTAATATGCCCAGAATGAACGGAATAGAATTTTTGAAAATTATAAGAGAAGATACAAAACTTAAAAATTTAAAAGTTTTTATAATGACAACTTCTTCCGAAGGAGACGACAGGTTTGAAGCAGAACAATTGGGTATATCAGGCTATATTATTAAACCCTTAAATTATACCGATAATTCAAAAAGACCGGATTCTATGGATGCTTTTGTACAATTTCATTTAAGGAAAATATTACTTGATGAGCATATATAATATTGGTTTTTGATGATAAATACCTCATTAAAAACTAATTACCTTAATTCGATTATCAGCATTTTTTAAATCATTCTTTTTAAAGAATTGAAAACATGAAAAAAATAAAAAATAATACAGAAAGCCCTGAAAATGTATTAGTACTTCCGGTTCTTTCTGGTGAAAAGCCATTAAAAACTAAAACAAAAAAAGCCGATTTAGAGGAGTCTATTTTGACAGATGCAGAGTTTTTGAAAATTTTGCTTAAGGTTAAAAATGGTAATTTCACTCAGCGCTTTCCAACCGATCAAAACGGAACTAAAAGATCCATTTGTGAAACTTTAAACGAAATCATCGACCTTAACGAACGCATGGTTTTTGAATTTCAAAAGGTAGGCAAAAGTATTGGTAAACAAGGAAAACTAACCAATCGTGTAGCTCTTGATGGTGCGAGAGGTTCGTGGAGTTCCTGTGTGGATTCGGTTAATACTTTGATTTCAGATCTGGTACATCCAACGATTGAAATTGCACACGTAATTACATCCGTTGCAAAAGGAAATTTATCTCAGGAAATGCCGCTTTCTATCGAAGGAAACCCACTTCAGGGAGAGTTCCTCAGGATTGCAAAAGAGGTAAACGGAATGGTAAAACAGCTGAACTTATTCTCAATGGAGGTAACCCGTGTGGCACGTGAGGTGGGTACAGAAGGAAAACTGGGAGGTCAGGCAAAAGTGCGCGGTGTAGGTGGAGTTTGGAAAGATTTGACCGACTCGGTAAATAAAATGGCATCCAACTTAACAGGCCAGGTACGTAATATTGCCGACGTAACCACGGCGGTGGCAAAAGGAGATTTATCTAAAAAAATTACCGTTGACGTAAAAGGAGAAATCCTCGAACTTAAAAACACCATTAACACGATGGTGGATCAGCTGAACTCCTTTTCTTCTGAGGTAACCCGTGTGGCGAGAGAGGTAGGAACCGAAGGAAAACTGGGTGGTCAGGCACAGGTAAAAGGTGTCGGAGGAACCTGGAAAGACTTAACAGATTCTGTGAACCAAATGGCATCCAACTTAACCGGTCAGGTGCGTAATATTGCCGATGTAACCACAGCGGTAGCAAAAGGTGATCTTTCTAAAAAAATTACAGTTGACGTAAAAGGGGAAATCCTCGAACTTAAAAATACGATCAACACGATGGTGGATCAGCTGAACTCCTTTTCTTCTGAGGTAACCCGTGTGGCGGTAGAGGTAGGTTCTGAAGGAAAACTGGGAGGGCAGGCGCGAGTGCGAGGTGTTGGTGGAGTTTGGAAAGATTTGACCGATTCGGTAAATCAAATGGCATCCAACTTAACAGGTCAGGTGCGTAATATTGCCGAGGTAACAACAGCCGTGGCAAAAGGGGATTTATCTAAAAAAATTACTGTAAACGTTGCAGGAGAAATTCTGGAACTTAAAAATACGATCAATACCATGGTGGATCAGCTGAACTCCTTTGGTGCCGAGGTAACTCGTGTGGCACGTGAGGTAGGTTCAGAAGGAAAACTGGGCGGTCAGGCTAAGGTAAAAGGGGTTGGTGGAACCTGGAAAGATTTAACCGATTCCGTGAACCAGATGGCATCGAACTTAACGGGTCAGGTACGTAACATTGCCGAGGTAACAACAGCCGTAGCAAACGGAGATTTATCTAAAAAAATTACAGCCGTTGCCGAAGGGGAAATTCTGGAGCTGAAAAAAACCATTAATACCATGGTGGATCAGCTGAACTCGTTTTCATCTGAAGTTACGCGTGTGGCACTTGAGGTAGGAACGGAAGGAAAACTGGGAGGTCAGGCAAAAGTAAAAGGTGTCGGCGGAACCTGGAAAGACTTAACCGATTCGGTGAACCAAATGGCATCCAACTTAACAGGTCAGGTACGTAATATTGCCGAAGTAACAACGGCCGTAGCAAAAGGAGATTTATCGCGACAAATTACCGTAGATACAAAAGGGGAAATTCTGGAGCTTAAAAATACGATTAACACCATGGTGGGGCAGCTAAACTCATTTGCATCCGAGGTAACTCGTGTGGCACGTGAGGTAGGTACCGAAGGAAAGCTGGGAGGTCAGGCTCAGGTAGAAGGTGTTGGTGGAACATGGAAAGATTTAACCGATTCGGTAAACCAGATGGCATCCAACTTAACCGGTCAGGTACGTAACATTGCCGAAGTAACCACCGCAGTAGCAAAAGGAGATTTATCATTACAAATTACTGTAGACGTAAAAGGAGAAATCCTTGAACTTAAAAATACGATTAACACGATGGTGGATCAGCTGCGAGGATTTGCATCTGAAGTAACCAGGGTATCGCGTGAGGTAGGAACAGAAGGAAAACTGGGAGGACAGGCGAATGTACCGGGAGTTGCCGGAACGTGGAAAGATTTAACAGATTCCGTTAACCAGATGGCGGGTAACTTAACCGCTCAGGTACGTAATATTGCCGATGTGGCGATTGCCGTAGCGAATGGAGACATGTCCCGAAAAATTACCGTTGACGTTCGTGGAGAAATTCTTCAGTTAAAAGAAACCCTGAATACAATGGTGGATCAGCTTCGTGAGTTTGCATCAGAGGTAACTCGTGTTGCGCGTGAGGTAGGTACCGAAGGAAAACTTGGCGGACAGGCAAATGTACCGGGAGTTGCCGGAACCTGGAAAGATTTAACGGATTCCGTGAATCAGATGGCGGGTAACTTGACCACTCAGGTACGTAATATTGCTGAGGTAACTATTGCGGTAGCGAATGGGGATATGTCGAAAAAAATTACAGCAGACGTTCGTGGAGAAATTCTTCAATTGAAAGAAACTGTAAATACGATGGTGGATCAGCTTCGAAGTTTTGCTTCGGAGGTAACAAGGGTTTCACGTGAGGTAGGTACAGAAGGAAAACTGGGAGGACAAGCATTTGTGCCTGGAGTTGCCGGAACCTGGAAAGATTTAACAGATTCTGTGAACCAGATGGCCTCCAACTTAACAGGTCAGGTGCGTAATATTGCCGATGTAACCAAAGCGGTAGCAAATGGCGACCTTTCGAAACAAATTACCGTAGACGTAAAAGGAGAAATTCTGGATTTAAAAAACACCTTCAATACGATGGTAGAGCAGCTGAACTCGTTTTCATCTGAGGTAACCCGTGTGGCTCGTGAGGTGGGAACCGAAGGAAAACTAGGAGGACAATCTGAAGTAAAAGGGGTTGCGGGAACGTGGAAAGATTTAACGGATTCAGTTAACCTGATGGCTTCTAATTTAACGTCTCAGGTACGTGGAATTGCGAAGGTTGTAACCTCTGTGGCCAAAGGAAACTTAAAACAAAAATTATCGATCGATGCAAAAGGCGAGGTGGCACAACTTACAGACACGATCAACGAAATGATTGATACTTTGGCAACCTTCTCAGATCAGGTAACTACGGTGGCCCGTGAGGTTGGAGCCGAAGGAAAACTGGGAGGTCAGGCCAATGTACCGGGAGCATCAGGAACGTGGAAAAACTTAACAGAAAACGTAAATCAGCTTGCCGCAAATTTAACAACGCAGGTACGTGCGATTTCTGAGGTGGCATCGGCGGTAACGCAGGGAGATTTAACGCGAACCATTGGTGTTGAAGCCAAAGGTGAAGTTGAGGCCTTAAAAGATACGATCAACCAGATGATTTCGAACCTAAAAGCGACCACACTGCGTAATCAGGAACAAGACTGGCTAAAATCGAATTTGGCTAAATTTACCCAAATGCTTCAGGGACAAAAAGAACTGAACTCGGTTACCAAAAAAATCCTTTCTGAGCTGGCGACTGTAGTAACAGCACAACACGGATTATTTTATATTCTTCAGGAAGACGAAGAATTCATGGATTCTAAACTGAATCTGATTGCTTCTTATGCTTACATCAAAAGAAAAAATTCGCCAACGCAATATGCAATGGGCGAAGGATTGATTGGTCAGGTTGCGGTCGAAAAAGAAAGAATTATTCTGAGTAATGTGCCTAAAGATTACATCAAAATAAACTCCGGACTTGGAGATGCAAAACCTAAAGACGTTATTATTTTACCGGTATTATTTGAAGGACAATTAAAAGCCGTAATCGAACTCGCATCGCTGGATACTTTTAGCGAAACGCATTTGGATTTCCTTGAAGGATTAACAGAAAGTATTGGTATTGTATTGAATACGATCGAATCGAATTCAAGAACCGAAGAATTATTGGTACAATCACAATCATTGGCAAGCGAGCTTAAAAGTCAGCAGGAAGTACTGAAAAATACAAATGAGGAACTGGAAGAAAAAGCATTCTTATTAGCGAATCAAAAAGAGGAAGTGGAGCTTAAAAACCAAGAAGTCGAAGTGGCGAGAAAAGCGTTGGAAGAAAAAGCCGATCAGCTTACTTTGACATCCAAATATAAGTCGGAATTTTTAGCGAATATGTCGCATGAGTTAAGAACACCGCTGAACAGTTTACAGATTTTGGCAAATGAGTTAATTGCAAATCGCGACGGTAATTTATCCGAAAAGCAAATTCAATTTGCAAAAACCATAAATGCCTGCGGTGATGACCTTATTCAATTAATTAATGATATTCTGGATCTTTCTAAAATTGAATCGGGGTATATTTCTGTTGATTACAACCCAATTAGTTTTGAAGACATTAGCCGATTTGTTGCTTCTACTTTCAACCCAATTTCAGAAGCCAAACATCTTCGTTTTAATATTATTATGGATGAAGAGCTTCCGGAACTGATGGAAACGGATTCGCAAAGGTTAAATCAGATTTTGAAAAACCTGCTTTCAAACTCTTTCAAATTTACCGAAAAAGGAGAAGTAAAACTTAAAATTTACAAAGCCAATAACAACTGGAAAACCAATAATCTAAGTCTTGAAAATGCAGAAGATGTTGTAGCATTTGAAATTTCAGATACCGGTATTGGTATCTCGAAGGAAAAACAAAACATCATTTTTGAAGCTTTCCAGCAAGCAGAAGGTTCAACAAGCCGTAAATATGGTGGTACAGGATTAGGATTATCGATAAGCCGCGGACTTTCAGATTTATTAGGAGGAAGTATCGAGCTTGAAAGTGAAACGAACGTGGGAAGTAAATTTACATTATTTCTACCGCTGAAATATGTTCACGTTGCTGAGGTAGAAAATATCGATGTAAATGAAGAAAATGATTCAAAAGGGCGTATTAAATCACTACCTTCAGAAAAATTTAACCGTTCTGATATTGATTTGTTTTTCGTAGATGAAGTAGGTGATGACAGAACTGATATTAAACCTGATGATAAAGTGCTGCTGATTGCAGAAGACAATCTGATCTTTGCCAAAATTATGCTCGAACAGGCACACATTCATGGTATTAAAGCTATTGTTACGACTAAAGGGAGTGATGTTATAGATTTTATTAATCAGTTTCGCCCTCATGCCATTACAATGGATCTTAATATGCCGGATACGAGCGGGTGGAAAATTTTGGACAGGTTAAAAACAGATTTTAATCTGCGTCATATTCCTGTTTATATTATCTCGGGTGAGGATGAGAGAAATAAAGGGCTTAAGCGTGGTGCCAGAAACTTTTTCCTTAAACCGGTCAAGAATGATTCCCTAAATTATCTTTTTAATGATATCCATGATTTTAAGAATAAAAGAGTAAAAAACTTATTAGTAGTCGATGATAATCAAACAGAATTAGACAGGATATTGAATGCTGTCGCCGGAAATGATATTACCATTTTTAGTGCCAAAACAGCTAAAGAAGCTGTTGCGCTTTTAAAGGAAAAATCATTTGATTGTATTATTTTAGATTTAGTCTTACCCGATGCAGACGGACTCGATATAATTACCGATCTGGAGAATAATATTGCCGGACAGGAAACAGCTATTATTATACATTCGGCAGGTGATGTAACTAAGAAACAAAAGATAAAACTAAACAGATTTGCTCATAGCATCATTACAAAAAGTGCCTCATCACTGGATGAATTAGTAGATCAGACAGCTTTGTTTATGCATCGTGTGCATAAAGAACTGCCTGAAGCCATGAAAGCAACCATAGAGTCCTTTTATTTGAAAGAAGATGTGCTGCCGGGCAAAAAAGTATTACTTGTTGATGATGATGTGCGTAACCTTTTTGCTCTGACTACAGCTTTAGAACGTTACGGATTGGATGTTATCAGTGCAGAAAGCGGTCAGGAAGCCATCGATATTCTCAATGAAAATAAAGGAATTGATATTGTCCTGATGGATATTATGATGCCGGAAATGGATGGTTATGAAACCATGAAACGCATTCGTAAAGATTCGAAACATAAAGATCTTACTATTATTGCAGTAACAGCAAAAGCTATGAAAGGAGACAGACAGCGCTGCATAGAATCCGGTGCATCAGATTATATAACCAAACCGGTAAATGTAGAACAACTGTCTTCATTGATGCGTGTATGGCTTAAATAAATTTTAGATTCAATGCAAAATAAAATGGGAGACAGCGCAATTAAAATCTTAATAGTGGATGATAAGAAAGAAAACCTGCTTTCTTTACAAGTCATTCTCTCTGATCGGGGATATCAGTTTGTTGAAGCAACATCCGGGAAAGATGCCTTGCGGATTCTGTTGAAAAATCAGGATTTTGCCATTATACTTATGGATGTGCAAATGCCGTTGATGGATGGTTTTGAAACAGCAGAATTAATTCGCCAAAGCGATAAACTCAAACATGTTCCTATTATTTTTCTGACAGCCAATATGAATACAAACGAGTATATATTCAAAGGCTATCAGTCCGGTGCTGTAGATTATATGATTAAACCGCTTTCGCCTGAAATTTTGCAGGCGAAAGTTATGGTTTTTACCGAATTGTTCCGAAAAAATCAGGAATTAAAAAAGAAAGAAGAAGAAACACATGCTCTGAATGCGATTATTTTAAAGACCAACGCCCAGCTTGCTTTACAAAACGAAGCTATAACAAAACATGCTGAAGAACTCAAAAAGAAAAATATGGAACTTGATGCCTTTACGTACATATCAAGTCATGATCTTCAGGAACCACTCCGAAAAATTCAAACTTTTGCTAATCTTATCTTATCCAACGAATATCCAAATTTATCAGAAGATGGTAAAGCGAAATTTAACAGGATTCTGTACGCTACAAACAGAATGCGCGAACTGATAAACAGTCTTCTTACTTTTTCACGCGCGACTCTTGATGACAGAAGGTTTGAAACAGTAGATTTGAATGCCATTATTGCTGATGTAAAAGCAGCTTTATATGAAAATTTAACAGAAAAGAATGCTCTTATAATTACCGATTTTCATGATAATGTCAAGATAATTCCGTTTCAGTTTGTTCAATTAATGGAAAATCTGATTCATAATGCAATTAAGTTTTCACAATCAGAAGTTCCATTGGAAATTACTATTAAAAGTCGTTTTGTTGATAGTTCAGTTTTAAAAGACATCCAGTTATTACCCAATGTAAAATATTGCCATATTAGTTTTGAAGATAATGGAATAGGATTTGAACCGGAACATAGTGAAAAAATATTTGGAGTTTTTCAGAAATTGCATGGTCGGGATTTGTATGAGGGAACCGGAATTGGGCTTGCAATTGTCAAAAAAATAATTGAAAACCATGATGGCTTTATAAATGCTACAGGCGAACCTATGAAAGGAGCCACATTTAATATATACATACCATACTAAAGTAATTGCTTTAATCTGATAAAAAAAATAATAGGCTGTCTTTTTGAGACAGCCTATTATTTATAATTTAATATTTAAAATTTCTCGGATTGTTTACAGGGTCCTTTTCTTCAAGATCCTGATCAATGTCGTATTCCAGATCCAGCAGATCCTTTTTTTGATTATCTGTGGCAATCTTATTTACATAACGGTCATTTTCGTAAGAATCTTCTTCAGGATCATCGTCAATGTCCTTTGCATCTGCCTGGCTGTCCCATTCATCTGCATAAAAATTAGCATCGGGATTATTTTTCAGGTCATCATTTTTTTGCAGGCTGCTAAAATAATTGTTTAATTCATCGTCATCTTCATTATTAATTATGTCATCATCCTGATTAACAATCTCTTCTTCATTATTGTCCTTCTCGTATTGATCCACATAACTTTTGTTTTCCGAATCCGGATAATTATTTATATCTGAAGGAGCCTTCATGTCATCTTCCGGATGATGAAAACTACGAACATCCCGACCATAGTTTTCTTTGTTCTGTGTTGTCATATAAAATAATTTAAAAGTAATTATAATTTAAGTATACTGTGATCCGACAGGCGAAAAACTCAAAGTTAATTTTAAGGTCCAAATTTTATTTATAGAATTTACAGCAGTAGTTATATAATTATCATTTTGTATAGTTTTCCTTTTAAATAATAAAAAGATATTAAAAAAGGGATTTGGATTTCTCAAATATCTAAGAGGAATACCGGAATGAAAATTATATAATTCATGGTGTATATTTCGTAAGTTTTTTTGTCTGAAATTTAAAATATTTGTGTTGTAAATTTAATTATCAACACTCATGTAATTTTAAGATTTAAATTATGGCTTATGAATAAAAAAGGCCCCATAGTAATTGTAGAAAATAAACAGGAAGACCGGAAGTTATTTATAGAGGTTTTTTCTGAATTGAATTACCCAAATCAGGTAATCTATTTTAATGATCCGGAAATTGCTTATCATTATATGCTGCGAAATAAATTAAAGCCGTTTCTTATCTTTTCTGACATTGTTTTATTGAATATTATGAATGATAAGGTGGTAGAAGCAAAACTTGATAATGTAGGTGAGTTATTTCATTGCCCTTATCTGTTTTTCACAACATCTTTTAATCAGACATACGTAATAGATCCGTACTCGATACCTACGCAAAGTTATTTTGTGAAACCTTATGATTATGCTGAGTTCAAACAAATCATAAAGACAATAATTGAGTATTGGATCAAATCGAAATCAATTGTTTCGTATAAAAAAACTCAGGTAAAAATTGGCTTTATCGATAAAATCGATAAATAAGAGAAAAGATATCATTTTTATCGTGTTTTTTTATAACGGTAAATAAATATAGAAAGTTGTTCCCTGATTTATTTTACTGGATACTTTTATAAATCCTTCATGATTGTCAACAATTTTTTTAACCAGCGTTAACCCCAGACCGCTTCCGTGATATTTATCGCTATTATGCAATCTAAAGAAAGGATTAAAAATTTTAGACGCATATTCCTGACTAAAGCCAATACCATTATCGCTGATACAAATCTTTACATAATTTATGTCTGTTTTTCCACCAATTTCCAGTATTTCATCAAGTGAAGGGTCTAGTGTTTCAATTTTGATTTCGGGTATTATGTCTTCTTTGGAATATTTGATAGCGTTCAGAATTAAATTTGTAAAAAGCTGCTGAATCTGATAGGGAATGATATTTAATTGAGGAGAGGGAAAAATAGTGATTACGGCTTTTTTTTCTAAAATATTGTCTTTAATATCTGCAATTGTTTTTTTCAAAACGACATTCAGATCTGTTTTTTTATACTCTTTTTTTATAAAGCTTATTCTTGAGTAATTAATAAGATCGGTAATTAAACTACTCATATTGCTTACAGAAAAAAGAACACGCTCGAGATTGTGTTTTCCTGATTCGCTTAAACCTGATTCGTTTTCAAAAACCCTTTTGCAAAACATATGAATTTTTCGGAGTGGTTCCTGTAAATCATGACTGGCTGCAGAAGTAAAAGCCTCCAGCTGTTCATTTTGTGTTTGTAATTCGATATTTTTATTCGTCAATAATTCATTTGTAGCTACTAAATCTGTAATATCTTCGAGAGCCAGAAGGATCATCCCTTCTGGTGTTGAATCGATTATAAGGCGTGCATTTACAATCATTGTTTTTTTACCAATATCAGGGCAGATTGTGTCTATTTGTAAATTTTCTATAGAAAATTGTGTGTCTATTTTCATTAATTGTTCCCTCAATTCAGAAATGTCCCATTGACAATTTCCAATTTCAAAGAGACTATAAGCCTCAGTAGCCTTTTCGCTTGTATTAAAGTATTTGTAAAATGCCGGATTGGCACTTTTGATGATAAAGTCCTTGTTTACAATTAGTAATGGCTCGTGAATGGTTTTAACAATTGATTCAGAATAATTTCTTAGGGAAATAAGCTGTTTCTGACGATCGATAAGCTCATCATTGACACATACCAATTCTTCATTGTTTGACTGAAGTTCCTCAGTCGAGGTTTCCAGTTCTTCATTCAGTGCCTGCAATTCTTCTCCACTGCTCAATAATTCTTCATTAGTAGTCTGTAATTCCTCTAAGAGTATTTTCTGTTCTTCAATTACCTTTTTTATATCTCTGTGCAATTGTGATAATTCATTTTCAAGTTCCTCAATACGCTTTTGGTCTGAATTTTTTTCCTGTATTTTTTTTTCAGGATCTGTTTCGGGCACAATTATCTTATGAAAAATAACCATAATACGCTCATCGTCATTTGGGAGCAAAAACATTTCAAAAGAAACGAGATAAGGTTGGTTTTTAATCTGAATATTTTCTTTTTTTATATTTAATTTCTCTTCTCTTACTTTTGCGATTGCATTATTTAATTCAAAACAAAGACCCTCACGGGCCATTTTTAAGATATTAAAATTAGGCTTTCCGGGAGAGGGAAGCAAAAATGGGCTTGTATCGCCATGAAAATATAAAATTTCCTGATTCAGATCAATTATAACACTAATGGGTGTGTACTTTGTAAATAAAATCTCAGATGCAATTTTTTTGAAATCGTTTTCAGATGCAGTTTTTATTTGAGCTGTTATATTGTTTTGCGGTAGATTATTTTGGGTTGGTTTATAGAGTTTTGTCACATACCTGCCTGCTATAAACTTGCGGGTGTAGATTTTTCCGAATTTTCCGAAATTTTCAAATAAATCATGAGAATTAGTAACTGATTCTGATTTTCCAAGAAACAGTAATCCATTATCTTTTAGGGAATAATGAAAAGTTCCCAGAACTTTATTTTGCAGATAAGAATCAAAATAGATAAGTACATTACGGCAGGTAACCAAATCTATTTTGGCAAAAGCAGGATCCTTCACAAAATTATGCACGGCAAAAATGCACATGTCCCGAATTACTTTATTGATATGGTAGTTACCGTCGCTTCTCGTAAAATAATTATGAAGCCTCTCTGCTGATATTTGCTGTACTTCCTGATAAGAATAGGTTCCGGATCTTGCTTTAGTGATGCCTTTTTCAGATATATCCGATGCGAAAATCTGAATTTTTATGTCTGTATTATTCGTTTGAAGAAGATATTCATGAAGGCTGATTGCTATAGAATATGCTTCTTCACCTGTAGAGCATCCGGCAACCCAGATTCTTAGGTTATTATTGGTTATATTCCTGATTAAGGATGGGTAAACAATATTGGGTAAACTTTCAAAGGCTTCCTGGTCTCTGAAGAAATACGTTACAGGAATTAAAAAATCATTAAATAATAAATCCTGCTCATTTTTATTATTTCGCAAAAAGTTATAATAATCTTCAATGGTATTTCTTTCTGTAGTTACCATTCTTCTGGCAATACGACGTCTTATAGTAGGATATTTATAATGCCTGAAATCGTTACCGGTTCTTAAAAGAATAAGATTAATAATCTGAAAGAAAATTTCTTCATCATTTTTTGGAATATGTTCTTCTTCGGTATAGCCATAGTTGGTAATATAGCTTTTATGAATTTCCAGTAACTGGGACGGAATTTTTTCGGGTGCCAGAATATAATCTGCTGCATCAGTTTCAATTGCGCTTTGAGGCATTCCTTTAAAAGCGGCCGTTTCAGGGTCCTGAGCTAGAGTTGCGCCTCCCAGTTCCTTTATTTTTTTGAATCCCAATGTACCATCAAAACCGGTTCCGGAAAGTATAACACCAATAGCAAAAGTTCTATGAACATTTGCAAGAGATTCAAAAAAGATGTCAATGGTATTATTTCGTCTTTCGCTCCGTGTTCTGTGTTTAAGTTTTAAAGTGCCTGCTTCTGCTATGAGAAGATTATTTTCGGGAATAACGTAGATATTATTAGGTGCAAGATTTATATTACTGATAATTTCTTGTACAGGAATTTGTGAATATTGTGACAGGATTTCTGTAAGGCTGCTGGGATGATCGGGTGACAAGTGCTGTACAAGCACATAAGCCATCCCTGAATCTGCAGATATTGCTGAGATTAATTTTTTAAAGGCATCCAGTCCGCCGGCAGATGCTCCTATACCAACAATTGGAAAAGTTGTGGTTTTATGTTCGGTTTCTAAGGTTTCGGGGACTTTCATGAGGCAGATGTTTTCTCAAAGATAATCAGTGATTTACTATAAAACTAAGCTTTTTACGCTCACATGGGAATTATGTAAGGCATACGTTTAAAAAATGTAAGACTGAAATAAAGTGTTTTTTGTTGAAAAGCAAACCAATTTGGAAGTTAGAGTTTTGAATTAAAACCAGTTTTAACATGCAGATTTTGGTCAAAAAATATTAAACGATGTTTCTCAAAATTGTTTTCATAGTTCCAAAATCGTTTGGTTTAATATAATAACCCACTGCACCCAACCCTTGCAATTTATTTTCTATGTCGGATGGTATCGAGGTAGAAAATATGATTACAGGAATATTTTTTATGAGCTCTTTTCTGTTCATTTCTACTAATAATTCCATTCCGTTCATTACGGGCATATTAATATCAAGAAAAATCAGATCCGGATGTATTTCTTTACAAACAAGTTTCTGTAATGCCTGAACGGGATTATGTATTGCCGTGTAGGCAGCAGCAGATACTTCTTCGAGCGCTTCTAAAAAGAAATCGCAGTCATCATAATCGTCATCAATCTGTAAAATGTTTTTATATCTCATAATTGCTTTGATTGAAAAGTTATTTTTTCATAATTATTTAAAATTATGTTCTAAGAAAAAATGTAGATTTCAACTATACTATTTATGCAGTTATTATAGACTGCTTAAAAGAGCATAGACAAGCAATTATATATGTGTAATAAAAGGGTAGAATTCTTTCATAGATATGGAGTTGTTTGGGTTTAAAAAGATTTTAGTGATTTTTAAATTGAATGCAATTAATCTATTAACACTTTTAGTGAATCCTTTTCAAGCACGACTGCCTCTTTTTGATCTCTGGTGTAATCTTCATCATCACAATGAGAAGAACAATTCGTATTTATAAGAATAAAAAAATAGTGATTAAAATAACGACAAAATTCAGTTTTTTCATATTCATTAAAATTAACAGGTAAAATAATTCTTATAAAAATATAAGGAAGTTAAAATATGAATTTATATAATTTTTATTTTTTGTTATATAATACCCATGTTTTTGGATTTGATTTAAAAGCTATTTTAAAATAATCTTCTGATTATGAATGCTTTGTTTTTTAATTGTGTAAAATGTAATTAAAATTATGTAAGAATTTGGCTGATGGCGATTTTACATTTGAAATTATAGAAATTTAAAAAAAATGTTATGAAAAAGGTAATCAAATCAAAAATTTCATTTCTGTTCATTACTGCAGTTTTATTACTATCGTGTAAAAAAAGTGATGGTAATAGTGGAGAATATTCAAATGAAGCTGATTCGACACAGACTACTGTTGATAGTGTAGCGCCGCTACCGGCAGATTCCGTGAATTCAGATTTAGAAAATGGAGAAAGATCAGGTGCAAATGGAGCCGGCACAACAGGAGCTACCGGCGAAGGATCGACAGGTTCAGGATCCGCGGGTACAACACAAAAAGGGAATACATCAGTAAGAACGGATTCGACCAGTACAGGTAAATAATTCATTTTGTCTGTTTACAAGAAAAGCCTGTAATGATTTTGAGCATTACAGGCTTTTCTACTTAAACTCAGTAAGCACACAATATTAGAATCAATTAGACTCTAAATAAGTTTTAAAATTTATAAGGTCATCTTTTACGATTTTTTCGAAATAAGGGTTAAGAAGTTTTGCCGCACCTTCTCCTGCAATTCCCAGTGGGGCATGATAAGAAATAGTAACAATTATCTCTGTACCTTCTCCACTTGGTCTGAAAACAACTTTACCGGCATTTTTAACAGAAGATTCCGGTAGGGAATTCCAACTGATAAGACGGTCTTTTTCATCTTTTATAATTTCAGCAACCCAGGTTAATTTTCCAATTCCTCCGGGACCTTTAGCCGTCCATTTAGAAGTAGTGTAACTCAACGGACGTACGGATTCCAGATGACTCATGAACTTTGGTAAATTTTCAAAATCTCTCCAAAAAGAATAAACTTCACTTATTGGCTTATTGATTATACTGTTAATTCGAATATTTACATTTGATGCTTTATCGTTTTTTAAATGATCAACAGCATCATATATAGGACAGTAACCTGATAAACCTCTTAAAAGCATTGTACTTCCTGAACCGATTTTTACAATATTTTTCTTTTCTTCAGATAAACCTTTATACAAAAGATAAGTTCCGCTTGTAATCATTGCAATTCTTTCCAGTGTGGACACATTGGTTTTAAGTTTTGATTTTTTCTGTATTTGTGTCGGTGTAAATGTGTTTGCTTCCATAATTCTATTTTTTTATGAATTTTATTTTAAATGAATAGTATTGTTGTTAATATGTTAAAAATAAGTACTTTATATAGTTTTTGTTTTATATTATTTTTATAATTAATTATACAATTTAGCCCGTCTGAAAGTCATTTTTAGTAATTATTAAAAAATAAAATATCGCTTAAAATAATTTAAACGATATTTTATTTTTTAAATTTAAAATTCCCGCGGACTATTGGCAGAATCAGTTTCATTAATATCGTCATCATCTTCTTCTAATTCGTCTTCTTCATCCAAATCCTCATCCAAATCCTCATCCAAATCTTCTTCGTAATCATCCCGATCTATATCATCAGAATCTTTATAATCCTCATCAGGATTTTCTTCCTGATTATAAATATTTTCTTCGTCATCATTGACTGAATCGTCTAATACATTAGAAACTGAATCGTTATCTCTGTATTGGTTGTCATTTTGAAAAGACTGGCCATCCTGGCTGTAATTTTCTCGTTCTTCTATACTCATAGTACTTTGATTTAAAATTATTTTTTCTTAGTTGAAGCCTTATCGTCTATGGCAGATTTTGAAGTGCTTTTAGAAGCAGTTTCTTTTTTATCTGCATTGTCGGCTTTTTTAGTGTCAGATTTTTTATCTGTTGATTTTGCACTACCCGTGCTGCTGTTTTTTTGATTTGAAGTAGCCATAATTTTAATTTTTTAAGATTTGTATAATGGTAAATGTACAGGTGCTGGTATCCAAAAACTTACACAACATTCAGTTCTAATTATATAATTTTCAGATTATCAATTGATTACGGGCTTCTTAATCCGTTAATTGAAATGTAAGAGGATATGCCGCTATTATCAAATAGGTAATTATGATGATGCTCATAAGAAAAATAACAACCGTTAGCATAGTGAGTAATAATGTCGAATATAAATATTCTCCTTTTTGCAGCAGTTTATGGGTTTGCTTGTACTTGAAGTAAGATAAGAGTATGGTAAGGGCTCCGGTAAAAACCAGAGCAATTCCGATAAAGATGGTGAAACCATTTTTTGGGATAGTGGAATCCTGAAAAAAACTAGCTGGCAGCTGATTCACAAACGAAGAAAATTTAACGATTACGAAACCAAATACCATAATTCCGATTCCGGTTCGAATCCATGACAAAAAAGTTCTTTCGTTTGCCATGTGTTCATTGATCCTATTTTTATTTTTATACATTTTTATCAATCTCAGGAATGACCTGTAAGAGACGCCGGAATTATAGCAGCCTCTCAAAAAATCGAGCATTACGAAATAGCGACCTACGGGACATTGGCAGCATTTGCACAAACTTTGGGCGAGCAAGATGCATTGGCATTATTGCAGCAAACCTTAGAAGAAGAAAAAGAAGCTGATACGCTTTTAACCGAAGCGGCTTACAATAATATCAATTTTGAAGCTTCTGAGGAAGAGGAACAATAAAATCATTCAACAGCCAAAAAAAAGCTGGAAACTAAATTTAGTTTCCAGCTTTTTTTTTGTTTAAAAGTTGCTATAAACTTTCAATAATAAGTTCGGCCGTTTTATCAATTGCCTGTAATATGATTTCTTCCGGTGATCCGTTAAAAACTTCCTGATGATTGGTTTTTTTATCAGGAGTGATAATGTATATAAAAATAGTTCCAACTGGTTTTTCTATAGTTTCACTTCCACCCGGAGTTGTAAGACCTGTAATGGCGACTGTTATTTTAGAATTGAATATTTTGGATGCCTGCTGTGCCAGTATTTGCGTGACTTCTGCAGATTCAGGTGTATGCTTTTCAATAAAACTGTGCGGAACGTTTAATAGCTGTTCTTTCACAAATACTTCATAGCAAACAATTCCTCCCCGCAAAATTTTTCCGGAATCTTCTGTCATCGAAAACTCTGCACTCATTCTGCCGGCGGAGGCACTTTCGGCAAAAGCGATATTCCATCCTTTTTCGACAATTGCTTTACTGCATTTAATAACTATTTCTGAAGGCATAAAAATAATTTTTAGTTCTTAATTATTAATCTTTGAAGAGTTGGATTTTTAACAAATCATAAAAATTACGTTGCGCTGTTTATTTGAATATCATGTGGATAATGACATTCGAGTATCGATTTCATTTGGTCGGGATTATGAACCGCATTTACGAATTCATTCCAGGTTTCTTTAGGAATTAAATCAAGTAATAACTGTTCAACTTCCAAAACTTTTGGAGCATTTTCTTTAATAAGATCATCCCATTCTTTATGAAAGGTAACAATATCGTTAGGGAAAACTTTTTTTCTGTCAGTACCCTCGTCAATTACATCAAAAGGTTTTTCTACATTAAGATAACCGTAATCGTCCGTCAGTTCTTCACCTGGAAAAATATCCCTGATAGCAATCTCAAAATCATAGGGTGTACTAAAACAGCTAGGTTTAAAACTATGGTTTACAAATTTTCCGTTATCCCAGCATAATACCATTTCTCCATATTTATTGATAAAAGAGTAAGTATCGAGGTATTTTTTTATAAAAGGATTCAGATTAGCTGCCTCATCCCGCGAAAATATCTGGTCTAAATCGTCCTGAACCCAGGTAATAGTACCTTTTGGAATTAGTTTTGTTGCTACTACGCCATATGCTTTTTCTTTGTTGATAAAACGTATTTCTGTATCTGGATGTATCATCTTATACTAATTTTAAACATTCACATTCGTATACTTCTTTTCTAAGTTCACTACTGGAAAAGCGATGATTGGGTGTGTTGAAAACGAGTTTAATTCCCTTCTGTTCGCAATAGTCGCACCCTGTAAAATTTTTATCTTTTATTCGTATCCCAGAATCCTTACATCAGTAGGAAAGGTCTGAAGAATGCCCTGAAGATCCTGTTCTGTGGCATACGGAATAATTTTATCTACAAATTTACAACCTTTAAGCTGTATATAACGTTCAACTACAGATTGTGTTAGTTTGCTTTTTTTTTGGGTCTGTCAGAGTCGGATCAGCCTGTAATCCTACAATTAGATAATCACAATGTTGTTTTGCTTCTTCAGGCATCTTGACATGCCCTGCATGTAATGAAACCGAATGCGCTAAATGTGATTCCAGTAATTGTTTTTGTCAGTTCCATTTACAAAATTTTTAAGAATTGATTTCATTTTAACGGCAGTAATATCCCATGATGTTTTTTTGAGGATTTTGTGGTATTCCAGTTCCATTGAAAAACGATCTGTTTTGTCAAGTGCAAACTTAATGGCTTCATAAAATTCATCTGCAGATTCCACCATGCTCAGACAAATGCCATAATCGTGTACTATATCTGTAATTTTTGTAGAAATAATGGGTTTACCGGCGGACATATATTCCAGGGTTTTGGTAGGGCTAATATATTTTGTTGTATCATTCACTGCAAAAGGTATCATAGCAATATCAAATGCTTTTAGATAATGAGGTAATTCGTTGTAAGATTTCATTCCTAAATAATGAATGTTGTCTTCTTGCGGGAGATCATTTTTCTCAATTTTGGATAAAGGTCCAATCATTACAAAAGAAACATTGGGTAGTTTAAGAGCCGTTTCATGAAGCAATGCAAAATCGATACGTTCATCGATGACGCCATAATATCCTACAATAGGTGATTGTAAATTGGCAACATCATCAGCAACTTTGATTCCGTTTAAAGCCTTTGCAAAATGGGGTTCATCGACTGAACTGGGAAAACAATGTACATTTGTGTGCCACTGTTTTTTTAATTCATATAATGATTTTCCACCCGTAAAAACAATGTCAGCATTAGATATCAGATATTTTTCCTGATTTATTACATTTTTTGTGGCACCTTTCAGAAAAGAAAGCTCCTCCATACAATCATAAACGATAGTTTCAAAATCAATACATTCTGATAAAGGGCAAAAAATAGCTGAATAAAACCATCCAACAGGAATATCTTTGTTTTTTACATATTCAGGAATGATTGCAGCAATCGATTCGATATCTTTTACATTTGGCTGTAAAACATGCAACATTTCATTGATAATAATAAGATTTCCGGACTCTTTACTTTCATTGTTGTATAGGGGTTCTTCAATGAATAAAGTTTTCATTGTTTTAGAAATACGGCTAATGATGTGTTGAGGACGCTGATAAACAAAATGCCATCTTAAATGACAAAATACAATCATATCATAATATTGGGCAGTATCCTGATTTGATAAAGTTATTCTCTTAAGTATACTCTTTTGTGCATTTTTTAAATTTTCTATCATAGCCGATAATTTAATTTGTGATTTTTGTAGGTTAAAAGTTGTGATTTTAAATTAAAAAAAATAATTTAATAGTTGCAAAAATATACGTGTATCACAATAATTTCTTACAAATAAAACAATAAGAGTTACATAATTTACAGTTATGAATTTTTGAGATTTAAAAATGCATGATAATACAGTTGATTTGTGAAGGTTGTATTAGATTCATGGCAACAATAGTAGCGAAGGTGAAATTCTATCGAACAAAAGTCTTAGAATTTCACCTCTATGATAAATTTCATTTTAGTGAAAATAGCATTTATTGCTAATTAGACAGAATCGAAAGTATCTGCTGTTGCTGCTAAAACAGTCCACATTTCGACTTTTTGACTAAACGATAATCCAGCATTTAAACCACTGGTTGATGGTAAAATGTGATAAGATAAATCTGTTTGAGGCTGAAGGTATTTATGGTAAAATTTAGCCGCTGATTTGCTTTCAAAAAATACATTTTTAATATTTGGGTATTGAATATGAAAATTTGTAAAATCATTTATTGTTTCATTACTAATTTTCGAATCACTACTCCCTTCTCTGTTGCATGATGCCAGAACATTCCATAATGCAATTTTATGCTTTTTCAGAAATGTTTTGCGATCATCGTATGATTCGCTGTAATTTTCGTTAAAAACAGTAAATAGGATTCTCCAGAAATGATTTCCTTTATTTCCATAATATTGTTGTTTGGCAATAGATTGGTCTCCGGGCATTGTTCCCAGGATTAATATTCTGCTGGAATGATCGACCAGTGGATGTAAAGCCGTTTTATACATAGAGAATGAAAATTTAAATAGTATAATAATACAAAAAACATCTGTCGTGGTACAGATGTTTTCTGGTAAAAATGAAAATACTTAAAAAGATAATATTATTCGGCTGCTACAATATTTACTACATTCAAAGCAACGTCATTCAGTATGCAGTCAGCTTCTTTTTCTTCTGCTAATGTTTGTGTTAATAGTTTTACGGCATCATTTTCTCCCAGCGTTTTTGCAAAAGCAGCTAAGGTTCCATATGTTGCAATTTCATAATGCTCAATTTTTTGGGAAGCAGCAATAATACCCGCATCTCTAACAGGTCCTGGCGTTGTTTCTTCAAGAATGCTGTCACCTTCTTTTAGTAATCCGGCCATAGCTTCGCATTTTTTTCCTTCGGCTTTTTCACCTAAAAGTTCAAAAACTTGTTTTAGTCTTTCTACCTGAAGTTCAGTAATGTCAAGATGTTCTAAAATGGCACTTGCAAGACCCGGAGAACTGGCATTGGCAGCCATTTTAGGAAGCGCACCAACCAGTGCATTTTCAGCCCAGTAAATATCTTTTAAACTATCAACAAAAAGTTCTTTTAATTCTGTTGCAGCATCTGAAGCAGGTGTAACAATATTTATTTTTGCATTATCTTTTATAGCTTTTGTTTGATTTGCTTTTGCTTGAGGAGCATTTGTATGGCCTTCTTTTTCTGAATTTTTCATGTTTATTTTTTTTTAAATTAAATATATAAGTTGGGTTCACGATCCCAGAAACGATGCATACCCATTGCAGCGATAAATTCCTGGGCAAATGCTTCAGATCCAACATCGGTGGTTACAATAATTCCAGCATCGGTTTTTGTTAATTTCGAAGCAAAAGCTGTTGCGCTAAGCAATTCAGATGCTTCTCCATCAGCACCTATAATCTTGCAATGTTTATAAGCATCATTAAGATATTCAAGAGCGTCATCATTTTCTGCTAATGCATTCAGCCCTATTCCGTGCGGAACATAAACCGCATCAAATAAAACTGATGATGCTGTGAGAAAACTATATTCAGCGGCAAGAGCTCCGTCAGAATCAGTAAGAACAGATCCTAAATGTGGTGCAATTACACATCCTTTGCCTCCTTGTTTTTTAAGAGCACTTTTCATATTTAAAACTGATGCTTCAGAAACTCCATCAGAACAAAGGATAGCAATTTTTCGTGACTCGATTGTAGGTGAATTGGTCGGATTTTTAACCATACTCAATGCATCAGACGAACTTACAGATGATTCAACCGTTTTAGGCTCCTGATTTCCACCTTCATTTTCTGGTGAAACTCCTTTATTAACAGGGAATTCTAATGTTGATGGTACAGAAGCCCCAAGTCCTAATGCTACTTTTTCTGCCAATTGAGCATCTACCTGCGAAAGAAGTCCCAACATTCGAACTCTGATTGCAGTAGTTTCTACCTTGCCAAGTTCAAAACGTAATGCCTTTACAATATGGCTTTTTTCTACATCGGTCTGGCTGTTAAAGAATAATTTTGCCTGACCGAAGTGATCAGCAAAGCTTTCACTTCTTTCTCTTATTTTATGAGCTTCAATACGTTCATTAAAACTGGAGAAACCGCCTTCGGCAATTTGTGCCTGATAAGGACATCCGCCACCAAGTGAATTTGGATGATAACTTACCCGGCCTTTGTTAACTTCCTGTCGCATAAATCCATCACGTTGATGATTGTGAACAGGTGCAATACTTCTGTTAATTGGAATTTCATGAAAGTTTGGCCCGCCTAATCGGGTAAGCTGCGTATCTGTATAAGAGAACAATCTTCCTTGTAGTAATGGGTCGTTAGAGAAATCAATACCCGGAACAACATGCCCAGGGTGAAAAGCAATCTGCTCTGTTTCTGCAAAGAAATTATCCGGATTTTTGTTCAATGTCATTTTTCCAATTATAGTAACCGGAACTAATTCTTCCGGAACAATTTTTGTTGGATCAAGTAAATCAAATTCATATTTGTCTTCATCCTCTGAAGGTATTATTTGTACACCTAATTCCCATTCAGGAAAATTACCCATTTCTATAGCTTGCCATAAATCTTCTCTGTGAAAATCCGGATTCTTACCTGAAATTTTTTGTGCCTCATCCCAGACTACGGCGTGAGTTCCTAATTTTGGTTTCCAGTGAAATTTTACAAAAGTAGATTCATTAGCTTCGTTAATCAATCTGAATGTGTGAACACCAAATCCTTCCATCATACGATAACTTCTCGGAATCGCACGATCAGACATTGTCCACATAATCATGTGCATAGATTCCGGCATAAGCGAAATAAAATCCCAAAAAGTATCATGTGCAGAGGCTGCTTGTGGCATTTCGTTATGTGGTTCAGGTTTTACTGCATGAACCAAATCCGGGAATTTTGAAGCATCCTGAATAAAAAAAACAGGAATATTGTTACCAACCAGATCATAAACTCCTTCCTGGGTATAAAATTTAACCGCAAATCCCCTAACATCTCTGGCAAGATCTGTAGATCCGCGTGAACCGGCAACTGTAGAAAATCTTGCAAAAACGGGAGTTTTTTGTCCTGTTTCCTGTAAGAATCCAGCTTTTGTTAATTCTGGAATGGGATTTGTCACTTCAAAAAAACCATGCGCTCCTGAACCACGTGCATGTACTACGCGTTCCGGAATTCTTTCGTGGTCAAAATGGGTTATTTTTTCTCTTAAAATGAAGTCTTCCAGTAAAGAAGGTCCGCGCTCGCCTGCTTTCAGTGAATTATTATCATCATTAATGCGTACACCCTGATCTGTGGTCAGGAACTTGTTGGTTCCGTCTGATTTGTTTATGGACAAATCACGTTGTTTATCGTCTTGAAAATTTTTCATGTAATAAATCTTTTGATTAAATGTTTGAAAGTTTACAGGTATCTCTTAAGTTTTTATTATTAATATCTTATAATGAGTTATTTATAAAGTGATATTTCCGATTATTTCAAATGTAAATTATAAAGCAATGATGTATTTATATGATTAATTTGAAACGTTGTACAATTACCATTACTTAAAAAGTATTGTTTATTATAGCAGGTTTATTGTAAAAGTTTGCTCAATCGTTATTCTCCAGTTTCCATGTGAGGAGCATCTACGGGTTTTGATTGTGAAGATCCGATTTGGCGTAAATAGATAGAAAGCACAACAATAACAAAAACAGAAAGAAATTCGCTTTGCCAGTTCTGAAAAGATTCATACCAAAACCTGGAATCCCCAATATAATCAGCACTGGATTCTAAAGGCATTCCTTTTAATGCCAATTGTTCATTTTCGTCTTTAAGGCTCCCATAAAAATGAGCTATAAATGAGGCTGTAAACAGCAAAAACAAAACAATAGTCAGAGAATGTTTGTAAACTTCAAGAATCCATCCGCCTTTTTTTACAGGCCATGGCGCGTCTTTTCGGGTGGGTGAGGGTTGTCTGTCGACTTCTTCGTCTTTATCGGGATCTTTTGACTCGGAAGATCCTTTCTGCATTAAAAAAATAGTAAATACAACAAACAGGGACATTTGTAGAAATTCACTTTCCCAATTTTCAAAAGTCGATTGAATAAAATGACCAGAGACAAGATAGGACGAAAGCTGGATGGCAGTACTGCCTTCATCTATAAGCTCTTTATTATGTTCTTTAAAACCAAATACGATCTGTCCGAATAATGTTCCAATAAATAATACTAAAAAGCAGATACCTAAGCCGTTATTGCGTAAAAAAGTTTTCATGATGTCATTCGTTTTTTACAAATTGACAAACAAATACAGACTTTTTTTTATATAATTTTCGATATGCTTTACAAAATTATGCCGGTATCAATGTAATCGAATCTTCGCTTGTATAAGACCCATTGTTAGTAAAGAGGAGTAGAGAAGAGTTAAATATTTACCAAGATGGTCAATGAGAGACAAAAAAATGAGTATTCTATCGAAGAAAATAAGACATAAAAAAACCACCTAATTTCTTAGATGGTTAATTTTTTTTGAATTAAAATATCAATTATAATGCGCTATTTTGCATTTTGTTTATTTTTTCTATTTTTTCAGGAGAATCAAAAACTTTTTCGAAAAGCCTGCCTTTTTCTTTGGCAAATTTCTCTACGGCTTCTAACTCCTGGATAGTCATTTTAGGACGACCGGCCCAAAAGTTAGTAGATTTTTCTATTTGTTTTTCTACTAGATCTCTTAATTGTTTTACTTCCATGATGTTACAAATATACTATTTTTTTATTACTTCAATAATCATAGGTCTTTTTTTAACTTAAACAAAACAAATTGATAGTCCGATGTTTTAGCTGCGTTGTATTTTTCAATGCTTTTTATTTCAACACTCTTACTGAGTGATGTCAGGTCTTTTTCGCGAATAGTCCTTTCGTGTTCTTTTCCTTTTCGTGTAATCGTTTGTTTTTTTTCTATAAGCTTTATTTGCTCTTCTGTTTTGCCTCCTGAAATCTCCAAATATTGTTTTAGAATAATAATGTTAGATGAAATCTTTTGTTTGTACAAACGATGTTTGTGTAGCGTATTTCCAAAAAATAAAATAGTATGATCAGGATTGGATATGAAAAAATGAAGTATGCACATAAATACTGTGGCTAAGACTTCATCATAATCATTATTGTTAATTTCGGCAAGATCATTAACAGTGATTCCATCTTCATAATTTTCTAAGTTTCCAAAACCTACGCTGTACCAATTCAGGTTTTTATTTATAGGCGAAATAGAAACAATTTTGGTTATTTCCTGTATTCCTATACTAATGAATCGAAACTGGTAAACTTCATTAGTAATTCCTTCAAAATTATAACTGTACGCTTTATTTAAAAAATCCAAATTTAATTAATTTCAATTTATAAGTAAATATAAATATCATTTTTGGTTATTATGAGTAAATAAGAAATTTATTGTTATTTTTTGCATTTCGGTTACAGTTTGTACTTTTTTGGGATTTATTTTGAATAAAGAATAAAAAACGATAATCATAAATAACATAAGAATCAATGTTTTTCCAAAAACGTTTCCAGTGAATTGAATTTTACATTAAAGATTATCGTTTTTTATAGATACGTTTGAGTTAACCTTTTGGTTTTGGTGATAGGTTCAAATTTTTAATTAAGTTTAAAAAACATTAAATTATAAGAATTTTACTTTTAAAATTTTGTATTCGAAATTTTATCTAAAATAGCTAAGAATAATCCTGAGGCTTGATAATTAAAAATAAAATGTTTACATCATTTTACTTTCTCTAAAAATCATCAATATTAATATTTTCATCTTTAAGTGGCTGATTTAACTTGTTTCATTACCAAAAAACAATAAAGAAAAAACAAAATACAAGCAAGAAGCAGCTAGAAAAAATTAAAGTAAAAGATGCTATTAAACCTATAATCTCACACTTGAAAGAATCATTTTTTAGGACTAAATTTTCTTAAAGGAGTGGCTGGAGATGTTCATAAATGCACTATTGGGAGGAATTGCATACAATCTAAAACTCAGATTTAATCAAATTAAAGATAAATTATTTTTTGGTTATAATTATTGTTCAACTTTTTAACTAAAAACAAAACCACTATTTTAAATTTCGATTAAAATAGTGGTTTTTAAGGAATGACTACCTAATGTTTTTTGTTTCTAAACAAAAAGTCTCAATTTAAAATTTAAAAGTAATACCTACTAAAAAGTTTAATGGTTTTTGAGGCATTCCTGTAGGATTCCAATACTTTTCATTCAACAGGTTGTTTCCTTTTAATGAAATTCTGTATTTAGGCTGATCGTAAAATATCGCATTACTTAATAAGGTATACGATGGAAGCTCAAACACATTCGTTGTTTCAAACCAGGATTCACTTACATAATTCACTCCAACGCCAAGACCAAGACCTTTCCCGCTTCCTCGAGTCAGAGTGTAACTGGCCCAGATATTTGCTACATTTTCAGGGCTGGCCGGAAGCGATTTTCCTTCTAAAGCAGGACTGGCTTTTGTGTACTCATTTTTGTTATTTGCATATCCGGCCACTATATTCAATCCTGCAATAGGATTAGCAATAATTTCTACATCAAATCCTTTGCTGCTTTGAGTTCCATCCTGAACGGTGTAGGTTGTTGCAGCATCTCTGTAAGTAGAATTTGTTACCGAAATATTATAATAACTTATCGTAGCACTTAATTTATTTTCTATAATATCTAATTTTACTCCCGTTTCCCATTGTGTACCGTACTGAGGTTTCAAATTTGTCATTTCAGGATTTGCAGATGTCTGTGCAGGTGCTAAATTTACAAATCCATTCATATAGTTAGCAAAAATTGATATCTTATCTATCACTGGCTGATATACCAATCCTATTTTAGGAGATAGAGACGTTTGTTCATATTCTCCACCTTTAGCATAAGTTCCTGTTTTTAAATCGTAAGAACCTTTTGTTGAATATCTGTCCACACGCAAACTTAGCATTGCCATTAATGATGGAGTAAAATTAATTACATCTGAAACATATAAACCATAATTTTGTGATTTAGAAGTAGAAGCGGCAAAACCTTTTGCATAGGAAAGATCATTAATTTTTTCAGAATTAAAATCATTAAAAGGACCATTAATGTTAATTGTATCGTAAGTTAAATTAACTACACGGTTTAACTCATTATAGTTATTATTATAATCCAGTCCAATTAACATTCTGTTTCTAAGCGTTCCAATTTTAAAGTCTCTGGTAAAATTCTGTTGTAATTGAATGTTTCCAAATGTTTCAGGAGTCTGATTTCTAATAACTCTTGCTACTGTTTCATCCGTTAAAACATTCAAAGTTGTCCAAAGTAAATGCTTGTAATACCCAACTGAACTCAAAAACTTTGTTTCAGACTTCCATTGATCCGATATTTTGTAGTCTATTTGTGCCCCTAAATTATTAACACCAATTTCTGCATCTACATCATTATTTGCATACGAACGTTCATAATCTAATTTCAAATCCTTAAAGCTTCTTGCTTTAACATTAGCTAAAGAACCTATAGAAATAGTTGTCATTGTATAAGCACTTCTTGTAATATCTACATCTACAGAAAATTTTAATCTATCAGATACCTGATAAGAGAAGGAAGGTGCAAAGACATAGTTTTTAGCATAGCCCTGATCTTGAAAAGAACCTTCAGATTGTCCTGCAACATTTAATCTTAACAAGGCTGTTTTTTCTTTGTTCAATGGTGTATTTACATCTGCGGTAACTCTTGAGAAGTTAAAACTTCCTCCAACAAAACCAACTTCTCCTCCAAAATTTTCATAAGGTTTTTTAGTTACATAATTATAAATCCCTCCAAAAGAAGTATTTCTATTACCACCAAATAAAGTACCTGACGGTCCTTTAAGAAATTCGATACGTTCTAAAATTGCAGTATTCATTGGATAAACGGCACTTGTATTCATCCCATTAAGCATACCGCTTGTATTTGTAAAACCTCTCATGGTTAATCCCTGAGATCCTCCTGCAGAATAATTAGGAACTCCTCCGGGAACATTTCTGTATATATCTGTACGTTCCAAAACAACCTGCTCTTTCATCAAATCTTTACCAACTATAGTATAAACCTGAGGATTTTCAATGTTTTTAATTGGCAAGCGTGCTATGTTTTGGCTTTCCTTGCGTGCAAATTTATTTTTATTATTATTATATATGGTTACTTCATCCAGTTGACTTTGGCTTTCTTTTAATGTTATATCAGAAATTGCAGTAGTTTCTCCGGATTTCACTTCTACATTTTTTTCGACTGTAATATATCCTAGTGCCTGAATCACTATGGTAATATTCCCTTCAGGTACATTTTTTAAAATAAACGCACCATTTTTATCTGTCTCAGAACTTTTATTGCCCTTTTTAAGAGTTACCAAAATATACTCTACGGGTTTTCCTGTTGTATCTTTTACAATTCCTGAAATAGAACCTTTAGCGCTCTGTGCATAACTAATTGATGTAGATAAAGCAGTAAAAAATAATAATAAATAAAAACTCAGAGTATCCTTTTTTATTGACTTGTAAGTAAAAATATTCATATACGATTTAAATTAATTAATTAATTTCCTGCAAAACTACAGAACAAAATTGAAAAATCAGAACTTTGTTTTTATTAATTCTTAATAAGAATAGATGTTTTCGTAGTAAGTTGTGAAATAGCAATATATACATGTTTTCTCTTATCAAAAACAAGGTCAAAACGATAAGAAATAGGATTCCAAATAACATAAAGCCTGAATCTGCAAAAGTATTTGAAGGGTTTTTCAATCCCTTTTAAGATCGTTTAATGGTTTTATGGGATTTGGCTTTATTTAAAAAATCAAACCTGAAGAAGTTTATTTTTTTAGTCATAAAATAACAAATCAGAATAAATACTCCCGATAAAAGATAGACTGCCGCTAATGAATGACCATAATTGAGTAATGGACTTTTATCACTATAGGAATCTGGGGTAATGACCATCATTTGGAATGGTTTTCCATCAACAACCAACCAGGCCATAGCTGTAAAATGAATTAGAAATGTACTAAATAGGTATGTAAACAGAGGAAATTTTCCCAACATAGAAAAGAAATCGGCAATTGGATTTTTCCAATTTTCGGCATAAGCTAAAAACAGTAAAATAGGACCGAGTGTAATGGCCAGATAATCTAAAGAAGCAGGATATTTTGTTAGATTGAAGAACGATAAAATGGTTTTGGCAGTTGAGACTTCGATTTTCCAGGGATTCGATTCTCCATAATCATTAATGCTGCGGAGTAAAAAAAACAGGCATATAGAAATCCAGCCGGAGTATAATAATATTTTTTTACGAATTACGGCAGAGCTCTCTGGTTTGTAATAAAATCCAAAGAAATAACCTGATAATATTATCCCAAGCCAGGGCAAGATTGTGTAATTTATAATATACATATTTTGCCCGAGTGGAATATATTTTTGCTGATGCAGCAAATACCATAAGACAGCCTTCATTGAATGTCCTTCAAATTGAATTGAATCCAGTAAGTGATGACCTGCGATAATGGACAAACTGATTACTAAAATGAAAGTTCTGCTGCAGTATTGAAAACCTGCCATACAGAACATGCATAAACCTAATGACCCAATAATGAAAACACCAATAGTACGATAATAGATATCAAAGGTATACAGGAAATTGTTTATAAATATTTCAATGAGAATCAGAGCACTTCCTAAACTGAATAGATACCATACGTTTTGTGTCTTTGTTTTTTTACCCATAATATGAAATAATTCCATGCCAGTTATAAAAAAAACTGCCGGGGCAAAATAATGAGATATAAATCGGGTAAAAAATAAGGGCCACGTGGTATGATCCAGATCTGCCGGGTTAGTGTTCCAGTAATGGAAAAACAAACGGGTATGATCAAGAATAGCAAAAGCCATAACTATACCCAGTAATGTCCTATAGGTTTTGAAAGTGCTCTGATTGTTCATTTATAAATTAAAATTTATAAATTAAAATTTATAAGTAAAATTGATCATAAAATTGCTTGGCTTTTGCGGACGTGCATAAAAACCGTCACTTACCCAATATTTTTCATCCAGAATATTATTGGCTTTGATACCAATTCTATACCTCGGACGGTTGTAAAAAAGAGTTGCATCAAGAAGATTATAAGAAGAAAGTGTAAAATTGTTTGCACTGTCTAAGAATGCATCCGAAACATACGAATTGCCTACTCCAAGTCCTAATCCTTGCGCTTTTCCATTGATAATGGTGTAACTTGCCCAAAGATTTACTACATTTTTAGGAGTACCGGGTGCTCTTTTTCCTAATATGTTTGGATTTGATTTGGTAAATTCATTCTCGTTATAACCATAGCTGGCTACGTAGTTGAATCCGGAAAATGGCCTTCCAATAATTTCTACCTCAAGTCCTTTGCTTTTTTGAGTTCCATCCTGTACAAAAAAGTTGACACCATTTATTACCTGATTCATAGTACTATTTGTTACATCAATCTCATAATAACTGATGGTTGCATTAAATTTATCTGATAAATCAACCTTTACACCACCTTCAAGCTGTGTAGCTTGCTGAGGTTTAAAAACAGATACTTCTCCATTTGGCTGAATTCTGTTTCCTACGTTTTTAAAACCATTCAGGTAATTGCTGAAAACGGATACTTTATCTTTCAAAATCTGGTAGACAAAACCCAGCTTAGGAGAAAATGCCGTCTGGTTATAATTACCTGTAGTGGCACGGGTAAGTGTATTTGTTGTTCCATCGCCAATATAACGATCAACACGTAAACTTGCCATTATTAAAAGTTGATCAGTTACATTTAAAACATCAGAAGCATAAGCGCTGTAGGTTGTTTCTTTTGTTTTATTTTGTCCGGTATTTCTGTCAGCTAAAACTGACAGAACATCTTCTAAACGAATTACAGGTGTACCCGGAAGATTATCCAGTTTTGCTGGTTCGAATACTTTAGCTCCATAACCAAGTCCGTCATATCTGGTTAGTCTGTAGCTGGATAAATAATCAACACCAACAACAAGGCGGTTACGTAAATTACCAATTTTAAAATCTCCTGTAAAATTTTGCTGAAAGTTTCTTCTGGCTGTTTTTTCATCAGTAAATGCTCTAAGTACTCGGTCAACAGTGTTATCATTCTGCCAGATAAAGTCAAAAATATAAAGATCATCGTACGATCCGCCGCCATAAGCATATCTCGACTGTGAAGTCCATTGGTCAGAGATCTTGTATTCTGCATCCAGTAATATGTTAGTAGAACGCTGCTCGCTGACCAAAGAATTATCATTGAGTGACTGACGATAATCCAGATTAAGATCTTCGAAACTCTTTATCCCTAAGTTAGCAGCGGTAGTCCATCCTCCGGCAACTACTCCTTTGGCACTAAAGAAATCTGCATTTAGAGTAAATTTTAAGCGATCTGATACCTGATAGGTGATACTCGGCGCAATAAGCAATGTGGCATTGTTCCCCTGATCCTGAAAAGTGTTTTCGGTCTGACGGGCTACATTAAGTCTAACTAAAAGGCCTTCGGCGTCTTTAATTGGAGTATTCAGGTCTAATGTCATACGATTTAGGTCCCAGCTTCCTGTTGTGTAACCTAACTCTCCGCCAAAATGGTCATACGGTTTCTTGCTGACATAATTAACGAGTCCTCCAAATGAGGTCATTTGCGCTCCAAAAAGTGTCGAACTTGGTCCTTTGTAAGTTTCTACACGCTCAACAGAAGCCAGATCAATACCTGTACGCAGATAGGTTGCCATTCCATTACGGAAATTCTCACTGGTCTGAAAACCTCTTGAAAAAAAAGATGGCATTCCCGCTCCCGTTTTTGCAGGTGCAGCTCCCGGAACATTTCTAAAGGATTCTTCAAGTGTCAAAGCCATTTGCTCTTTAATCAATTCTTTGTCAACCACACTGTAAACTTGTGAGTTTTCAAGATTTTTGATTGGAAGTCTTGAGATATATTCGCTGTTCTTTCTGGAAGTAATAGCATATTTATTTCCAACCACAAGAACCTCATTAAGCGATTCTGCATTCGCGGCAAATGTAAAATCCAAAACTAATTCTTCTCCTGGATTCAGATTTACCGTCCTTGTTTCTGATGCTAAACCTGTAATGTTTGCTGTAAGAGTATAAGATCCTGCTATAAGATTTTCAAATTTGTAGGCACCTTCCTTATTTGCTTTTATACTATATTTTCCATTGATATTAACAGTACCGAATTGGACATTTTTCCCGTCTTCAGTCAAAATTTGCCCTTTAATAATTCCTGATTGATTTTGTGCTTGTGTATGTATGGAAAATAACAAAAGCAAAGTCGAACATAACAATGTAAGAAGACACTTGTTTAGTGATGTAAAATAATTCATATATAGGTTGTTAAATTTCTGCAAAAATACATAACAGAATTGAAAAAGTATATATTATTTTTATTTATTCTTAATAAGAGTAAAACATTTTTCTTAGAAGTTGTGAAATATGATATTATGTTCCCTTAAAAAAAACTAATGCCATAAATAAAGGCATTAGTTTTTCTGAAATATTCTTTTGTATTCAGGCTGCTTCAGGTTACTGAGGAAAGCAGGAATAAAATAGACTTTGCACCAATTGTAGCTTTTAGTATTTAATTAATAGCAAAAGGGGTTATTGGATTTTCTACAATTCCTATGTAGGGCAGATCCTGAAAAGGATTGGCACGATTTCGTAATTGCCTGTTATTATTCAGTTGTAATTTATTTAATGCATCCGGACTGAATTCGGTCACAAAAAGATCAAATTTCTGAAAAGATTCACTGAATTCAGGATTTTCAGATTGGTAATCCTGGATGCATTCTGCTACCAGTTTCCAGAATTGATCTTCAGGAAAATCAGCATGTTCTACAAGTATTGCCGATATAAACCTGAATATTGAATCAAATACCTGCGTAAATAAAGGCAGTGTTTTACGGTCTTCGGGAACATCAACTTTAAGTCTCAACGCTGCATCCGGAACTTGTAAGGAGGTATTTAGTAAAGAAACTTCTTCACCTATATCTTTCATAATAGCATTCACTACTTTATGATCTTCCAGGATTAGGATTAGGTTTTCTCCATGAGGCATAAAGACCATATCCCACTTATAAAAGCAATGAAGTAAAGGACTCAGATAACAGCTGAAGTATTGTTTTAGCCAATTTGAAATTGATAGGCCAGATGCTTTTATTAGCTCAGGAAGGTAAGCTTTGCCTTCATTGTCGATATGTAACAATGCGGCCATAGTAATTAAACGCTGATTACCACTAATTTTTTCGGCAGGGCTTTCTCTCCATAAGCAGGCAAGCATTTTTTTGTAAGGAGTATCGTTTGCAATCGCAGTTTCATAGTATTGATGCGCAAAACTTACGCTTGCTATTTCCCTTAGAATGATAAACCCTTTTGATTTGAGGTAATTATCTTCCTCTACCAAATTATAGATCCATTCGTTAATAGGCGGGTTAGTCAACATAAATTTAGGAGACAAACCACGTACATAACCCATATTAAGGACAGAAAGGGCTGTTTTAACATAAAACTTTTCAGGATTGCTAATATTATAAAAAGTACGGATCGATTGTTGAGGCTGGTATTTATCTTCATTATAGCCTAAACAGACCAATCGGTTAGTAGCAATATCTGCAGAAAATATATTGGATAATTTATTAAACCATTGCCATGGATGAACCGGAATAAAAAAATAATCTTCAGGATTCAAACCTCTTTGAATAAGTTGATTATTAAAGTTTTTTAAGGTTTGTTCTCCCAGTTCCTGCAGCATTACTTTTTGATAATCCAGATTTGGGACAGCAGTAAACACAGCAGTTGAGCGGTGGCCGGCAAGCCATACTAGTGAAAATGGTTCAGCTGTTTCAGGAGCATATTGCCTGTAATCGCTGGAATCAAAGCCAATTCTTCCGTTATTGGCAATGAAACGCGGATGGCCCGTCATTGAAGACTCCGTTTGCTGATAGTCTGCTTTTAACAGCTCTTTTGAGTTTGGCTTGCCATAATAATTCATGTAGGCACTTCCGGCTAATGTACTGCATACCTCTTCCATATAAACGGGTAATGATGCCTCTGGGATTCCCAGTTCCATCTTAAATTCAATGATAAAACTGAGCGAATCTAAAGGAGAAGGTGTTCCATCAACAATTTTTTCAATAGATTCCGTATCAATATACCAATGGTTAAGAGCCAGTATTTTTGCATTAAATTGATAAATATTTCTCTCATCTGAACTGCTAAGCTGATAAATGCCCCAGTCGTCCTTGTTTTCAATTAGTTTAGGAAATACAAGACGTTCATGAGAGAATTCGGCAAGTATTTTCCTGATATGTAAACGGTTTATTTTATTCCAAACTGATTTTTCTAAATGTGTTGAGGCTTCTATTGGTGAAACCTGAGTATCTATATTCATTGTTTATAGTATATGATAGTTATTAAGGATAGCTAGATTAATTTTGCCTGATAAACAGAAAGAGGATTTTTTAAAAAGCCTGCAAATTTTTGATTCCTGAACGGATCACTTCCATCAATCATCTTTTGGCTGTTTTGCATTTGCAGTCTGTTAGAACAGGTTTTAATAATTTCTGTAGCAAACAAATCATACTTTCTGAATTTATCTTCCAGTTCAGGATATTCAGACTGGTATTCGGTAATGCATTCTGCTACCAGGCTCCAAAAATCTTCCTCTGGTAAATTGATGTGTTCTACCAGTACATGATTCAGGTAACGAAAGAAAGAATCAAATATCTGAGTGAAAATGGATAAAATTTTAAGGTCTTCAGGTACCGGGATGATAATTCTTTTTACAATTTCAGGCAATTCCTTTTGCTGATTTACAACGGCTACTTCTTCTCCAATATCCTTCATAATTGCTCTAACCGGTACATTGTCCCGGAATACTAAAATCAAGTTTTCTCCATGCGGCATAAAACGCATATCATGATAATAAAAACAATGTAAAAGCGGACTTAGGTAACATTGTAAATAACTATTCAGCCATTCTTTTGTGTCTAAAGGTGAATTCTTTATTAATTCTGATAAAAGAGATGTTCCTTTTGTATCTATATGAAGCAGAGATGCCATTGTCATTATACGCTCTCCTGGAGCTATTTTGTCCATTGGGCTTTCTCTCCAAAGTGTAGACAGCATTTTTTTATAAGGAGAGTCAACTTTTATAGCTTCTTCAATATATCCATTCGTATAGCCTACAGTTGCAATTTCTTTCAGTATCGTAAAGCCTTTTTTCTGCAGGTAAGCATCATTCTCAACTGTGTTCGCAACCCATTCATTTATTGGAGGAGTTGTTCGCATAAAATAAGGGGAAAGCCCTCTCATAAAGCCCATATTCAGGATCGATAAAGCCGATTTTACATAAAATCTGCCGGTATGGCTTACATTAAAAAAGGTACGAACAGATTGTTGCGGCATGTATTGATCTTTACTATTTCCCAGGCATACCAATTTTGATGCAGCGATATCAGGAGCAAATAAGTAAACCAGTTTATTATGCCATTGCCATGGATGAATAGGAAAATAGATATATTGTTCTGGATCAAGCCCTTTTTCATTTAGAACTAAATCAAATGAAGCTTTAGTTTCTGAATCTAATTCCTGTTGCATTACCTCACGATAAGTAAGCGGGTCTATACTGGTAAATTCAGTATGATTTTTATGGCCCGCAACCCATACCAGCGAAAGCGGAGCAGCTGCTTCCGGACTGTAATTTTGATAATCTACGGCATCAAAACCTATTCTGGCGCTGTTGGCAATAAAACAGGGGTGCCCGGCAATCATGGCATGTTCCACATCTGCGTAACTTGCTTTGGTTAAATCTTTAGATGTGAGCTGGCTGTTGGTGTGCATATAAGCACTGCCATACAAACAGCTTATTACCTCTTCCAGATAGGTAGGAAGGTTTAAATCCGTAAACCCTAACTCTTTGGTAAATTCAAGCAAAAAAGCAATTGCATCCAGGGGTTCAGTCTGTTTGTTTATGATTTTGGTAATAGAATTGTTATCAATATGCCAATGGTCTAATGCTAGTATTCTGGCCAGAAATTGATATTCTGTTTGTCCATTAGAAGTGGTAAGGCTGTAAAGTCCCCATATGCCATGAATTCTTTTCAATTGAGGACTTAGAAGCAATTCATGTGAAAATTCACATAGCATTTTTCTAACCTGGAGTCTGTTTACTTTTTCCCAGATTTCAGGCTGAAGATGCGATATGGCAAGTTCGGGATTCAGCTGATTGTTTTTATATTCTTGTATTTCAAATTGTTTTTTCATTTGGTGATGTTTTAATTGATAAGATTAACTTTTCCATAGTGATCTTCCATAATCAGATAAGGGTTCTCGGGGTGAGCAACATCCTGAACGTGAATCAGGCTGCTTTTACTCATCATACGCAGCATTTGGCGTCTTTCGCACTTGACACTTTCTCCGTTTACTTCTCTGATACCGGCTCTGAAAGCAGTTCTGCCATGTGCACATAAATGATTGTTTACAAAAACGAGATCACCTGCATTAGGAATGAATTCATCATAAATAAGGGTTTTGGCTTTCTCCCAGAATTTTTTTAGAATCTCTAAAGCTTCAGGACTTTGGCCGGCTTGTTCATTATAAATTTGTTCTGCTGCATCAAAACGGATAAAAGGTCTTAACCTGTTTCCGTACAAAACAGAAGTCGTTAGCTCTGATGCTAAAGCGTCTTCGATTTCAAAATTGGCATCTTTTGGACATTTATATATCTCTTTGAAAAGTTCTTCCATTAATTCATCTGTTTCTCCGTGTGATCGTACAGAGTATAAAGTTGAATTTACCTGTTCTTCATTTCGCAGGTATAAAAAACTAAGAAAATCAGCAGGATTATATAAAAAAGCATCTTCGGTATGTACAAATAAATCGGTTCTGGAGCCTGCGCCAGTTTGAGAAAAGGACATGTTTTCTTCCGGAATAATGGCGTGCAAACTTCCTCCTCCTTTTCGCTGAACATAATATTGAACCGGTTTTGAGGGAACAGCACCATGAAGCAATGAAGAAATAAAACCGTATAAGTTCAGTTTACTCTTATCCGTTTCTTTCCACGAGGTAGGTGTTGGACCTAAAGCTTCCTGATCAACATCGACTAATCCTTTAAAAACGATAGCGCCATATTGTTCCTCAGAAAAGTCTGTACTAAGATTACTAAGCAAACTTGCAATTCTTTCGGGTAGTAAATGATAAGCATTTAGATGGAGATTTGATATATAATCCGGAGACTCATAATCTCCATACTCATTTTGAAGATACAAAGCAGAACTTTTTATTATAGCGCGTTCAACTGGTGATACATCAACAATGAGTGGTTTTGTTGGTGGTTTTGAGGGGGTGATTTTAGTTATCATAATTTGATAGATTAATTAAAGCTATTTACTTTTTAGGTAAATAATTAAGGTTAATTAAATAGGTTAACTTTTTATTTGGTAATAAAATCGCATTAAAATATATTTTGTTTTATGAAAAAGACTACATATATTTGCTATTCTTATTTGTTCTAAATATAAATAACTCGCTCACCGCACAAAGCTATTTATAATAATTTTAAATAACAAAATTTTTTATAAATATTTTCGCACTTAACAAATCTGTTGATGTTATTTAAATCTTTTTGATAATTATGGAAAAAACTAAAATTTGTTCTGATTCTGAGGCTATAACCCGAATAATCCGTTTTAGGAAAAGTATTTATGCTGATTCTTATACAGGAGAAAGTCTTCCCGATGAGGTATTGAAAGAGATTCTGATCAACGCAACCTGGGCACCTACGCATAAAATGACAGAACCCTGGAGATTTATTGTCCTTTCGGGTAGTCAACTGAGCAAATACGGAGACTTCATGGCTGATTATTACAAGCATCTGTACGAAGACATTCCTGATGCCCAAAAAAAAGCAGCTAAGTACAATTATTTAAAAGAATATCCCCTTAATGCGGCTTGCATGATTGGAGTGATTCTTTCAAAAAGCAGGAGTGTCGATATTCCGGAATGGGAGGAATTGGCGGCAGTATCCTGTGCAGTACAAAACATGGCTATTAGTGCCACCTCCTACAATTTAGGATCTTATTGGGCAACTGGCGGTAGTGCAGTAGAATATGTCAGGACTTTTGGTTTAGAAGATCATGAACAGTCTTTAGGGCTTTTTTTTATTGGATATCCTGATAGCCCAGCGCTTTCTGTAACAAAAAGAAGAACATCAATTGATAAAAAAGTTTCCTGGTTTATTTAACAAACCAGTCTTAAATGTCTAAAATCAAATCATTTTAAAACTATGGAAAACATATCTTATACAAACTCAACAGAAAGAGAAGAGTTCTCTGCTATTATTGAAACACCCCCTTTTCAGGATATTTTTTATGAAAAAACTGCAGATGCTTACCGTGATGCAGTAGATCAGGCAAAAGAATTGGTTATGAGTTTTTTAGAAAATCAACAAAAACCATTTAGTGGTATTACACCTGCAGAGTTAGGTGCGCAGTTTAAGCAAATAAAATTCGATACTCCATTAAACAGTTATGACGAAATGTTTGCTGAAGTAAAAGAACTTTATGTAGATCATGCGACAGCCTTTCATTTGCCAAGCTACATTGCACATTTAAATTGTCCGGTAGTAATTCCGGCATTGGCTGCCGAAGTATTGATTAGTGCAATTAATTCTTCGCAGGATACCTGGGATCAAAGTGCGGGCGGAACACTAATGGAGCGTCGATTAATAGACTGGACTGCTGAACAAATTGGCTTTGGTCCGGAGGCTGATGGCGTTTTTACAGGCGGCGGTTCTCAAAGTAATCTGATGGGGCTTTTGCTTGCCAGAGATTACTTTGCCCTGGATCGTCTTGGGCATAATATCAAATTGGATGGAAATCCTGCAGAATATGCCAAATTTAGAATTTTTGTTTCTGATAAATCTCATTTCAGCAACCAGAAAAATGCGTCATTAATGGGACTGGGAGAACGCAGTATCATACAGGTAAAAACAGACAGCAGGTTCAGAATGGATATAGATGCACTGGAACTGGCAATCCAGAAGGAACTTGAATCAGGAAATATTCCAATAGCAATTATAGCTACTGCCGGAACAACAGATTTTGGTAATGTAGACCCATTAAACAAAATCGGTTTTTTAGCTGAAAAACACAAGCTTTGGATGCATGTCGATGCAGCATATGGATGCGGATTACTGTTAACAGATAAACATAAATACCTGTTAAACGGAATAGAATTAGCGCATTCTGTAACTATTGATTATCACAAATCTTTCTTTCAGCCAATCAGCAGCAGTGCTTTTATTGTAAGAGATAAAAAACTGCTTGAAATTATCAGGCATCATGCGGATTATTTAAACCCTAAAGAGGAAAATTATGAAGCTTATCCTGCCCAGATCAATAAGTCAATTACGCAAAGTACCAGAAGATTTGATGCACTAAAACTCTGGTTCACGCTAAGGTTGATGGGAAGGGAAAAATTAGGAGAATATATTGATACGGTAATTGCTACTGCTAAAGAAGCTGCATCTGTAATTAAAGCTGATCCGATGCTGGAATTATTAAGTGATTCTGATATCAGTATTTTGGTATTCCGCTATAAATCCATTGGAGTTTCTCCCGGGAATGTCTGTGCCCTTAATGAATTTATTAAAAAGAAAATGTTTCATACAGGCGAAGTACTGGTCGCAAGTACAAAGGTAGATGGAAATTACTATTTGAAATTTACCATCTTAAATCCGCTAACAACTCTTCAGGATATTCATAAAATTTTAAATCTGATCAAAACATATGGAGCAGCCTACCTTAATAACTAACCCAATCAATGCTGAAAATAAAGATTTGACTTTCTCTATTTTACTGCGTCTTTATTGCCGGGAGTTTACTAACTGGAGTCCGTATATGGGACTCCCAAAATATGATCAGGTTGTAAAACATGCTTTAGAAAACTCAGGTTCTGACCTTCATCTCAGAATTGATTTTAATACAGAAGAAATAGAGGTATATGTTCCTGTAGTTTATTACAGTGCAACAGGAAATCATCTTTTTAAGCCGAAGCTGATTCAAAGAAACAGACGCAATGATGAGGTGAAAGAATTAGACCTGTCTTCTTTTTTTGAACTGGCATTTAAAGAAGGAACGAAAAATTATCCCGAATGGCAATCGATTGATATCGAATCAGGAGTAAAACAAGCAATTGCAGCTCTTGAACAAATTGCTCAGGAGTATATAATGAAAGAGGTTTACTTTTCTGATCTTTTATTGGATCACCTTCCTTCATCTATTACCAGTTATTTGCAAAAACATCTTGAAAATTTTGATATTTCTGAAAATGTACAGAGCCAACTGGAAGATTTATTTGTGATTGTTGGGATATTGGGGCAGAAGGAATTAATGGAAGAACATCTTTCGCTTAACTTTATTTACGATCAGTTCAGTCAAAAAGGAGAGGAGTTTAAAGCCATTCTTGATCAGAGAAAGAGTAAAATAAAGGGAACTTTCTTTAGTCATTTTACAGCATATGACCGACAGGTTCAAAATATGCTGCATTATGCTTTTTTCTCTCCCGATTTACTTCTTCCTCAAATTAAGAGAGAAGTATTTAGTAAATATTTTAAACAGGAAAAAGTACAAATTAGTTTTCGGCCTTTTGACCTGGATCGCGATCTGGAGATGGTTTGCGAGTGGTTTCATAAGGATCATGCCAAAACGATATGGAAAATGGACTGGCCAATTGCTGAACTGGAATTGTTTTACAGAACACTTTTGCCTGGCAGGTTTTCGCATAGCTACATCGGCGAAATTAACGGAGAAGCGATATTCAATTTTGAAATTTACTGGGCTACTAATGATGTACTGGGAGATTATTATGAAGTGCTGCCTTCAGATTATGGCACTCATCTCTTTATTGCTACAACAGACAAGACAAAGAAATTTCCGGCACTCATAACCAGAAGTATTGTAGAATGGATGTTTAGCCAGCCACAGGTAAACAGAATGGTTGGAGAAGGATCTGTCGAGTCTTTGGCAGCTTTAATGAATAAGGTTCATGTAGGTTTTAAGTTGCAGCATATTATCGAAATGCCCCATAAAAAAGCCTATTTGAATTTCTGCATTAGAGAATGGTATCTCGAAAAATTTCCTGAAAGTAAGGAGCTAATCAATACAAATTTTTAAAAAATATAAAATGAAAGAACACAAAATATACGACCTAATTGGTATTGGTATCGGTCCATTTAATTTAGGCTTAGCAGCACTAGTAAAACCTGTAGATGAATTAGAAACTGTTTTCTTTGACCAGTCAGATGAATTCAATTGGCATCCCGGACTGATGCTGGATGAAGTCACGCTTCAGGTTCCTTTTATGGCAGATCTTGTAACGATGGCAGATCCTACAAGTCCTTACAGTTTCCTGAATTATATGAAAGAAACAGGTAAAATTTATAAATTTTATATAAGGGAAAGTTTTTTTGTTTTCAGAAAAGAATACAATAATTATTGCCGTTGGGTGACAGCACAGTTAGACAATTGTTTTTTTGGAAAAAAGGTAATGGCCGTAGATTATGAGGATGGTATTTATACCGTTACTGTAAGAGATACCAAATCGGATAATTACAGTATCTGGTATACACGTAAATTGGTATTGGGTACAGGAACAAATCCATATGTTCCGGCAGAAATTGCACAAAAACGTTTTGACAGAGTGATCCATACCTCTAAATATCTGTATCATAAAGACCAGCTCAATGGAGATAAATCAGTAACAATTATTGGCTCGGGCCAAAGTGCTGCAGAAGTATTTCAGGACTTATTGCCCGAAGTTAAAAAGGGATTGCGACTCAATTGGTTTACCCGCTCTGAACGTTTTTTTCCTTTAGAAAATCATACAAAGCTTACACTCGAACTGACTTCTCCGGAGTACATTGATTATTTCCATACATTACCCGAAGATCAAAGAAAGACTGTGCTGGCTAAACAGAATATTTTATTTAAGGGTATAAATTATGAACTCATTAACCAGATTCACAACAGCCTGTATGCTATGGAACTTGATGATCCGAATTTAAAGGTGGCCTTAATGGCGAATAGCAAACTAATTGATATCAGCAGAAGTGAAGATCAGTCGTATCTCTTGAGCCTTTCACAGGTAGAAGAAAACAAACCTTTTGAAATAGAAACAGATTATGTGATTCTGGCAACTGGTTATAAATATGTAGAACCTGATTTTCTAAATGGAATCCTAAACAGGATTAGAAGGCTGGCTGATGGCAATTATGATGTTCGTAGAAATTATACTATTGATCATTCAGAAGAAGAGATTTTTGTTCAGAATGCAGAGTTGCACACTCATGGAATTTCAACACCTGATTTGGGAATGGGAGCTTACCGAAATTCGCAAATCATTAATCAGATTTCAGGCAGAGAAGTGTATTTGGTAGAAAAGAAAATTGCATTTCAGTCTTTTAGCGCTGAAGATATCCTTGCAGAACAAAAAATGAATTTTAATCTTCCTTTGTAAAACAACTAATTGTGTTAATAAAAATTCGTTCAATATTTGCCCTGTTCAGAATTGCTTTGCAGGGTACAGAAAAAAATTTCACATCAGGAAATGTAAACAGGGCCACCTTTTTATTGTCAGTTCCTACCATGCTGGAACTTAGTATGGAATCCTTATTCGTATTGGTAGACCTTCTTTTTGTAAGCAGTCTTGGCGAAAATGCCATTACTGTCGTAGGAATTACCAATTCTGTAATTATTCTTATTCAATCTGTAGCAATGGGTTTAAGCATTGCAGCAACAGCACTGATTTCAAGAAGAATAGGAGAGCAAAAGCACCGAGATGCCGGACAAACTGCAATGCAGGTTATTTATTTAGGCATTTTTCTTTCTGTAATATGCAGTTCTCTGGCAGTAGTTTTCAGTCAGGATATTATGCATTTTGCCGGAGGATCGGATCATTTGGTAAATTATGGAAATGTATTTTCTAAAACCATGTTCGCAGGGTTGATTTTTATGATTATGCGAATTATGATTAATGGCGTTTTTCGGGGTTCCGGGGATGCCTCGATGGCGATGCGGACACTAGCATTTTCTAATGTTTTGAATGGGGTACTGTGTGCGGTACTGATTTTTGGCCTAGGGCCATTTCCTAAGCTGGGTTTATTGGGAGCAGCCGTAGCGATGGTTATTGCAAATATTTCCAGTGTAGCGTATCAGTTGTGGTACCTTTTTAAAAAAAATACCAGAATTAGTATAGGAAGGCAGGAGTTGTTAATGGTTCCTGCCTTAATGAAACGTATCTTAAAACTGGCTACCGCAGGAATGATTCAAAACCTGGTGCCTTCTTCGAGCAGATTTTTAATGATTGTAATTGTTGCAAAACTGGGCGAAAATGTATTGGCAGGTTATATCATCGCCAATCGCATCATCATGTTTAGTGTCTTGCCGGCATACGGAATTGCAAATGCTGCCGGAGTACTAACCGGACAGAACCTGGGGGCAAAACAGCCGGAAAGGGCAGAAGCTTCTGTATGGAAAACAGGAGTGTTCAATATGTGTTTCCTTGGACTGATTGCTATCTTCCTGTTGTTTTATGCCGGATCTCTGGCCAGCTTTTTCACGCACGAAGACGAAATTCTGTTCTATGCATCCACTTATCTGCAGTACATGGCAATTGCTTACTTTTTCTTTGGTTATACGATGGTAATTTCCCGCTCGTTAAATGCAGCCGGAAATGTCAATACAGTAACGATGCTTTACATTCTAATGTTTTTTATTATTCAGCTTCCCTTGTCGTATCTGCTTGGAATTTATTATGAATGGGGGCCAAAAGGGATATTTACAGCAATCCTGATTTCAGAAATTGTATTAGCAGCCAGCTGTATCCTTGTTTTCAGAACCGGAAAATGGAAAACGGTTGAGTTGTAAAAAACTGATTAAATTTTTAATAACAATAAATTTTTATACTTAAAATAATTATGAATAATTTACATAAACTAAAACAAGCTTTTTCAGAGGGGCTTTCTATTTCTATTGATGATGTACATGAAGATTTAAGTTATCTGGAAATTGTAGAATGGGACTCTATGTCACATTTATTTCTGGTAAAAGAGATCGAAAATTCTTTTGACATCGTAGTTGAAACCGAAGATATTCTTGAAATGAACAGTTTTAAAAATATCAAAGAAGTTCTGGGGAAGTTTCAAATTGCTTTTTAAACAATCGATATGTCAGAAACAAAACAACTTTACGAATTAATACTCGGTAATAAAAACTTGCTTTATATAGATCCTGTAAAAGACAAAGCCAATTCAGTTTTGGATTTCCATGAATCTTTGGATATTATCGGTGGAGGAGGACTGGCTTTTCTTTATCTGGACAATAAGATTCAGTCGGTTGAATTGCTCTTAAATTTTATAAGATCAGATTTTACCATTGCATTGCTTAGCCCGTCTTTGAATGTCATTCATAAAGAATATCTCGAACAGCATTATAACCCCTATCACATTTATGATGCAACCCGAATAAAAATTGATGCCTATTCGGCTAAAGCATTAGGGGCAGCCCATACTTGTTTTGTTCAGGACAAAGCAGTGAAAACTGTGGTAAATCCTTCAATCAAATTGTTGCTCAGTACTTCCGGAAGTACAGGTTCACCAAAATTTGTGAAATTGTCAGAACAAAATATAGTAAGCAATGCTTTGTCTATTCTGGATTACCTGCCGGTTAAAAATTTCGATGTCTGCCCGTTAAACCTGCCTTTGTTTTATTCTTATGGATTCTCGGTATTTACTACTAATTCTATATCAGGAGGTACGATAGTATGTTCTGATACAACCATTATGCAAAAGGAATTTTGGGAAGAATGGGAGCGATATCAATATACCTCTTTGGCAGGTGTACCCTATGTATATGAAATGCTGCAACGAATTGGTTTTTTGAAAAAAGAATATCCTTCTTTGCGATACTTAAGTCAGGCAGGTGGCAGACTGAATCCGTCAGCATTAATTGAGTTTGGAAATTATGCTTTAAAAAATGACCTTTCCTTTTATACGATGTATGGGCAAACAGAAGCTACGGCAAGAATGTCCTATTTAGAACCTGAATATCTTATTGAGAAAGCAGGTTCGATTGGGAAACCCATTAAGGGTGGAAAAATGGAAATTGATCCGGTCTCCGGAGAACTTTTGTATTCTGGTCCAAACGTATCGGGCGGTTACGCAACTGTAAAAGAAGATTTATTGGAGTATTCTCCTTTAGAAGTGTTGCATACAGGAGACATTGCCAAAAAAGATAAAGATGGATTTTTTTACATCACCGGAAGAAGTCAGCGTTTTATAAAGCTGTTTGGGACAAGGATCAGTTTAGATGAAATTGAGCAGATCCTGCAGAATAATTTTGCCGGAACTAAGTTTCTTTGTCTGGGTGAAGATGATAAAAGCCTGATTGTAGCATATTTATATGATGATCTTAATGAACTTGAAATCAAAAAGATACTTTCTGAACAGGTTAAGCTTCATCCGGCAACTATAAAAGTGAAGAAAATAAATGAGCTGCCTTTATCTCAAAATGGTAAGATTGATTATAAGGAGGTAAAAGAAATGGTTTCATTTTAGTAATTTAATATAATGTAACAAAAGCTTCGGAGATATCTGAAGCTTTTTGTTTTAGTAGCCCCAGGACAATCCTCGAAACATTTTTACCATATTGAAAGTTCAATTCTTTAAAGAGATAATCTATTCGAAATCCGGATATAATATCAGACAAACGGAAATTTACAGGATATTTTTTTATCTTTGAAATTCAGAATTTTTAATCCAAACGGCTTTGTCTTTGAGCCTTCAGAAAATTAATACTCATTATGGAACAGAAAATACATCAGGGAAGAAACGTAAAACGCTTCAGGGAAATGCTTGGCATCAAACAGGAAGTATTGGCTTTTGATCTTGGAGATGACTGGAATCAAAAGAAAATTTCTCTGCTGGAGCAAAAAGATGTAATCGAAAATGATATACTGAAACAAATCTCGAATTCACTAAAAATTCCTGTTGAAGCTTTTCAGAATTTTGATGAGGAGCAAGCGGTGAATATTATTTCTAATACATTTTCAGATTTTCAAAATGGAGCTTCTGCGATTAATATTCATCCAATATTTAGTCCTATAAAAGAAGTTTTAAAACTGCACGAAGAAAAGATTGCCTTGTATGAAAGGATGTTGAAAGAGAAAGATGAAATGGTGGCTAAGCTGGAAAGACTTATTAACAAATAGAAAACATATGTGATTTCGAAAAATAACTTTTTTGTAAGAAATTAAAAGATAAAAGGCTCAGCTAAATAGTTGAGCTTTTTTAGTTTATTGTGATGATGCTGGATTTGACCAGCTATCTCTTTATAATGTAAACCATTGATTTTTTTGTAAAAATTGCACCAGATTGGAGCACGAAAAACATCTAACAAATAAGCTCGTTTGATGATTTATGAAATAAATATCCTATTTTTGAAAATACTAAAACTGACATTTGTCAGACATAGCTACCTAATTTAAGATAGATAAGTCGGATATTGTCAGACATATATACAAGTTGTAGGCAATTTTAACATCAGAATTTAATGAGACATTTAATTTTATCATTCTGCTTTCTTCTAATTTTAGCTTGTAATAAAAAGGTTGAGACTAAAAAAAGCAACACAAATGATTCTATCGTTGTTCATAACGAAGACGAAATGTATAAAGCACAAAATGGAAAGATCAAAGTGATTGATACTACTTGTATTAATGAACAAAAACGTGCTCTTAATGATATTAAAAACGGTAAAACTGTGTACTATTTCTTTAATGGAATGACTGAAATGTATCGTAGTAATAAAGAAATGGGGCAGATATTATCAAAATACAAAATAGAGATAGATTCAGCAATGACAAGTTGTATAGCCCCGTCCAAAGGATTTACAAGAAATTGCTACATTTCTGTAATGAGAAATGAAATTGAAAAGAGACATGGAAAAAAATTTATTGATTCTATTAGAGTTTTAGCCGAGAAACAGTATGCCGAAAATCATCCAAATGTCATTTTTGATTTTGAAGAATGTGACACAATTTCTAGGTATCCCGGCACGAAAAACTATAGAGACTTCTTCCATAAACCCGACATGGATTTTTCAAAAGTATTCAAGTATCCTATAGGTTATAAATACAAAACAGGGAAATATTTTTCAAGTACTGACGTAAGCTTTGTTTTGATGAAAAATGGTGAAATTAAAAACATTCAAACCGATGTCACTTTTCAAAATACTGAAAACTTAAAATTTGAAAATTATTTCAGAAAAAAAGCTGAAGAATTTGTAAAAAACATAAAATGGATTTCTGCAACAAAAAAAGGAATTAAGGTAAATAGTAAAGTGAATTTTATCTACTTTCATAAATAAAAATTACCTACAACAGGCATTTGGCGAGATTGCGAATTTTGTAGTAAATTCACATTTCCTTTTCGCAAGGAATTTTATTTTATCCGAAAGTACTCGTTTACGAACTTCGCAACCTCGCCAAGCGCCAGAACGTTACCAGCAATATTCTCCGAAAAGAACTTTAAAATTATGATTTCAGAAATTCTAGACATATTAGCAAATCTTAGCAACTTGCCCAACAAGGAAAACAAACCCGCTAATTCTGAAAAAAATATTGGTATTTTTATTTGTTATGTTATTTCCGCAATTTGTCTCATATTTATTATTCCAGAATTTAAAGAAATTTGGCCAAATGAAAATTCATACTTAATTCTAAGTTTAATAATTGTTGCTTCATTATTGTTGGCTTTAATTGGAGTTAAATTGACAAGAAAACTAAATCTATTTGAACAACAAACTTTTTCAAAATTCTTAACTTTATTAGTTTCTATATTTCTTTTTTTTATGCTTTCAATATGTTTAATATTCAATAAATTCTTTTAGAAGAAAATGAGTTTAACGACAAAATGGAAACGAAAAATTCAAACTAAATAAATTAAGAAATGAGCACAAAAAATACTGCTGGTAAATACAAGTTACTGGCTAGTTAGCAACCGAAAACGACATTAAATTAACAATCAAATCTTATGAAATTTTGTTTTCTTTTATTTTTCAGTTTTCTTTTGACCTCAAATAATGAATCTAAAGAAATAATAATTGGCAACCCTAAAAGTTATAATCTCAAAGTAATTGTTGAAACAGACCCGAAAAAGAAAACCGACGAAATTAGCTTTCGTCATATTATCAAAGAGAGAATTTATTTTAGGCTTAAAACTCAAATATTGGTCACAGAAATAATTGATGTGGAAAAATTAGATGGATATGTTTTGTCAGGAATTAATGAATTGAAGTCAAAGAAACATAACATATATCAAATGGAATATTACAGGTCAAACGGAAGTCCAGAAATTTTTATCTATTATGACACTTCAGGAAAAAGACTTTGTAAAATGACAGCATACAGAGATAACACAAAATATAACTTTATCGCTAAAGGAGTAAATGATAAATATTTTACTGATTACAAACTTATAAATAGTTACGACATAGATTTATTCTAAGCATAGTAGTGTGCAACTAACGGTTGAAAAGTGAAAGTTGGATCGTGCCAGTAGAAACGTAAAAAATTTGCGGTTTAATTGTAATTTCGCCTAAATAACCAGCCAGTGACAGCCACTACAACTGATTTGGGCATTTGCTTAATGGAAAGATAGTTTTGTATTTGGGATCATTTGTCAAATCCGAAAAATGGGTTTAATTTAGTCCCAAACCCGCTGTAGTGCCAAGACGTTACTGGTAAGCTTAAATCAAAACGCTTTAAATGAGATATTTAATAACATTAATGACTACTTTATTTTTTTCGTGTAATGAAAAGCCGAAAAAACAAACCACAGAATTTAATGAAAAAATTGTCGAATTCGCTATTGAAAACTCTAATAATAAATTTATAGAGCTTCCAAATTTATACGACTCGTTGTCGAAAGAGATTGTAGCCAAAGATGAAGATGAAAAACTCATTTTGGTGCAGATTCTTAAAAAGAAAGGTTTTGAAGTTAAAGATTGGGACGCGGAAATCATCCTTTGGGAGCGAGAATAATTTCGACAACATTAAGAAAGGAAAATTGTGAATGCGAAGTGCTGAAAACATATTATTCAACTGATGATTTGCCTAAAGAAATTTATAAAACAACTGAAAGTATTAGATGCAAAAAGCCAGCCAGTAACAGCTACTACAACCGATTTGGGCAATAGGCTTAATGGAATGATGGTTTTGTATTTGGAATGATTTGGCAAATCCGAAAATAGAGCTTAATTTAATCCCAAACCCGCTGTAGTGCCAGAACGTTGGTGGCAATTAATCCGCAGAAAGGGAGAAAAAATAAACATATAAAATTGAATTTGAAAACAAAAATTTATAGTGGTTTGTTTTTTGTATTAACAGTATTAATTCTTTCGAGCTATACTGAGAAAAAAAACTTAAATCAATGGGACAAAGTCAAAATAGATTATAATATCTCTAAAGATTTAATTTACAAACAACTTGATAAACAAAAAGAAATCTTTTCGGCAACAGAAAAACAAGACTCATCAAAAAAAAGAACAAGTGATGTCTCCTATTTTAGGGGCAAAAAAATTGACTTAAATAAAAGTGAAAATTCAAAGTTCAATAATTGTAGAGCTTACTATTTTCCCTCTGACACATTATCAATTAATATTGGTTTTAGCAATGGCTTCGCAGGACGTGGATTTATTATCAAATACAAAAACGAGAAATTCTATACTGAAGCCTACCGTTATACTGATATCATTATAGAAGGATTAGTTGAACCAACACATAAAATAGTTTATCAAAAACTTACGTTGGACAAAGTAAATTACAAACTTGGAGACAGTTTGTATGGAAAAATAGAGTTTAAATCGATTGAAACAGAAAACAATGGAGAAACAATTGAGCATTTTGGGAAAGGTAATTTTAGAACAATAGTATCTGAATTTTAACTGCCACCAACACACGCTACAACGGATTTGGGCAATTGGCTTAATTTAAAAATGGTCTTGTATTTGGATGATTTGGCAAATCCGAGAATAGGGCTTAATTTAGTCCCAAACCCGCTATAGTACCAGAACGTTAGCGGTTAGTTTAGCTTAACGAAACCTGCAAAAGAAATTATATATGAAAATCAGATTTTTAATATTGCTTACAATATGCTTTGGTTGTGAAACTAAAACGAAAGAAAAGGTTTCTAAAGCGAATGAAACGAAAGAATATAATAAAGCAAAAATTGAAACTGAAAATAAAAAAATCTTTCTCGGAGACGTAAATAATGACAAAATAAACGATACAGCTTTTATATCTTTAAAACGAAACTTGGAAACAGACGAAATTGAATGCGGTGGGAAAAATTGTGTAATAAATGTTACTTTTTCTAAAAATATTCCTGAAATCAGTTTTGATCAAAGTTTAGGTCTTGTTATAATGAAAACTGAAGATTTGGATAATGACAAAGGAAACGAAATAATTATTTTTTCTAGGACAAATGAAGGTTGGTGGAATAACATTTATGTTTGGACATTAAAAAAAGGAAAGTGGGAAGAAATTGCAAAAACGAAAGGATTTATTTCAGAAAATAAGGATTTTGAAAACAGAATTATAAAAGAAAAAAAACATTTTTATTTAATTGGCGAAAATCAATGGAAAGAAAATAAAAATGGTGAGTTTGAAAAAGTGAAAAGCAGAATATAAAAAACCGAATCGCCAACAGCTACTACAACGGATTTGGGCAATTGGCTTAATAGGAATATGATCCGAAGAATGGGCTTAATTTAGTCCCAAACCAGCTGTAGTGCCAAGACGTTATGAGCAACCAAATAACCCTATTCACATGAAGAAGTTTTATATAATTTTAGCAATCTCTATTTTTCTAACAAGTTGCCAAAGAAAAGTGAGCGAAGAAGGAAAAGTTGCCCAAAGAGAATTCTCAGCTGATAGTTTGAAAAAATACAATTTTAAACTTCTGCACACCGATTACGAATTTGAGTTTTCCAATAGACAGTTTAAAATAGATTTCTATAAATTCTCAGATACAATTAAGCTCAGTAACGTTGAAGAAAATGAAATTGCTCGAATATTCTTTGAAAATTATATTGACACTTTAAAAGGTGACAACTTCGTTTCTGAAGCCGAAAAACCTGTTATAATGCCAAGTTTTGGAGACTCATTTTACATTTATCAGAATGGTGCTAAAAAATCTTTTTTCAGAATATTGAATGGAGAATATAAATCCTTAGACAATTTGAATCAACACGAAAAAAATATTTTATTCTTTAGAAATGATTTAATGTCTGTTTTGAAAAAGAACCCAGATTTTAAAAGATGTGTGGACACTTTAAAAGCTGTTAAAAAGTATGACAAAAGATTGTTTTTGTAATTTGGCAGCTCATAACAGCGGTAGCTGTTGCGCAACTCTCTTAAAAAAGTAAAATTTCAAGATAAGCATAAAAAACAACCTCGTTTAAACATATTTAAGCGAGGTTTATTTTTGTTTTTAAGTTGTAGTCTTTAAAAATTGAGGCGCTTAAAAACATGTTTTTTAAGTCATAGATAGCCGTTTTTAGAAAAGTTGGCACTTTTGCCTGTAATTCATTTACTACTCCGGCTTTTGTTTTTGTTCTTTTGGTGATAAATTTTAAGTATTTCTTCAAATTATAGGTTAATGCTGCCATCAAAACATGTTTGTTGGCTTGCCTGATTCCTCTAGTATTTATGCGTTTCATATTGGTAAAATTGACCAATGTTCCAATTACTGGTTCTACGGTTTTACTTCTCACTCGCACCATTTTCTTAGCATAGTATGGGTTTTGTTTGAGTTTTTGGTGCATTCTATCGTAGTGTTCTTTGTGAATGCTATGGTCTATCTTTTTGTACTTAGTACTCTTTCCACAGCATTGTTCGCGTAATGGACAGTTTTTGCAGTCGCTCTCACTACTTCGATAGGTACGTTTGGCGTAGCCTTTACTATCGATTTTTTCTCCTTTAAAGAGTAGAATAGCTTTGTTTGAACCTTCTTTTATACATTCATATTGATGCAATTCTTTATTAAAAATAAAACCTTCGCGTTCAGGTTTGTACTGTCCGAAGTTTGGAATATAGGCATTGATGTTTTTTTGGTTCAGATACTTTAAAGCTTCTCCACTACTATAACCTCCATCTGCTAAGAGTTCTTCTAATTCAATGCCGTTTTCTTGTAAATTTTCCTCTGTTAGTTCAACTATTTTTTCGATACACTGACTATCGCGTTTGTCTGCAAAATCTGAACATGCGCCTGTTATTACATGATGCGCATCGTCTACAGCGATTTGTCCAAAATAGTTTAACTGTCTTGCTTTGCCTGGTTTTACACTTACCCTGGCATCTGGATCTGTAGGCGAATAATGGGTATGATTCGATACAAATCTCGGACGTATTGAATTACCGTGTTCATCTACTTTATCGATATTAAAGTTAGGATTGGGTTGGCTTTTATAAGCTTCTTTTTTCCACTGATGATGTTGTTCTACTAGTTTCTTTCTGGTGCTGGTAGTTTTAAATTCGCTGTTTTCTTCTAATTCGTCTACAAAGGCACTGGCGTCTTCGAGCACTTCTTTCTCCACCAAACTATCCATAGAAGCATTAGCTTTGATAAATACACTGTCAACTGCCTGACGTTTGCCCCGAATCATACCTTTGGAAACGCACAGCTTTAAAACCTCTTTAAATAAACTTAAAAATACTTCTTCACCATACAACTGACGGGTACGACTAATGGTGCTGTGCCATGGCAAAGCCTCATCAATATCATAACGGATGAACAAACGCACATCTAAACAATTCGAGCAATATTCGATGAGTTTCCTGTCCGAATTTATATTGTTTAAGTAACCAACTAAACAGATTTTGAAAAATACAACCGGATCAATACTCTCTTGTCCTTCGTCTCCATAATACTTTGCAGTAGCTTTATAGAAAAAGCGAAAATCAATGGATTGATCTAATAATCTATAAAAATTATGCGCTGGAATCAAGTCTGTTAAGTGTACTTGATAGAGCATTTTTGGCGTAAATTCTTTTCTTCCTTGCATGTTTAAATTTACATAAAAGCACGCTTTTTAATGTTTCCTTTTTGTTATATTTGAGCAGTTGTGCAATAAGCACACACGCTACAAGCAATTTGGGCAATTGGCTTAATTTGAAATTGGTTTTGTATTTGGAAGATTTGTGTTTAACCGAAAAATCTCGCAGCTTTATTCACCAACCACGCCAAGCGCCAGAACGTTATCAGTAATAGAACCCAAAAAAACGACAAACTAAGTATGAAATTTAAAATCTTATTTTTATTATTTACTACTTCCATAAATTCATTTGGTCAAAATTGGAAAGAACTTCCAAAATCTAAGATTTTGTATTCAAATTTTACTACTGAAAATAATTCAAGTGACTTTAAATATGTATATTTTAAAAAAGGTGACTCACTTATAACTATTGAAAAATACCTTTCTGAAGATTTTATTAAATTATTCACTTCAAATCCTGAAGTATTTGACGATATTTATAAAGTTGCTTATAGAATAGTTGAAAAATCAGAACTTATAAATTGGGGGCAGCTAGATAGTGTAATTAAAGATATTGAGTTTAAAGATACTGTGATTATAGTAGATAGGAACTTTGTGAATGGAGTAAATGAATTTATTTGGGTATTAACGAATGGAACTGATTTAGAGCCTTGCTATATTAATCTAGTCTTTGAAAAGAATAAAGCTAAAAGAAAAAGTAAATATATGGCTTCTATAAAAAGTCATTGTGAAATTTGATAAAATATAGATCAAGACATCTACTACTGCTAACAGCCGTTTGGCTAGATAGGGGTTTTAGGCTTAATTTAAAGTTGGTCTTGTATTTGGAAATTTTTTGCTTAACCGAAATATAAATCTTAATTTAGTCCCCAACCTCGCCAAGCAGCGGGGAAATAAAGAAGTGTTATTCTTTTTTCCCCTTTGTTCTTTGTTGATGCTCTTTATCGGCACGGAAAAAATTTCTGCTGTATCGTTATTATTAATTGAGCTATTTATAGTCTTAAAGATTGTTCCCACTTAATTAAATATATTTGCGTACTCTCAATAGCAATAGTAAAACTCCTAAAATCACAAGAAGATACCATCTCTTATAAATTCCAGGCGAATCTTTCGCCAATTTAGTATTACTATTACTAGCATAAAAACCGCCAACTATCAACATAATTGGTGCCAACAGACGAAAAATTTCATTTAATTTCATATTTATAAGTTAAAATAAACAATACAATGATAACAAAATAAATAGTATTATTAGAATTCGAATGGTCAGCGTTACTTTTTTTATGTGCGTTACAAACGCTATGATTTATCTTTTAATTTTTTAGGTAGCCGATACAATCGGACACAGGAGTATAAATAAACGTGTATTAGTTCAAGTTATTATTACGTTGATATATCCGATTCATCTGGTGTTTGTGGAATTACAATTTCTGTCTTTTCATCGTAAGAATTCAACATTGTGATAAAATCTTTTTCATCTAATAAAATGATTTCGTCCCAGCCAAAACAAAATCCAAATATAAATTCATTGTTTGTATTTAAAAATTTTGAACCAAATTGATATGTTGATTGTAAATAATTATAAATAGTAGTGATCTTTTGAGTATTCATTATTTCACTTATTTCTAATAATTGAATTTCTACACTTTTCAGATCATAATCCCCTAAAATTATAAGTTCTTCTATTGAAGATAATTGGTAAACTTTTATATCGTAATCAATTAAAATTTGAACTAATGAGTTGTCAATTAATTTTAAGACCAATGAATCTGAAAGGCTATAGGAAAATTTGTTTTCACAAATAGAAATATTGTAAATGTTTATTACTGTTTTATTGTTTAAAAAATCTAAATTATAGCCTTTCATTAAAATTTAATTGTTTAGTTATTGGAATAGGGGTAGTAAAAGTAATTCAGGTACTATCTAAACCCTTAATTCACTTATTTACCATTCAAAAATTAAAGTTTAACCGATATTTTACTGCCATTATAAGAAACACTCTTAACGATCTCAGCAGGAGTATCACCATAGCCCTGATTTTTATTGGCAATCACAATTTTGAACTTACGAGATTTAATCATACCAGGAAAATTACCTTCTCTGTTTTCTATAGTAAGGGTTTTTGATGCATCACTCCATTTGAATTTGATAGTAGAATAAAAGTTCTTTTCATAATTGTAATTGTCATTTTCATCTTCGTATAATAGAAATTCCCCATCTGCTCCGGGATAAATACGTATTTCAAGATTGTCCCATTTTTTTTGGGTTGCATACTGAACCTTGGGACCAAAAGGCACAATAGAACCCGATTTAATATATAGCGGAATTTTATCTACCTCAGTTTCGGTTGAAACGGTTTGTCCTCCGGTTAAGTATTCATTGGTCCAGAAGTTGTACCAGTTGCTTCCCGCAGGAAGATATACAGGCCATTTTCTTGATTTATATTGGGTAACAGGAGCGACAAGAATAGAACGCCCGAAGAGGTATTCGTTGCCAATATCGTGTGTTTTTACATCTGAAGCAAAATCCATAACGAGCGGACGCATAAATGTTCCGTTGTTGTGACTGACATCCCATGATGTGCTGTAGATATAAGGTAAGAGGCTGTAACGCAAATTAATTGCCTTTTCCTGTGCATCGAAACACCACGTACCACGATCTCCAAAATTCCATATTTCGCGCGGAAGATCGGTTCCATGAGAACGCATCATTGGGCAAAACGCTCCAAACTGCATCCAGCGAACATAGAGTTCCTGAAACTCCGGATTTTTATTGCCTCCATCTTTTTTCCAATGACCGGCAAAAAAACCGCCAATATCACTATTCCAGTTTGGAATACCCATTAAGGTATAATTTAACGCGGCAGGAATTTGTTTCTGGAGCATTTCCCATGAAGAAACTACATCGCCACTCCAGGTATTAGAACCATAAAACTGCTGTCCGATAAATCCTGAACGAGTAAGGATAACGACCCTTTTTTCTGGATTTGTTTTACGTTGATTAAGAGCAATTCCTTTATTATGCATAAGACTGTAGGCATTCTTTACACTGCGGTAAGAACCCAGATGTGTTGGCAGAAGATAATCTGAATCTTTCCTGTCGATGTGGTCTGGTTCTGTTGAATCGAGCCACCAGCCGTCATTTTCAATAAAGCTAAAAATACCTTTGTTCAGGTAGCGCCAGTAAATATCTAAGGCTTCAGGATTGTATACATCATAAGGACGTGCACCGCTTTTTGGAGGCCATGTATCAAAATTGATAATCATTTTTTTACTGTCTAATTCTTTACGCTGCTCTGTTTTAGGACCAAATCCTGGCCAGGTAACGATCAGTAATTTTGCATTTAGCTTATGAATTTCATTTGCCCATTGCTTAGGATTAGGAAACCTCTCCTTATCAAAACTTTGCGAATTCCATAAACTGTCACTTTTGTTATATTCGGGCCAATAACGCCAGTCCTGAATAACCACATCCAGAGGAATTTGAAGCTCGCGGTACTTCTTTACTACATTCAGGCTTTCGTCTTGTGTGTGATACCGTTCTTTACTTTGAAAAAAACCATATGCCCATAAAGGAAGCATTGGCGCTTTCCCTGTTAAATCACGAACTTGTGCAATAACACCGTCTGCATTTTTTCCATACATAAAATAATAGTCGGAGCAATGTCCTAATCCTTCAAAAGAAAGTTCCTGTGGATTGTCATTAAATTTTGAAATGGAGTAATTATCCCAAAAAACGGCATATCCTTTCACAGATATAAAATACGGAGAATAGGTTGACATGTTTTCATTCTGCATATTATGCAAAGAGTTTCGGCGGTTGAATTTATTATCCATGATTTGTCCAACTCCGTATACTGCTTCGTCTTTGTCCAGCAAAAATCCTTCTTTAACGGTATACGATGGTGTTCCGGCATCATCCAGAGGCGAAAACTGTGTTCCGTAATCCTTATCTTTAAGAAGCAGTTTTCCCGAAGTATCATAAAAAGAAATTCCTCCGCTTTCAGTATTAATCTGAACCTTAAGATTATTACTTTCTAATAGCGTAATTTCTCCTTTTTCATTAAACTTTACAGGTACATTTTCAGGAAGTTTTACAACAGAAAGGCTTTTTTTGTTATAAGAAATCCCACTTGGACTTTTATAAACCCTAACAATATTATTAGAATAAAATTCGATCTGAATGTCCATACCTTGTGAAGTAAATTTTACTCCCTGCGTGGTTTTCTCTATAGCCTGAGCATTAACATCTGCTATTATAAAATAGAGGACAAATGTTACTATTAAACGGTTAGATTTAAAATTAAAAAATTTCATTGGCTTTAATGTTTTGGTTTTCTATATGTCCAAAATTACTTTTACCCCCGTAAAAGCGACAACAGCCATGTTGAAATAAACAGTAATCAGGTTGATTTGTTTATCTTTTCTGCATATTCTGATGGCCTACAACCATACATCTCCTGAAAACATTTACTCATATAACTGGGACTGCTGAATCCTACTTTTTCTGTAATTTCTGAAATACTGAGTTCTCCTTCAAGAAGTAAAACTGCAGCTTTCTGAAGACGTACATTTCTAATAAACATAGACGGAGGCTTATCTAAAAGCGCGATTAATTTACGGTAAAGTCCAGTGCGGTCCATACAAAGATCCCGGCTTAGATCTTCTACGGAATAATTAGCAGTACTCAGATTCTTTTCAACCTGTTCTAAAGCTTTTGCTAAGAATATTTCATCAGCTTTGTTTTCATTTTTTTGAAGTGAAGGCTGAAATACATTTGTCTGAGCCAGATAAGTGTCTTTTTCAGCTTCAAGATAATTACACTGGTCAATAAGGCTTTTTATTCGCACCAGAAGCAGATCTTCTCTGTAGTTTTGTTCCAGTTTCTTGCGGGTATTCGCAATATAAATGTAAATTCCTGTACCAATTAATGCTGTCAAAAATAAAGTGAATAAAATGTAGGCAGAAGTAGTTCTCCACCATGGCGCATGAATGGTAATTTCTAATTCTGAAACAGGGCTCCATTGTCCACGGCTTCCGGCTGCCATTACCTTAAGTATATATCTACCGTGTGGAAGATTGGTGTAAGCGTTTATGAGTTTACTGCCTGTACCGGTATTTCCATTTTGCCTGCCCGCTGAGGTTTCCCGCCAGTCATTATCGATACCCACAAGTTGGTAACGGTAGCGTGTTTGCGAGGGATTTTTATAATTTAGGGCAGAAAACTCAAAAGTCAGGAAGTTCTGCTCATAAGAAAGTTCAATCTTTTTAGTATTCGGAGCAGTCTGTTCTAAAATAATACGGTCATCATATTTAACTCCTGTTTCGACCTTCTCTCCACGAATAAACAGATTTGTAAAAACGGGACGAAAGGGGAGTTTTTCATCCACTTCATTGTCCGTTCTTAATGTATTAAAACCATTAATTCCGCCAAAATATAAAGTCCCCTCAGTTGCCTGAAAAGCTGCATCATCTGAATATTCTCCTTCTAAAGTTCCTTCACGGGAGGTGAAATTTGTAAAACTAATTTTCCTGCTTACAGCATCTATCTGCAGTTTTGTTATGCCGGAACTGGTCGTTACCCATATATTTTTGTTTCGGTCCTCCAAAAGAGCATGGACAAAATTATTAGACAAACCATCCTGGGTATAAAACAGTTTTTCTTTTTTCTTGTTTGGAATAAAAAGTTTTAATCCGTCTTGTGTTCCCGTCCATTTCCAGCCCCGCACATCATAAAGCGATCTGTGTACACTGCCATAATAAGTTTTATCCTGATTGAATTTTTTTAATACTTCTTTCGGAAGGGAAACATAAGGAACAAGAACTACCTTATTTTCTACGGAATGGTATTGATAAAACAAATCGCCGCATCGAATGTAGATATTTCCTTTCTGATCCTCGGCAAATGATTCAACGGTTATGTCTTTTGGATTTTTTGGCTCAAAGTAGAAGCGTCCTATCAAATTGAATTTGTATCTGGAAGGATGATAATAAAGAAGTCCCTGATTAAAAGTGCCCAGCCAAAGACCGCCCTGCCTGTCATAAAACACAGTACTTATTTCAGTATTGATGATACTTCCATCTACTTTTTTTAATGTAGGAATGTATTGTTTTTCTCCGGTTAGGTTATTAATGATCCAGATTCCTGTTTTGCAACTGATGTAAGCTTTATGATCAACAGTGATTGCTAATGTATTAAGAGTATAGCTTGTTTCCAGTATTTTTTTCCAACTGCGTTTTTGGATATCAAAAAAGAAAAAACCGCCTTTAATTCCGTTTCGTAATTGATAAAAACCGTTGCTTCCTTCAACTACCATCGAGGTATTCTTAAAATTAGCATGCTCTGCCGGGGAGTATGCAGCACTGCTGTAGCGTTTTCCTTTTGTTTTCAGATCATAACATACTACTGCTCCGGTACTGTAAAAGAGGTATAAGTTATTCTTAACGGAAGCCAAATCTTGTAAATTGCCATCATTGGCTCGTATGTCTATAAAATAATCGGAATTATTTTTATAAAGTTTGTTCTTGCTCAGCAGCCATAGCCGGCTGTCCGAATCCACGAAAAGATTTTCGACAGGTTTTTTTAATCCTTTATTTTTAAAATAAGATCCCGGGTTCGGGACATATTTTTCAGTATGCAGGTCTAAACACATCAATTTGTGAGTGTCTTTAATCCATAGAAGTGAATCCCTGTCTTTATAAATTCTGTAAAACCCATCGTAACCTTTTAGAGGAGCAACATGAGCAGTGTTCTGGTGTATATATTTAAAATTTTCTCCATCGTAGAGGTTTAAATTACCGCTGGTTTTAAAAACCATTCTTCCATCAGAAAGCTGTAATATATAACGAATTTGATTATCACTTAGTCCTTCTAAAACGTTAATTGGCGAAAATACAAAATTACCGGACTGGGCACCGGCAACATGTATTGCTAACAGAATGATTGTAATTATTCGGGATAACGGATTCATTTTGTAATAATATCAAATAATTTTCAGTTTTTCTTCCTTAGGATCGATTTTTTGCAAATGAGTTGTTTTTCTTAATTCAAATTTTTATAGTTAGTGGAGATAAGTGTTTTTGGTGTGTTTGTTTAATTAAAAGGGATAATTATTTTTTCCTTTCTTTGTGGATACAGAATGCAATTTTGTGTTATCTGGCACAGATTAGTTTTTGTTCTCTGTGTCTTATTTTTGCGGGTACTGAAAACATTTACTCGCTATTGAGGTGCAGATTTTATTGCTGATGAGATTGATGAAATTAATTTATATTATGAAGAAAATTATAAAAAAAATTATTTATTTTAAAAAATTAATAGACTCTTATGATGGTATTTACTGCGGATGGGAGGTGGTTTATGATAATAAAAAAATTGCTGAATTGGATTTTACAGATACTCGCTGTGGTAGGGAGCATATATACGATATAATAAATATAAATATAGAACTTAATGATTTAGAGATAAAAGAAGTATTTGAACTTAAAGCTATTTATAGAAATAAATATTTTCAATCAATATGTTTAAAACCTGAAGTTGATTTTTTTTGTTTTTATTATCCTGAATTTAATAAATTAGGATCTCAATATTTACGAATTTATTACCATAAAGATGTCGATTATAATAAATTTTACAAAATAGTAATAGAATTAATATATTTTTACAGATTATTTTTTCCAAATAAGAGAGATAAACGATTAAAAGTAAATTGTAAAAACATTAAATCATAGGGCTCAACATCTTATAGTAGCGATAGTATCAGTAAAATAGGCTAAATCATTTAGATTAAAAATCAAGATGATTTTGGAAAGGAATAAAAATTTCATTTGAAATCAATTTTGATAAGCATATTTCGAAAATTATTTAAAAACAAAATATTTTTTAGTTTAAATTAAATAGGACGCCATGAAGAATCAAATTTTGTTTCTTCTGATCCAAAATTTCCCAAATTAATAGAAAATGATGAATAATCATTTTGAAAATTACATCTTAGAGCCATTACTATAGAGCATATCAAAACTTCATTAACATCATTATTTAGCACTATTTTAATTCCATGTCCTCCCATATAATCAAATAAATTTTCTTCAAAGTAGCCAATTTGTATTTGATCTTTAAAAATAGATGCTTTTTTTTTATGCATTACGATTTTATAAATGCTTCCATCTGCTATTAATTCATGTTTACCCTTCAATAAGCTAACACATTCTAATTCAAAGAAAAATTGTCTGCGATTTAAGTAAATACTATGATAAAAATTAAACGGAAAATTATAATGAAGCTCTGTTTCTGATATTGTCTCATTATTTAAACAAAGTTTTTTTACTAATTTAAAATTTTCGATTGAATAATTTCCACTGTAAATTTGTTTATTGTTTTTTTTGAAAAGAAACATATCTCTTTTTTTTCTATATAAATTTCCATTAATAATTTATTTTATTAGAAGTATGAAGTTTAATTAATAATATTTTTAGAAGATGAATTCTTCAGATTTTCAAGTAGTTTGTAGGGTGAGAATAAAATCTAAATTCAAAGTTTAAAAGAATTACTTGTTTTTATCATAGAATGCGCTATCAGGAATTATCCGAGAATATGACCAAATTATCAGCATAAAAATTTCATTAATAAAATTTAAACAGGCTCTAATAATGTTAAAACAAAATATCATGATGATACATTCATGCAATAAAAGAGGACTCTTGGTAAAAATTAGTAAGTTATTTTCTTTATTTTCAATTACATATCTATTATTTTTTACATATAATAGATATGAAAATTCATATTCAAAATTCATATTATATAAACCTAACGCTTATGGTGAATTTAAACCAATTATCAATTTTAATGACTATGATAAAGTAAAATTAGAAAAATTATTTACTGAATATGGTATTGAGTATAAAAAAGAAAAAGAGGGATATTTGATAAAAAATAAAGATTTACAATTTAATGATTTAATGTTTACTATATCAGATCAATATTTTCGTGAAGAAATGATATCTCCTTAAAGAGAATAATCCAGATGAAGAGGATATGTTAACTCAACGATAGCGTGGAAATGTTTTCGTGCCCTCAACGATTGGAGACACAAACAATTAAAAAAAATCCAGATAGCTTAGAAATGTTTTCTCTAATCTCAACGATAGAAACGAAATATTAAAACTGCAACTCAGATGGTGACCATGAAAAAAAAGTATTATGTTTTGCATTGTCAGCATGGACGATTTGTTGTTCTTTTGATTTCAATTTTACTATAAATATTACCGGTTCAACTCAAACTTCAAGTTTCAAACAAAAGGATCGTTTATCAACAATTATTGCTTTCCAAAATAATTTAGATTATTCAGAAGAATCACACCGAAGAGATAGGGACTGGGAAGCTTCAGTAGGAAATTAATTTTTATGATACAATTAAAATAAAAAAGCTCCAGATTTCTCTGAAGCTTTGTGTAGTAGCCCGTAGCGGAATCGAACCGCTCTTACATGGATGAAAACCATGCGTCCTAACCGATAGACGAACGGGCCTGTTTTGCTAATGCGGGTGCAAAAATGCAATAAAATTTAAAATAGACCAAATGATTTTTTAAAATTATTGTCTTAATTTTTTTGAAAATATACTATTTATAAATAATCAATAGTACATGAATTACGTTTTTAAGATGTATTTGTTTGATTCATAATTGATTGTTTTATATAAAAAAAGAGTTAATAAAGTTATTTTATTAATTGATTATTTTTAATAAATTTTAAAACCATTTTGAAAATTATTGTTTTGAAAGAATATTCGTTTATTTTTCCATTATATTTTTAGATTTTTATTATTTGATTAACGTAAAATAGCATGCTTTTACATAAACTATAGTTGAAAATTGCAGGTTAGAAATCGCATTAAACACTATTAATATACAAAGCCCTAAATTTAGATGGATCTCTGCAATATCAGTAATGCCAAAATAAGCTGATTTTACTTTGGCTTGAATAGATTCAGTATCCTTCTTCGTATAAAAGATAGCTCTCTTATACTTTACAAGCAAACTTTTTTATGTGTATTGCCTGCGATAAGCTGCCGGAGACAAATTAGTCATTGATTTAAAAAATCTGAATCATATTTGCATTTTGAATGTTGTTAATCTGCAATTGAAAAAAGAATTAGGTCTAAAAGTAACCCAAAGTAGAATTTTTAGTATTTTTATTTGTTTTTTTATCTAAAGCTTAAATGGGAGAACAACTTGAAAATAATATTACAGCACACCTTAATCTGACTAAACATGAAGTAAAAGCATTTTGTAATTTGTTTGAACCTAAAAAAATCAAAAAAAAGAGTTTCTTACTTCGTGAAGGAGAAGTTTGCAGATTTGAAGGGTTTGTAGTAAAAGGGCTTTTTCGGGTTTTTCATATTGATCAGAATGGCTTTGAACAGATTCTTTATTTCGCAGTAGAAAATTGGTGGATTACCGATATTGACAGTTTTATAAATGAAATCCCTTCACAGCTTTTTATAGAAGCACTGGAAGATAGTGATGTTTTGCTTATTTCAAAAAAGGATAAAGAATTTGCTTATTCGAATCTGCCTGGGATAGAAAAACTTTTCAGAATAATGACCCAAAAAACGCATGTTGCGCTGCAGCGACGTATGATAGATAATCTTAGTAAAACGGCAGAAGTGCGTTATATTGAGTTTGCAGAAAGATACCCCCGGCTTATACAGCGTCTGTCTAACATTCACATAGCAGCTTATCTGGGAATTACCAATGTTTTTTTAAGTAATATCCGAAAGAAAATTGCATTAAAAAATAATTAAGAAAGGTGTTTTTTAAACTACTTTAATGTTTTTAAAGGTCTTTCGATACCATCTTTGCATTGTAATTTAATCAATTAAAAGATGAAACTAATTTATATAATGGATCCTCTTTGCGGATGGTGCTATGGAAATACGACCAATATTGTAAAGCTGTACGAAAAATACAAGGATAATCTGGATTTTACAATTCTTCCGGCAGGAATGTGGACAGGCGAAAATGCCCGAAAGCAGACTACACAAATTGCTGCTTACATTAAAAAACACGATCCACAGATACAGCAGATTACAGGAACAGAATTCGGAAATGATTATTTTAAGTTTATAGAGAATCAGGAAATAATCCTTGACAGCGAAATTCCGTCAAGAGCAATAGTCACGGCGACAAAATTATGGGAATCAAAGGCAGTAGTTTTTGCTGCAGAAGTTCAAAAAGCAAGATACTGGTACGGAAAAGATCTCAATGCAGATGATACTTATCTTGCTGTCTGCGATATTTTAAATTTGAATAAAACAGAATTTTTAAAAGCATTCCATTCTGAAGTATTGAAACAGGAGACGCAGAACACATTTGACAAAGCACTTCATTATGCACGTTCTTATCCTACACTACTGGCGCAGAAAGACGATAAGATATTTATACTTGAACAGGGTTATGCTAAATTTGAAGCCATTACAAAACAAATTGATGCCCTGTTTTTTTAAACTAGTTTAATGTTTTAAGGCCTGTAAGATTTAATCTTTGTATGATTAAATAATGGAATAAAGAATTGCGAATTTTTATAAATTTTAATTTTATACAGTATGGAATCACATGTAAAAAGTTTCAAAACGATTGAAACTGAAAATTTGAATCTTAAAGTTTTTAATGCATCAGAAAATAGTTTTGGGGTTGCTTCAACAATCATTTCAGGAAAAGAAGATGTGGTTTTGATTGATGCCCAGTTTACTTTGGCGGAAGCCGAAATTGTGGCAGAGGAAATCAAAAAAAGCGGTAAAAAATTAGTAGCTGTTTATGTTTCTCATGGAGATCCTGATTTTTATTTTGGTCTTGAAGTATTTAAAAAACATTTTCCTGAGGTAACCGCTTATGCTGCCCCTGCAACAGTAGAACATATAAAGGCTACAGCACAGAAGAAATTGGAAATATGGGGAGAAAGATTAGGAAACAAAATTACCTCAAATGTTGTTTTGCCTCAGGTATTAAAGGGAAACAGTATTGATTTAGAAGGTCATAAATTAGAAGTTTTTGGGCTGGAATCTTTTCCGTCTAAAACTTTTATCTGGATTCCAACTATAAAAGCAGTGGTTGGAGGGATTAATATTTTTGGGACAACTTTTAATTTATGGATGGCAGATGCACAGACAGTCGAAGCGCGTACAAACTGGATTTCAATTTTAGATCAAATTAAAGACCTGAATCCTGAAATAGTTATTCCGGCGCATGCTAATTCAGATTCTCCTTTTGATGTGGCAGCTGTGATGCATACAAAACAATATATTGAGTTTTATGAAAAGGCTCTTCAGGATAATGCAACTTCTGAAAGTTTAATCGGAGCTTTAAAAGCAGAATATCCGGCGCTTACTTTTGATACTGCTTTGGCTATAGGAGCAAAGGTGAATACAGGAGAAATGAAATGGTAAAAGTATAATCTGCAGCCTGAATACATAAAGTGTTCAGGCTTTTGTTAAATAGAAAAACAATGACAAATCTTGATATTGTAAAAAGTACTTACGAAGGAAAAACTTCGGAAGAAAATGGTAAAAATCTAACTGCTTATGCAGCCGATGATATTTCATGGACAGAAGCAAAAGGATTTCCTTATGCCGGAACATATATTGGTTTAGATGATATTTTTAAAAATGTTTTTGCCAGGCTTGGAAGCGAATGGATCGATTATAAATTTACTCCGGAAGACTATGTCTGGAATGAAGATAAAGTAGTAGCCTACGGAACTTATAGCGGAACCTATAAAATTACAGGAAAAGTATTTGAGGCCAGAGTTGCGCATATCTGGAAATTAAAGGATGGAAAAATTATATGTTTTGAGCAGTTTGTAGACAGCCAGTCTGTGAATGATGCAATTAGTAATTAACCCAATTATGTTATATTAGAAAAAAACACTTCTTATTGCCGTAGGTCTATATGCTCTTGTGTCAGTTATGATTTTGAGTGTATCGTTTCCTGCAGGCTTTCACGGATTCTTCCTGCGTTGTAATTTTCAGAGCTGCATAAAGGTAATGGTACAGATACTGTTACCTTTTTTTTTAACCTGAAATGTATAGTTTGTTCTTATTGTATTCAGAATTTTTTACGCCTCGTCCTGATACTTAACTTTGCAGAAAATTTTAAATTATTGCGACGTTAATTCTATGATACCAGAAAAATCAAGGAGAGTTTATAAAAGAAAAAAAATCCAAACTGAACATTTAAAAGATTACGGAATAATAAATCTGTATAGAATGATTATTTCTTATATCTATATCAGTGATGCAGAGTGGCAATACTGTCAGAGTATGCTTAGCAGTTCATTTTTTTTAAAAAAAAGCATGCTTCTAAATGAAAATGATGATTGTGATAAAATCTTTTTTGTAGTGAGTGGTCTGTTACGCATTTATTTTGCAGACGAAAAGGGTGAAGATAAAACCTTTCACTTCTGTCTGGAGAATACTTTTGCCACCGACTATGAAAGTTTTTTAAAAAATGTTCCATCCAATCATTCCATACAGGCAATGGAAGATACTGTTGTTATAGTTATCTCCAGAGAAATGCTTCACAATTTTTACAATACAGTCAGGTATGGTGAGAAACTTGGCAGACTTATTACTGAGGAATATTTTTTTATTATTAATGATAAAATTAAAGCCCTTTATACCAATTCACCTAAAGAGCGTTATTTGTCTATGAACCGTCACTTTCCCAATCTTTTTCAGCGTGTACCTCAATATTATATAGCTTCATATCTGAATATTACTCCTGTCCATTTAAGTCGGTTAAAATATACCTTGCGGAAAGATGCTTAAACGCTTAACATTTGTTATTGTGCATTCTCATTTAACTTTCTTTATTTGCTGTATTCAGGAATTACTGTTTTACAAATAAGTAGTGATTTAGATTTAATAATAGTTTGATACTAAATCAAAAAATGTGATGAGTAGCAATATAAACGATAATATAAGAAGTATCAGAGAACTTAAGAATTATACCCAGGAATATATGGCTGTGCGATTGGGAATTACACAAGCCGGTTACAGCAAAATCGAAAAAGGAAATGCCAAAATGAGTTTTGAGAAGTTAGAAGAAATAGCGTCTGTTTTTGAACTTAGTGTAGAACATATTATAAGATTTGAGACGAATCTTCATATAGCAAATACTGTTAAAAGAAACAGTATACTTTCAGATAACTATGGTCTTATGAATTTAAATCTGCTTTATCAGGACAAAATTATGCTGTTGGAAAAGTTACTGCATAAAACTGATTCTGAACTTAGATGCTATAAGGACAAATTTGGGTTATTGTGAACTATTTTTATCTTACATACTAAATAGCGCCAGTACTGAAATTTATGTTTTTAAAAACTCACAGATGTTATAATGGTTTGATTAACAAATATTTGTTTTTGCCCCTTGTTTAATAGTGATATGTCTACTGTATTTGTATATGGTTTTTTATAGTTTTGTTTTAACAGGAAAGTACTTAATCTGTAAAACTATTATCTAACCAAAACCAAAAAGTATGAAACAAAAAATTTTACTATTAGCTTTTTTAGCTTTCTTTTCGATACAACTGAAAGCACAGACCTACGATATCGTAGTTGCAAAGGACGGAACAGGTAATTATACCACTGTACAGGCAGCCGTGAATGCAGCTCCTTCTAATAGTTCCACCAGAACTAAAATTTATATTAAAAATGGTACTTATTATGAAGTAATTACGATTCCTTCAAATAAAACAAATCTGACCTTCGTAGGACAAAGTTCAACCGGAACTATTTTGACCTATAATAACTATGCATCCAAAATTAATCCGGCAACAGGAGCTGCTTACGGAACCTCAAATTCGGCAAGTACTTTCATCAATGGGGCAGGTTTTTATGCATTGAACCTTACGTTTGCTAATTCATCCGGACCTGTTGGACAGGCAGTAGCTGTTCGCTGTACTGCGGATAAAGCTGTTTTTAAGGACTGCCGTTTTTTAGGAGATCAGGATACTTATTATCCTCACAGCGGTAGATCTTATCATGAAAATTGTTATTTTGAAGGTACTACAGACTTTATTTTTGGAGGAGCCATCGCTTATTTTCAAAATTGTCAGCTTTACACAAAAGGTGGAAGCTCTTTAACTGCAGCTAATACGGCATCACATTTAGCATATGGCTTTGTATTCAATAATTGTCAGATTACAGGTTCAGGAAGTAATATTACGGATCTTGGCCGCCCATGGGGAGGATATGCATCGGTTACCTATATGAACACCAGTATGACTAACGCTATTAAGGCAGTAGGATGGAATGACTGGGGTAATGCTGCCAATCAGGCTACAGCACGTTTTGCAGAATACAGTAACTCAGGAGCCGGTTATGTTCCGTCTTCAAGAGTTTTATGGGCAAAAAAATTAAGTGTTGCTCAAGCGGCCTCTTATACAAAATTAAATGTTTTAAAAGCAAATAATGCCAATCCACAGGTTACCGATAACTGGAATCCTGATACGATCATTAATTCTGTTACATTAGGAGCTGCATTAATAAAACACGGAGCTGGAGGTTCTAGTCAAACTGTAGCAATAAATACTGCTATTACAGGCTTTTATTATAACTGGGAAAACGCTGCCACAGTAACAGTATCAGGATTGCCATCTGGAATCAATGCGGCTATAGATAATTCGGCTAAAACTATAACCTTCAGTGGGAAACCAACTGTGAGTGGCACTTTTAACTATACAATTACCACAGTTGGCGGGACTCCAAATGCTACAAAATCAGGAACTTTAACAGTTACAGCATCGACTCAAAAGGCTACTGCGGCTCTAGCGGTTACTTCACCGGCATTTCCGGGTGCCGAAGGTTTTGGACGTTACACCAGTGGAGGTCGTGGCGGACAGGTAATCTATGTTACCAATCTAAATGATTCAGGTGCAGGAAGTTTAAGGGCAGCCGTTACGGCAACAGGAGCGAGAACAGTACTGTTTAAAGTATCCGGAATCATCGCGCTTAATTCAGATTTAAGAATCAATAATGGGAATATTACAATAGCTGGTCAGACTGCCCCGGGTGATGGAATCTGTCTGAAAAATTACTCAGTAAATGTAGATGCTGATAATGTTATCATTAGATATATTCGTTTCCGTATGGGCGACCAGGCACAGCATGAAGGGGATGCCATTGGAGGCAGAAATCATAAAAACATTATTATTGACCACTGTTCTATGAGCTGGAGTACAGACGAATGTGCTTCATTTTACGACAATGAAAACTTTACTATGCAGTGGTGCATGATGTCTGAAAGTTTGCGTGTGTCTGTTCACGACAAAGGAACTCATGGTTACGGTGGAATTTGGGGAGGAAAAAAAGCCTCGTTTCATCACAACATGCTGGCTCATCATGATAGTCGTAATGCCCGTTTTTGTGGAAGCAGATACTCGGCACTTCCTAATCTCGAGATGGTTGATTTTAGAAATAATGTTGTTTATAACTGGGGCGGTAACAGTGCTTATGCTGCTGAAGGAGGGTCGTATAATCTTACCAATAATTATTACAAAGCAGGTCCCGCAACAGCTTCAGGAGTAAACGACCGAATTATTTCTCCCAGTGCGGATGATGGATCTAACTCTCAGCCAGCAGGTGTCTGGGGTAGTTTTTATGTCAATGGAAATTATACTACTGCAAATTCAACTACTTCTGGCGATAACTGGAATGGCGTCGATCCTAATCCATCTTCAAAAAGTAAAACGGAGCTCCGTGTAAATACTGAATATAATTTTGGTGAAATGACCACACATTCTGCAACAAATGCCTACAACAGAGTATTAGCTTACGTAGGAGCAAGCTTTAAGCGTGATGCCGTGGACAGTAGAATAATATCAGAAGCAACTAATGGAACCTTTACTTATACTGGTTCAAATGGAAGTACTAAAGGTCTCATTGATACACAATCTGATGTTGGAGGCTGGCCAGCCTACAATTCTACTACAGCACCTACGGATACTGATAATGACGGAATGCCGGATAGCTGGGAAAATACCAATGGTTTAAATAGCAATAATATTTCAGACGGAACAGCCTATACACTGAACGCTGTATATACTAATCTGGAAGTGTACATTAATGGATTAGTAGCAGCTATTACTTCCGGTCAAAAACAAAATGGAACTGCTAACTATACAGATCCGGTTGCAGCAAATACTGAAATTTCGATCAATGAAAACGAAACGGGTTTCTGTGTTGTTGAAGGAACAATAGACAATAATAATGCGGGATATCAGGGTACTGGTTTTGCCAATGCTAATAATGCAGTCGGTGCAGGAATTGAATGGTCTGTGAATACTGCTTCCGGAAATTATATCCTTCGGTGGAGATATTCTAATGGAGGCACTACTTCAAGAGGCGCTAAAATAATTGTAGATGGCGTTACTCTGGCTACAGCAGCTTTTAATGCTACAACCAATTGGACAACCTGGGCCGAAAATTCAAGTTCTTTAGTTACAATAGCGCTTTCTTCGGGTACTCATACCATAAGATTAGAAGCGACTACAGCATCAGGTTTGGCTAACATTGATAAGATAGAAGTAGAAGGGATTAATCCTACTGCAGTTAGTTGTAGCAGTACATCCAAAAATACTGTTTCTGAGAGTACGCTTGATATGGCTGTTGAAGAGATTAAGACTGAAGTGAAAATATACCCTGTACCATTCAAAAATGAATTTTATATAGATTTTGGAACTATTGGAAAGGCCAAACAGATTTCGATATTCAATATGCTTGGACAACAAATTTACGAAATAAACGAAATTACAGATAGAACTGTAAAAGTGAACGTGAATGCCAGTGCTGGTACTTATGTAGTTAAGATATTGACTGACAAGGGTATCATAAATAAAACCATTATCAAAGAATAAGTTTTTATAAGCTTAAGTACTTTTTTTGTTAACCCTGTCAGAAGCTAAAATTTCGGATAGGGTTTTTTATTAATTTTCATAAACATTATTTAATATCTGGGAGCAAGTGAATATTAAAAAGTAAAACATACTGGGTATCTAAATTTTCCAAATATTGAATAAAGCATGAATATTCTGTGTAAAATAATAAAATCTACTTTTTTTAAATATGAATAAGTATTTGTCATACAGTTAATTAATTTTTTTATGAATTATTTTTTTTAAAAACATTTTTAAACTATACTAATTATATAGAATTAATATATATATTTGCCAAGTAGAAAATTTCTACATGACTTATCCAGAAAGACTGAGGGAATAGGCCCGATGATGTCTTAGCAACCTGTTGCTAAATAAGGTGCTAAATCCTTCCGCTACGGTGGACAGATAAGAAAGATTTCCTTAGAAAATCTGAATAAGGTCATTATTATTAAATCTTTTATCACTGACATGAAAACTGAGCTATTATTTTTAAATGCCCATTCCAAACAATTTAATCTGCTTTTAAAAGAAGACTATTCTAAAGTTTTCCGAATGCAAAGTCTTTAGTCTTTTTATACCCAGTCCTGTTTTATCAGCATTATTGATAGGCCATTTCAACATCGGCCCGGGGATTACTATATCCAATTTTTAAAAACAAAATTCAATGAAAAAAATCTTACTAGTTTTAATTTTTTTGTTCAGCATACTTCCTGGAAGGCTTAGCGCACAGGATCGAACGATAAACGGAACCGTCAGGGGTTCTGATAACGGAGAGCCTTTGCCGGGAGCTACAATTATTGCGACACAAAGTGGTAAATCAGCTGTAGCTGATAGCAATGGAAAATTTTCTCTATCAATAACAAAAGAAGATAAGGTATTGTCGATCAATTATATTGGTTATGAACCGCTTGAAAAAAATACAGGTTCCTCATTTAATGACATAAGACTTATACCGTCTAATACAGCTTTAAAAGAAGTGCTTGTAGTAGGTTATGGTACGCAAAGCAAAAAAGAATTTACAGGTTCAGCTGCAAGAATTACGTCTAAAACCATTAAAGATATTCCGGTTCAAAGTTTTGAGCAGGCACTGATTGGGAAGGCAGCTGGAGTAAATGTTTCTAACCCGAGCGGGGTTTTAAATGATGCTCCGGTAATCAGAATTCGTGGGGTAAATTCAATTTCCTTAAGCACATCTCCTTTAATTGTTATTGATGGTATTCCGGTTAATTCCGGCGATGTGTCCACAACAAATTCTGTTGCCAATAACCCACTTTCAGATATAAACCCGGCAGATATTGAATCTATTGATGTTTTAAAAGATGCGGCATCAACCTCAATTTACGGCTCGCGTGCTGCAGGTGGAGTTATTTTAGTGACTACCAAAAAAGGAAAAGCAGGTAAAACTAAAGTTACCTACGATAGTTGGGTTGGAATTACCAGAGCTACCCGATTACCGGATCTTCTGAATAATACACAATACGAAGACATAAAAAATGAAGCGGTACTTAACAGCAAAATATTAAGTGGCAACGAAAATAATGCTGCTGTAGCATCAGCACTTTTTTTTCCGTCTTTTAATGCCGATGGTTCACGTGTTAATACAAGTTGGAAGGATCAGGTGTACCGTGATGCAGTTTCTCAAAATCATAATATCAGTATTTCGGGAGGAACAGATAAAACCAGATATTTTTTCTCAACGAATTATTCTAAACAAGAAGGAATTACAAAGGATAATGAATTCGAGAGAAAAGGAGCTAGGTTTAATATCGATCATGATGTAAACAGATGGCTTAAATTGGGTGGAAATCTTTCGTATAACAATACCTTTAATCAGGCGCAAAATACGGGTTCATTAAGCAGCAGTGGTTTATTGCTGATTGGTGCTGCACGTTTGGCTTTTGCACTCCCTCCAAACGTTGCTGTTTATAATAATGAAGGAACATATAATTTAAGTCCTACAGGTACAACAAGTCCGGGAAATAACTTATTTACCAATACATTATGGCACCCCGGAGCCTTGTTTGATAACAGTAAGCATACAAGTTCTAACGATCATTTTGTTGGAAACGTTCACGCAACGATTACCTTTTTTGATGGATTTAAATTTGACAGTAATTACGGAATCGACAGATTAAGAGCAGAAAATATCTCGTATTTAAGTCCAAATCTTGGGTCTTCTGCTTTTGCAACAGGCGGCTCTTCAACTAATATTTCTATTCTAAGAAATAATTACAATTTTACAAATAGCCTTTCTTTTGACAGACGTTTTGGTGAAAACCATCATATTGCTGCATTGGCTGGTTACGATGTTCAGAAATTCGAAAATTCATCCTGGGGAGCTAATCAAACTAATGTTTCAGATCCTTTTTTTGAAAATTACCAGGGAACCTGGGGTACAATCCGTTCATCTGGAAACGGTTTGTCCGAAAGACTTTTTCAGTCTTCTTTCTTTAGGCTATCCTATGATTACGCAGGGAAATATTTCATTACAGGAAATTTCAGAAAAGATGGAAATTCAGCTTTGGGCGTAAACAGTAAATATGGAAACTTTGGAGGAATATCTGCCGGATGGTCTGTAAGTGAGGAATCCTTCTTTAAAAATAGTGGAATTATTGATTATGTAAGTTCACTTAAGTTAAAAGGAAGCTGGGGAAGAGTGGGTAACGGAAACCTTTCATCAGCATATGCCTCACAAAATCTTTATGGTGCATCAATTTACGGAACAGCTGCAACCTGGGCAATTTCTCAGGCAGGCAATGAAGACTTGGGATGGGAAACCAGTGACCAGACAAACATTGGTCTTGAAGCAGGCTTCTTTAAAGACCGATTACAATTATCAGCAGATTATTTCAATAATGATGTAAACGGATTGATCTTAAGTACTCCGCAATCACCTTCAAAAGGAATTCCGGGAGATGCTATTCTTTCAAACGTTGGGGCAATGTATAACAGAGGTATTGAGCTTGGATTGAACGCAACAATAGCAAATTCTGCAGATTTTCAATGGAAAGCTTCTTTCAACTACACGCATGTGAAGAACAAAGTTACGGCTCTTGCCGAAGGAAATACAGACATTATTGGTTATACACAGGTAACGACAGAAGCCAATAACATTACAAGAGTAGGTTATTCCGCGGGAAGTCTTTATGGTGCTGTAACAGGAGGTGTAAATCCGGATAACGGACGCAGAATCTTCATTAACAAAAATGGAGAAAAAGTACAATACAGTGCTGCAGTTCCTTCCGGACAAAGCAACTGGACCTATTTAGACGGAACAACTGCAGCCGCAATTACAGTTTCAGATTATCAGGTTTTGGGTAACGCACTACCGGTTTGGTATGGAGGCTTAACAAATAATCTACAATATAAAGCATTTGATTTTACAGTAGGTTTCACGTATTCTGGTGGTAATAAAGTGATGAACAATACAAGAGGAACACTTTTAGATCAGCGTTTTTATAACAACTCAACAGATGTTTTAAACCGTTGGACAACACCTGGACAGGTAACCAATATTCCGAGATTGGTTTATAACGATGTGATCTCAAACGGATCCAGCGGATATGCTATTTCTGATAATGCAGAAAAAGCCGATTTCCTGAGATTGCAGCAATTAACAATTGGTTTTTCGCTTCCAGGAAATATCCTTGAAAAAGCAGAATTATCATCCGTTAGATTGTATTTACAGGCAACCAATCTTTTCCTGATTACTTCTTATACAGGATCTGATCCGGAGACTTCTTCAAACGGATCTTCAACAACGTCTATGGGAGTCGAAAAAAACTCTGTAGGACAAGGAAAAACGTTCACATTTGGTCTTAACGTCGCTTTTTAATACTTAATAAAAATACCATGAAGATATATTTAAAATCACACAGAAAATCAATTGCAACTATATTGCTGCTCACCGGAATATTGTTTACTTCTTGTGAAAACAACGAAGATCTGAACATAGCGCCGGAAACCACCGTTTCAGACAAAGACATTTTTAAAACTCCGGCAAGAATCGAAGGTTTGGTAAACGGAATTTACAAAGCATTTAAAGGTGCCAGTTTGTACGGCGGCCGTATCCTTTTATATCAGGATCAGAAAGGAGAAGATTTTATCAACATTACAGCAAATAATTTTACAGGTTACGAAAGCTGGAACAACTCGTATAGCTCTGGTTCAAATGATGTCAACAATCTTTGGGGACAAGCGTATTCAGCGATCAATAATGCCAATATTCTGATTGAAGGTTTAGCGGTAAATCAAGGTGTCATTACGGAGCAAAAAGCAAAAGAATATATAGGTGAAGCCAAATTAGTAAGGGCTTTGGCGTATTACACTTTGGTTATCAATTTCGGACAGCCTTATAATAAAGATGCCGGCGCTTCAAAAGGTGTTCCATTGCGTTTAAAAGCAGAAACCGGTCCTGCCAATAATGATCTTGCAAGAAGTACTGTTGCAGAAATTTATACGCAGATTTTAAAAGATTTAGACGATGCCGAAGCAGCACTGCCACAAAGTTATTCAACTGCAGATTTAAATACAACAAGAGCACATGTAAGCACAGCAATTGCCATAAAAACAAGAGTTTATCTTACGCAGAATAATTGGGCAAAAGTAATTGAAGAGGCAAAAAAAATGGTACCACAGACACAAGCACCGTTTTCTACAACTGCCAGTGATGTAAAACACGCTTTACAGCCGGATATTACGGTTGTATTTTCTTCGAATTATGCAACGGTTGAATCTATTTTTAGTATTCCGATGAGCAGTTTGGATTCTCAGACAGGTCAGTCTTCTATCGCTTATATCTACAATACCAATTTGGAATATTATTTAAATCCAACAGGAATTTTGGGCGATACTCAATGGAGATCGAGTGATAAACGACGTGACTTAACGAGAACATTGTCAGGAAAACAATACTTTAAAAAATATGCAAAACCATCACCGTTTTTAGATTATATCCCTGTTATCAGATATTCAGAAGTATTACTGAATTATGCGGAAGCCGCTGCTAAAACCGGAAACCTGACACTTGCCGCTAATCTTTTAACCGCAGTTCATCAACGTTCTGATGCTTCTTATGCCTTTTCCGGAACTGTTACTTCAGATCCGAATCTTCTGATTGAAGCCATTTGGAAAGAGCGCCGAATCGAATTATTGGGAGAAGGTTTCCGCGGACCGGATTTGCTTAGAAACCTGCAAACACTTCCGGCTAAAGGAGATAATAAGCTACAAACACCTGCTGTTCCTTCTTCTGCTGTTAATTATATTTTTCCACCGGCTAATACCGAATTGGCGGTTAATAAATTGTACTAAATAAAATACCATTGACAAAGTTTCACTTAAAATCAAATACAATGAAAAAGATACTATTAGGTTTTGCCTTATTTTTAGGAGTAGCACAAACTCAAGCACAGGAAAGTAATTTACAGTTAAAAGGAACTGTTACAGATACAGTTGCTAAATATGTATATCTGCAAAAATTTCACAACAAAATGTTCACAACCATAGATTCATCAAAAGTTGTGGAAGGAAATTTTAGTTTTAAAACAAAAGTAAAACTTCCTGAGCTATACGGTTTAAGCGTAAATACAGCTAATATTCCATTATATATTTTCCTTGAAAAAACACCAATTACGGTAAAATTAAGCCCCGTTAAAAATTACAGTACTTCAGTTGTTGAAGGTTCTGAATCTCAGCAATTATTCGATACGTATAGAAAAACCAGAGACGTAGAAATTAGCAAATGGATTACAGAACATCCTGCTTCTATTGTTTCCGCTTATGTTTTGTACAGAAACTGGTCGTACAGATTAACTCCCGATCAAATTACGCAAAATATTGCATTGCTTGATAAAAGCCAGCAAAACAGCACTTACGTGAAAGAACTAAAAGAACTGGTTACCGTTTTAAACGGATTGGCGGTGGGTAAAAAAGCCCCTGATTTTACAGCCAACGATCCTGACGGAAAACCAGTTCGTCTTTCAGAAAATCTAAAAGGCTATACTTTGGTAGATTTCTGGGCTTCATGGTGTGCGCCTTGTCGAAAAGAGAATCCAAATATCGTAGCAGCTTATAAAGAATATCACGACAAAGGATTTAATGTCTTCGGAATTTCTTTGGACAAAAAGAAAGAAAACTGGGTTAAAGGTATTCAGGATGATAATTTGAATTGGTTGCAAGTTTCGGAGTTAATTTACTGGAACAGTGAAATCGCAAAATTATACGGAGTAAGAGCGATTCCTGCTAATTATTTGGTTGATTCAAAAGGAATTATTGTAGCAAGAAACCTTCGCGGAGAAGAATTGCAAACGACTTTGAAAACACTCTTGGATAAAAAATAAATTTATGCTTCTGATATGTCATTCCGAGGAACGAGTAATCTTCGCAAGTAACTCTACAATCTCAGACGACAATCTCAGACGACAATCTTTGTCGAGCTTCTTACGGAGATCCTTTCTTCGTCAGGATGACAAACTAATCCAGATAAAAAAAGAATAAAAAATGAAAACGAAATTATTTTTTTCAGCAGCTGCATTATTGGCAATTACAGCCAATGCACAGGTTAAAAGTACTTTTAAAGGGCAAGATCCGATTACCGCAGTTTCAACGGTAACACGTCCGGTGCAGAAACAATGGAAAGGCGTTTTTGATAAAACCGAAGAGGAGGTTTTCTTCGGAAATGATTTTGCAGGAGCGAGATTAAACGGTGTTGTTAAAATTGATGATAATACATTTAGCGTTTTGATTACGCCTGAGAACTCCCCAATTAACGGAAGCCCTTGGTATGCTTTTAAAGTCTGGTCAAAAACAGATAAGGAAATCCAAATTCGTTTTGATTATCCTCAAAATGTAAGACACCGATACAATGCCAAAATAAGTTCAGACGGAAAAAAATGGACAGCCTCTGAAAACGGCACTTTTGTAAAAAGAGAAAAAGATTCTAATTATGTTTTGAAAGTAAAAGTCAGCAAAGACACCACTTGGATTGCGGCTCAGGAACTCAAAACTTCAAAAGATATCAGCGAATGGATTTCGGTATTAAAAAATAAAAATAATACTGCCGAAGCTTCTGTTGGTTTGACTGCTGAAGGCCGAAAGATTCCGGTTTTCAGTATCGGAAATCCTTCTTCCAAAAATAAAATCCTGATTTCAGGAAGAAACCATCCACCGGAAGTAACGGGACATTATGCCCTGGAAGCTTTTGTTGAAAGTTTAACTGCTGATACGCCATTGGCAAAAAAGTTCAGAAAGAAATTTGAAGTGTACGTCATCCCTCTTCTGAATCCCGATGGCGTTGATGGCGGTTTTTGGAGGCATAATTCAGGCGGAATTGATTTGAACAGGGATTATAATGATTTCAATCAGCCCGAAACAAGAGCCGTTCGTGATTTTCTGAAAAACGAAATTAAAGAGGATAATAAGTTATTGTTTTCGATTGATTTTCATTCCACTCACGATGATATTTATTATACGGTTGATCCAAATCTGAAAGGAAATATTCCGGGTTTTGTACCGAATTGGTTAAACAAAGTCAAAGACGGAATTCCGGGTTATACGCCTCATGTGAAGCCTTTGTATTTTAAACCGCCAACATTTACCTTATTCAGTTATTTGTTTGAAACGTATAAAACTGAAGCTTTGGTTTTTGAAATTGGAGACAACACACCAAAAGATTTTATCAAAAAGAAAGGCGAAGTTTCAGGAGAAGAATTCATGAAACTGATCTTAGAAAGCACTAAAAATTAAAAGAATATTGAGATGAATAAAATCAAAAATAAAATTTGCATCGTTCTGGCGCTGATTGCATCAGTCTGTTGTTTCAGCCAGCAAAAAAAAGAGTTAATTCAGGTTACAGATCTTTTAAAAATCAGAACGGTTGGGGATGTAGAATTAAGTAAAGACGGTCAGCATGCAGTTTTTACCGTAAAAAGTATCATTAAAAATACTGAAAATCCGTTAGATTACGATTACGATACACAGCTTTGGATTACTAAAACTTCAAAAAATAGTACGCCAAGACAATTAACTTTCGGAAAAGAAAGTTCAGGTTCACCGGTTTTTAGTCCGGATGGCAGACAGATTGCTTTTACGAGAAGCATCAAAGGAAAATCTCAAATATTCCTTTTTAAAATTGATGAAGGCGGAGAAGCCATTCAGTTAACCGAATCAAAATACGGAGCAGGAAATCCAAAATGGAGTCCGGATGGAAAACAGCTTTTGTTTACGGCTTCGCTTCAAATCAATGAATTGGTAAAAGATTCTGTTTTAAATCCGAAGAAAGAATTACCACTCTGGAGTTTTGAAAAACCGGGATTTGCTGCGAATGATAATCTGAAAGTCAACAAAACAAAAGCAGATCCAAACGGAAATATCGAAGCTATCAGAGCTTACTTGGACAATAACGAAAAAGACAAAAAAGCAAAAGTAGTAGACAAATTGCAGTTTCAAACCGAAACCGGAATTAGCAGTGAGCTTCGTTTTTCGCACATTTTCATTATTGATGCAAAGCCGGGATCAAAAGAACGCGCCATTACCAAAGGATTTTATTCGTATTCAAATCCGTCTTTCGTAGGTAACGATAAAATTGCATTTACCGGAAACATTAATGAAAAAAGACATCCGGACAGAGTTCTGGAAACTAAAATTTACACGATTAATACCGACGGAACAAATGTAACCGAATTATTAGGCGCAGAAAATCTGGTATTTCAGCTTTTAGCCGTTTCGCCTTCAGGAAAACAATTGGCGTATCAGGAAAGCATCATCAATAATTTATCGGTTCCGGTGCTGAAAATTTTCAACTTAGAGAATCCTTCGGCGAAAAGCCAAACAATTGAATACGATCGAAATAACAATAATGTTCGATTTTCTAAAGATGAAAAACAGCTTTATTTTACCTCCTCAAGCAATGGAGGATCAGCGATTTGCACAGTGCCTTTAAACACTTTAAAAGTTCAGACGCTTACATCTTTTGATCAGGGAATTACCGATTATGATATCAATAATGGCGTTGTGGTTTTTGCTAAAACAGATGTCAAAAATCCATCAGAATTATATGTTTCTGATCTGAAATTAAAAGAACCAAGATTAGTATCCGATTTCAATACCAACTGGTTAAAAAATAAAGCCATCAGCTTTCCGGAAAAAGGCACTTTTATCAACGAAAAAGGACTTGAAATTGAATACTGGGTAATGAAACCAACGCAGTTCGAACAAGGAAAAAAATATCCGTTACTGACTGAAATTCACGGAGGACCAGCTTCGATGTTTGGCCCGGGTGACGGAAGTATGTGGTTGGAATATCAATTCTTCACTGCTCAGGGTTATGGGGTAGTATATAGTAATCCAAGAGGCTCTTCCGGATATGGCGAAAAATTCTTGAGATCAAACATCAACGATTGGGGAACAGGACCTGCAAGTGACGTATTGACTGCATTAGATAAAACTGTGGCACAAGGCTGGGCTGATCAAAGTCGGCTTTTCATTACCGGAGGGTCTTACGCAGGATATTTAACAACGTGGATTATAAGTCATGATCAAAGATTTAAGGCAGCGTCAAGTCAGCGTGGGGTTTATGATTTCAATACTTTTTTTGGAGAGGCAAATGTTTGGAGAATGGTTCCGAGATATTTTGGAGGTTATCCGTGGGAAGAAAAAACCAAAGCAATTTTACAGCGTGAATCACCAATTAATTACGTAGAAAACATCAATACTCCGTTTTTAATATTTCATGGAGATAATGATAACCGTACAGGAGTTACGCAAAGCCAAATGCTTTACAAAAGTCTGAAAGTTTTAGGGAAACCTGTAGAGTATGTAAGACAGCCAGGAGCAAGCCATGAATTGACCAGAAGCGGAGACAATCGCCAGCGAATCGATCAGCTGCTTCGAACGTATGAATTCTTTGAAAGATTCAACCAAAAATAATTAGTTAATTTTAAAATGATAGGGAAATGAATGCTATTGAAACAACGAAACCAATTGAATTAGAATGTTACTTTTCTAAATTTAGAGAAAATACATTAGGTGTAAATCACAGTTTTGAATCGGTATATGGAAAACAAAAACTGCTTTATGCAGATTGGGTTGCCAGCGGAAGGTTATATGTTCCGATAGAAGAAATTATGCTCAATAAAATTGGTCCGATGATTGCCAATACCCATTCACTTTCAAGTCAGACAGGGAAGACTTCAACCTCTGCGTATCAATACGCAAGAAACGTCATTAAAAAGGCAGTGAATGCAGGTGAACCTGATGTTTTGGTAACTACGGGAACCGGAATGACAGCCGCATTGTCAAAACTGCAGCGTATTATAGGTTTAAGGAAAAATCACGAAAATGAAAATGACAAACCAGTAGTTTTTATTACGCACATGGAGCATCATTCGAACCAGGTGCCGTGGTATGAAACCAATGCAGATGTTGTGATTTTGCCAGCTGATGAAAATAATTTGGTAGATCCGAAAATACTTGCTGAAACAATAAAAAAATATGCCGGCAGAAGGTTAAAAATCGGTTCATTTACGGCTTGTTCAAACGTCACTGGAATCATCACGCCGTATCAGGAACTGGCTAAAATCATGCATCAAAACGGCGGACTGTGCTTTGTAGATTTTGCGGCTTCAGCTCCTTATGTAAAAATCGATATGCACCCTAATGATCCGGATGAAAAGTTGGATGCCATTTTCTTTTCGCCTCATAAATTTTTGGGCGGACCCGGAACTTGCGGTATTTTGGTTTTTGACGAAAAACTATATAAATCTGATTTTCCGGATAATCCTGGTGGTGGAAATACGAGATGGACAAATCCATTGGGTGAATACAGTTACAGCGATGGTATAGAAGTAAGGGAAGATGGCGGGACGCCTGGTTTTCTACAGGTAGTTAGAACAGCCCTGGCTTTGGAACTTAAGGAAAAAATGGGAGTCCAAAATATCAAAAACAGAGAAAAAGAACTGTTAGATCTTTGTTATTCCAAACTTCAAAAAATAAAAGGATTGTCAATTTTGGGAGATCTTATAAGTAATCGGATAGGCTGTGTTTCATTTGTAATTGAAAACATTCACTACAATTTAATTGTTCGGCTTCTAAATGACCGTTTCGGGATTCAGGTTCGAGGCGGTTGGTCATGTGCAAGTACGTATGCACATTATTTGTTCAATATTGACGAAAAAAGATCAAGAACGATTACCAATGAATTGCTTCTGAAAAATCAGGCTAACAAACCAGGCTGGGTACGTTTGTCGCTTCATCCAATAACAACAAATGAAGAAGTTTTATTTATTTGTGACGCCATACAGCAAGTGGCATTGAATCATAAAAAATGGCAGAAAGACTATCTCCATAATATCTCTACAAATGAATTTGAAAGTTTAATAAAAGGCGAAACTATAGCAAAAGATGTAGAAGAATGGTTTCAAATCAAATAGGAATAAAGTAAGTTAAACCATTGAATGTAGTATTTACAATGAAAGTTTGCAGGTTGATGATATCGCATTATCATAGACAATTACATAGTAATACATTTTAATTTTTTAAAAGAGATTGAATAAAAAATCGATAAGTTAATGATTTAATTCCTTTAGAATAACCTAACCAGACTCGAACCAAATTTCCTCGAAAATACGGACGTTTAAAATTTTCAAGAAATCGAAGAAAATTTATCGAAACCACAAAAAAAGCCTGAGAAATCTAGATATCTCAGGCTTTGATTTTTACTTGTAGCGGGAAGCAATCAATTATCTAATCAGATTATCTTTGATTATTACAATATTTTAAAATGTACATCTTAACTTTTTCTCTTCTTTTTGTTTGTATAGCCAAATTTATAAAATAAGTTAGCGTTAATTTTAGTGGACCAATTGCAAAAGACAAATGGCTTGTTAATGTATAACAAATTAAAAGTCTCGTTGACAGCTGGTGAATCCAATTTTAGTCAAATATGTATACAAACAGTTAGTTAGTTCCCTAACTCCCAATTATGATCTATGAAAATAAAAGTTTATTCTCCTTTAAATCCTTTACTTAAAAAATACATAGAGTGTATTTATATACTCACACATACATCTGAAGAAAAACCTGCCAAATACATAACCTTCCCATCTGTTTTTACCATTGTATCAATAAGCGAAAAATCAAAAACTATTAATAAAGGAAATAAATTAATAATCGGGCAATGCGATGACAATAAGATTGAAACAAATTTGGTGTCTAATTTCAATAAGCCAGTGTACGTTCAATACGAAGGAAAAATAAACGAAATTACGATCTATTTTAAACCGTTAGCTATAAATTCATTTTTGGAGCATGAATTAAACCATTACAACAGTTCAAACTTTTCTGAATTTTTACCTTTTGAAGATTATAGAAAAGCGATGATTGAAATTCTTTCTTTACAAAATGATACCGAAAAAATTGAAGCTGTTGAGAGTTATTGGTTATCCAAATTAATTGGGTTTCAGCATCATTTCCTTGAAACTATTTTGTCTGAAATGATGTGCGAAGAAAATGACGCTTTAACAATTACAGAACTATGTAAAAAAAATGCTATTTCACGTACAACATTAAACAAACACTTTGGCAGACATATCTGTAAAACACCATCTCAATTCAAAAAGATACTACGATTTAGAAATGCGGTTAATAAGTACGCATCAGATAATACAAGAAACAACTTAACGGATATAGCATATGGTGTTGATTATTTTGACCAGTCCCATATGACAAGAGAATTCAAATCAGTGACTGGGTTCTCTCCTAAAGTCTTTTTTAAAAAAACGACTGCGCTGGAAAAAAAACAAATTCACTGGCTGTTTTTATAAAGCAGGTTTACATTTGTACAATTTTTCCTTTTATGATTAAAGTACTTTTGTCACTTTAATTATAAAAGGATACCCATATGACAACCCGTCAAATATATTTTATAACTTCTATCTTCTTCACAGTTCTTTTACAACCTATCGTGGTCCAATCACAAAATTTAGAAAGTATAGTTTCTCCGATAAGGTCTCACTTAAAAAATCTTGAAAAGGAAAATAACTTAAGCGGGGTCGTTCTTATTGCAAAAAATGGCAAACCAATATATAGAGAAGCATTTGGTTTTGCCAATTTGCCGGACAGTATTAAAAATAAACCGGACACGAAGTTCAACTTAGCTTCTATAAACAAGATGTTTACAGCAATGGCTATTATGCAATTGGTAGAATCTGGCAAAATTTCGCTTCAGGATAAAGTAGGCAAATATCTTTTGGATTATCCTAATAAAGCTGTTGCTGACTCTGTAACAATCCATCAATTATTAACGCACACTTCAGGAATGAACAGTTTTTGGGAAGAATATGATAAGCTTGCAAAAGTAAACTTCAAAGCAGTTTCTGATTACCTTCCATTGTTTGTAAATAAAAGACTAGCCTTTGCTCCAGGTAGTGACTTCTATTATAGTAATTCCGGATATATGGTTTTAGGATTAATCATTGAAAAGGTGTCGGGTCAGGATTATTTTGATTACGTAAAAGAAAAGATATATAAACCCGCAAAAATGATTAATACGGATGCTTACGAACTGGATAATGTTATTCCAAATTTAGCTACTGGCTATACAATGTCACTGGAAGAACCAGGACAATGGAAAAATAATATTTTCACAAATTTAGCAAAAGGAACTCCTGCTGGTGGTGGCTATTCAACAGTTGACGATTTGTTGAATTTTGCCAATGCTTTACAAAACGATCGTTTGCTTAGCAAAGAAAATACAGCTCTTTACACTTCTGGTAAGGTGAAATTTAGAGATGGAATGTATGGCTATGGTGTTGAAGAAAACACAATAAACGGACATAGGATCATTGGACATACTGGTGGGCATGATGGTATTGCTTGTGAACTAATGATTTATCCAGATTTGGGCTACACTGTTGTTATTCTGACAAATGGAGAAGTCGAAAATTATTGGGAAGCGAGTAATCTAATTAAAAAACAATTAGTGGGTTCATCACCATCAATTGACAATTTTTTTTACACTAAAGATATAATTAAGACTGTATGCGATAAAGGTTATGAAGCTGGAATTAAGGAAATAGAACAAAATTCAAGGAAATATTCATTAAGAGAAAATCTTATTGAAAGATATGGTTATAAGCTATTGTTCGAAAAAAAGACTACTCAGGCAATAGATTTATTTAAGTTAAATATTCTCCTTTTTCCAAAGTCAACCTATAGTAATTATTATATAAGTGAGGCATATAGATTTTCAGGTCAAAAAGAGCAAGCGATTGAATATCTAAAGTTATATATTGAAAAAGAGACGGAAGACAATGATGCTAAATTAAAATATAAATTGCTACTAAATAACTACCGCTAACACTTGTTATAATAGATTTGGGCATTAAGTCATATATTTTTCTGCATAATCAGGAATTTCACTTTGAAGTATGTTGTGTTTTCCGATGGACGGATATTGCTCTTAAGTTAGTAATAGCAGTGATTGCCGTCAACAATATTTGAATGTAAATGAAAGAAAACCTGAAAAAATTGCTCAATGGATTAGCAAGTTTGTAGATATAAGGGACACTATGGTAAACAGTGTCGGAATAATGGTAGAGATAATACACAATCACTATCCTGAAAATTGTAACGGATGTAAAAATGCTTGTCAGCGCTATAGGGTTCTTTCTCTTGCATAGGTACAGCATTCCTATCCATAAACCCAGTCCCAAACAGACCACCATTTCCACAATAAAATAGGCAACGTGCACGATGTTGTAAGTCGCACTATAATCAGGCTCTTTGGAATGGAGTAATGCGAGGAAGTCCAGAATTTCAATCAGTAGATAAAAAGAATACAGACCAAATAAGATTGAGCTTGTAAGGACAAGCTTTGAGGATGATTTGGACAGAGAATCAAGACGATTTTCTTGAATTATTTTTTCCATATACTCTATACGTTTATTTATAAAAATGTAATAGTAAGGAACTACAAGTTAGTCAATTTTGTAAATTGATCATGTTTATTAATTGTTAAAGAATTCTCTAGGTATGAGATCCAGATATGGTAATTGTGAATTATACTAAAATCAAAAAATACCGCCTTATATTGCAAATTTGAAATATTGGAAGCAATTGAAATTGAGTTACGTTTCAATAATTTGTGCAAATTCGTATCAAGTAGAAAACCTGATTTGCACGAATGATAAAAAGTGCAATTTTTCTGTTTGACTACTAAAATGTCTGGTAGCAGGGAACGTTTTTTATCATGACCTAATTTAAAATACTAAGGTAAAAGCATTTTAAGGCTTATTTAATCTAAAACTTTAAACAACAAATCTTCAATAAATTGTGCTGTAAATTCTGTGTTTGTTTTTGAAGAAACATCGGTAAGTTTTGGTAAATTAACACTAAAGTACTGCTGGTGATGTGAAGTTTCAATTAGGGTAGTACTGAGTGATCTTGGATATTTATATTTTGAATTATACTCTGAAATGACTTCTGCTATTTTTGAGCACAAATCTTTATAAGGCTTAAAAACCTCATTTTTATTGATTTCCGTAACTTCTTTTACTAAATATACTTTACTGCTTTCTGCAATAACAATTTGATTAAGTAGCTTTTTATTATAATCAAATTGATTTGTACTTTCTGCAAATTCGTGAGTAAGTAAATTCACGATTATTTTTAATCTTTCTTTTTTATCAAATACGTTTTCTAATTTAAAAGTCACTAAAAATTCCATATAGCTCCAATACCAATTAAGAATGTAAAGCAAAAGTCGGTGTTTGTTTTCAAAATATCGGTAAATGGTGGCTTCTGTACTGTGTATTTCTACGGCCAGTTTTTTAAATGTAAATTGTTCAAAACCAAGTTCATAAATAAGGTCAATGGATTTTTTTACCATCAATTTACCTAATTCGCTGCTTTCAGGATTACGCAAGAAGATTTTATCGTTTATATCAAATTTTACTTGAAATTCCATATCAATTACTGTTTAAGCAAATATAGTGAAACATTTAATGTTTAAAAGTAAATATATCTTAAAAAATATTTAACAATTATTTATAATAGTATTACTATCATTTGAAATAGTTTTGTTATTTTTACATAAAAAACCAAATCTAAAGTTTATGCTAACCAATACTAAAATCCCCGTTTCCTATCTTTTCAAAAAGGTCAAGTATGAAATTCTCTTTGTATTAATTATTGGTTTATTGGTTCATTATCTTACGACTCAATTCGAAAATATTATTCCGATAATGCCTATAACGATACCTGCATTTATAGGAACGGCAATTTCTGTGATTCTTTCTTTTAAACTCAATCAGTCTTATGATCGTTGGTGGGAAGCAAGAAAGATATGGGGAAGCATAGTTAACGATAGCCGTAGTTTTGTACTGCAATTACAATCCTTTGTAGCCAAAGAAAATCAAGCCGAAATCAGAGAAATGGCCTTTAGGCATATTGCATGGTGTTATAGTCTGGGGCAGGGCTTACGCGGACTGGATCCTGTTGAAAACATGGAAAACTTTATCACGGGGAAAGATATACAGGAAATAGAAAAACAAAGCAATAAACCTTTAGCACTTTTGCAGTTGAATACACTTCAAATAGCGGCATTGAAAGAAAAAAAATCAATTGATATTTTTTCGCAAGTTCAATTAAATAATACTTTGGTTAATTTTTCAAACTACATGGGAATGGCTGAACGTATAAAAAGCACTGTTTTCCCTATAACCTATCGTATTTTTTTACATTTCTTTATCTACATCTTTATTGTTACACTATCAATTGCGTTAAGGGATATAGAAAGCTATTTTGAAATTCCATTGTTATTAGTTATTTCGACTACATTTTTTCTCTTGGAAAAATCTGCCACACATCTGCAGGACCCCTTTAGAAATCGTCCGACAGATACACCAGTTACAGCAATTGCCAGAACGATTGAAATAAATATTAAGGATTTATTAAAAGAAAAGGATATCCCTAAACCACATCAGCCAGAAAAATTTTATTTATCATAACTTTGTAAAATCAATCAAAATGAAAACGTTAACAAAAGAAATGCAAGCTGCTATTACGCCCTCTTCAGCTTTAGAATTGTTGAAGGAAGGAAACCAAAGGTTTGTAAGCAACTTAAAAATAAATCGTAATCTTTTGCAACAGGCAAATGAAACTTCAGAAGGACAACATCCTTTTGCTGTTATTTTGAGTTGTATAGACAGTAGAACTTCTGCAGAATTAATTTTTGACCAGGGACTTGGAGATGTTTTTAGCGTACGTATTGCCGGAAATATTATCAATGAGGACATTTTAGGCAGTATGGAATTTGGCTGTAAAGTGGCAGGTTCAAAAATTATTGTAGTATTAGGCCATACAAAATGCGGGGCTGTAAAAGGTGCTTGTGATCATGTCGAAATGGGCAATTTAACAGCACTGCTTACAAAGATAAGACCAGCAGTTGATGATGAAACTGAAACAAAAGAAAACCGAAATTCAGGCAATCCTGAATTTGTTGAAAATGTATCGAAAATCAATGTTAAACGAACTGTTAAATCAATCATGGAGCGTAGTCCGATCCTAAAAGAAATGATTGAAAAAGGAGAGATTGGAATTGTTGGCGGATCTCATGATATTGCATCAGGAGAAGTAACCTTTTATCCTGAAACTATGATTTTTGGATCTTAAAAATAGAGCATTATTATTATCTTTTAGTCAGCTTCAAAGATAAGATGAATAATAATTAAAAGCTCTAAAAAAAGTGTATTTGTTTTCTTATCAAAACATAATTAAAAACAAGGGCTGTCTGATAAAGACAGCCCTAATAGTAAGGAATTAATTTATTTTTTAGATTCTTCAATAGAAGCTTTTCTAAACTCTTTTCATAGTTTTTCAATCTCTAAATTACGGCTGCAACTAAAATTAACTGGGCTTGAAGAGGAAAGTAAAGATGTAGAGGAGTTTTTAAATAATGGTGTAGAGAATCTCTTAAAACTTAATGAATGTTACAATATTTGAAACTGGATAGAGTCAAGATACTTAATAGGTTCTGTTTTTTCTGAAAAATTTATAATTTCAAAAAATGAGTTTCGAACCGCTAGGGCTAATGAAGTAGTTCGTCTGATCTACAGTATTAACATGCTGACAGACTAAATAAAAAAGGGACAAAGAAGAAATTTTCCTCTTTGTCCCAAGTAGTAGCGGGAAGCATTCAAATATCTAACCAGTTTTATGAAGATTATTATAGTATTATTGCATGTGCTTCTTAATTTTAATTTTGGGATATTATGATAACTAGTTTGAAGAATAAAAAGTGAACACTCACTTTGAAGTATCAAACTATTAAAAGAATAGATTGACATATAATAAAGATTTGATAATGAATTTACTGTTTAAGTTGTTGTAAATCAATATGTTTTTAAAGCATATTAAGTCGCTTCATAAGCTCTGGTCTATTTGATCTACTCACCGGAATTACATCTTTTGCAATTAAAACACTATTATCTTCGATATCAATTATTTTTTTTATATTAATTATATAAGTTCGATGAACTTTTAAAAAAGAAGATACTGGAAGCTTATCTTCTATTTTTTTTAAAGTAGAATGTACGGTATAATTTTTATTTTCGGTTTTTATCAGAATATAATCTCCTTTAGCTTCAATTAAATTGATAGATGAAATGTTTATTTTTATAAGTCTTCGATGTATGTTTACATAAAAATCAGTAGTAGTATCACTAGGCTGGATTAAATTAGTATCTGACATTCCATTGGAAGAAGGGAGTATTAGTTTTTTGGCTTCTATTTTATTAATTGCTTTTAAAAAGCGTTCTTCAGTAATTGGTTTTACCAAATAATCGACAATACATTTATATTCAAAAGCTTCGATGGCGAAATTTCTATCTGAGGTGATTAAAATAACTAAAGGAGGATTTTTAATGGTCTGGATAAAGTCAAAACCTGTAAATCCAGGCATATGAATATCTAAAAAAATAATGTCTATTGGAATAGTACTTTGATTAAGAAACTTTAAAGCTTCCATTGCATTTTGAAATTCATCTATAAAATTTAAAGCAGGATGTTTTGTAATCATCTGACCTATAATTGCTCTTGCAAATGCTTCATCATCTATTAAAATACAATTCATTTAGGTAAGTTTATAATGAATCGACAAAATCTTGCATTGTACTAAGTATTTCATCAAACTCTACTTTTAATACTTCTTTAAAAGCTACAGATTGTTTTTTTAAGCTAATTTCAAACTCTTCAGCAAGATAATAACTTTTTTCCATTCCCATAATGCTTATTTTATGTTTTATCTTATGAATAATTTCTGCAGTACCTGTAAAACAATTATTTTCAATTTTACTATGATATTCGTTTATTTCTAAAGGTAGCTCTTTTTTTAGGGTACTAATGATTAATTGCTTAAAAGCCATATCATCTCCCGAAAGATTATTTATATAGTTAAGATTTGGCTGTTCCATTAGTATTAAGAATTAAGAAAAATGGGATTATTTTATTTAATTACTATCTATTCAAATTTGATTATAAAAAAAAGAGATTTTTTTATTTATACAAATTCAAATTACATACGTGTCATGTATGGCTCTTAGTAAAAGTAGTAATTTTTTTTCAAAATCGATATTGTATATCTTTAATTTTCCTCTATTTTATGATAAAATACGGGGTAAATTCTCTTTTTAAAAATTATTTAAGCATAGAATTTGATTTCCAAATTGCTATTTGTATTGTACTACATTCTAAACTGTGATAGTAATATATCTATAGAAAACTACCACTGGCCTACATACTAATTCCATTTATCTAAAAACATAATGAGACATTTGTAATAGAAATATATTTGTATCAGAATTAAAACTTAAATCAAAGATTACAAGAGTTTTATGATTATTTTTTTAAAATAACTTAACAAATTTTAACAATGAAATCAGGAAAGAAAAAAATTGGAATTACATTTAGTTCATTCGACTTATTGCATGCGGGGCATGTTCGTATGCTTGAAGAAGCAAAAATGCATTGTGATTACTTGATTGTTGGATTACAGACCGATCCCACTATAGACCGACCAGAAAAAAACAAACCTATACAGACAGTAGTAGAGCGTTATATCCAGTTAAAAGCCTGCAAGTTTGTAGATGAAATTATTCCATATACAACGGAAATGGACCTGGAAGATATTCTTCAGGCACTACCTATTGATGTTCGTATTTTAGGAGATGAATATAAAAATGTTGATTTTACAGGTCGAAAATATTGCGAAAAAATGGAAATTCAGTTGGTTTTTAACAAGCGTAATCATCGATTTTCAAGTAGCGGGCTTAGAAAAGAAGTGTATCTATGCGAAGCTATAAAATTGTAATAAAATTTCGAATTGGTAAATGAATGATTTTAAAAGCTGGGATTAATAGGAAGATTTTTTTTTGATTCTTTAACAGTTCGATTAAGAGTTTGTAAATTCTCGATATGCTAAACTTATAAAGCACTAGCTAGCTAAGTGCATAATCTTAATTTTAAGCCATGAGTGAGAATCATAAAAATATGACTGAATTTTTAAATGGAAAGAAGTTCAATTGTTTTCTATACAGACTAATAAATAAAGATATATGTATTAAATCTTACTTTCTTTTGGCAAAACAAAACAAAAACAAACGCCTTCTTCATTATTTTCTCTGCTTTTAAGAAAAATACTCCCCTTTGTTCGGTCTAATATTGCTCTAATTGTGGCTAAACCAATGCCGGAATTCTTAGTAGATTTTGAATTTACAGTTTCAAACAATTCAAAAACTTTTTCCCAATATTCTTGTGGTATACCTGGACCATCGTCCTCATATATAAAAGAATAGCTGGTTTCGTTTTCTGTAAATGTCAACCAAACCCTGCATTCTTTTTTATTGGTATGTTTTATTGTATTCGATAAAAGATTTTGAATAATTTGTACAAAACCTATTTTGGAATGTCTTATAACTGCATCACAATTAATGCAATTTACATGAATTAGAGTATGTAAAGCACCATTATTCAGTATATATTGAACTATATTTTCTACGTTAAAATCTTCAAAATAAATTTCATCATTACTAACCTTCGTATATTCTAAAATTCCATTAATTAGAAAGTCCATATATTCATTACGAGAATAAATTAAATCAATCCATTCTTCGAGTTCAGTATCCTTAATAAGTGTTTTATAATCTTCTTTTATAAACATGATTAGGGAGTTTATACCACTAATCGGAACTTTTAAATCATGAGTAAGTCGATGAGCAAACTGATTCAACTGTGTATTTTTTCTAAAAATTTCATTGTTTAATTCTTCCAAAAATCTATTTTTTTTTCGGAGTTCAAGTTGTGAAATCACTTGATTTGCGAGTGCCTTTAAGGATTCCTTCTGGCTTTCTGTAAGATCTTCTCTTGGTTTTGTATCAATAACACAAAGAGTTCCTAAAGCATAACCATCCTTAGTATTTAAAGGGGCACCAGCATAAAATATTACATGAGGATCATTAGTACTCAATGGATTGTCAAAAAACCTTTCATCTTTAGTTGCATCCGGAATAATAAACAATTCATTAGGGGTATTAATTGCATGCGCACAAAAAGAAAAATCCCTGGGTGTTTGAGTTGCATCTAAGCCATGGTGCGATTTAAACCATTGCCTGTTGTGATCTATTAAACTCACCAGTGCAATAGGTGTGCCACAAATTGCAGCTGCTATTTTCGTCAGGGCATCATATTCTTCTTCGGATATTGTATCTAATATATTATAATCTTTTAAGGACTTTAAACGAAGGTCTTCATTATCAGGAATTTCAGGTTTGTACATACAACGGAATTTTTATATAATCGATAAAAATAAATCTTAGATATTCACGGAAATAACCAATTTCATAAATCAAAAATACTAAATTTTATTACTAATTTTCATATTTTTATAAAGTTAAATTTATTTCCAAAATAGGACAAAATCAGAAGGAAACATAATTTGAGAGTTTTTTTTCGTTTAAGTTCTGTTTAGGTCTCAAATTAAGATGCAAAAAAAGTAGCTTAATGGTATTGTATTAATAATCAGGGTATTTAAAGAATGGATTAGTTACTCGTTTTTTTGGCAGTAATTAAACGTTTTATTCTAAGTAATAATTCATTTGGATTAAATGGTTTATATACAAAATCATCGGCTCCTAAATTGAAAGCTTTTAATATGATTCTTTCTTCTTCTACACCTAAACAAGAGAGTACGATTATTGGGATGTGTTCAAAATTTTCTTTTGAATAGTCAATTATTTCTAATCCTGAACGGAAAGGCAGCATTGTATCTGTAATAATCAGATTAGGTAAAAACTCCGCAATTTTTTCTATTGCAATTATACCATTTGGGCATGATATTACCTCATATCCATCTTTTTCTAAGATATACTCCAGAATTTTTGTTGTTAATACATCGTCTTCGGCTATTAATATTTTTAAGTTTGAATTTTTCATTTTAATTAAATTATTTAGTAATAGTTAAATAAATTTTTGAGTTATACGCTTAAGTAATTTTATAAATAATTCATTATTAGTTATTTTTATTAATTGTTATTTTAATGTCAATCTTTATAGTTGTTTATAACATTAGATGGGAAAACTAAATTCAATTAGCTGATTATCAAAAAACAAATAAGTGTGTAACTCAATAAATTTTAATGTTTGATTCTCTTTCATTTTTAAATCAGTTCTATTAGACTAAGGTTATGGTATATTCGGCTGGCTTTAGAATCATTAAGTCTTTTTCAGTTTTTATTAATAGATCTATATTAAAAACGAACAACCGTAATTCATTCATCTCTTAATAAATTTTAGTCATTAATTATTTTAAATATCAAGGGTTAAACTTTTATAATTTTAATTTTTTAGTATTGATTTTGGCGTAAATCTGTTTTTATAAATATTATAGAACTGTTTTGTAATAGTATCATTAACAATTGGTAATTTATTTTTTTTATGCAATTAAATTATAATGAACAAGGTTAAGTAAAGAATATTTAATTATTTTTTTTTACAGAATTTAATTACAATTAATAATTTGGTAATAAGAAATATTAAAAGCGCCCTGGGGCGAGGAGCTTTTAAATTAACTAAAATTGTTTTGGATAATAATTTTATCGTTGGGGGACAATGTAATTATTACATCACAAATGTCGATTACTTTTCAGGTTTTTCTTTAACTATTAGATGATTAGCTTTTTGCTGTAGACCAATTGCGTTTGAAAATCGTTAAAAAGCATAATAGCGTATTTGTTTATTTTACAAGTGATCTAGTTTCTCTTAAAATCGAGTATGAGATTTCATTTTGTAAAAACAATAAAAAAGCTCCTTGTGGAGAGGAGCTTTTAAATTAGATTAAAATTGTTTTTGGATGATAATTTTATCGTTGGGGGCAATACAATTATTACATTACAAATGTCGATTACTTTTCAGTTTTTTTTTAAACTATTAGATGATTAGCTTTTTGCTGTAGACCAATTGCGTTTGAAAATCGTTAAAAAGCATAATAGCGTATTTGTTTATTTTACAAGTGATCTAGTTTCTCTTAAAATCGAGTATGAGGTTTCATTTTGTAAAAACAATAAAAAAGCTCCTTGTGGCGAGGAGCTTTTAAATTAGATTAAAATTGTTTTTGGATGATAATTTTATCGTTGGGGGACAATGTAATTATTACATTACAAATGTCGGTTACTTTTTTGTTTTTCATTTTAACTATTAGACGACTAACAGTTTACTGTAGATCAACGAACTTTTTAAATCGTTAGTAAGTACAATCTGGTGTTTGTTTTGCAGGTTAACTATTCCTATTAAAATGGATTAAAAGTGGCAGATTTGGTAAACGGATAAAATAATCTTGGAATACTTGTGTAGTTTGGTATTAGTGTAGTCGTGTCATTTCTTTTTAAGCAGTATTTAGTGCTGTTTTTTTTAAGTATAATCTTATAAATAGAAATGAAAAACACTTTTTTATTTCTATTTAACGATAAATTCATACCATTCGACTACAGTTTTGTACAATTTACCGAAATATATACAAAGTAATATAAAGCTATAATTAAATTTGAATACTAATTTTATACAAAAACTACATGTCAAAGCCATTAAATATATTATTAATAGAAGACGATGCTATTGAGATTATGAAATTTAATAGAGTTTTAGCAAACTTTGAGCAAGTTCATAAAATAATAGAAGCAAATAACGGCGAAGAAGCACTTACGATACTTAAAGATAAGGTAATTATTCCTGATATAATTGTATTGGATCTTAACATGCCCAAAATAAATGGAATAGAATTTTTAGGCATTCTTAAAGCTGATGATGTTTTAAAATACATACCTGCTATAGTATTAACCACTTCTAACAACCATAAAGATGTTTTAGAGTTTTACAGAATAGGTATAGCCGGATATATGCTTAAACCATTAAAATACGAGGAATATGTAGATAAAATAAAAAAAATGATTGAATACTGGAGTATAAACGAGTTAATATCTCAATAAAATAACGTCATGTACGGAATAATTTATAAGGCTTTTGAACAATACGTTATAGATACTTTCGATGTAGAAACATGGAATATTACTATTTCTAAAAGTTTAGTCTCTATGAATACTAAAACCATAGATCAGCCTTATAATGATGCTATTACTTTTGAAATAGCAAAACAATTATCAAAAAGCACCAATTTAGCTATCGATAAAATCCTTTTTCAATTAGGAGAGTACGTTGTAAAGATAACTCGTGAGAAATATCTGTTAATAATGCAGTCTAGGGACAATGATTTTAAAGATTATTTACTAAATTTACCTAGCTTTCATAACCGGATGTTGTTGATATACCCAAAACTAACTCCACCTGAATTTAAAGTAACTGTTGTAAATGATACTATTTTAATGTTACATTATTACACAAATACGTCCGGGATGAAAGAATATATAAAAGGGTATCTTAACGGTTTAGTAAGAGCATTTGAAAGCAATGTAGAAATTGAGCATATTGTATCCAGACAGTTAAACAAATTTGAGGATGTGTTTAAAATAAGCTGGTAATATGTATGGATTCAATTAATTTTACTACCGACAGATTTAATGAAGTCTTTCCTTTCTACATTTTGTTTGATCAGCAAATGCGTATTTCGTCTTATGGAAAAAGCTTAAAAAAAGTTCTTCCTGCAATAAAAGAACAAATCAAATTCACAGATTATTTCGCATCAAAAAGACCTTTCATGGAAAAAATAGATGCAGAAACAATATCAGAAAACTTAAATCAATTAGTAATTCTAGAGTGTATAGAAAATGATTTAGTGATTAGAGGACAGTTTGTTTCTGTACATAATCATTTTCTTTTTATTGGTTCGCCATGGTTAACATCTGTTGAAGAGGTTAAAAAAAATAACCTTACAATATCTGACTTCGCTAATTATGACCCACAGCTTGATTTATTGCAAATATTAAAAAATCAGGAAGTAAAGAATAATGAACTCAATGAATTACTTGAAGTTAATAATCGTCAAAGAGAAGAAATTAATAGGGACAGAGAGGAACTAAACCGACTTTCATTAGTCGCAAGCGCTAACAAAAATGCTATAGTTTTTACCGATTCTGATGCAAAAATATTTTGGTGTAATGAAGCATATCATAAAATCACAGGATTTACAAAGGAGGATATTTTAGGGAAATCTCCTATTGAAGTTGGTAAAACTTTTAATACAGATAAAGAGGCTATAAAAAAAATGGTCAATCTTTTTATGACTGGCGAATCATTTGATGTAGAAATTACCCATGGACGTAAAGATGGATCTTATTTTTGGACTCGGACAAAAGGACAGCCTGTTTATAATGAAAACGGCAAACTTCTACATTATTTTGCTGTAATTGAAGATACTACAGAAGATAAAAAGAAAGACGAGCAATTAATTCTACTGTCATTAATTGCAGAAAAAAATATCAATGCCGTTATAATTTGCGATAAAGAAGGAAAAATAGAATGGGTTAATTCTAGCTTTACTGCTATTTCTGGATATGATGCAGAAGAAATTAAAGGTTTGAAACCAGGTAAATTACTTCAAGGTCCAGAAAGTAATCCTGAAACAGTTGCATATCTAAGTCAACAGATAAAAAAAGGAGAACCATTTAGCGCTGAAATTATTAATTATTCAAAAACAGGAAAAAAATACTGGGTAAAAATCCAGGGACAGGCATTATATAATAAATGGGGAGAAATTTCTCGTTTTTTTGCCATTGAAGAGGATATTACAGAACGTAAAATACTTGAAGAACAAAAGGAACAGCTTTTAGCAAGTTTAGAGAAAAGTAATAATGATCTTGAAGAATACGCTCAAATTGTATCTCACGATCTTAAATCACCTTTAAGAAGCATTAACTCTTTAATTTACTGGATAAAAGAAGACAATGAAGCTAAGTTAGGAGAACAATCGATGCAGTACCTGAAACTGATAGAAGGTAAAATCGAAAAAATGGACCGGCTCATACAGGGAATACTAACATATTCTAAAATAAATAACGAAAATACTCAAATTTTTGAACCTGTTAATATTTTAGAAGTGATAGAAAATATTGTAGATACAATTGATATCCCTCAAAACATAATGATACAAGTGTCTGATCATATGCCAGTCATTAATGCAGATAAGTTCAGAATACATCAACTTTTTCAAAATTTAATAGGAAATGCAATCATTTACAACGATAAACCTGAAGGTATAATTCAGGTAAATGTAGAAGAACATGAATTACATTATATTTTTTCGGTAAAAGATAATGGTCCTGGTATTGCTGAAGAACATTTTGAAAAGATTTTTAAAACATTTCAATCACTCACAAATAGCGAAAGATCTACAGGTCTGGGCTTATCAATAGTAAAAAAAATAGTTAATTATTACAAAGGTAAAATTTGGATAGAAAGTAAGTTAGGTTATGATACCACATTTTATATACAGCTAAAGAAATAAAATTATGAAAATAGTGCAAGCTTTTAAAAGAGATGATATTGGATGGAATTATCTTACAGATAAAATTACCCTGAAGGATCCACTAGTATTGGTATTTGCAAACCGATTGCTGCTTGAAGACGAACTGTTTTTAAAGGATATTAAAAGAGAATTCCCTTATGAACATATAGTTTACGGCTCTACAGCTGGTGAAATTGCTGATATAAATGTCCTTGATGATTCTGCCACAGTAACAGCAATAGAATTTGAAAGAAGTAGTTTCATAATTAAAACCGGTAATATTTTAGACTATAATAAAGATGGTGTTGCTCTGGGGAAAAGTTTGTACTCAAGTGTGCCGAAAGAGAACTTAAAACATCTTTTTGTACTGTCTGAAGGAAGTTTCATTAACGGAAGTTCATTAATAAATGGACTAGAAGAAGCTATTGACTCAAACTTATCAATAACAGGAGGTATGTGCGGTGATGATGCAAAATTTGAAAAAACCCTTGCGTCTTATAATGAAAATCCAAGAGAAGGAGAAGTTGTATTAATTGGTTTTTATGGAGAAACATTAGAAATTAGTTTTGCCAGTTATGGAGGATGGCAGCCATTTGGTCCCGAAAGAATAATTACACGTTCTGAGGGAAATATTTTGTACGAGATAGATGGACAGCCGGCATTAGAGCTATATAAAAAATATTTAGGAGAAAAGGCCAGTGAACTTCCGCAAGCCTCTCTTTTATACCCGCTAAATGTTACACCTCCCGGAAAAGAAGATGCTCTGGTAAGGACAATACTTAATATTGACAATGACAATCAATCCATGATCCTGGCTGGAGATGTACCGCTTAACTCAAAGGTACAGCTCATGATGGCATCTGTAGATGGTATCGCTGAGGGAGCAAGTTTAGCAGCTCAGTACGCTATGAAAAACAGGGTTACAAAACCAAATTTGGCAATTCTTATCAGTTGTGTTGGGCGAAAACTTGTAATGGATCAACGTGTTGAAGAAGAAATTGAAGAAGTAAAATCAATTTTAGATAGTGAAACAGTTTTAACAGGTTTTTATTCTTATGGAGAAATGGCACCGTTTTTTGCAAGTACGAGATGTCAATTACATAATCAGACAATGACTTTAACACTTCTTAGCGAATAATGAACCTAAACTCCTTATTAAAAAGACAAATAGCAAAGCACCTGGGAGCTGCTATTCCTGATGGATTTGAGAGTTTCTTAAATGCAGTAAACAACTCATATATAAATTTTGATGAGCAAATTGCATTGCTTCAAAGAGCGATGAAATTTAGTTCAGACGAGTTGTTTGAAGCCAATGAAAAATTAAGGGAAGAAGCGCGTAATCTGAAAGAAGTCAATAATAATCTTGAATTTATATTGAGTTCAATGAATCTTGATGTAAATAATTATTCGTCTGAAAAGGTTAGTGCAACCGAATATATAAAGCTACAATCTGAGGAAATAATTAAAATTAACGAACAACGTGAAAAACTCCTCAAAAACCTTGAATTACAAAATCAGGAACTAAATGATTATGCACATGCAGTGTCTCATGACTTAAAAGCTCCTTTAAGAAGTATAAACACACTTATTGAATGGTTTATTACTGATAACAAAGGTAAACTTAGCAGTGATAATTTAGATTCATTAAATCTTATTTTGCTTAGTGTCGAAAAAATGGATCTGCTAATAAAAGGAATTTTAGACTACTCATCAATTGATAAACTGCAATCCGAAAATAGAATTGTTGACTTTAATGTACTTTTAGATGAAATTATTAGAACAACTTTACTGCCTGTTAATTATGAAATAAAACTACATAATGAACTCCCTAAAATATATGGTAATTACTATAGATTTAAACAGCTTTTTGAAAATTTAATTAATAATAGCATTAAATATAACGATAAAAAGACTGGAATTATAGAAATCGGATACAACATAAATAAAAATAACTTACCCGAGTTTTACGTAAAAGATAACGGGATAGGAATAGATAAAGCTTATGTCGATAAAATTTTCAACATCTTTACAAAGCTGGATAGTTCAGGTAATTCATCAGGAATAGGACTTTCTATAGTAAAAAAAATCATCCAGTATTATAATGGAGAAATTTGGGTAGAAAGTGTTGTAGGTGATGGGGCTACATTTTTTTTTACACTTAATATTAATGAACCAGCCCAAACTTAACCGTTTGTAATATTTTGAATCTTAAAACAAGAACTAATAAAAATGTTAAACGGCATTTATACAATTAGTTACAACTTTAATGTTTTGCGAATAAAAAGAGTTAAAAAGGATAAGTTAATTTGCCAAAAAAGATACATTTCAGTATGAAAAAGAGGTAATGTTTTAGGCAAAATTAAATTCGATTTGTAACAAAATTTATTTGAAATCAGACTCAGAGGACTTATCAATCTTGTATATCTCATGGTAAAATTAGCACAAGAGATTTCTTAGGACAAGATGTAGGTTGATCGAAAATTTATATTCTAATTAAAGAAGACTTTTCTTTAAAGATGTGGGTGGAGATGTTCGTAATTTACTATTAGTGGGAATTGTATAGAATTTAAAGCTCAGATTTAGCGAAAATTAAAGCGCAAATTGTTTTTGGCTACAATTAGGGTTCAAATTTATTACTAAAAACAGAGTTGCTATTTTAATCGCTATATAAAATAGTAGCTTTTTAAGGATTGATTATTTAATATGAGTTTATAAATCAGGTGTTTATACCTGATTTTTTTTGCTGTTTAAAATGTAATTTTAAATCGGATTGTTGAATTTAATGATTTCATAGTTGTAAATGTATTTTTATTGGTTTTAAAATCGTAATGATTTATATATCAATATTTTAATAGTGATAATTCAGGTGTGTAAAAGTGATATTTTCAATATTTTATTCGCATTATTCGTTATTCTTAAAAAGTAAAATTTATGAAAAATTTCAGCCCCTTCATTAAAAATGTAAGTAAGAATAATTGTTCATTACTAATGAAGTTATTCGTAATAGCTGTTTTTTTGCTAAGTTCATGCAGTAAAGATTCTACTGAACCTCCCACAGATCCAGGTGAAGTTACAATTGATAATTTAAAAGCTTCTCCAACATTTGACTGGAAAAACACTAGAGATGCCAAAGTAACTATCCGAACACAGGATAATGAAGGAAATGCTGTTCCAAATGTTAGGGTTAGTGTCTGGACCAATTTTGAGGAAGAAAATGGTAAAGAAATCATCAATGGTTTAACAAATCTACAAGGGGAATTTGTGGTAGATTATACTTTTGAAGCTGATATGCCAGAAGTTGTTTTAAAAACGGACTTTATCGGTTTTGTTCCAGAAATAAAAGTGCCAATAGAAAATGGCGTGGTTAATTTTACTTTTGGGGGCACAAGGAATACCCAAAAAAAACAAAAAACCAGCAGTAACCCCTATTATTCAAAACAAGAAACAGGACTTTACAGTAAAACGAATGCTAATGTGAAAATTAACTACATAGGCACTTATAACACTAATGGAGTGCCAAATTATTTGGTGGCTAAACCTGATGTAATAAATAAAGATTTTTTGACTGACGTAAACAATGCTTTGCCTGAAAATATGCCAGTTCCCACATATCATCCGGAATATCTTTTAGGAAATAACCAGCATAATTTAGTAATTTTAGACAAAGCTGAGGTTTGGATTACCTTTGTATCTGAAGGTGCTGGATATAAAAATGTATTAGCATACTACACTTATGACAGAGATTTTCCACCTAAAACTCCGGCAGATATTAAAGAATGTTTTGTGATTTTTCCAAATGCATCATTTGCTGGTTCAGGAGGAGGATTGTATTCTGGGGATAAAGTTTCTTTGGGTGTTTTCGAAAAAAATACAGTAATAGGCTGGATGTTGATGCGAAATGGTTGGGATGATAAAACAAGACTATCAACAGAAGGCTTGGGTTTGTTTTACTCTAATTTAGAGTTAAATCCAGAGTCAGATATCAAAAATCGCCAACATACTGTCATGCTTTATGATGATAAAAGGAGTGTATTCTTAATTGCATTTGAAGATTTAATTCGCCCTGGTGGAGACAATGACTTCAATGATGCTGTTTTCTATGCCACTGCAAATCCAATAAAAAACGTTGAAATAACGGACGTTCAAAAATTAAATGCTCAACGAATAGATACCGATAAAGACGGAATAATAGATAGTTCAGATGACTATCCAAATGATCCTAAACTAGCGTTTAATAACTTTTACCCCAGCAGCAGTATATTTGGAACACTTGCTTTTGAAGATTTATGGCCATCAAAAGGAGATTATGATTTTAATGATTTAGTGATTGATTATAATTTTAATAGAATTACAAATGCTCAAAATAAGGTAGTTAGTTTAAAAGGAAAATTTACAGTAAGAGCTATTGGAGCAAGTTTTCAAAATGGTTTTGGTTTCTCAATTCCTGGAGTAACTCCATCGCAAATTGCATCCGTAACAGGAACAAAATATACAGAAGGATACATCAAAACAAACGGTAATGGAACTGAAGCCGGTCAAAAAAATGCTACCATAATTGTTTTCGACAATGCATGGAAACACGGTTCTGGTAACACTAACCCCAGCCAGCCATTTGTTGCCTCTGAGACGATTGAAGTTACCATAAATTTGGTTAATCCTGTTGATGCAAGTATCTTCGGAATGGCTCCTTACAATCCATTTATCATAGTAAACAAAGAAAGGGGTAAAGAAGTACATTTGGCAAATTACGCACCAACTGATTTAGCAGACCGATCTTACTTTGGAACTTCTTTTGATAACTCTCAGTCAGGAATAGGAAAATATTACAAAACAAAAGATAACTTACCTTGGGCTATTGATTTTCCAAATCGTTTTGAATATCCAATTGAAAAAGCAAAGATCGATATATCTCACTTAAAATTTATAAATTGGGTTTTAAGCAATGGCGTAGACTATAAAAACTGGTATAAAAACGAATCTGGATATAGAAATAGTTCCAATATTTATAACAAATAGAAGGGATTAGATACATAATTCTAAGGTTTGCATCTGGTGGAATACTTCCTTTATTGTAGTAAGAAAACAAATTTCTTAAGCAATTAATGAGTTTCTGGAGTGTTCTTACAAACTTGTTTACGAACCATATGTTCAGATAATTTTGATTAGATTCAAAAGAATAACAGGTCAAAAAAGGAATGATCGAAAAATAGCAATAATAAAATTAATTTTCGCTTTTAATTGCTTTTTATATGTCTTTGAGTTTGTCTATAGTACTCCCTTTCATCTGAAAGTAGGTTATAATTATGTAGAACATTTATTTATTTTCCAACAAAAATAGCAAGTATGGAACAACCGAATTTCACTTATATTTCGCAGCTTTCTGGAGGTGATAAAGTTTTTGAAGAAAAGATATTTAAAGTTTTAAAAATGGAGTTTCCAGGCGAGAGAGAAACTTATCTGAATAATATTGTAAAAGCTAACTTTGATTTAGCGTCACATAGCGTCCATAAAATTAAACATAAAATTAGTCTGTTAGGACTTATGAAAAGTTATGAATTGGCATCAGAGCATGAGATAAACTTAAGCGAAGGAAATGCTATGCTACATGATAATTTTAATGAGATATTAAACACCATGACCCATTTTTTTGATAAAATCTAAAGCATAAATTAAATAGAAGGTTATTAAAGTAACTGGGCTATTAATTTTTACAAAGTTTATTTTTTTGATCGAAAGTCTTTTCTGTTATTTTTTTAGAAAAAGATACATCATTGGTTCATCACAGAAAAGATGCTTTAAAAATGTGATTTTTCTTGTTTCCTTTCTTTTTAATTCATTTTCAAGTCTATGAAGTTATTTCTGTTTAAGGTTAAGTCTTGATCTTGAAGTGGTTTCAAAAGAAAAAGCTTTGTATTCCAATTCTTTTACAAGGTATTTATTAAGAAAGAGTCATGCTTTCAAAAGTTTTTTATGCAATTATATATTTAGAATTTAATTAAGCTGCTTAGGTTACAATAAAACTACTTGATTAATAACAATATAGAGAGTTAAGAAAATTGATGAATAGCTTAACAAAATGGAATATAGCTTACAATTTTTTACTAATTAAAATTTACGAGTTATATAATTTGCTTTTTTGGAATTAATCTACTGTAAATCAAAGATTTATTTTTTTTGCTTAAAAATAGTTAGGAAGGATATAACAGTTTAAGTAAGCACTTTTGTAATAATCTTTACATGATTCGAACAATAAAATCAGTACTTCCGGAATGGAAGCTAACTATATAACTTGTTAAAATTTTTATTAATGAAATAAATATAATGTTTTTTTACAATCCATTTGCCTTGGGGAATAATGATTCTAAATTAATCTCTACATAGTTGTTATTGAGAGATTAAATAAAAAAATGTAATATTTTTTTTATTATATTTGAGTTAAGAAAGGTTGAAATTTTATCCTAATTCATTTATCTCAATATAAACCGGAAGTTTCATTTTTCTTAATACAATTCGAATACAAATAGTGGTTTTGAACATTTAAATAAACTATAAAATTAAATATTATGAAAATTGTAATTGTTGGAAGTGGCTATGTCGGGCTTGTAACTGGAGCTTGTTTTTCTGAGGTAGGTATTGATGTTACCTGTGTTGACATAGACCATAACAAAATAGACAACCTTAATAAAGGTATTATACCTATTTATGAACCAGGCTTAGAAGATATGATTGTCAGGAACATGAAAAAGGGGAGATTGGGTTTTACAACTAATATAGCAGAAGCTTTGCAAGACGCAGAAGTTTTATTTATTTCTGTGGGTACACCTCCAGATGAGGATGGTAGTGCAGATTTAAAATATGTTCTTGCTGTTGCCAGAGATTGTGGTAAACATATTAAGGATTACTTATTAGTGGTTACAAAAAGTACTGTACCTGTAGGCACTTCTGCAAAAGTAAAGCAGGCATTACAAGAAGAGTTAGATAAAAGGAATGTTAATATAGAGTTTGATGTTGCATCAAATCCAGAGTTTTTAAAAGAAGGAGCAGCGATTGACGATTTCTTAAAACCTGATAGAATTGTTGTTGGAATAGAAAGTGAAAGGGCTGAGGATTTATTAAAAAGTTTATACAAGCCATTTACACTTAACGGTCATCCAGTAATTTTTATGGATATTGTTTCTGCCGAAATGACAAAATATGCCGCAAATTCAATGCTCGCTACAAAAATTAGTTTTATTAATGAAATAGCAAACCTTTGCGAAATTGTTGGTGCAGATATAAATAAAGTAAGAAAGGGTATTGGATCAGATTCACGCATAGGGCAAAAATTTTTATACGCAGGAATTGGATATGGAGGTTCTTGTTTTCCAAAAGATGTTCAGGCATTGATAAAAACAGCTAGTGAATACAATTATGACTTAAGGGTACTTAAAGCTGTTGAAGAGGTTAATAAAGACCAAAAACTAGTACTTTTTAATAAAATAATGAATTATTTTAAAGGAGATATTGAAGGTAAAATTATTGCATTATGGGGACTTTCTTTTAAACCACAAACTGATGATATGCGTGAGGCACCTTCATTGAGCATAGTGAAAAATCTTTTGGAAGCAGGTGCAATAGTAAAGGCATACGATCCAATTGCAATTAATGAAGCTAAACATCACTTTGGGGGCACTATTTCTTATTGCGAAGATCAATACGAAACATTAATTGATGCGGATTGTTTAGCCATACTTACTGAATGGCCAGAATTTAAGTTTCCTAATCTTAAAATTGTTTACAAACTACTGAATACGCCTGTGATTTTTGATGGTCGTAATATATATGATGCAGATGAAATAAGAGAAAGTGGTTTTGACTATTTCTGTATTGGTATAGATACAGCTAAACATACTTTAAAATTAAAATCCTAAGGTATGTCTCGAAAAAAAATTCTTATAACTGGTGGTGCTGGTTTTGTCGGATCTCATTTATGCGATCGTTTATTAAACGAGGGTAACGAAGTGTATTGTTTAGATAATTTTTTTACTGGACAAAAACAAAACGTAGTACATTTATTAGATAATCCTTATTTTGAATTAATCCGTCATGATGTTACGTCTCCCTTCTTTATAGAAACAGATGAAATTTACAATTTAGCCTGTCCGGCCTCACCGATACATTATCAGTATAACGCTATTAAAACAATGAAAACATCGGTAATGGGTGCTATTAATATGCTTGGGCTTGCCAAGCGTGTTAATGCTAAAATACTACAAGCATCTACCAGCGAAGTGTACGGTGACCCATTAGTTCACCCACAGCCGGAATCCTATTGGGGACATGTAAATCCTATAGGTGAGCGAGCCTGTTATGATGAAGGAAAGCGTTCTGCAGAAACCTTGTTTTTAAACTATCACAAGCAGAATAATGTCAAAATTAAAATCATTAGGATATTCAATACATACGGTCCGAGAATGCATCCAAACGATGGACGTGTAGTTTCGAATTTTATTGTTCAGGCTTTGCAAAATCAAGATATAACAGTGTATGGGCAGGGCAATCAAACCAGAAGTTTTCAATATGTTGATGACTTAGTAGAAGGTATGATAAGGTTAATGAATTCTAAAGATAGTTTCATAGGTCCCGTAAATGTTGGAAACCCTAATGAATTTACAATTCTTGAATTAGCTAAAAAAATAATAGAACTAACAGACTCTAAATCAAAAATTATTTACAAGCCTTTGCCTTCAGATGATCCAATGCAGAGACAGCCGGATATTTCTTTAGCAAAAAAAGAACTCGACTGGTCACCCAAGATAAATTTGGACGAGGGGTTGATAAAAACTATAGATTATTTTAAATCAATTGTTTGAGTCATACAAAACAGGTGAAATAGTTTAAAATACTTCAAAACAAAAAATATGAAAAAGAAAATTTTAGTAGTAGATGATGAAATAAGTATTTGTCTTTTGTTGGATAACTTCCTTTCCAAGAATTATGAGGTAGTTACAATTAATAATGGGCTGGATGCCCTTATATGGTTAGACAGCAGTATCCCGGATTTAATTATTAGCGATATTCAAATGTCAAACATGGATGGCTATGAATTTTTAACAAAACTTCGCCAGCGTGGATTTACAAAACATACTCCCTGTATTATGCTTTCAGGAAAATCAGAAAGCAAGGAACGTATAAAATGCTACAAATTAGGTGCTCAGGATTATCTTACAAAGCCTTTTAACCCGGAAGAACTGGATGAATTGGTTAAAAAAAACCTGTATCCAATTCATTATGCCATTGAATGGTAGGGATTTGACTGCATGAAATTAGAATTTAATCTAAAGACCTAATCAATATGAATCCAAATTTTAATATTTTATATATTGGAAATGTTCCTGCCTATTTTGATATCATAGAAGAAAAACATAAATGGTCAATAATTACTTTAGAAAATAGTGCCAAGGCTACTAATTATCTAAACACTCAAAAGTATCCTGATGCTATTATTTGTGATTATAATTTAGCAGGAAACAATGGAATATATCTTTTTGATTGGATCCGAAAAAAGGACAAATTTGATAGCGTCCCTTTTATTCTTTTATCCAAGGAATTTAATGTTGATATTTATAAATCAGCATTCAAAAAACAAATTGATGATTTTTATGTAACTTCTGTAACTGCGCCAGAAGATATTTTAAACAGAATTGAATTTCTTTGTGTCAATAAAAATCCTTCAAGAGTAAAAATAATACAAAAAGTCTCTGAAGAGAATTACATAATGCCTTTGTCAAAAAGAATTTTTGATGTTTTTGTAGCATCTATGGTACTCTTATTGGCATCACCATTTTTACTGCTTATTATACTTGCTATACGATTAGAATCAAAAGGGAAAGTATATTATATTTCAAAAAGGGTAGGGCGTAAGACATTTGACTTTTACAAACTGAGATCAATGCGTACCGGTTCAGACGAGCTTTTAAAAAAATTAGCTCAGGAAAAAAATCAATATAAAAAGGAACCTGCAACAACAAACAATCCGCTGGATATTCCTTGCCCTAAATGTAGTGAACTGCCCGATGGAGAATCATGTTCGCCTTTGATGTATATAGAAACTCACGTGATTTGTGACTATTGGTTTAATGTTCAAAAGCGGGAAGCTGCAAAGAATAATTCAACTTTTGTCAAAATTGTTGATGATCCCCGAGTTACTAAAGTTGGTAAGTTCATTAGAAATACCAGTATAGACGAATTACCACAGTTAATTAATGTATTGAAAGGGGATATGTCTATTGTAGGGAATAGGCCATTACCTGTATATGAAGCTGAGTTATTAACAGCAGATGATATATCAAAAAGGTTCCTGGCTCCTCCCGGTATTACAGGTTTATGGCAGGTAGAGCTAAGAGGTAAAGGCGGACAAATGTCTGAAGAAGAAAGAATGCGCCTCGATAATGAATATGCAGATCATTTTAAAGGCGATAATTATTCATTTTGGTATGATATAAAACTCATTTTAAGAACGATTCCGGCCTTGCTTCAAAAAGGTTCAGTTTAAAAAAAGGCTTGCTCCCTAAATATTTTATATGAAAAAAAGATTGAAAATAATTACACTTTTTACTTTAATAGTGTTTTCATTGAATTTTGCAGAGGCACAAACAATTGAATATAATGATCTTTCAATAAATGAAAGTGAGTCTGAATTTCCTCCTCTTAAAGCGGTTATCGATTCGGTATTAAAACGAAACTCCATGCTTAAATTCAGAAAGAATCATATTGGGGTAAAAGAATCTACATTAGAATCTGAACGTATCTATTGGACAAGAAATATGGGACTTCAGGCTGATGGCAGGTATGGTACCTTAAATAATTTTTCAAATAGTGAGGATGGTGTTTCTAACACTGCTTTTTCTACACTTTCAAGACAATATAATTATAGTGTAGGTTTTTATGTAAAGTTTCCGGTGTTTGATATGTTAAACAGAAAAAACCAGATTAGATTGGCCAAATTTGAGGTTGATGAGGCAAAAAATATGGCTGAATTTCAGGAAGATGAAATAAGACAAACGGTTATAAAACTATATCAGGATTTAATTCTAAAACAAAAATTGCTTCTAATAAGATCCAAGAGCCTGAGTGATGGTAAAATTAATATGCAGATGGTTGAGAAGGAATTTCGGAATGGTATCGTTCCTGTTTCTGAGTATGTAAGGATAACAGGAATGACTTCAAATTTAGAGGCAGATTATGAAATGGCTAAATCTGAATTTATTATTGCTAAACAATTACTTGAAGATATGGCAGGGTTTGTATTTAATTTAACAAATTCAAAATAAAGAAATGAAAATAATTGATTTCATAAGACTAATATTAAGGCACTTGGTACTTTTAATTATGGTACCATTATCTTTAGCTTTATTAGTATTAGTTCTGACTAGTAAACCAAATTTAGAATATACCTCTCAAACGGTTCTTTATACAGGACTTGCTACTGGTTCTTCTATTGAAATGGATAAAACATTCAATTATTTTGCCACTAACACCGCTTTTGATAATTTAATTAACATTATTAATTCAAGAGAAACCCAAGAAGAAGTAGCTGTACGGTTATTAGCTACACACCTTATGCTGCCTAAGGCCAATCCAAAGTTTATCTCAAAAAAAATATTTGATGAGTTAAAATTAAAAGTGCCAAAAGAAATTTATGATTACATTGAAAAGGGTAATAATAATAGAGATTTAGAAACAGATACTTTATTTGTTAATAGCCCGATTCCTCCAGAAATTAATCGGTACAATTACGAAAAAACAGTCAGAAGACTATTGAAGTTAATGAAAAGCAGTAACGATAATTATATTTATGAGCTGCTTAATTATGAAAATGATAAGCATTATTCCATTAAAGCTTTATCAAGTATACAAGCCATTCGAATCAACAGCAGTGATTTAATAAAAATGACTTATACCGTTGATGACCCGGGTATTTGCCAGCAAACACTAGAAATTTACAATGCAATTTGTATTAAAAATTATAAAAACATAAAAGAGAATAGATCAGATGCTGTAGTTAAATACTTTCAACAGCAGCTTGCTATGGCTAATAATGATTTAAAATTAGCTGAAGATAAACTTCTTGAATTCAATAAGGCTAATAAAATTATAAACTATTATGAGCAGAGTAAGGCGGTTGCAGTAGTAAAAGAAGATATGGAGGTTGATTATAATAATAAAAAAGCTCAACTTGCCGGTACAGAGGCATCAACCAAAAGAATTGAAGAAAAGCTAAATGTACAAGACTATATTCAGAGTGAGAATAACAAGATTCTGGAAAAAAAGAAATTATTAGGGTATATTAACTATCAAATTGCACTCAACGAAGCAAGTTTAGAATCAAATGCGAGTGAAAATATTTTATCTAAAATCAATACTTTAAAAAAGGAAAGAGAATCTTTAAATAATGAAATCAAAAAGAGTGTTGATGAAATATACAGTTATAATAATACTGTTGATGGTGTTCCATTAACGAAAACACTTCCAGATTGGATGAATACTGTTGTTGAGTCTGAAAACCTTAAGGCCAAAATAAAGGTAATGGACAAACAAAATAAGGATTTTCAAGAACAATATGCTACTTATGCGCCAGCAGGTGCTACTATAAAGAGATTAGAACGTGAAATTTCAGTTTCAGAACAAGGGTATTTAGAATTACTTCACGGATTAAATTTGGCTAAACTAAAACTACAAGACAATGAGATGTCTTCTAACATAAAATCTATTGATCCTCCTTTTTATCCCTTATCAGCCAATCCAACTAAAAGAGGACTGCTTATTGTTGCAGCGGCTTTTCTGGGCGGTATTTTAACTCTGGGAATTATTTTGATGATGGAGTATTTTGATGATACTATAAAAAATGCCAGTAGAGCTAGCAAACAATTAGGAATAAAATCATTAGGCATGGTACCTAAAATAATATTGGATCCCGGAAATGTAAATCTGGCTTTCATTCAAAAAAGACTAATCGAGATAATTACTCAAAATATATTGCAATACTTTGGTACACAGTCCTCTGAAAAAAAAGTAAAAACCATAGTCGTGTTCAGCACCAATAAAATGGAAGGGAAAACCATTTTGGCAGGTAATATTGCCAAGACTTTGAAACAAGAAGGAAAGAAAATAGTATTTCTAAATTATGATACTAAACAACAGCCTATTGAACAGCAAAGAAAATTTCCATTTATTACTAAAATTTTAGGTTATCCAGATCCGCGCATAGATCTTAATAATCCTTTTTTGGCTGATGTTTCTGATTACCTTGATGATTCAGAATATCATTCATACGCTATGAATAGTTCGTTTTATAATGCTAAAAACTATACTGACATTTTAGAGCAAAATAATATTACATTAAATTATAGTCCGGACTTTGTAATTATAGAATTACCTTCTCTAATTAATTACAATTATCCGGCTGAATTGATAACGTATGCAGATTTAGGTATTCTTGTATGCCGCTCAAACAGAGTATGGTCTGATGCTGATCAATCAGCTGTAAGTAATTTATTAGCCACATCTGCTTCAAAAATTAATGTAATAGTTAATGGTGTTGATCTAAATGAAATCGAATCGGTTTTAGGAGATCTGCCAAAAACAAGAAGTGTTTTCAGAAAAAAAATAAAAGCAATGTTCAAATTTCAATTTTTTTCTAAAAGCCAAATTTAATTAACTACAGAACAAATGAAAACACTCAAAAAAATAGTAAGCGAAGATAATTTCCTGTCCTTATCAGGAAATATTATCATTGCTATTTTAGGCATTGGTGGTTTCGCGTTACTCGCCAGAAGTTTATCTTTAGAAGTATTTGGTGAATGGGTTTTGTTTATGGCAGCGGGATCATTTGTAGAAATGTTTAGATTTGGTATAACGAATACCGGTTTGATACGTTATCTTTCCGGAGCTGATGATTCATCGAGAGTTAAACTAATCGGCTCTAACGCACTAATAAGCTTAGGTGCCACAATTTTAGTTGCTTTAATTTTGATTATTTGTGAATTATTATTTCCGGAGGCAATTCAAAATTCTGGATATACTATTTTTTTTAAGTGGTATCCGTTGCTGGCATTTTTAAATCTTCCCTGGAATATTGCTTTAGTAGTATTACAGGCTGATAGAAAATACAAGCAAATTTTGGCACTTAAGGCCATAAACAGCGGTTGTTTTTTTTTAATAATCCTAACACATTTTTTAATATTAAATTTAAGTCTAAACCAATTAGTTATAGGCCTAATTATAGTAAATGCAGTCACATCAATTATAAGCTTTATTCTGGGCTGGGATGGAATTATTCTCATTAATAAAGCAAGTGTAGAAACCAATAAAACCTTATTGCATTTTGGTAAATACACTACGTTTACACTGATCGGGACTAATTTATTACGAAGCGTAGATACCTTAATTATTAGTCTAAGTCCATTAGGCAGTGCTGCAGTTGCTCTTTACAGTATTCCTTTAAAACTTACAGAATTACAACAAATACCATTGCGTAGTTTTGTTGCTACGGCCTTTCCAAAGATGTCTAAAGCTAGTTTACACAATCAAATTAATGAAGTTAAAAGTCTATTTTATACGTATTCAGGAGCCTTGACTTATCTTTTTGTGGCAATAAGTTTATTCACATTTGTATTTGCAGAATTCTTTGTTATGCTTATAAGTGGAAATCAATTCTTAAAAACAGATCCCATAACAGGATTTAATGTTGTAGATATTGTTCGGGTATTTTCCATATACGGTTTATTATTGCCTATTGATAGAATGACTGGGGTTGGTTTGGACAGCATCAATAAACCAAAAATTAATGCCGTCAAGGTATTTGTTATGGTAATTGCCAATGTCATAGGGGATTTAGTGGCTATTTTTATATTTAAATCTTTAATTTTTGTAGCTATTGCTTCTATTTTATTTACCATTATTGGCATTTGGATGGGGATGTTCTTTATTAATCAGGAGTTATCCCTTTCATTCAAAGAAATTTTCAGGAGTGGTATAAAGTTTTATATCTCAATTTTTAATAAAGTGACTCATAATCGTTATAAAAAATGTGTGAAAATTGAAAATAATTTTAGATAATGAGTGAATATAATAACATAAATCCATTTGAAAATTATTCAGGATCCCTGAATATTTCTAAGCCAGGGAATTTGATCATGCTATTTAGTATAATGTCAATTTCCGCCCTGATTATAGTAAAATTAGGTATTATTGGAATTGGATTGTTGTTGGCTATCATTTTCGGATCTGTCTTTTTATATTATTTATTTTGTTATCCTGTTATAGGTTATTATACCGCAATTGCATTAAATTTTATCATAATTGGCATCGGAAGATATGTAAAAGGGTTGCCATTAGGGTTTGCAATTGATGGGATACTAGTCCTGACTTATTTAGCATTGTTTATGAATCAGTTCAAAACCCGCATCGATTGGACTCCTGCTAAAAGAGACATTACATTTTTATCACTATTATGGTTGGGATATTCTATTTTTGAATTGGTTAACCCAGAAGCCAGAAGTATTCAGGCTTGGATTTCAGGAAGAGGAATCGCTTTTTATCCATTTTTATTCATACCGCTAACTTTTATATTTATAAAGAATGAAAAGAGACTCAGCTATTTTTTTTACATATGGGCTGCTTTTTCGATACTGGCAACGTTAAAAGGGATCATGCAAATGACTCTTGGAGTAGATGGTGCAGAACAAGAATGGCTAAATGAAGGAAGTTACAAAACACATATTTTATTTGGTAAACTTAGAGTTTTTTCATTTTATAGTGATGCTGGGCAATTTGGTGCAAATCAAGGATATACAGGAGTTGTTTTTTTGATTTACGCAATGTCACAGCAAAAGAAACTGAGAAAAATATTTTTCATCTTTGTGGGCCTTTTAGGAATTTATGGAATGGTCATTTCGGGTACACGAGGTGCTTTGAGTGTACCTATAGTTGGTTTTATGACCTATTTTGTTTTAAGTAAAAATGTAAAAGTTATTATTATTGGCGTTGCATTTTTAGCGATCGTTTTTATCTTCTTCAAATACACAACTATTGCTCAGGGTAATGCTCAGGTACGAAGGATGCGAACAGCCTTTGACCCAAATGATGCCTCTTTGCAGGTAAGGCTTGATAATCAAAAAATACTCAAAAATTATTTAGCGTCAAGACCGTTTGGCGGAGGTATTGGTCATGGAGGCACTAAAGCTCAAAAATACCTGCCAAATGCTTTTTTATCCAACGTAGCTACCGATAGCTGGTATGTATTAATATGGGTCGAACAGGGTATTGTTGGATTAATACTGCATTTAGGCATTCTTTTTTATGTAATGATAAAAGCTTCACTAAAAGTAATGTTTAAAATTCGTGATCCAATGTTGAAATTTAAAATGGCTTCACTTATTGCAGGGATGGCTGGTATTATGATTGCTTCTTATGGAAATGCCGTTTTAGGACAAATGCCAACTGCTTTATTAATCTACGCAACAATGGCAATTGTTTTAAATTCTGATGTTTATGAAAAGGAAATAGAAGAAGATCAGGCCAAATTACTTAAACAATAAACGCTTAACCATTCAAAACAATTTAGAAGATACATATCACAAATAGTAATTCCTTAAACTTAGCACTATGTATTACAGAAATGTAAAAGACCTGAATAACATTATACTTAAAAGATTAAGTGTAATTCCGCGTAATTTTGATTTGATTGTAGGTGTCCCCAGGAGTGGTATGCTTCCTGCAAATTTATTGGCATTGTATCTTAATAGGCCTTATACCGATATCCATTCATTTTTGAATGGGCATATTTATAAAGCAGGTGCCAGAAGCCAGTTTTTTGATATTTCAGAATTTAAAAACGTACTTGTGGTTGATGATAGTATTGCTTCAGGTTCTGCCATGGTTGAGGTTAAAGAAAGTTTAAAACATCTCAATGGTAAATTCAATATAAAATATTGTGCTATTTATGTAATTCCGGGTAAAGAAAAAATGGTTGATTATTTTTTTGAATTTGTACCCTTGCCCAGATATTTTCAGTGGAATATCCTCAATCATACAACTTTAGAAAAAGCTTGCTTTGATATTGATGGGGTGTTATGTGCAGATCCTTTACCAGAACAAAATGATGACGGAGAAAAATATATCGATTTTATTTTAAATGCTCCGCCATTGTTTATTCCGGGAAGCAAGATTGGAACTATTGTAACATCGCGTTTAGAAAAATACCGGAAAGAAACAGAAACTTGGTTAGCTGCAAACAATATCAAATATAATGAACTAGTGATGCTGGATTTACCAAATATGGCGGCAAGACAGCGTGCCAACAATCATGGTGATCATAAGGCAAAAGCTTACCTGTCTAAACCCTACGTGTTGTTTATAGAAAGTGAATACCATCAGGCTCTGGAAATAAATAGATTAACAAAGAAACCTGTTTTGTGCACAGAGAATTTCGAAATGATATTTGAATCGGAATCATTTATGTATAATCTTAAAAGTGGCAAGCATTTGCCTTTCCTTAGAAAATACGCTTTAAAAATGAGAGATATACTAAGAAAATTTAAATAACCGAAATTAATTAATCTTGAGCCCTAACGGTTTTAATTATAAAATTTATTATGCTAGTATTTAATATCATACAAATTGTTTTATTAAGCCTTTTGGGTTTTGCAACTTTATATATTTTAATATTCTCCATAGCAAGCTTATTTTATAAACAAAAAAAATATTATGATAACGGGAATATAAAAAAAATAGCGGTTCTTATTCCGGGATATAAAGAAGATGAAGTAATTATTGAAGTTGCAAGTGCAGCTTTACAGCAAGATTATCCATCAGATTTTTATGATGTTGTAATTATTGCCGATTCTTTTCAAAACGAAACAATTGCAGCATTAAAGACTTTACCTATTATAGTTATTGAGGTAAGTTTTGAAAAGAGCACAAAATCTAAGGCTTTAAACAAAGCGATGGATGCACTAGGAAGTGATTATGATATTGCAGTTGTTCTTGATGCGGATAACGTTATGAATACTGATTTTTTGAAGAAAGTAAATGCAGCTTTTGAATATGGGTTTATTGCGGTTCAAGGGCATCGTACAGCAAAAAACACAAACAATTCCTGGGCTGTTCTAGATGCCATTAGCGAAGAAATAAACAATAACATTTTTAGGAAAGGACACCGGGTTTTAGGATTATCATCTGCAATAATAGGTTCCGGAATGGCTTTTAAGTACCATTATTTTAAAACACTTATGGCAACAGTTACTGCTGTGGGAGGATTTGATAAGGAAATAGAACTCAAAATGCTTAAAGAAGGGCACAAAATTGTCTATCTCAATGATGCTGTAGTTTTTGATGAAAAAATACAAAAAGCAGAAGTATTTGGTAATCAGCGCCGCCGTTGGCTGTCTGCACAATTGCATTACTTCAGGAAAGATATTTTAAGTGCCTCTAAACATTTACTTTTAAAAGGTAATATTGATTATTTTGATAAAGCAATTCAATTTATACAACCACCCAGGATATTACTCTTAGGAGCTGTTATACTATGCAGTATTGCTTTTTTAGCAGCTAATTACTTTTTAGACTATCAAAATCCTTACTCTAATTATTGGATTATCTTAGTAATAGCCTGTATAATGTCTTTTGTTTTCTCGGTGCCAAAATCTTTTTACAATCTAAAAACATTAAAAGCATTAATGAGTTTACCAAAAGGAATGTTTATGATGTTGTTGTCTTTGTTAAAAATTAAAGGTGCTAATAAAACTTTTATTCATACGCAGCATACGTCAAGTTCAAAAAAAACAACTTGAAATTATGCTATAAAAACATATTAATTCAGAAATGTAAAAATGAAATCATAAATAATTGCTTCTCATTTTTATCCAGATGTGGAAACAATCAATCTAAAAAAAGAGCATCATGAAAATAGGTATAGAAGGTCAGCGACTTTTTCGAAAAAAAAAGCACGGTATGGACATGGTAGCTTTAGAACTCATAAAGAACCTCCAGGATCTGGACCACGAAAATGAATATTTTATTTTTGTAAAACCAGATGAAGATCGTTCTGTTCTTAAAGAAACTACAAACTTTAAGATTATTGAATTAAATGGCGGACCATATCCAATATGGGAACAAATAGCATTGCCAAAGGCTGCAAAAAAATATGGCTGCGATGTATTGCATTGTACAAGTAATACGGCACCATTTTTCACTTCTATTCCTTTGATTACGATTCTTCATGACATTATTTACATGGAAAGCAGTTATTTAAAAATACTAAAAAGCAGTGCAAGTACCTATCAAAAGTTTGGAAATATATATAGAAAACTAGTGGTGCCACGTGTTGTGCAAAGGAGTAAAAAAGTGGTTACAGTATCCCATTTTGAAAAAAACAGAATCGGAGAATTCTTTAGAATTAAAGGCGATAAAAAATTGGATGCTATTTATAATGGGGTAAGCGAACATTTTAAACCTGTTATCAATAAAGAAGAACTGCAGCAAGTAAAGGAAAAATACAATTTACCCGATAAATATTTTTTTTTTCTTGGTAATACTGATCCTAAAAAAAACACAAAAGGAACTCTCAAAGCTTTTTCAGATTTTTTGAAGCAAACTGAGGCTAATCATAAACTTGTAATGCTTGATTATGATAAAACTGAACTCAATTTCATTTTAAACGAAATTGACGATACTAATCTTATCAATCATATTGTTTTGACAGGATATGTAACTAATACCGATTTACCGGCTATTTATTCACAATGCGACATCTTCTTATATCCTTCACTTAGAGAAAGTTTCGGCATTCCAATGCTGGAAGCTATGTCGTGTAATGTGCCTGTTATTACATCAAATACGTCATCGATGCCTGAAATTGCAGAAGATGCTGCCCATATTATTAATCCGTTTAATCCGGAAGAAATTACTCAGGGAATTATTGAAATATTAAATAACGAAGCGTACAGAAAATCTCTTTGCGATAAAGGAATGAAGCGTAGTAAACAATTTTCCTGGAAAAATATGGCAAAAGAGTATCTAAAGCTTTATGAATTAATTCATTTAGAGCATTCAAAAAAACAATAGATCATGATTGAAGGTAAAAATATTATTTGCATTTCTCAAACTACCTGGCATGGTGAGTTTACTAAATCTACGGTGCAATTGTTATCACTTTTAGCAGAGAAAAATACCATAGTTTTTGTTGAATACCCATTTACAGTCAAAGATGTTGTAATGTCTTTGTTAGGAAAACAAAGAGCACAAGTATCCAGAATGTTAGGTTTCAAAAAAAGAATCGTAGAAGAAAAAACAGATGACGGTGCAATTGTCAAACATTTAGTTATGCCTCCTGTTTTACCCGTAGATTTTATAAAAAATGAATCAATTTTTCAAAAGTTTTTTAGTATCAATGTATTTATTTATAAAAATCAGCTTCGTAAAATAATAAAGAAATTAAAGTTGAACAATCCAATTATCATCACAGCATACAACCCAATGTACGGTCTGCCAATGATTGGTAAATTGAATGAATATTTAAATGTTTATTACTGCTACGACGGGATGGATACACAAAGACATAAATCAAGGATTTATAGTATTGAACAACAATTTTGCAAGCAAGTGGATGGCATTATAACAACATCGGATTATTTAAATGCTGAAAAACATAAATTAAATGCACAAAGCTATGTAGTTAAAAATGGTGTTGACTTCAAATTATTTGAACCACATGCCAAAAAAAACGTTTCAAGTCCTTCAGCGCAAAAAAAAGTAGGCTATATAGGAACGTTAGATTTTAGGTTTGACATAGATATTATGGAATATGTAATTCAGGAATTACCTCAGGTTCTATTTGAATTTACAGGCTATTTGCTAAACCAGAATATAAAAGAAAGGTTATCGAAATATGACAATGTTGCCTTTTTTAAATCGGTAAAAGCACATGAGGTTCCTGAATTATTATCAAAATATGATTTAGGAATTATACCCTATAAAATGGATGAGGTTAATAAAAACATATATCCATTAAAAATTAATGAATATTTAGCCGTTGGAGTTCCGGTGGTTATGACTGCTTTCGCTAATTTAACCGATTTTAAAGCCATGGTTAAATCAGCAGAAAATAAAATTCTTTTCAAATCATATATTGAACATGAACTAAAACACGATAATGACTTATTAATTAAAGAGAGAATAGAATTTGCCAAGCTTAATTCTTGGGAAAGCAGAGTGGTGGAATTTGGAGATTTTCTCGAAAAAATAATTGAAAATAAATATTCATTTTAAATTAAAAGCGATGACAGTATTAAAAATTACCTTCTGGCTTCTATTGTTTATTATTGTTTACACCTACGTAGGATACGGTATTTTATTATTCTTAATTATAAAAATAAGACGTTTTTTTAAACTTGGAAATAAGGTAAATATTGATCCTAATTATGAACCAGAAGTTACATTGTTCATTGCAGCCTATAATGAAAAAGAGTATGTAGCAGCAAAAATGAAAAATACCTTAGAACTTGAATACCCTAAAGAAAAATTAAACATTATTTGGGTTACAGATGGTTCTAATGACGGAACACCAAATTTATTAAATGGGTATCCTAATACAACGGTTTATCATTTAGACGAAAGAAATGGAAAAATTGGGGCTATGAATCGGGGTATGGAATTTGTAAAAACACCAATTGTAATATTTAGTGATGCCAATACCAATCTGGGAAAGGAATCAGTCAGACGCATCGTGAATCTTTTTAGCAATCCTGCTGTTGGCTGTGTTTCCGGAGAAAAACGAATTGTTGATAAAGAAAGTGATGTAGCTTCCGGAGCAGGCGAAGGAATCTATTGGAAATATGAATCGGCATTAAAAAAATGGGATGCCGAATTATATTCTGTTGTTGGAGCTGCAGGAGAACTTTTTGCAATTAGGACACAATTATATTGTCATGTTGAAAAAGACACGCTGCTTGACGACTTCATCATATCATTAAGAGTCGCTCAAGAAGGATATACCATCCAATATGATCCAGAGGCATATGCAATTGAAACAGCTTCAGCGAGTGTAAGAGAAGAGTTTAAACGTAAAATTAGAATTTCTGCCGGCGGTATTCAGTCTATTGTAAGATTACGTTCCTTATTGAATATTTTTAAATATGGAACACTCTCATTTCAATACATTTCTCATCGCGTTTTACGTTGGAGTCTAACACCTTTGTGTCTTATTCTCCTAATCCCTGTTTTATCTATTTTAGCATTTAATGAAGGTATCATATCCTTTGGATTTTATTCTATATTATTTTGGATGCAGCTTTTTTTCTATGCAGCCGCTTTGTTAGGCTGGTTTTTAGAAAACAGAGAGACAAGGATTAAAATTCTGTTTGTTCCTTATTATTTTTTCATTATGAATTTATGTGTGATATTAGGATTTTTCAGGTATTTAAAAAAATCACAATCGGTAAACTGGGAAAGGGCTAAACGGGCTAGTTAATTCATGTCATTTAATATATTCATTAGTTTAATAAAGTGAACCTAGTTTTTGCCTTAGTTTCAACATTTTCAAGCGTTGAAGGGGGTAATAAAAAACAAAAAACCCATCAAAATTTTGATGGGTTATTCTCTGTAGCGGGAACAGGACTCGAACCTGTGACCTTCGGGTTATGAGCCCGACGAGCTGCCTACTGCTCTATCCCGCGATGTTTCGGGTGCAAAGATAAGCACTAAATACGGTTATCCAAATAAATTTCTGAATTTTTTTAATTTAAAACTGCAATTTTTAATAAATCGCTAATTTATAGTTATTTAAAAAATGAAAAAATTAAGATTATAGGTTTAGTGAGCTGCTTTCTTTTTTCGTTTACCCAGCCAGATCAATAATCCTGTAATAGGTAAGGTTACTGCAATAAGACAAACCATGAAAGCAAGTATTTTAGTAGGATATCCATAAATGCTTCCTGTATGAATGGGATATATCAATCGTTTTAATTTATCTCCTTTCGAAAAAGATTCGTAAGGTCTGATTTCTATGTTTTTGCCTGTGTATTTATCAAAATAAAGCGCACTGGACTGATTTGGTATATTGAATTCTAAGTTTTCTTTTAAAACTAAGATACTGTTAACGGTATCTGCCGGCATCCTGATCTGGATGTTACCTTTATATGGAAAAATACTATCTGTTTTTTGATATATACTTTGATAAAATGAAACTTTGTCAGACTGTGGATCAATTTTAGTTGGGTTTTCTACTTTAACAGAAAGCCTTTCGGACGTACCATTTGCTATAAAATACATTCCATCTTCAAACCATTTAAAAGACCATGTTAAACCCGTAAGTGCAATAATTAATAAAAACAGGAAAGTATAAAATCCAAAAGTCGAATGAAAATCCCAGTTGACTCTTTTGAATGAAGCTTTCCATTTTACGGTAAGTCGCTGTTTTAGGTTTTTAACTTTTTTAGGCCACCATAAAATCAGGCCTGAAATCAGCATGAACACAAAGATTAAACAACTACAACCTGTAATGATTTCACCAATATCATGCATCAATAAGTGTCTGTGTATGTTTAAAATTACAGAGAAAAATCTGTTATCCTGTGCGATAGTTCCAAGCACTTTTCCTGTATAAGGATCTATTGAGAAAATTTGTGTTTCTCCATCGGTGTCTTTTCCTATGATAGTCATAGTACGTTTTGGATCATTATAAACTACAATACGGTTTATTTTTTCAATTCCATATTGTTTCTCTATCGCAGCTGTACAATAATCAATTGTTTTTTTTTCTTTGCCTACATTAGGAACAATATAAAACTCTGGATTTATATACTGATCAATTTCTTTTTCAAATACCAAAAGGCTGCCTGTTAAAGCTACCACAAATAAAACAAGGCCTGAAGCAAGTCCTAACCAAAGGTGTAATTGTCCAATTTTTTTCTTTACTTTTTTCTTCATTATTCTTTAAAGAATTTCAATAAAATGGTTATTAAGTCTGGATTTCTGAATTGATTTTACATGAATGCAAATCTATACTTATTTAGACTAATTTTATAATGTTTTTTATTGTCATTCTAAATAATTTCATCTTATACTATTTATAGCGCTACAGTATTTTACGTGTAGCCAAAATAGAGAGTGTACATCACAAAAGACACAATTTAACTAATGATAAATATTGGAGTAGACGGGGAGTACTTCAGGCATTAACAATTGTTTTGGGAAGTTTGTGATTTAATTTTTAAGCTGTTATAAAAAAGGCTGTCCTTTTTTGGACAGCCTTTACTAATTTCTTTTCGATATATTTTTCTGTGTTAGAAATGTAAATTTTAATCATTAATTAGAGTAATGCATTATTTCAATAATAAATCTAAAAATAAATTTTAAACAGGTTCTAAGAAATAATTTTTTCTATATTCCTACCGGACTCGATTTTTTATAAAAGCGTCGCTCTAAACCTGGAGATTTGATGGTAATTGTTTCTCTTTCAAAATTAAAATTAGTCAGGTTCCAGATAATCATAATGGCCGAAAAATAATAGAGGTTCAAGACTAAAGCAATTCCCAAATGCATGCTGATGGTAAGTATCATCCATGTTTTTTGCGTTTTAGGTATCCAGATAAAAAACGGATACAGCATTTCAATAATGACAGTAGACCAGCCAATAATAATTAAAATATAAGAGTGGTCTGCCATCCAGGAAAAATCAAAATTAAAATCCCTGTTAGCATATGGTAAATTAATGGCTTTCCAGATAGATTCACCATTGCGCCAGTTGTATCCCAGTAACTTATCAAATCCTGAAAAGAAATAAGCTATACTGATATGAATTTGAAACATTCTTTTGACAGGCATAAAATTGACTTCTGTAGCTTTCTTTTTTATAATAAAACGTAGTACTGAGCAATATGCATCAGAAGGGAATAAAATCAAATAAAATAAAGACATACTGGTAAAAAAATCGACTCCATAAATAAAAAACGAACTCCCTTTGAGCAAAGCAACATGCAAAAGCAGTAACAGAAAAGCACTAACCCGGGAGTAAAATCCTATTATGATGTTAATGCAGAATGTTATAAACATTATTTTAGCACCTAAAATTACCATGTTTTCTGCAATTCCAAAAGATTCAAAAAAATGAGTGATTTTTGAAAAAGAAATTAGCCAGTTCGGATGAAAAACAGACATTATATCCTGTGGAACAAGACTATTACTGGAAAAAAACATGTCAAAATCGCTTATGATAGATAAAAAATGTAACAGTGCCAATGCCCCAGTTGAGATCCTAAAGAAAGCCAGAAATTCGGGATTTCCTTTATTTACAAAAAATAGAGACTCAATTTTATTATATAAGATAGTGGCTTTTTTCATGGTTATTTTTATTTAATTTGACTAATTAAAATCAGGTTGTCTTTTTTCTCTCCATTTTTATATCTGTCTAAAGAAGGATAATCGTAGAGATAAAGTTTGGCTGTACATTTTGTCGCACCATAGCTCTCTTTAAGGACGCTTTTTGCAATTTGTTTAAGCACCACATCCAAATATTTGTGATATTGGGATTCGTTTTTCTTTTTAGAAGCAACCACTTTGTCTATGAACATATTAAAAACAGAAGTATATCTCACAATACTTTCTTTACTCTTCAATTCCGGCATAATCCGTTCTTCCAGAATATTTCCGTTAGCGTCCTGCAATTCAAAAAGCAAGACAAAATCGCTTGCAACATTGGGCGCAAAAAAACCATACCCGGTATCAAATCCAGTGTAAGTCGTAAACATACTAACAGGTTCAAATTCTACAATTTTATTTGAAAGTTCATAAACGAATGGTTTTTTATACTCTTCTTTATCATAATAAAAACCGTAATAACCGTCAAAGGTTCCTTTTAATGCAATTGTAAAAACCATAAAGAGTAAAAGGAATATACCAAAAAGCTGCCATTTTCTTTTCATTTTCTTTGTATTTGATTGAAAATCTTTTTTTATAAAAACAAGGACAAACTTTATCGATTGACCTTGTTTTGATAATTATTGGTATTGTTTGATAACATTAATAACCTGTTGATTTAAATTTTTATCAAAAGGTGTTCTGGTAGTTCTCATTAGCAATCTGCTAAAGGCTTTAGTTCCCATGTAATCATTACAGATATTATTTTCATCAATTCCGACTACTGATAATTTGTTAAAAGTACTAATCTCTTGCTCAGATAGTTTGGTAGCTTTGGTTACAATTTTATTGCCCGCAATTCCAATATTACCATCCAATGAAGCATATTCGTATTTTGACAATATATTATCCAGTCTTGCTTTGATATCTCCATAATTGTTCCAATTGATATCAATTACATCAAAACAACCCTTATGGATGACATTCAATTTTGCGATTTTTGATACTCTGGTCAAAGTTTTTATTTGGTTAACGTGCTGAATTATTTGCGTTTGAACGATATAATTTAAGAAGCCGGAACCTCCAAATCTCGTATATTCCTTATCAAGTGCAATAAGTCCGTCAATATCTGCTTTGGACATTTCCTTTGCATCTTTAATCAGGAAATTATTATCGACAAAGTAATTTCCATTTTCATTGTAGACCAACATTTTTTTGGGTTTGCATTGGGAAAATAATATTAACCCAAAGGCAATAACACCAATAATTAATAGTGTTTTTGTTTTCATAATTGTGATTTTTTCTGATGCCTACTCTTTTTTGGCTTTTCGGCTTTCTCCATTTTAAATGTTTGTATTTTATTAGTAACATAAAATTACTTTTATTTAAAATATTGAAAAAGAGTATATTAGCCCCTTTTTAAAGGGTGTTTTTCCCCTTTATTTGATTTAAAGCAGTTGAAGTATATTAATAGAAATGCTAAGTATGATCTCTATCTATTGCTCTCTGCAATTTGACAGAGTTGAAGGAAGAGGAAAACACAAGTAAACAGTTATATATTCGAAATTTCGATTAGTGTTGTCTTATTAATAATTTGACTTATTCATCTACAGGGAAGGTCTTTACTTATGATAAACAGAGACTGAAATGAGTAAGAGTATAAATAAGAATAAAATAAAATGCTTATCAAAACTCAGGAATAAGTTTTGATAAAATTTCGGTAATTGAAAAATAAGCTCCGCAGACAAATTCATCGGCTGCTCCGTAATATATTGTAAGCTTATCTCCTTCTACAATATGACCATTCGTAAAAACTACATATCCAAAAAAACCACTCAGTTCGTAATTTTCTTGTGGCATCATTATAGGTTCTAGCGTTCGGGCAATTACTTTTGAAGGATTTTCTAAGTCCATTAAGAAAGCGCCAAGACAATATTGGTGTTCTGCATTTGCTCCGTGATATATTTCAAGCCACCCTTTATCCGTTTTAATAGGTGCTGCACCAGCGCCAACTCTGGCACTATCCCATAGTCCTTTTCTGGTTCCGACAAGAAATTGATGATTTCCCCAATAGATACCATCAGGAGATTCAGCCAGCCAAATAAAATTGCCGCCAATCTGAGGACTTGATGGGCGGTGCAGTGCATAGAATTTTCCATTAATTTTTTCTTCAAAAATGGCACAATCTTTATTATGGGGAGGGAATATCATTGATTGAGATTCGAAATTTTTCCAGTCTTTAGTCGTGCGCAATCCTACACCCACACCATTAGAAGAAACAGCAGTGTAAGTGATATAATATTTATCATCAAGCTTGCTTACCCGCGCATCCTCTATACCAAATTGTTCTAATATTCCTGAACCAAACAAAGAGCTATAACCCTCAGGATCATAAAAGCGAATTCCATCATCACTGCATAAAAGACGTAAATGCGAAAGTGTTGTCAGGTAGTCAAGACCTTTATATTGAATTATTCTGGCATCTGTAGCAACGAGATCGGGATCATTAAGAGGAATTTCAATAATTTCTACTTTACCCATTTCATTGATAACCGGAAAAAATATAACACCCTCTTTTTGAGCAATAGATTCGGCAACACGTACTAAAAGCCATATTTTTCCCTTAAATGTAAAAACACCCGGATTTAAAAGACTTATAATTTGTAAATCAGCACTACTGGGATGCAGGTCTTTTGGCATCAGTAAGGGGTTTTCAGGAAATCTGTGGGCAATATCACTCATTGAAATTTTTGTTTTTAAGTAATAATGTAAGCTTAATTGTCGAGCAATTATTGATGTGTTTTATGAGATTATAAAGAAAAGTTTTTCGATTTAAACTTCTTTATATAATATTGTTAGAGTATTATAATATTTTCATTAGCGGTATTTATACGATTGCCTTTTAGATGACTATCTAATTTAATAAGCGGAATTCTTAAATTCATATTCGTTAATAAAATGCAAAGAACAATCTGTTTTATTATTCGAATTAACCTGCACTGATAAAAAGAAGTCTATTAATTGATTATTAGATATTTTTTTCATAATTTCAATACCCAATTTTTTAGGCATTATCTACTTTTCATGATATTATCAATAGATTTTATCTATGAAAGTAGGTTGATATAATATGAATCACGTATAAAGTTTCCTTGTTTAGTTCTTAAATTCGTTTTCGGTTAAATAATAAAAATCAAAAAAATAAATTATGGAAGATCAATCAAATGACATTAGCAAATGCCCTTTTCATAATGGCAGCATGGACAAAGCAGCCGCTTCAGGGACAAAGAACCGCGACTGGTGGCCAAATCAGTTAAAAGTAAATATCCTGAGACAGAATTCTCCGGTATCTGACCCAATGGGTAATAATTTTGATTATGCTGAGGCTTTTAAAAGTCTTGATCTTGAAGCTGTAAAAAAAGATTTACATGAACTCATGACAGATTCACAAGATTGGTGGCCTGCAGACTTTGGGCACTATGGAGGTCTTTTTATCAGAATGGCATGGCACAGCGCTGGAACTTACCGTGTGCATGACGGGCGTGGCGGAGCAGGTGCAGGACAACAGCGTTTTGCTCCCCTTAACAGCTGGCCCGATAACGTTAGTCTTGATAAAGCCAGAAGACTTTTATGGCCAATTAAACAAAAATACGGAAAGAAAATTTCCTGGGCAGATTTAATGATATTAACCGGGAATATTGCTTTGGAATCTATGGGATTTAAAACTTTTGGTTTTGCCGGAGGAAGAGCCGATGTTTGGGAACCGGATGAATCTGTTTACTGGGGGTCTGAGATAACGTGGCTGGGTGGAGATGATCGCTATAACGATGGTTCTGATGGTGTACCAAAAGATCACGGGGTAGTATCATCTGATGACAATGCAGATGGGCATGTTCATTCCAGAAATCTTGAAAAACCACTTGCAGCCGTACAAATGGGACTGATCTATGTAAATCCTGAAGGACCAGACGGTAATCCGGATCCTATTCTCGCTGCAAAAGATATACGTGATACTTTTGGCCGAATGGCAATGGATGATGAAGAAACAGTAGCGTTAATTGCCGGAGGACATACATTTGGTAAAACTCACGGTGCTGCCTCTTCTGATCACGTAGATAAAGAACCGGAAGCATCTGGTATTGAATTACAAGGATTTGGATGGCAAAATAGTTTTGGTTCCGGTAAAGGAGCTGACACCATTACAAGCGGATTGGAAGTTACCTGGACAAAAACACCAACACAATGGAGTAATAATTTCTTTGAAAATTTATTTGGCTTCGAATGGGAACTTTCTAAAAGTCCTGCCGGTGCGCACCAATGGGTAGCCAAAAATGCTGAACCCATTATTCCCGATGCTTTTGACAGTTCAAAAAAGCATTTGCCAACCATGCTTACTACTGATTTGTCATTAAGACTGGATCCGGCTTACGAAAAGATATCACGCAGATTCCTGGAAAATCCAGATGATTTTGCTGATGCTTTTGCTCGTGCATGGTTTAAACTGACTCACCGTGACATGGGGCCACGCTCTCGTTATCTGGGATCTGACGTTCCTCAGGAAGAATTGTTATGGCAAGATCCTATTCCAGAGGTTAATCACGCATTAATTGATGAGAACGATATTACACAGTTGAAAGAAAAAATATTGAATTCAGATTTAAGCATTTCACAATTAGTAGGAACCGCATGGGCTTCAGCTTCAACTTTTAGAGGGTCAGATAAACGCGGAGGGGCTAACGGTGCACGTATAAGATTAGCTCCGCAAAAAGACTGGGATGTAAATAATCCCGTACAGCTTAAACAGGTTTTAGATAAACTTGAAAGCATTCAAAGAGAATTTGATGCTGCACAACAAAATGGTAAAAAGGTATCACTTGCCGATTTAATAGTTTTAGCGGGTAGTGCCGGTGTAGAGAAAGCTGCAAAAGAAGCCGGATATTTAGTAAAAGTACCATTTACACCAGGTAGAATGGATGCAAGTTTGGAGCAAACTGATGTTGAATCTTTTGGTTATCTGGAACCTAAAGCAGATGGATTTCGTAATTTTCGAAAAACAAAATCATCAGTTTCTACAGAAGAACTTCTTATCGATAAAGCAAATTTACTGACACTTACGGCACCAGAATTAACAGTGCTTTTAGGAGGACTTCGTGTACTTGATATAAATTCTGACGGTACAAAAAATGGTGTTTTTACACATCGTCCGGGTCATCTTACCAATGACTTTTTTGTCAATTTGCTTGATATGAGCACACAATGGAAAGCATTATCAGATGATAAAGAACTTTATGCAGGAAATGATCGTAACACGGGACAACCGAAATGGATTGGAACACGTGCAGATCTTGTTTTTGGATCCAATTCAGAATTAAGAGCCATTGCGGAAGTTTATGCAAGTAGTGACGCACAGGAAAAATTTATAAGTGATTTTGTTTTCGCATGGAATAAAGTAATGAATCTGGATCGTTTTGATCTAATCTAATACTTTTTACATTGATGATAGCTGTATTGCTTAATATGTTTTCAACTGCATTCTACTTCTTATAGCTGTTATTTAGAAGTTGATAGCAGTATGATTATTTACATTGAGTACATGTTTTCATTAAGTATAAGCTAATCATTTTTGCTTTTTTAAATAAGGGCATCAGAAATAAAAATCTGATGCCCTTTCTTAATTTGTGTAACGCTGAAATTTGGCAGCATACTGATCAAATAATACTTCTAACGAAGAAGATATTGTTCGCCTGCAGGATGATTTTGGACGTAAAAACAGCTTATTTATTAAAGGAGTACGACAAGTAAAGCAATACGATTTTTTATAAATGTTTACATTACACCAAATCAGATTTTAGCAATAGGCTTTAATTTTACTATCTTTGAATCAAATTTGTGTTTAAAATTAAATGAGGATTTTTAAATGAAAAAAAAACCTTTTTCTATTAGAAATATTGCAGATGAACTTAAAATATCTGTTACAACGGTATCTTTTGTGTTGAATGGGAAAGCAAAAGAAAAACACATTTCTAAAGAACTTACTAAAAAGGTTTTAGACTATGCAAAATTAATAAACTACAGGCCGAATCAAATTGCTCAAAGTTTACGGACAGGTAAATCAAAAATTTTGGTTTTTATGGTGGAAGATATTTCAAATAATTTCTTCTCTAAATTAGCTCGTATTTTTGAAGACATTGCTTACGATAAAGGATATAAAGTTATATTTTGCAGTAATGAAAATGATGATGAGAAATCCAAAGAGCTTATCAGCTTATTTAATTTTCGCCAGGTTGACGGGTTTGTTGTTGTACCTTCACCAGGCTTAAAAGATACTATTGAAAATTTAATTAAAGACAATATTCCGGTCATATTATTAGACAGGTTTTTTGAGGGATTAGATTGTAATAGTGTTGTTGTAAATAACGAAAAAGCTTCTTTTGATGCAACACAACATTTGATAGATAATCAATTTAAAAATATTGGTTTTATTACTATTGCTCCAGACCAGTCTCAGATGCAGGAGCGTCTCACGGGATATATAAAAGCAATAAATAAAAATGGTTTAAAACCAATTACTCTTGAGATTCCTTATAATGAGGTTTATATAGTAAAAGGAAAAGAACGGATCAGGAATTTTTTTGATAAAGAGACCAATTTAGATGCTGTATTTTTTGCAACTAACTATTTAACCCAAACGGGACTGGAAATTTTTAAGGAAAATAAACCATCTTTAACAAATGATCTTGGAATTATTTCTTTTGATGATAATGATATGTATAAAATTTACAGTCCTACTATCACGTCGGTTTCTCAACCTCTTAATGACATAAGTACTAAATTAATGGAAATTATGTTACCCCTTTTGAAGAAAAAAGATGTAACAGAAACAGTTCATAAAGTCATGATTAATGCAGAACTTATTATTAGAGAATCTTCCTTAAGTAAAATAACTGATTAAAGAATACTTTTTTTATTTTTAATTAAGGAATCTGATTGTCAATAATAATTTATAGGCAGATTTTTTTGTACATTATTTTACAGCATCTAAATTCACCGGTTTTTAGTGTCTAATGATAATATGTGTTTTTCCTTTCTTATTAAAACGTTTTACTTATGATTTATTAAATTATATTTAAGTTTATTTTTCTGATTTAATACCTGTCTTATAAAATTAACATAAAACCCATATTTAGTAAAAATTTTTTGTTTTCACTAAAACGTTTTAGTAAGTTTGTTATGCTGGACATTTAAATAACTGAGCTTTGATAAAAATTAAATACACTTTTGCATTCGTGTTTTTTGCTTTTGTTTCTGTTAATGCACAAAATACACAAGTAATTACACCAGAACAACCTATTGACTGGGTAAATCCTTTAATAGGAACTGATTCTGATTACGGCATTTCAAACGGTAATACTTATCCGGCAATTGCAATGCCATGGGGTATGAATTTCTGGACGCCACAAACAGCAAATATGGGAGACGGCTGGGCGTATACTTATAAATCAAACAGAATTAAAGGTTTCAAACAGACCCATCAGCCTTCACCATGGATGAATGATTATGGACAGTTTTCGATTATGCCTGTTACAGGTGATCTGAAATTTAAGGAAGAAGACAGGCAAAGCTGGTTTTCACATAAAGCCGAAACTGTTATGCCGTATTATTACAGCGTTTATCTGGCAGATCATAACGTTACTACAGAAATTACGCCAACTGAAAGAGCTGCGAGATTCAGGTTTACTTTTCCGGAAACAGATAAGGCTTACGTGGTTATTGATGCATTTGATAAAGGATCTTACGTGAAAATTATACCGGATCAAAGAAAAATTATTGGTTACACGACAAAAAACAGTGGTGGAGTTCCGGAAAATTTCAAAAATTATTTTGTCATTGTTTTTGATAAGGATTTTGAGGTAAATGCAACTTTTAGCGGAGCTGTTTTAGGAAATGCTTTAGAAATGAAAGCAGATCATGCCGGAGCGGTAATTGGTTTTAAAACAAAAACTGGTGAAAAAGTAAACGCTCAGGTGGCTTCATCTTTTATAAGTTATGATCAGGCAGAGCTAAACTTAAAAGAAATTGGCAACAATAATTTTGATCAGCTTAAAGAAAAAGGAAAAGCAGTCTGGAACAAAGAATTAGGAAGAATAAAAGTAGATGGCGGAACACCGGATCAAATAGGGACTTTTTATTCTTCTCTGTACAGATCGCTTCTTTTTCCGAGAAAATTCTATGAATACGATCAAAACAATAAAGTAGTACATTATAGCCCGTATAACGGAAAAGTTTTGCCGGGCTATATGTTTGTCGATACCGGTTTTTGGGATACTTTCAGGGCTTTATATCCTTTTTTGAATTTCATGTATCCCGAACTGAATACACAAATGCAGGAAGGACTTTCAAACACATTCAATGAAAGTGGCTGGCTTCCTGAATGGTCTAGTCCTGGGTTAAGAGATATCATGGTCGGAAATAATTCGGCATCCATTGTATCCGAAGCATATTTAAAAAGCGGTAAAGTAAAAAATTACGATATTGAAAATCTTTACAAAGCGGTAATTCATGGAGCCAATAATGCAGGTCCGTTGAGAGCTGTGGGACGCGCAGGAGTTGATTCTTACAACTCATTGGGATATGTCCCTCATGATGAAATTCAAGAAAGTGCGGCCAGAACATTAGAATATGCTTATGATGATTTTGCTATTTACCAATTGGCAAAAGCGTTGAATAAACCGCAGTCAGAAATTGATTTGTACAAAAAGAGAAGTTTAAATTACAAGAACCTTTTTGATCCAAAATACAATCTGATGCATCCTAAAAATAAAGATGGAAAATTTATGGAACCTTTTGATCCTTTTCAATGGTTTAACGGATTTACAGAAGGAAACAGCTGGCATTATTCGTGGTCAGTTTTCCATGATGTACAAGGTTTGGTTGATTTGATGGGCGGAAAACAACAGTTTGCTTCGCAATTGGATAAAGTTTTTTCTTTACCTCCCGTTTTTGCTACAAAAGATTTTAAAGAAGGTGTGATTCACGAAATGAGAGAAATGCAGATTGCCAATATGGGGCAGTATGCACACGGAAATCAGCCCATTCAGCATATGATTTATCTTTATAATTATGCAGGAGAGCCCTGGAAAGCACAATATTGGGTAAGAGAAACCATGAACAGGATGTACCATGCAACTCCGGATGGCTATTGTGGTGATGAAGATAACGGACAGACTTCGGCCTGGTATGTTTTTTCTTCATTAGGATTTTATCCTGTTACTCCGGCTTCTGATCAATATGTTATTGGTGCTCCATTGTTTAAAAAAGTAACAATCCAACTTGAAAATGGCAAAACCATCACCATAAACGCGGGTTCAAACAATAATGAAAATCGCTATATCAAAGGAATGAAATTTAATGGAAAAGCCTATTCTAAAAACTGGCTGAGCCATTCCGAATTAATGAAAGGCGCTACGATTGATTTTGATATGTCGGCAACGCCAAATAATAAAAGAGGAATAAATAAAGAAGATTTTCCGTATTCACTATCAAATGAATAACAGTAAGTTCTGTTTTTACAATTTTAAAATATATAAAAATGCAAAGAAGAAAATTTATCCAGAATACTGTTTTATTTAGCAGTTTAGCACTTGTTGATCCTATGGAAATAATTGCCGGTACTAAGGCAGTCAAAGATTTTCCGATTGTAAGAGTTGCAAAAGGCAAAAGAAATTTTGAAAGTGAATTTATTGAAAAAACAATTGTTGAGTTTCAAAAGAATGTAAAGGATAAAGAATTAGGATGGTTATTTAATAACTGTTTTCCAAATACGCTGGATACAACAGTAACTTATTCACAGAAAAACGGAAGACCTGACACTTATGTTATTACAGGAGATATCGATGCGATGTGGTTAAGAGACAGTTCTGCGCAGGTTTGGCCTTACATGGCTTTTGCCGGAAAGGATTCAAAATTAAAAAATCTTATTGCAGGTGTTATAAACAGACAGACAGAATACATTCTGAAAGATCCGTATGCAAATGCATTTTATAATGACCCAAATAAAAGAGGGGAGTGGACCACAGACCATACTGATATGAAACCGGGTGTTCACGAAAGAAAATACGAAATTGATTCGCTTTGCTACCCAATCAGACTGGCTTATAATTACTGGAAAAATACAGGAGACGCTGCCCCATTTGATGAAAATTGGGTAAAAGCTATTAAAACGACACTTAAAGTTTTCAGGGACCAACAGCAAAAAGACGGTAAAAACCCCTATACGTTTCAAAGAACAACACAGTTTGCCACTGATACAAGGCCATTAAAAGGGTATGGATATCCAGTAAAACCAGTTGGCCTTGTTTGTTCTGCTTTCAGACCAAGTGACGATGCAACTGTCTTTTCATTTCTTATTCCATCTAACTTTTTTATTGTAGCCAGTATGAATCAGGCTGCAGAAATGTTGGAAGTGATTACAAAAGATACAGGCACAGCAAAAGAATTAAGGAATTTAGCAAATGAAGTTGATAAGGCTATTAAGGAACATGCAGTGGTTAAACATCCTAAATACGGAGAAATTTATGCATTCGAAGTGGATGGTTTTGGAGGTCATTTATTGATGGACGATTCCAATGTTCCGAGTTTGTTGAGTTTGCCTTATTTGGACGCAATTGATGTTAAAGACCCAATTTATCAAAATACCCGAAAGTTTGTCCTTTCAGAAGACAATCCGTTTTTCTTTAAAGGAAAAGTAGCCGAAGGAATTGGAGGACCACATGTTGGGATGGATATGATCTGGCCAATGTCTCTTGTAATGAGGGCTTACACAACTTCTGATCCAAGCGAAATTAAGGATTGCATCAGAATGTTAAAAGCATCACACGGAGATACCGGATTTATGCATGAATCTTTCCATAAGGATGATGCTAAAAATTTCACAAGATCCTGGTTTGCATGGACAAATACTTTGTTTGGGGAGCTTTTATGGGATACTTATAAAACGAATCCTAGATTACTTGAACTCTAACTAAGACCAAATAAATGTTTATACAAAAAGAGGCATACGATAAATAGTATGCCTCTTTTTTATTAGTACTAACAAACTAACAAACTAACAAATTCAGTTACTCTTCGTCCTTAAAATCACTTTTCTTTTCATGATTGGTATTAACATCATTTTTATTTGTGGTTTTTTCCTCATTCGGAATATTTTCTGAATTGCTATTTTTGTTGATTTCAAAATCGTTTTCAGGATGTTTAAAATCTTCAATAAATTCTTCCTGATATTGATACGGATCTTCATCTCTTGCATAGTTATCATTATCAACAAGTGTATTTTGATCTATAAAATCAGGATCGCTTTCTCCAAATTCAGTTTTGCTTTCTTTGTTCAGATCATGTTGAAAATGATTCTCATTTTGAATATCATTACCATCAACAAGTGTGTTTTGATCAATAAAATCCGGATCTGTTTGACCATATTCGTTGTTGTTTTGCTTTTCCATGATATTGTGTTTTAGAATAGTTTTTTATTAAAAAGGAATTTTTAAACTTATTTTCTTTACTGTTTTAAGTTTAAATTAATTTCTTTTTACAAATTTATTCTAAAGAATAACTGAAGTATTTACAGAAAAATAAATTTTAGTTGCATAATTAATAGATTGCTTTCTAACAATTTTCTGCCATGAGTTCCCTTTGATTCGTACGTAATTTATGATACCAGATGCCAAAGTAAAGTCTCTTGAAGAGTTTTAGAAACAATTTTAAGAGTATTTAATAATAATCATTTTCAGTGAAAACAGTAATGGTTTTTTGTTGTTATTAATGTGTTGATAAATAATGTTTTATAAGTTTTTTTGATGATTGTTTTAAAGTAATTAATAGTTATATTTGAATTAATGAACGACTTATTAATTTAAATATATTTACTATGGATAAATCTATAAAACTAAAAGTTCGTAAAGAGTTAAATGGTCAGCAGCAGTTGAATATAATTAGATTAAAAGGAAGCTTAATTTCTAAAGGTTATACAGAAATAATACATATTCTTGATCAGGACGACGAATTTCATATCAATTCTTTTGAAACTCCCTTAGAGTCTACTAATGAAGTACAGGAATATATTACTGCATTTATTAATAAAGAAAACCTGAATGATACTATAACACTGTATAAGTGATTTTTGATTAGTTTTCAACTTAGAAAATAACTTAAAAAAATCAGCCAACAACTACATACAACAAAAGCGTTTGAATATTCTATGATTATCTATAGATTTTATTCGGTTAAATAGACATAAAGTGTTATTAAATTCATTCCTAATTTTAATTTGTAATTAGTCAAGTTTTCTTAAAAGACTAATTCAATTATGTTTATTTTTTATTTTAAATATTGATTGTTCTTTGTATTGTATAGAGGTTTTTATAATCCTTAGGATTAAATAATCACGTAAATACAAACGAAAGTAATGCATGATTAAGATAAATAGTATTAAAGAACATTTGTTGTTAAAGATATTGGGTAAGATATTTACTAATATTGTTTTTTTATTATAATTTAACGGTTGTATTTTTTTTAATATTCAAAATTCTATGGAGTATAATTGTATTTTTTGTAATTATTCAAGGAAATTCAATACTTATTTGCTGAAAAATTAAAAATACATAGATTTGTTTTTTGTAGCCTATTTGCTTTTTTTTAATACTTACGTTGGAAATAGATATTGTTTTAAAAGAACTTCAAAATCAAAATAAATCCGTTTATAAAAGTGTATTTGATCATTTCTATAAACGATTGGTTATCTATGCCAATAATTTTTTGTTCGATCAGCAAGCCAGTGAAGATCTAGTACAGGAAGTATTTATTTTTTTATGGGAAAACGCCCATAACATTGAAATAAAAACCTCACTGAAAGCCTATTTGTATACAATGGTACGTAATAGATGTTTGAATTACCTTAAATCAGTTAAAATTACAGATGATTTAAATTTGATTGATTTAAACTCAATGCTAATTTTGGATGACGATTTAGATTTGATTTCCGAAGAAGAAAAAACAATTCTTTATAATCAAATTTTAAAACTTATTGAAACTTTTCCTGAAAGTATGCAGCAGGTTTTTAAACTCAAATTTATTGAGAATTATAAATACGATGAAATCGCCAATGAAATGGGGATTTCTGTCAATACTGTAAAAACTCAGCTTAAAAGAGCTAAAATCAAAATCAGCGAATTATTAGTTGTGATATTAGTTTTATTATCCATGAATTCGTAAGAAAGTTACTCTTCTTTCTTTATAATTTAATTTTTTCTTCATTTTTTCTTAAACTTTTGTCACCCATTCTTTAGTTTCGATTGTCTTAGTATTAAATTACATCATGTAATTGTTAATTTAAAGAGATTCTACAAATGGAATTTAAACTGATCATAAAAAAAATAAACGATACTCTTACCCCAGAAGAGAATTCGATTTTTGAGCTATGGTATAATGATTCTCAGGAGAATAAAAAATATTTTGCTAAAGTTCAAAGTAACTATCAAAATGAGATTGAGAATGTAGATCTTGATAAAGCATGGAAAGCTTTAGATGGAAAAAACAATCCGGAGAAAAATAAGAGTCAGTTTTACAAATATGCTGTTGCCGCATCAATAGCTTTATTGTTGGGTACAGGAATATTTTATTTTACAAAACCCAAAGAACAAATTATTCAGGTAGTTGAAAAACCAAAGGAAATTGCCCCAGGTGGAACAAGGGGAATCCTGACACTTTCGAACGGAAAGCAAATTGTACTGTCTGATATTTCGGCAAAAGATACTATCGCACAAGAAGGAGAAGAAGTTACCATTAAGATGGATGCAAACGGAGTTATTACCTATACCATAAATCCGAATGCTGATGTTTTAAAAGCTGATGCAAATTCATTCAACACGCTTTCAACACCAACGGGCGGACAATACAATATCGTTTTGGGAGATGGTACAAAAGTATATCTAAATACAGTTTCATCGATTAAATATCCAACCCAGTTTAATGGAAATCAAAGATTGGTAGAATTAGAAGGGGAAGCTTATTTTGAAGTAGCCAAAAATAAAGACAAACCTTTTATAGTAAAATCAGGTAATCAGTCTATAGAAGTCCTTGGAACCCATTTTAACGTACATGCTTATAATAATGAACTGATTACAAAAACTACCTTATTAGAAGGAAGTGTTGCGATTACTTATAAAAATCAAAAAGCAATTTTAAAACCGGGACAACAGTCTAATGTATCTGATAATTCTAACGGGATTGCAATTCGAAAAGCAGATACCGAAGCTGCTATTGCCTGGAAAAACGGTCGTTTTAAATTTGATAACGCCGATCTGAAATCAGTAATGAAACAGTTGGAGCGCTGGTACGGAATTAAGGTAGAGTACCGTGGAGATGTTTCGGATGTAAGATTCAACGGAGGTACGTTTATGAATAAAAATTTGTCTGAAGTATTAAAAGTGCTTGAGCTTAGCAATATCAAATTTAAGGTCGAAGGAAAAACAATCATTGTGTATCCCTGATTTTAAATTTCCCCGATTATATTGCGACTATATACTAAAAAACCAGAAGCAGTTGCGATGCTTCTGGTTGTTAAAAGGTACTAGCCAATATAAGTTGTTCACCATTGTTTAACTAAAACCAAATGTAAATGTATGAAAATTAATTTGCAACAAAAAAAGCCTTACAAAAAACTAGAAAAAAAGATTACTGTGTTTAATTTATCTACTTATTTATGGATATTTAGTGCATTGTTTACGCTGTTTTGCAATTCTACAGCACAGGCGCAGAGTATTTCCATTAATTTTAAAGAAGCGCCTCTTGAAACAGTTCTGAAAGAAGTGGCAAAGCAGGCCAACTACGAAGTATTTTACACGCAGAAATTGCTGAAAGATTCGAAACCTGTCACGATTAATGTTAAGAATTCCGGCTTAAAAGAAACACTGAATCAAATTTTCAGCTCTCAAAAATTAAAGTACACACTCACTAATCAGACCATAGTGGTAACTGATGTTAAAGAAAAAGAGGAGGGACGGGGAAACGGAAAAATACAAGGAAAAGTATTAAATAGTAAAAATGAACCTTTTCCTGGAGTAAGTGTTACCATTTCCGGGACGAATACACATAGTATAACTGATTTTGACGGCAGTTTTTCTTTTGACAATGCACCTTTAGATGGTATATTGGAGTGTACAGGATTAACAATTGAAAAAAAATCTTTTGCTATTGATGGACGTTCTCAGTTGACACTTGTTGTTGAAGATAAAGTATCTGCCATGAAAGAAGTTGTTGTAACAGGTTTTCAGACACTTACGAGAAGCCATTCTACCGGTGCAATTGCCAAGATAGATGAGAAAGTGTTAAATGAAAATATCAACGCCAATTTAATGACTGCTATTGAGGGTCGTGTGGCAGGTTTAATGTTCCAGAAAAACCCAACCGGAGCTTCTGGTGATACTCCTATATTGAGAGGTATCGGTACCTTTTCTTCTGTAGAAGTAGGTTATAGCCCGCTCGTGGTAATTGATGGTTTGCCTACAGAATTAACTCTGGACGAAATTAACCCTTATGATATTGAAAGTGTAAATGTCCTTAAAGATGCCGCAGCAGGATCTATTTATGGTGCAAGAGCAGCAAACGGTATCATTGTTTTGACTACTAAAAAAGGAAATGGTAAGTTAAAAGTGAGTATAAATTCTGACTTCTTTATTTCTACAAAACCAAGTATAAAGGATATGAATTATGCTTCTACCAGCGATTTAGTTGATTTTGAACAAGCTGTTTATAATAGGGAAAGAGCCAGATTTACCAATACTGCAACAATGTTTAATAGTTATGGAGACATTGGAAGCAGCAGTCCGAAGTATTACAGCCCTCTTTATCAGCTAAACAGAGATTTGGAAGATGGAAAAATTAATAATTCAGATTACGACAGTACTATTGCCCAGTGGAGAAAGAATGACTACATAAAAGATTATCGTGATAATGTGTGGCAAAACGAATTCAGACAACGTTACAATATTGCATTTTCGGGAAGTACAAGTAAGCAAAATACATATGTGTCATTAAATTATGACGATGCAAAAAACAGAATAAAAAACAATACAAGCCGTGAGTTTAATCTTTATGCAAAAAGCAGTTTTCAGGTAAACAACTGGTTAAACGCTACTTTTGGATTAAATGCAAGTTATAGTAATGACGACGTTACTGATTTTGATTTGGGCAATTATAATATCCAAAAAAGATACGAGCGTATTACTGATGATAACGGAGACTTAGTAATGTCACCATTTGTAGGTATTAAGGATGGTTTTACGAGCGGTAGTGTTCTTAACCCTGCCATGGCTGCAAAAATAAATAGTTTAAGTGGTTTTAAATCAGTAAATTTTAACGTGTTAGATGCGCTTCAGGAAGGTATCACACATGAAAATTCGCTAAGCTTAAGAGCTTTTACAAACTTGCGTGCCAAGATATGGAAAGGTCTAAGCCTTAATACACAATTTCAATATGAGCTAAGAAAAAATGATAACGATCAGTATTATGCTGTAGATTCATACAGAATGCGTTATGCAATTAATGCCTTAACAGGTTACAATCCTACTACAAATGCCTACACCTACGTAGATGGTTTTTCTACAGGAGGACGTTATAAGCAATGGAGCAGTCAGGTAAGCAACTATTCTTTTAGAAATCAATTAGATTTTAGTCAGGATTTCAGTGAAGGAAAACACTCGGTTAATGCCATAGCGGGTTTTGAAATGCGCGAAACTTTTGCCCCTCGAGGTATTGAACAAATACGATATGGTTATGATCCCGTTACGCTTACCTCTGCTACATTAAACAACCTTTCGTTAAGTCAGACAGGGGTTGCGAGTTATATCTATGGAAATAACGCCACTTTAGCAGCTTTATCAAGATCGCAGACAGAAGTTTTGCATCATTATTTTTCAGTTTTTAGTACTGCAGGTTACACCTATTTGTCAAAATACAATGTAACAGGAAGCTATAGAGTTGACAGGGCAGATTTATTTGGAGTTGATTCTAAATACAAAAACCGTCCATTATGGTCTGCTGGTTTAGGATGGAATGTTAGCAATGAAGACTTCATGAAAGATATAAAATGGGTCAACATGCTTAAATTAAGAGCAACTTATGGAGTTAGCGGAAACATTGATCAAAGTACAACTCCATACGTAACAGCTACAAGAAGAAACGATAACTTATATCAGTCTTTACAATATATAAACATCACGGCACAGCCAAATCCTATGCTAAGATGGGAAAAAACACAAACCACCAATTTAGGATTAGATTATACTTTGTTTCAAAATAAATTAACAGGTAGTATTGATATGTATCGAAAATACAGCAGTGATTTATTAGCTACAACTGATTTAGATCCAACTGTTGGCGCAACAAGCAGAAGAATTAATGCCGGGGCTTTGCTAAACAAAGGAATAGAATTTAGTGTGGGTTCTCAATGGTATAATAATGGTAACTTCCGTATTAATTCTAATGTAGTTTTTGGGTTTAACAAAACAACGATTGACAAAGTTACCAGAGCAGAATCAAGTGCTTCAGTATACATTAGCGCACCAACAAATTACTTTTTTGAAGGAGAGGTTTTCAATAGTTTGTATGCTTACAAATATGGAGGTACAGTTAACGGATATCCTTATGTTTTGGATGAAAACGGAAATCCGTCAATTACTTTTGATGCCAATGGTAATCCAATATCTACCACTGTAAAAACAATTACTAGTCCTAAGGCGTTGGTAAATATGGGAAGTTTAACCCCAACATACACAGGTTCCTTATCACAGCGATTTTCGTACAGACAATTTGATCTGAATATGCTGTTTGTTTTCTCAGGCGGAAATGTAATGCGCAGAGAAACTATTGACATGAGTACTGATGCAGTAAATCTTTCAGGTATTACGGATCGTTACACAGATGCACAGCCAAATGGCAATACGCGTTTATATGTAGATTTTGCAGAAAACGTTAGAAGTTATGCAGGAACAATCAGCAGTCAATGGAGAAACTCTAATGCCAATGTTGTAGATGGTGATTATATCAAATTAAGAAACATTTCATTAGGCTATAACCTGCCAAAAAATTTCGCAAATAAAATCAAAATGGAATCGGCTAAATTTACTTTTCAGGTAAATAATATCTGGTATTGGAGTGCGGCCGGTAGTCGAATCGATCCGGAAGTCTATTCTGCTAATTCCGGTATACGTAATTTACCATTGCCTGCAACTTACTTATTTGGTTTTAATTTAACCCTTTAAAAAAATGAAACATTTACATACTATAATACTATCGCTAATCCTGCTAACTGCAGCATCCTGCGAAGAATATACAGATCTTACCCCTAAAGGAGCTTTAGTAGTAGAAACTGCAGATCAATTTTACGAAATGGTGTCTTTGCCAAACAGAGGTTATCCCATAAATAACTTTCAGTATCTGGTTGATGATCAATGGATGAAAGAGTCAAATGTAATAGGGCAAACACCAAACATCAATATTATTAATTTTACTTTTGATGAAACTACGGATAGGGTTTCTTTAATAAACAATTCAAGTTTTTATAATCAGGCTTATACCTATATTAACAGATGGAATACCATTATTACATTAGTTGATGATAGTAAGGGAGAAGCGAGTACCAAACAATTAGCAAAAGCAGAAGCCAAAATTAACAGGGCATACGATCACTTTTTATTAGTAAACCACTATGCAAAAGGATATGACCCGCAAACTGCTGCTACTGATGGAGGTATTTGTATTATGGATAAATTCGATTTAGAGGCGCAGCCATCAAAATCTACTGTTGCGCAGGTTTACGATTTTATTCAAAAAGATATTGAAGATGCATTGCCATATCTTCAGGAAAAACCACGTGATGTATACCACCCGTCTCTGGCATTTGCTTATGCATTCAAAGCAAAGGTTCATTTGTTCAAGCGTGAAATTGCTCTTGCAAAAGAGGCTGCCGAAAAATCACTAAGTTATAATAATAAAATATTTGACCTGGTTGCTTATAGTGCACAAGGAGGACCAAATGTACTTTCTGTACCGGCAGCAAATAATATAGAAGTACTAAGCTACCAGTATATGACAGGTTATAATGAGATGAATTTTGCATATCAAAATATCATAAGCCCTGAGCTGAGAACTTTATTTGGTACAAATGATGCACGTTTTAATTTGTTTTTTAATACAACCAGTACAACAAATCTGGATCAGGGATCAAATACAGCGTATTGGGCTACTGTATATACCAGATTCTTTTATCCTACTGTTGGAATGAAAACTACAGAGGTATATTTGATGCTGGCAGAATGTTATGCCAGAGAAGATAAGCTTACAGAAGCGGTTGATATTTTAAATACATTAAGAGCAAAACGTATTTTATCAGGAACGGTAAATTTAACTGTTCCGGCTACCCGAAAAGAAACCATGGAACTTGTTATCAATGAACGCAGAAAAGAATTACTTTTAGGTTTTAATCGTTTTTTTGATCTTAAGAGGTTAAATACTGAAACTGAATATGCAAAAACGATTACAAGAGTATTTCCAATCGTGAATAAGACCGTTCCTCAAAAAACGTATACTTTATTACCTAACTCAAGATTATATATTATTCCGTTTCCTTTATCTGTTCTGATAAAAAATCCAAAACTTACATTAAACACAGACGAAAAAGTTCCATTTTAATTCTGATGAAAAAAATATTTATAATACTAACCATGCTGCTTGCCATACAGCAGCATGGTTTTTCACAAAACCCGACAGAAAAAAAAGCAGACAGTACAAGCACGCAGCCAAAAGGTATGCTGGCTTACAGCAAAGTAATTACTGATAAAGCTAAAAGCAAAACAGGTCTTTTTACGGTTAGTCAGGTTGATACTAAATACTACTTTCAGGTTCCGGACAGTTTGTTTAACAGGTATATTCTGGTCGTAACACGTTATCTTTCTACTCCTGAAGGAATGGGAGTTTTTGGTGGAGAAAAAGCTAATGAGCAGACCATTTATTTTGAAAAAGGGGCAAACAATACCGTTTTTCTAAGATCATTACAATACAGACAGGATGTCCGCAACGCAGATTCGATGCTTGCAAAAGCACTGGCAGGAAGTAATGAAAATCCTATTGTGGCTGCTTTTTCAATAAAAACAACTAATCCGGATAATGGAAACGTTGTTATTGATGTGACAGATGCCTTTAAAAAAGAAAATGCAATGTTCTCTTTGGAGAGCAAAGAAAAAACAGAAAAAAAACTAACAGCTCTTGCAGATGATAAATCTTTTGTTGAAAGTATAGACACCTATCCAATTAACATCGAAGTAAAAACAACAAGAACATATACAAGTTCTACAGCCAGCAGCGGAACGGTAACACTTAGATTGAATACATCAATCGTATTGCTGCCAAAAATGCCAATGCGCAAACGTTTTGCTGATGAAAGAGTGGGGTATTTTGCGAATAAATATATTTTGTTTGATGACGATCAGCAGCGTGCCGAGAAAAAATTCATTATTCAGCGTTATCGTTTAGAACCCAAAGACAAAGACATCAAAAAATATTTAAAAGGCGAACTGGTTGAACCGAAAAAACAGATCGTTTATTATATTGATCCGGCAACACCAAAAAAATGGAGACCTTACTTAATTGCCGGTATTAATGACTGGCAGAAAGCTTTTGAAGCAGCAGGTTTTAAAAATGCTATTGTTGGTAAAGAATGGCCGGAAGATGATAAAACAATGAGCCTGGAGGATGCAAGGTATTCTGTAATACGATATTATGCTTCTGAAACTCCCAATGCTTATGGGCCACGTATAAGCGATCCGCGAAGTGGGGAAATCATAGAGAGCCACGTCGGCTGGTATCATAATGTGATGAAATTAGTACAAAGATGGTACATGATTCAGGCAGGACCTTTAGATCCGAAAGCCCGAAAAATGCACTTGGATGATGAATTGATGGGACAGTTAATCCGTTTTGTTTCTTCGCATGAAATAGGACATACCATTGGTTTACGCCACAATATGGGAGCGAGCAGCGCTACTCCGGTAGAAAAACTTCGTGATAAAAACTGGGTTGAAGCAAATGGTCATACCGTTTCTATCATGGATTATGCCCGTTTTAATTATGTGGCACAACCAGAAGATAATATTGGTCCGGCAGGTATTTACCCACGTATTGGAATGTACGATAAATGGGCTGTTAAATGGGGATATAGCTATCTTCCAAACACTAAAGATGAGTTTGAGGAAGAAAAAATACTGAGCAAGATGGCTACAGACAGCCTGACGGCCAATCCTAAATTATGGTTTGGAGGCGAAGGGAAAGACGAAGATCCACGAAGCCAGTCAGAAGACCTTGGTGATGACGCAGTACTTGCCAGCGATTACGGAATAAAGAATTTAAAGCGTGTAGTGCCTAACCTTGTAGAATGGACTTATGAGCCAAACGATGCCTATAACAATTTAGAAGATATGCATAAAGCGGTTGTAGGACAATATTCAAGGTACTTGTATCATGTGCTGAAATATATCGGTAATAACTACGAAACAAAAAGAACTGTTGAAGAAAAAGGGATCGTAAAACAGCCTGTACCAAAAGCAAAAGTAAAAGCAGCCATCGATTACGTAGGCAGACAATTGTTTGTGGCACCTCTTTGGATGTATCCACAAAACATTGATCAGCTTATTGCTTTAAAAACAGAAGATCAGATTTCAGAGCAGCAGAATCAGGTATTAAACATATTACTAAGTTCAGGGATACTTTACAATATCAGTCTTAAAGCGATGCAGTTTGAAGGAGCTTACACCGTTCCTGAGTTTTTAAACGATGTGCAGCAAACCGTATGGGTAAAATTTACCGGTGACGCAAAACAGGATTTTTACAGACGAGCTTTGCAACGTAGTTATATTGATAAGCTATACGTGCTGTTATTACCTAAAGAAGCAGAAGGGGCCAGAGCTTTAAATACAGCCCAACGTAGTGATGTAAGGTTATATGGAAAACAGCATCTTTTAAAATTAAGAACTGATGTTACAAAATTAATGAGTGCATCAACAGGATTAAACAAAGAACATTTTGAAAGCATTTTGATAGAAATTGACAAAATTATTTCAAAACTAAATAAAACAGATATATGAAAAAAATATTAGTTATAGCATTCATCTGCCTGAGTGCTCTGGGACATGCTCAATTAACTTCAAAAGAAGAAGTAACACCTGAATTAGTTGCTAAACGTGAAACACAAAAAAAAGAAGTCACAAAAAATTACCTGGCTTTAAAAAACAGTCTTATAATTTCTGATAGTCTTGCTGTTGTTAAAAATGCAGAGGCATTAAAGGTATCATTAAATAAGTTCAAATTTAAAAAACTAAGTCTTGAACAAATGAACGAGGCTACTATAAAAAGAAAGGATATTATTGATCTTGTAACTCAGGTAGCTGCTACTAAAAATATCAATAAACAACGAAAAATTGTTCAGGAACTTTCTGTTAAGTTCTGGGAGTTAGCACCAAAGTTCAAAGCTGAAGATGCAACATTATATCTTCAGGTCTGCCCAATGACAGGTGCTGTCTGGACAAGTGACAGTAAGGAAATCAAAAACCCTTATTATCCCAAAAATATGCTGACTTGTGGTGAAGTAAAAGCAACGTTATAAAAATTGAATTAGTTTGATAAATGCGGTATTCTGAAAAGAGCCGTATTTGTCTTTTTTAATAAAATCGTTTTTCTTTTTTAACAAACCAATATTTTTAATTTGTCAGAATAAAATTTGTTCGGCAGTTCAATACTTATGGTTTTAAATTAATCACTTCCCGGATAGGTAGTTGTCCATGCTCTGCGGAACAATTTATCTTCTTTAGTTGTATTAAAAAAGAACCATTTAGAAAGTGAAATAAAAAGACAGTATTAACCGACATATGGATTGATTTCTTAGATTTGTATTAAGGACTCTAAAACTTTTTATTATGCCTATAGTTGAACAATCAGAATATAATTTTCCGGCTATAATTCATCGTAACAGGCATATTTCTACCATTTATGCTGCTGTTTTTAAAAGGTTTGAAATTCCAAAATATACAAGAGAAAAGCTCGAGTTAAGCGACGGAGATTTTATTAATATTGATTTTATTATCAATGATTCTAAAAAGGCAGTCATTTTATGTCATGGTTTAGAAGGAGATTCTCGCAGAACATACAATAATAGTTGTTCGGCTTATTTTCAGCAGAAAGGTTTTTCTGTTTTTGCATGGAATAACCGTACCTGTGGAGGAGAAATGAACCGTCTTCCCAGACTTTATCATCATGGCGCAGTTGATGATCTTGATGAAGTGATTAGATTTGTAATGCAAAAAGGATTCGAAGCAGTTTATTTGATCGGATTTTCTATGGGAGGTGTTCAGCTTCTGAATTATTTAGGATGGACAGAAATTGATGAGCGTATAAAGGCTGCAGTCTCAATTTCAGTACCAACTCACATCGCAACAAGCGCTGCTGTCCTTAAACAAGGATTTAACCGAATCTATTTAAAGAATTTTACAATCGATATTAAAAGAAAGCTGAAATACAAAGCGGCACAATTTCCTGATTTTATAAACCGTGATCAAATTGATAAAATTTCTTCTTTTGATGAAGTAGATCAGTATTTTACTGCACCACTGCATGGTTTTGCAAGTCGTGACGATTATTACCAGCGTGTTTCTCCTGAATTTTCCCTTAAAAACATTACCACTCCCGTTTTAATTATTAATTCTCTTGATGATCCTTTTTTAGGCGAAAGGTGTTATCCCAGAGCTATAGCCCGGGAAAGTGCATACGTATATCTGGAAACCCCTAAATACGGAGGGCACTGTGCTTTTCCTTTGCGTAATTCAATGTATTCCTATGTTGATAAAAGAGCCTATGAGTTTTTTGAATCTTGTAAATAGACTGCATAATATTTCCTGAAAACTTTGAATATCGATATATTTTCAAAACAAAAAACTGAAAGTCTGTGTTTCAGGATTTTTAATTTATAAATTTCAGGTACGTAAACGGTATCGCAGTATAGTTTCTAAAACTTCTATGATATTTTCTATATTGTTATCAGCAGTTTCAATACCAAGACTATTGTGATTATACGGACTATATTTTAACGGGTTTGTAACATTGAACAGTCCTATGACAGGTATTTTTGAAGCGCTGGCCAGATGCATAATTCCGCTATCAGCCCCTATAAAAACAGATGTATTGGCAATAACAGAACCTATTTCACGAATATCCCGACTATAATAAGTTAAAGCTTTAGACCCAATCTGTGAAATATTCTCGACGGGCAAAATTTCAATAATGGTATAATCTAAGAAATGGAGACGAACTTTTTCATAAAATTCCTCCCACCATTCAACAGAATGACATTTACTTCCGGTGGCATAGGTAAACAGACTGATTACTTTTGTATTTTCTGGTACTAATGCTTGTAAAATTTTACGTCCATTTAATATTTCCGAATGATCTAATTTTAAATCCAAATAAGGAACCTTGTCACTCTTGTCGAAGATGTTTTCCTGTAGTCCGGCAAAACGAAAATTATATACCGGAGCTTTGGCGATATGTTTGAAATCAAAATACATTAATCCAATAGACTCATTTAAAGAATCTCCAAAAAGCTTAAATCTAGCCCGTGAAAACCGGACAGATAATCTGCCTGATGAAGATACTTTATCGACGTTAATAGCCAAATCATAACTTGTCGTTCTAATTTTTAACCAGGATTTCAGATAACGAAAAGGTTCTTTGAAAGGCTTTTTAGGCAGTTCAATAATAGTATCTATAGTATCATAATTCCGGAATATTTGAGGGGCTACACCGCCTTTTACAAATAAGTCAATCTTACATTGAGGATAAACTGCTGCAATTTCCTGCAACAAAGGGGTGATTAATAAAAGGTTGCCAAGTCTTTGATTGGGTCTCGAAATCAATATCCTTCTAATGTTGGTATCCTGGAAAATGTTTTCAGACGAGTTGTTTTTACGTCCAACGTTTGCAGTTAAGGATCGCATTAAGGTCCTTCTTATTATATTTATTCTTTTTTTAAATTCCATTTCTGTATGCTTTATTTTAATTAGGATTTATAAAAGTATAGCCACATAGATCCTTGAGCACTTCTAAATCTACTTACCCTGAAATTTCATAGACGAACTATCTGATTTTACGCCATTAAGTAAGAATTAATGTATTGCTTTGCGGGATTAATTTCCAAAAGCATAACGCAAGGTGAATCCGGAACTAATGGTCGTAAGCGGTAATGAGGTTGAAATTGCCGGCTTTGAAAAAGAGTGATTGTAATAAAAGATCATGGTTAAGTTTTTACTTAGCGAATAATCTGCGCTGGTTTTTAAAGTCCAGATATTTTGTCCGGCAACTAACTGATTATTTTCGTAATCAAGATATCTTACAATGGTTTGATTGTTTCTTAAAGTCAAATCGGCTTTTATAATGATGTCACTTTTTATTGTATTGGTAAGATTATCAGCTAGTTTTGAAGTAAAAACAACATCTTTTATTCGATATCCAATTCCTATTACATATTCAATTCCGCTAACTTCTGTCAAATTATTATTGTCAAAACTCATTGATAACGTCCTGTCTTTATTAATTTGGGTCAAAAGTTTAAAAGAGTTTTTTAATTCAAAATCAACTTTTAAGAACGGGTTAAATTGTTCAGTCAAAGTCACATTAGAGGTTATGGTCTGGTTGTAGTAGTTTCCATTATCATCCATTCCGTCTGGATTTTTGGTGTAATTATAATTTGAATTAAAAGCACTTACCGTATAAGTTGCCTGATAACTGTGCTGTAAAGAGAATCGTTTGAAGTTTTTTTTGAAAAATTGGTAACGCATCAGACCATTATATTTCAGCGACCAGTTTGGGATAGGAATATTTTTAAAAATCCCTAAGGCCGAATTATTGGCATCGACACCTGTATAAGCTGCTAAAAAAGAAGCTAATAAAACAGCCTGGTTGGTGCTGCCATACCCCAGCGGAAAACCGTCCGGACCTACATTGGCGGCATTATTTATGTTGATTCCTCTTTCTATAGCGAGTCTCTTTGCTATTATGAGTCTGTTTTTTCTAAAATCATTAAAAGCTTCTGAGCTATTTTCATCGCTGGTTAAAAAGGCAGTTTTGATTAATACTGTCGAAATTGAAAATGCACCGGAAGTATAAGGAGATCTTGAATTGTAGTGACCATTGCTGACATCATATTGTTCAGAAAAATTTTCAGAGTAGGTTCTGTTTGCAAATAAATCAATCTTTAAATCTGTTATAGGTTCTATATTGGCGAGACCTTTAAAAATCTGACTTTTTGAGGTTGTATAATTTTGATTGAAATCCTGATAAGTAGTCAGCCAGCCCTTTCTGGCAGCTTCATCGCGAATATCATGCTGACTTCCAAAAATAAACCCTAAAGTAGGTTTTGAGAATCCCATAAACCCCGATGTTGGAAGATAACCGGGTAAAACTGTTCCTTTGTTTTCGGTAAAATTCAACGTAAGATTTTTTACGCAGGTCAATACATTGTAAAAACTTTTTAAAAATGAGCTTCTGATGCTTTTTTGAGGAATATCTGTACGTGTAATTTTTTCGCCGGGTTTGATAACGGTTGTCTTTTTTACAGGAGTTTTAACATCGGCAGTTTTTGAAATTCCGACATATTTATAAAAAGTCTCCATATTAAATGAGGCACTTAGATTGCTTGTATTAGCATTTTGTACCGTATTGCCTAAATTATAATTGATACCATCGACTTCTATTTCTGTTAATGCTTCAGAAGAACGCTGCCAATTATAATCACCGGTATAAGTCAGATTGGCTTTCACAAAACTAAATACCGGAATTTTATTCAGCGGAATTTCATAAGTTATTACAAGCTTCTGAGCATGTTTGTTGGGTTTTCCGGGATTAAAATAATTATCAGAAATTTTGAAATTGTCAATAAGCAGATTATCACTGTTCAGATAGTTTTTTACAATATTGCTTGATGATGATGTAAAATTTAAGCGTAAAGATTTTGTCAGGTTAAAATTAAAGCCATATTGAACATTAAATTCAAAATTCCTGCTGTACGATGGATCTAAAGTAATTCCTTCAACATCTACTTGCCGGTATTGCTGTTTGTTATACTGCCTGATAATATTTGTGTTGAACGTAATATTTGAAGGCATATAATTAAAATTAAAATCACTCAAAAGCTTCCAGTAATTGCTTTTTTTCATGAATTTGGTATTCTTAAAAGGTTCAATATTTTTAGTCTCTGCACTATAATCATAATTTAATGCGGTATTGGTTTTTTGATCAACATAGCTTTCTCTTTCATAATCATGACTGGATGTTTCGTTGTAAGATTGTGAGAATGAAAAATTTTCAATATCATAAATATGCGCTTTCTGTTCCGGTTTCCTTTCTTTCTTAATTCCAATTAAATTAATACTGGTATTTTTAGTATAATCGACCGCCCGGTTTTTAATATTTGCTTTTTCTTGTTCGGTTTCTGCAGCATCTATGGCTGTCTGCAGTGTAATATCAGGATTTTCAGGATCGTATTTGGGAGTAATAAAAGCTTCGGATGCTGCATAATTTAGTGGTAGGTTTAGGCTCCAGTTTTTTGGTAGTAATTTGCCAAAATTGATATTGGTCATTACACTATATTGCTTTACATCTTCCTGGCTTCTTTCGCCGGAACTCTGTTGTAAAGACCCAAATCCCATGGTACTCATTTTTCCGGTTGCTGAAATAGTAGCAAAATCAGCCAAATTTGAATCAAGATTTACAACGGCCGCCATTCCGCCGCTATTATCCATTTCTGCCAGTCGTAATTCATCAAACCAGACTTCTCCTTTTATATCCTGATGCAAGTCATTATTTTTTATTCCGACCATTAAAGTCCTTACAGATCCTAAGTTGGGATTCCCTTTGACCCCTAATCTTAATTTATTGATTTTATCACCTAATGAAGGATTCATTTGCTCATCATCTTCATTTAAATAATAAATTCCGTCAGCAGGCAGATCAGCAGTTGCAATCTTTTTATAGAGCATTTTTAATTGAGACAATAGAGAGAGTGACAAATCGATTTCATTATCCTCAGGCCAGACAATTTCTGAACTCAAAGGCGAACAACTTGAGGAAAGCGTAACTTTTAAAGGAATTTCAATCTGATAAAAATTTTCTGTGTAATCATTTCCTAACCGTATAAAAGCTGTCATTTGATTGTCTGAAAGTGGTATTTGACCGGTTAGAGATTCGGCATGCAAAAACATTTTCAGTTTTTTATATTGTCGCATATCCATACTAATGCTTTTATAAACTGCTCTTGAATCATTAGGTTCTAATCCTTTACCTGAAACTTTTAGTCCTAAAGACTGTTCATTTTGGTAAGTAACAGTATTTCCGCTATAGGATTGTTCTCTTTCTACGCCCGGAGGCAAAACATAATTTACAGGGCACTTTCCATCATTTTCTTCAATATTTATTGTCAATACATCTATATCTGTATTATCATCGTCCGGACTGCTGTCTGCAATGTCTAAGGTTTCGGTGTATCTTCGCCATTCACCTCGCTGCAAATCCAAAGAACCAAAACGTAATGTTACAGGTTCACTAAATCCGGTCATAAACATTCGCATGAAACGTATAGAGGTAAAATCTGAGATGCTTCCAATGATGTTTTCAGGCTTTGAAATCGGAATTTTAAACTGAATCCATCTGGCTTCTGTTGAATTTCCGTTGAGCAGTGTAACTTGCGTATTTCTAATATCGGTAATATAATTTTGGCCAATTTCCATATTCGGTTTCATATCAATACTATACTCATAATAGGCATTGATGGTATTCATGGTATAATCATTATTAATATCTTCCGTATTGGGCAGCGTAGTAGCCCCTCTGTTGGCATCATCTGCACTTACGGCTGAGTTTCCATCAGTACCATTGTATTTTTTATAGCGTTCTAAAACATCTCCGGTGGTATTCAAATAGTAGCTATAATCATCTGCAGCCGGATCAGTTTCAGCACTATAATTGGTATAAATCTGAGTTTCCTGACTGTTTTTTAAACCATCCAGTCCCACATCCTGATTAGATCGATTGGCAGTATCGGTATCAAAGGCATACGTTAAGGATTGTGAAGCAGGAACATCACCCCAAATTCCTTGCGGAGTTACCATAAGCTGGCCTGTTCCAAGTCCGTTTTCGTATTGTTTTCTTCCGTCTTTCAGAACGTCTTCGGAGATTTCGCCTAAATTAAAATACAATTTGCCGGAATTGTTATCATTCGTTTTGCTGTTTCCAACATAAGGATCTAAAACCCAAAACTGAATATATTCTACATTTCCCTGTTCAAAATTGGTTGAAGTAAGGGCTCTCATGATACCTCCAAAATTATCTTTTGGAGTATTTGAAAAATCTACTCCATTATTGTAAGGGCCTCTTTCTGAAGGGTAATAGCTTAAATCCAGCGTGTTGACAACAAGTGTTTGTCCGGTTTCTGTTTCCAGGTTCGGATATAATTCTTCTTTGTAAATTCTTCTGCTAGTATTCAGGGAAAGATCATTATTTGAAATTCCGGATGGTTTAGAGGTATAAAAAACAGGATCAATTGTATACCAGGCCAATTTGGCTCTTTTGAAACCGTAACTTAAATCATTGGCACTTTCGTTAAAATTGTAGGCACTCGAAGTATTATTTGTGGGAGTTGACGATAAACTCCATGCATAGGCCGAACTCAAATCCGTAGTTGAGGCAGCGCTTTCAAAAGCATCTACATAAATAGTAGATTCTCCTTCAAAATCACTTGCTTTTGCGGTGTTTGGCTTTAGATACGCAACTTCTCCGCGTACTGAAATGTTTGACGGAACATCAGTATCAATATTAGGAAGTTTGTTAACCAGTCTGGTAAAAAAGGGAACTTCACTAGAAAAATTAGTATTGAGCCCAAAAATAGTATTATCTACAGATTCCTGACCATAAACTGATTTTTGAGTTAGCGGTTTTTCGGTATATTTTAAATAAGTCGCCCCAATCGTAAAATTATCTGAGATTTTATGGTCAATATTTAAGCCAATGAAACTTTTAGTCTGTTGCCCAAAAACAGAATTATTTTCTAATGTTACCGTAATACTGGCATTGGAGGCTAAAAGCGCCGCATCAAGAATATGAACTTTTCCTAATTGATAATCAACGCTGTAATCGATTCCTTCGGTCAATGTTCGCCCATCAGCAGTAACAATTACAGAACCATTTGCAACATTGAATGAACCTATCGAGATTCCGTCTGATCCTGATGATTTATATTTTCCTTTTAGTAAATATTTGTTTTTATCACTGTCCTGCAAAGCACCTGTTTGTGTATTGTTGTACAAACTTCTAAAGACATATTTTTTTTGATTGGCGTTGTAGGAAGTAGTATTGTTGTAGTCTTCAGTTGAACTAGTCGATAGTTTTTTAAAAATTAACTCTCCAAAAGGTTCTTTTGTGGTAAAAATGATTCTTCCGTTCGTGGCATCCATTGTGATACCGGAGACGAAATCGAAGAAACCGTCACCACCTTCCTGAGGGTCATTAGTCGAATTTAACCTGTCCAGATTAAAGACTTTCAGCAAAGGAGTTTCTGCTATTTTGTTTTCATCAGACGGGTTGGGAGGGAAGGATGTTACCGGCTTAATATAATTTAACGGTGATGGATCAGAATAAAAAATATTAAATTTAAAATCTTCCTGACTCAACTGATAGCCGCTTGGAATTTGATAAATGTTTTTCATCATCAGATTCCAAACAGGATTTTTTAAATTTACAAGACTGCTTTTTAGCATTTTTAATACTAAACTTTGCGTAGTAACAGTTTCTGAATTTGTAACCACAGTAGCGTCAACACCATCACTGGCAAATTCTCCTACCTGATACACCTGGTCGCCGGAGGTGTATTGGTAAGCAACAGCCAGTACTTCATCATTGGCGAGTTTTTGTACCAGAGAAATGTAGCCCAATTGTTTATTTAAAGTGTATTCAGTTGAACTTAATTTTCGGGCATTTTCGAGTTTTGAATAATCCTGTCCTTCACTTACCGTAACATTAAATCCGGAAGATGCAGTAGCGATTTCACGAATATTACTATTCAGTAAACCGCTTTCGGACTTGATTTGAGCAGGATCGTAATCGTTATTTGAGTTGTCCGAAGGCGAATCAGCACTGTTGTTAAATATTCCTGACGACGGATTCAAAATCACGACCTGATCATCTGTAAGACCAGATAATTGTGATTCTCCCAAATCCTGAATTGCAATAATATTTCTCAAATTATTTGCGGTTGTACTGACCTGGCTTTTTTTATTGGTCACCCACACTTCAATTCTTGAAATCTGGATTCGGCTGTCTATTAGGGGATAATTTTTTAGTGAGGTATCGTATTTATTTCTAAAGTATTGTGATAAGAAAAAGTGTCTGTTGCTATCGTAATCAAGCGCATACATATTAAATTCCTGAACGGCTCCGCTGCCTTGTGCGGTGACACTTTTTGTTTCTGATTTTTGCTGTGAGAAAACGCCGGTAACAGTAGTTTTTCCAAATTGTAATTGTGTTTTTACACCAAATAAATTTTGTGCACCAGTTATCAAAGTACTGTTTAAAGGCATACTGACATTTCCAACTTCAATGTTTTTAACGATATCATCTTCGTCTGGGGTATAGGCCAATTTGAATAAATTTTGAAAAGCAAATGTAGATTGCGTATCGTAATTTAAATTTACACTTAATCTCGTACCCACCTTTCCAACCAAAGACATACTAATTCGCTGGTCAAAATCAAAAGTGAGATTCGATCTGTTACTTGGCGATAATGCAGGATTATCTTGTTTAGAATACAATAATCCCAAGTCCATTTCTACAGACCCTGAAGGTTTTACATCGATAGTATTACTTCCAAAAATGGATTCAAAAAATCCTGAATTAATATAATATCTTGGCAATAAATCTTTTTGTTTTGTTTCTGAACCTGCTTTTTTAGCTTCAATAGCATCCGCTTTTTTTCTGAAATAATTTCGTCTGGATTCTTTCAATACCAAATTTTCATATTCAGCTGGTGTTAGAAACAAAGGATAATTGATTGAGAAGCCACTCTCAGAATCGCTATAAACGTAAGTATTGGTAAAAGAATCATAAACATAGTCGGATAATAGGCTTGCAGGATTTGTTATTTGAATTTTTCCAATAGCAAATCCGCTTTTTACAGTATCCTGAACAGTAACAGCAACTTGAGCCTGTGATACAAAAGCGCAAAGAAACATCAAAATAAAAAATAATTTTTTATGCATTTAAAGGCTTTCCGGTAACCTTTATTGTTTTTTAAAAGGATTAAGATGTTCTTTAATTCAATTTGTTTTCAAAACTAAAACGAGTTCATGTTATCATTAAAATGATAGTATAAATTGCTTATTGAAACAAAAAATTATGTGATGTTACCAGAAAGTAATTTTGCTGAATAGGCAAATGAATTTTAAATGTGTAGAGGTTTATTCCTCCCAATTCCTATTCAAAGAAATTACTTAAGGCTGGTATAAAATAATAAAGTAGAAGTATGAAGCTATTTGCTATACAAGGTTGTAAATTCGATCGATGAAAATATTTGAAAAGAACAAATAGGATATAAAAATCAAGAAAATTTAGGGTTTTTATAAAAAATCCCTGGTTTCAAATTTTATGAAACCAGGGAATTATATAAAACAACATTTTTAAAACCAACAATTAAGTTGTTTGTATGGAGTTTTTACCGATAAAATTTTGAAATTTACCCTTGTATTGTTCCGTAACCCTAACTTTTTAAGCTATAGGTTTATTTGTATTTAATATTAAGACTTATAATATCAGAAGTCAAATTGTTGGATCTATCGTAATGTCCGTATCGGATTTCAAGCGTATTCCAATGTTTAAGACCAAAAATACCATCTGGAGGTGTGAATTTCATCCCCATTCCAAAAAAGCTGCTGTCAAATTTCGATAAGTCATAGTTGCTGGTGTAAAATTCATCAGCACCAGTATGAACTCCATAAGGCTTGAAATACTTTGCGGCACTCTGGGTGTAATATCTGTAAAAAGGACTTAACGAAAATGCCTGAGTCAGCTTTACCGGTATTTCAAGATCAGCAGTATGGGCTTTTAAATTCCAGTCATCGGTATAATACCTGTAGTAAGCTCTGATGATAATATTATCGCCTAAAAAATAACTGGCTCTTATTCCCAATGGAATTTTAAGCCTGGTATCAGGCATTTTTTCCTGATGAACGGAATTATCAGCAAAATAAACCCTGTGAAAAGGAAGGCTTAAGTAACCGTTCTGACTGATAATATCTCCTACAAGCATAACCTGAAGCCTTTGGTTGATGATTTGAGAATAACTTAGTGTTCCGGCAAAAGTATTTCGGTTTGCGCTTCCATAATTTTCACCTGAAGTACGCAGTTCAAGAGGATCAATAAGTTTTAACTGGTCAATAAACGTTTGGAATTTAGCTGTAAATTCACCATTCTTATTTTTTGTTTTTTGTGAGAAGCTGATGTTTCCTCCAAAAGACTGATAATCAAATTCTGTAGAGGATGAAACGCCTATTCCAAAAGTTCTTCCTTTTTCTTCATTCTCCCTGAGATAGCTTAAAGAAGGGTAGAAGCGATTATCTGAAGAAGAAGCAGAAGAATTAGCACTCAGGTCAATCATATCTGAAGAGGCTGATGTATAGTGATCTATACCTGCTTCAATATCAAAAGTATGTTTAATTCCTGTTTCGCCGTATTTAACGAGTTTAACATCAATAGTATTCGCTATATCGGTTAGGTGCTGTGATCCGATTCCTCCTCCGACAGCTGAATTATTACCATCCTGTTTATAATAACTCGATACTAAATTAACCTCTTCAAGTTTTAATTTTTTGCTTTTGTAAGCTGTCGAATCAGAAGGTATATTTTGCGCTTTTAATTGGAATAAAGCCAACAATGCAAATCCTGTAATGAATATTCTTTTCATGTGTCTATGATATCAAATTAGTTACAGCCACAGCCTCCGCCGCTTTTGCCTGCATTTGCTCCCGAAGCTCCCTCGCGGTAGGATTGAAAACTAAGTTCTGTTTTTTCAATTTTCCTGTTGGCAAGTACCATTTCAGAATCGTTGATTTTTCCCTTCTGATATTCTTTAACAGAAGTACAGGATGATGTGAGAATGCCTGCTAAAGCAATACTGCACAAGAGTACGAGATTTTGCTGCTTTTGATTTTTCATTTTAGGCGAATGTTTTTTGAAGTGTAAATTTTATTGTTGTCATCTATTATTATGCAATGCAAATCAGGAATCTGATCGATTAAAAACAAACCAGCTTTGATTCCCATAACGGCTATTGGAGTAGCCATTGCATCTGCAAATTCAGCATTTGATGCGATAATCGTAACGCTTTTTATTCCCGTTATCGGAAGGCCTGTTTTTGGATCTATGGTATGTGAATATTTCCTGCCGTTAATGGTTACAAATTTTTCATAATTTCCGGATGTGGCTACTGCTTTATTGGATATTTCCATGTAAGAGAAAGCGGCATTTGGAGCATCAGGATCAGCTACTCCAATAGTCCATCTGCTGCCATCGGGCTGTAATCCCCATGCACACAAATCCCCGCTGGCATTAATGATGCCGCTCTTTACATCGCGTTTCAGCAGGACTTGTTTTGCCATTTCGGCTGCATAACCTTTACCAATTCCTCCAAAGCCAATGCGCATTCCTTTTTCTTTTAAAAACACACTTGTATTTTCTTTATCCAGAATTATATTTCTGTAATCAATAAGATGTACCATTTTCAAAGCTGTTTCGCTATCTGGAAGTGAGGTCATGGAACGATCAAAATTCCAAAGTGTTTTGTCAATGCTTCCGTATGAAATATCAAAGGCACCCTGAGTAATACCAGAAATACCAACGGATCTTTCAATAAGATTGAAAACTTCCGGATCAACCTTTACAGGATTGATGCCGGCAGCACTATTAATCTGATTGGTCTGGCTGTCATCTTTATAGGTCGTAAGCAGATTTTCAATACGCTTAATCTCTTCAATTGCAGCATTAATATGTTCGTCAGCAGTAACCTGTTCCCCGGCTGTAACAGTAATAGTGAACATATTTCCCATAAGTTTCAGGGACTGGGAATATTTTTGATGACCGGACATATTATTTTCTATTATCACATAAAGCTTTTATCTCAGCTGTCCACTGTTCTGGAGTGCCCTGTGGTTTTCCGTGCCATGTTTTGAGGACTTTTCCTTCTGAGTCAAGCAGCAGTGTTAAAGGAAAACTTCCTTCTTTATTGTATATTTCAGCAAGCTCTTCATTTTGTTTTACCTGTTCAGGAGTACCAATATTTTTCTTTTTTCTTGGGAAATCAGCATTTACCAATACTAAATTTTTGTCTGCCAATTCAGTAAAGGAAGGATTCTGAAAATAATCTCTATGCATTACAATACAAGGCCCACACCAGTCCGAACCCGAAAAATTAAGAAGGATGAGTTCGTTTTTTTCCTTTGCCGTTTTTTTTGCCTTATCAAAATCAGCCTCCCAGTTTATAGTTCCCGGAAGAATACCCAATAAAAGGAACATAGTTATTAGTTTCATATTGATATGTGTTTATATATCTAATTAACGAAATATATGCATTATTGGTTTTTCAGAAGTCTTAAGATTTGATTAAGTTTTCAAATTTTACTTTAGAATAAAATGCATCTGTAATTTTTAAGCTTCATAAATATTATACGTATTTATTTTAACTCTTATAAATATACTTATTTTTTTATTTTTTTATTTTTTTTGTAGGATAAATATATTAAAAATATCTGTATTTTTGAAATGTTTATTCTAGCTATTATTTATTGTCTTTCATTAAATTAGAATTAAATTATTTATCTCTAGAATGTTGTTGATTTTGTACTCTAACAATTGAATACTTAATGCTACTGATGTTAAAAAAAACTTTCGTTTAACCTAAAGTCTGTAGCCCGGACTGTATTTTTATAAAAAAATGATGAAGAAAATATACTCGTTAATTATAAGTAGTCTTTTGACTTTAAGCAGCTTTGGGCAGTCTCAAGGTTCCGATAGCCTGAATATCAATAAAGACTTAAAATTTAAATATGAAGCATTAATTATTCCAGGTGTTTTAATTGGATATGGAGTTATTGGGCTCGAAAGTCACACCCTTAAAGACATCAATACAGATACTAAAAATGAAATAAAAGAGCATATTGACAAGAAGTTTACTATTGATGATTTTTCACAATATTCTGCTTTTCTGTCTGTTTATGCTCTAAATGCAGCAGGCATTAAAGGGAAAAATAATTTCAAAGACCGCACAATTATTCTGACCTCAGCTTATTTAATTATGGGAACAACGGTAAATGTAATTAAAATGACAGGAAACGAAATGAGACCTGATGGGACTTCAAACAACTCATTTCCTTCGGGGCATACAGCAACTGCTTTCATGGGAGCAGAATTTTTGTATCAGGAATATAAAGATGTATCTATATGGTACGGTGTTTCAGGATATTTGGTCGCTGCAGGAACGGGATTTTTCAGGATGTATAACGACAGACATTGGTTTAGTGATGTTGCAGCCGGAGCCGGTATCGGAATTTTGAGTACTAAAATAGCCTACTGGCTTCACCCTGTTACTAAAAAAATATTCAAAAAAAAGGAAAATCTAAACGGAGTGATTCTGCCAGTATATAATGGCAGAGAATATGGACTTGCAATGGCGGTATCATTTTAGAGGGGATTTAATTCACCCGTTGGTTGAAATTAAAAATAATTGTCAGGCTGAGCGGAGTCGAAGCCCTTTTGTGTTCAAAAGCCTTCGACTTAGTTTATCCTGAGCGAAATCTAATGGACTCAGGATGACATCAATTCCTTAAGTTGTAAATAATGTTTTTACTCCCGATTTTATACCTTTTATAATCAAATCAATTTCACCCAATGGGTTTAATTCTTAAAATTAATTAGCGTTAGTGTTTTCTTTAGTTCTCCATTTCCTGATCCCTTATTTATTGTTCTCAGTTAGTTTAAAGTTATGTGTAAGTTTGAATTTCTTAACTTTGCAAAATGAAAGAGAAAATAATAAGAGAAGTTTCGAAGTTTAACAATGAACTTAAGCTCCAGGGATTTAAAGCATTCCAGATAGAAGATGATGGTGCTGAAACCAGAACTTACAGCAGAAAAGAATTTTATAAAATCTGCCTTACGACTGGGAAAAGTAAGATTCATTATTCGGATAAAACCTATGAGCAGGAAGGTACAATTCTATTTTTCGGCAATCCGCACATTCCATATTCCTGGGAAACCATTTCCACTACTTATGTTGGCTACACTATTTTATTTTCAGAAGAGTTTTTTAAAAACTCCGAACGTTCGGAAAGCTTACAGCAATCGTCGTTTTTTAAAATTGGGGGAACACCTGTTTTGAAAATTACTGAAGAGCAAAGAACTTTTCTTAATACTATTTTTCAGAAAATGATTTCGGAGCAGGAAAGTGATTATGTGTTTAAGGATGAGTTGATTCGAAATTATATCAGTCTTATCATTCACGAATCTTTAAAGATGGAACCTTCTGAAAATTTCGAACAAAATAAAAATGCATCTTCCAGATTGTCATCTGTTTTTTTGGAATTATTAGAAAGACAGTTTCCTATTGAAACGACTTCGAATCCACTACAATTAAGAACGGCACAACATTACGCAAAACATTTAAATGTGCATATCAATTACCTGAATCGTGCAGTAAAAGAAGTTACCGGAAAATCTACGACTACTCACATTACAGAACGAATCATTACAGAAGCCAAAGCACTTTTGCAGCACACTGACTGGAGTATTTCTGAAATCGCTTATGCACTTGGATTTGATTATCCAACCTACTTCAATAATTTCTTCAAAAAAGTTACCGGAACTAATCCAACCGCATTTCGTTCAGCTCAAGTTTGAATTTCTTAATCTTTGGTTTGATAATCGTTACTGTCTTGCTTAAAGGCACTCATACCTTTGTATCTGATTATTTAATTCAAATACAATGTCAGATTCAAACCCTGTTTTTAATACTGCGCCATTTCAAAAAGATATTTTTGAGCGGCTTTTAACTGGTGAAACCATACTGCCTAATGATTCGCAGATAACCAGATTAAGAGAGGAAGCATTTGCTTTGAAAGCATTACTTACTCAGATCAATAATTCATCGAATCCTGAAGAAATCACGCAAATATTGAGCAGGATTTTAGATAAAGATGTTCGGGATACTGTCGTATTTACACCTGTCTACATCAATTACGGAAAACACATTACAATAGGCAAAAACGTATTCATCAATTTTGACTGTACCTTTTTGGCATTGGGCGGAATTACGATTGAAGACGACGTTTTAATTGGTCCGAAAGTCAGCCTCATTACCGAAAACCATCCATTAAATCCTCTGGAAAGAAAAGGACTGATTTGCAAACCCATCCTCATCAAAAAAAATGCCTGGATTGGTGCCAATGCGATCATTTTGCCTGGCGTAACAATTGGCGAAAATGCCGTTGTAGCAGCAGGAGCGGTTGTCTCGAAAGATGTTCCGGATAATACCTTCTTTGGCGGCATTCCAGCGAAATTCATTAAAAATCTTCAATTTTAAAAGACATAATTATGAAACGGAAATTCTTAGTAGCATTTATAACTATTCTTTTCACTTTTTCTTTTTCTACCGCAAGTTGCAGCAAAGATAATGAAACAGCACCGTCTCCAAATACTGGTACTGGAAATAATACCCCTTCAACATCCAAAATGAAAATTACAATTGGTACATCAGTTTTTACAGCAATATTATATGACAACCCAAGTGCGGCTGTATTCAAGTCAATGCTGCCGCTTAGCATAAATATGACTGAGCTGAATGGAAATGAAAAGTACTACGTTTTCAAGGTACGCTTCCAACAAATGCTTCGGTTGGTGGAGCTATAAAAGCTTGTGATTTAACGCTTTACGGAAATAATGTACTGGTGCTTTTTTATAAAAGTTTCAATACCTTATACCGCTATACCAAACTCGGATATATTGATAATCCTTCTGGGCTTGCTGATGCATTGGGTAACGGAAATCTAATCGTAAAATTTGAGAATAATTAAAAATAGTATAAAATGAAAAAAGCATTGGCAATCGCAATATTGTTTCTGGCAACAGGACAATTATTTGCACAAAAAGTAAAATTAAATTCAGAAAAAATGAATACATCAAAAGAACATTATACATTTCAATTAAGCGATAAAGTAACCCGTAAAAAAGTATCCTTCAAAAACCGTTACGGCATTACATTAAGTGGAGATTTATACTTTCCAAAAAATGCAGGAACTGAAAAATTATCTGCATTGGCAATCAGCGGACCTTTTGGAGCGGTAAAACAGCAATCATCAGGATTATATGCTAACCAAATGGCAGAACGCGGTTTTATAGCTTTGGCATTTGACCCATCTTATACAGGAGAGAGCAGTGGCGAACCAAGAAATGTTGCTTCTCCGGAAATCAATACTGAAGATTTTAGTGCAGCTGTTGACTTTTTAGGATTACAGAAAAGTGTAGACAGAAACAAAATAGGTATTATCGGAATTTGTGGTTTTGGCGGTTTTGCGTTGAATGCAACTGCTATAGACAAACGAGTGAAAGCCGTTGCCGCTACAAGTTTGTATGATATGACCAGAGTAATATCAAAAGGCTATAATGATTCAGTAACACTGGAACAAAGAACCCAAACACTCGAAGCTTTGGGTCAGCAGCGCTGGAAAGATGCCGAAGCAGGAAAACCGGCAGATGGTCCAAGAAATTTACCTGAAAAACTGAAAGGAGACGAGCCTCAATTTGTAAAAGAATATTTTGACTATTACAGAACGCCGCGAGGTTTTCAGGTTAATTCTGTCAACTCAAACGGCGCCTGGTTAGTAACCAATCCACTATCCTTTATGAATATGCCAATTTTGACTTATGTAAAAGAAATTTCGCCAAGACCTATGCTATTAATTGCCGGTGAGAATGCACATTCAAGATATTTTAGTGAAGACATTTTTAAAGTAGCAAATGAACCAAAAGAATTGATAATTATTCCAAATACTGTTCACGTAGATTTGTATGATAAAGTAGATGTGATTCCATTTGATAAATTAGATACTTTCTTTAAAGAATATTTGAAATAAAACCAAAATCATAAAAACCGTTGACATTCATCAACGGTTTTTGTATTTAAAACAGATCACCTTTCTCTAAAAAGTGTTTGTTTTGGAAAACAAAATCACAGAAAAAACAATTTAACCTAACCAAAAAGGGTCATTTATGAAGCAAGGGGTTATCTTTCCTTTTTTTATTAATTTTTTACCATCCTCCTTTAAGCCCTTCTTTCAAAGCATTATTATATTTTTCTAAATCAAAACTGTACAAATCCGGTGCTTTATGTGCTCCGCCTTTTCTGGATTCGTCTAATTTTGTTAGAATATCATAACGAAGAATTTTTCTGTAAAAGTTTCCTCTGTTTAATTTCTTTCCTAAAATACCTTCGTATAATTTTTGAAGTTCCGGCATTGTAAATTTCTCAGAAAGAAGGTTATAACCAATTGGATGGTTGTTTAATTGTTCACGAAGTGTCACTAAAGCTTTGTTAAAAATAGTTTGATGATCCATCATGAATGCGGGAAGATTTTCGATAGAATGCCATTTAACAACGCTCGAGAATTCATCAATATCCATTTTTACCTGCCCATGCTCTGCTAAAGCATAATACCCAATAGAAACAAATCGTTGTTTGTGCCACATGCTGTCATCATATTCTTCAAAAGCAAATTCAGAACGATTTAAATTTCCAAAAGTGTAAAACTGCTGCAGGTAAATATTTTCAGTTCCTGTTCTGTCTTTTAAGATGCGAATTGCAGCATTGTCAACATTTTCGGTCTTTTCGACATAACCTCCAGGAAGTCCCCATTCTTCACGGTCTCTCAATTTTAAAAGTAGAACCTGAAGTTCATTTTCGTGAAAACTGAAGATAACACAGTCAATAGAAAGTGTTGGAATATACTTTTTCCAGGACTCTTCAGAACGTATTTCGAGTAGTTTTTTAAATTCCATGAGGATACAATTAGATTCAAATTTAAACTTTTTAATAGGTATAAGTCAAATAAATTAAGTTTTTACTTACGATTTATTGAGCTGCACAAAAAAAACAAAAAGAGATATTTTCTTTTTTTAGAAACTTCATTCGAATTTTAGGGAATCAATTTTTAAAGATGTCTTTTTTTCAATAATTACTGGACTTTACGCAAACGAGGTAGTAATAAGTAAGTTTGAATTTGACAATAAGAGGATATCTCTTTGTTTGTTGTTTTTATGGTATTTATAGTTTGTTTTTTATGCGATATTGAAAATTATAACATCAATTATTTGCTGATATGAGAAATAAAATTTAATATTGCTTCATTATGAAGCAATGAAAATTTCATTTTGAAAACCTAACTAAAACTACTCATGAAAAAATTAATTATTGCCACAATCTGTTTGGCGTTTTATCCAGCTTCTGAAGTTTTTTCGCAAGAAAAAAAACAACAAAAAGCTACAGATTCGATTAAAAAAAATATCAAAATTGTAGAATCAGACACCAAAGAAGAAAAAAATAGAAATGTAATGCTAAATGCGGCCAATAATACCGGACCGCGTGATGTAAATATTGGTCTTCCCTCAACTGTGGGTGGAATAACCATTCAGGAAAATGATCTGCCGGTGGTATATTATTTCTGGCCAGAATTGCCAAACAGAACCTGGAGACAAAGTAAGAGCTTAGAAAAAACCGGATTATTGAAAATTGGAGAAGCGGCAATTACCACAGGAGATTTAGGTTTTGCAGTTAACTCCTATACTAAACTCGGAACAGATAAATTAGAAATTGTCGGAAACCTTTCCGGTTCTAGTTTCGGATGGATGAAAGGAGACTTAAACGTTTCTGGTCCATTGGCAAAAGGCTGGTCATACACCATGGGAGTTTACGCCAATTTTGATCCGAATTCTTTCGATCTGAAATTTGCTAATTATTCAGACCGAACTCAAATTTACAGAGCAGGTTTGACAAAGAAATTCAATAACGGAAAAGGACAAATCAGTTTCTTATACAAGTATGCAAATTCTGCATCTTTAACAAATTATGCTGTTTTTAGATATAAAGAAGGTGGAAAAGTTGAAGAATATAATGATTTTAAAATTGGACGTGATTCGTATATTGTAAACGACGGAACTATGAAGTTTAAAGATATCATGACCGGCGAAACTAAATTTGCAGACATGGGCGGAAGTGATGCTGCATCGACTTCTCACACCTTTGATATTTTAGGAAATTATGACTTAGCCAACGATTGGAAATTCAATTTCTCAACTCGTTTTCGCTATGCTGAAGCTTCTCAGCTAATTGCTATTCCACTTGGAATTTTCCAGGCAAGTGCAGCAGATAATTTCAGTTATAAATCAACTGGAAACGCATATGCTGGAAATGTAAATTCGATGTTGGGATTATACACAGACGGAATTCCTACAAAAACAGCGCTTTCCAGATTTGAAATTAAAAAGAATGTAGAAAAACACAAATGGAGATTTGGTCTTTTAGAATACTATTACCAGGTTGATGATTTTACTTCAAGCCGTTCTTTTTTTAACCAGACAGTAAGTGCAAATCCGGATAAATTGGTCCGTAATACACCAGGCGGAACTTCAAATACTGATGCTGACGGATTTTACAACTATAATGTAGGAGGTGAATACCACAATGGTTTCGAAAACAAATTATCGGGTTATTTCTCAGATAATTGGACAATCAGCGATCGTTTCAGCTTAGCTTACGGAGTGAATCTGCGATATCACAAATTAAAAGGTGATTATTACCTGACGCCAAGAACACCGGATTTAATTTTTGATCCAAGTCAGAAAACCTATTTTGATAACAATTGGTTTCACTTAGGAGGTTCTATTAATGCGGTTTATAAAGTAACAAAAAGCGCCGGAATCCTTGCCGACTTTACCTATACAGAAAAAAATGGTCAGTTAGAAAGCTACTCAGGAGCTGTGGCGCCAAATATGGCTAAAACAAAAAGCCCATTAGCGGCTTTCGGATTGTATTTCAATCAGGAGAAATTTAGTTTGGTTTCTCAGGCGACATACCTAACGAGAAATAATTATCAGGCAAGATTAAATTTAGTAAACCCGTCAAATGCCAGTCAGTCAGAAGTGGCAACAGTTTTCTACGATATTCAGACTTTGGGCTGGACTACAGATATCGTAGCAACTCCGTTCAAAGGATTTAATCTGCATTATTTAATTACGTTTCAGGATCCGGTTTACAAGAATTATGATTTTTCAGCTTTTGGAAATAATTATTCTTACAATGATAAAAATGTATTGGAAGTTTCTAAAGTATTAATGGAAATCGATCCAAGTTATACCTACGGAGATTTCAAGGTTTGGGCGAGCTTCCGTTATTTCAGCAAGCAATATGCGAACTTAACAAATGCCTTATATTTTGCGCCAAGATGGGAAACTTTTGGAGGAGTAAATTACAAAATCAACAATCATTTTGATATTGGTTTAACGGCAGTAAACTTCTTAAATCAGACTGGGGCAAAAGGAACCATCAACGGAGCAGAGTTAATTACAGATGCTTCAGGGTATTACGATCAGCTTTTGGTGGGATCTTACATCCGTCCATTTACATTGGAAGCTTCTCTTAATTTCAGATTCTAAATTTTATTTCGATGAAAAAAATAATTATAACTGTCGGTTTTGCTTTTTTTCTGAGCGTTACATTGCAGGCACAACAAGCCAATTTTACGATTGTTAAAAATAATAAAGGTGTAGATTTGGGATATTCTCCCGAATCGGGCATCAAAATTTTGACAGTCAATGGTAAAAAGTTCAAAGATTTAAACAAAAACGGAAAGCTCGATAAATATGAAGACTGGCGCCTTTCAGCAGATGAACGTGCGAAAGATTTAGCTTCAAAAATGTCGGTTGAACAAATGGCAGGATTGATGCTTTACAGCCGCCATCAGGCGTTGCCGGCTCCGGTTGAAGGTTATAGAGCAGGTCATTATAACGGAAAATTATATCCTGAAAGCGTTGCAAAACCCTGGCAATTGACAGATGAACAGCAAGCATTTCTAAAAGAAGATAATCTGCGCCATGTTTTGATTACAAGTGTAGAAAATCCCGAAGTTGCTGCTTTGTGGAACAATCAAATGCAGGCTTTTGTAGAAGGAATTGGATTGGGAATTCCGAGCAACACAAGTACAGACCCGCGTCATACGGCAAATGTAACTTCAGAATTTAACGCAGGAGCGGGAGGAACAATTTCAATGTGGCCTGACGGTTTAGGAATGGCTTCTACTTTTGATCCTAAAATTTTAGAACAGTTTGGACAGATTGCAGCAAAAGAATATCGTGCTTTAGGAATTGCAACCGCTTTATCTCCCCAAATCGATTTAGGGTCTGAGCCAAGATGGTACCGAATTTCGATGACTTTCGGCGAAAGCCCGGCTTTAACCAGAGATATGGGAAGAGCCTATATTGATGGTTTCCAGACTTCATATGGAAAAGACGAAATCAAAAACGGCTGGGGTTACAAAAGTGTCAACGCCATGGTAAAACACTGGCCAAGCGGTGGTGCCGAAGAAGGAGGACGTGATGGCCACTGGGCGTACGGGAAATTTGCCGTTTATCCGGGAAACAATTTACAGCAACATATTGATCCATTCATCAATGGCGCTTTCAAATTGAAAGGAAAAACCAGTAAAGCTTCGGCGGTAATGCCTTACTACACCATCACTTTTGATCAGGATAAAAAGTATAATGAAAATGTAGCCAATGGTTTCAGTAAATATATTATTACCGATTTATTAAGAGATAAATACGGTTACGATGGCGTTGTCTGTACAGATTGGTTAGTAACCGGAGAAGAAGGTAAAACACCAAATCTTTTTGCAGGAAAACCGTGGGGAGTTGAGAATCTTTCTATTGATGAAAGACATTACAAAGCCATTGTTGCCGGAGTAGATCAGTTTGGTGGGAATAATGATAAAAAACCAGTTTTGGCTGCTTATGAAATGGGGGTTAAAGAATTTGGCGAATCTTTTATGAGAGCCAGATTCGAAAGATCGGCAGTGCGTTTATTGAAGAATATTTTCAGAGTCGGGCTTTTTGAAAATCCGTATTTAAATGTTGAAGAAACGAAAGCAATTGTTGGAAATTCTGAATTTATGAAAGCTGGTTATGACGCTCAGTTAAAATCGGTTGTATTATTAAAAAACAAAGCTTCTGTTTTACCTTTAAAAGAAAAGAAAACGGTTTTTATTCCGAAGATTTATACCGCTTCAACCAAAGACTGGTGGGGAGTTGCGAGTCAGCCGAAATTGGAATATCCGGTAAATTTAGAATTGGTTAAGAAATATTATAATGTTACTGAAGATCCGTCAAAAGCAGATTTTGCGATTGTTTTTGTAAGAAGTCCACAGAGTTTAGAAGGGGGGTACGATTTAAAAGACAGACAAAACGGTAGTAATGGTTATGTACCGATTTCACTTCAATACGGAACTTACACTGCAACTGAAGCGAGAACAAAAAGTATCGCTGCCGGAGATCAGGTTATTGATCCGACAATTAAAGACAGAACATACAAAAACAAAACGGTTACCGCTGCAAACACTATGGATTTGAGAACGATTCTCGATACCAAAGATATGATGAAAGGAAAACTGGTTATTGTTTCTGTTACAGCAAATAAACCAATGATTTTTAATGAATTTGAAAGAGAAGTGGACGGAATTGTTCTGAATTTCGGCGTTTCTTCTCAGGCTGTTTTGGATATCATTTCAGGAAAAACAGAACCTTCAGGATTGCTTCCGGTGCAAATGCCAGCAAATATGGAAACGGTTGAAAAACAATTTGAAGACGTTCCTTATGATATGGTTCCGCATAAAGACAGTGAAGGAAATCTTTATGATTTTGCTTATGGACTGAACTGGAAAGGTGTTATAAAAGATGCCAGAACGGAAACTTATAAGAAAGAATAGTTTAATCGCGCAAAGTTTTTTTGTCATTTCGACGAAGGAGAAATCTTAATAAGTAGCTCCGATCCTAAAAGTAGCCAATCTTTGTCGAGTTTCTCGCGGAGATTTCTCCTTCGTCGAAATGACAAACTTAATGTGATAAAAAAAATGTTAAATAAGACTTGCAAGAACCATAAAAATATAAATCTACGTGAAACAATAAACAACACTATGAAAAATAAAATCACAATACTATTCGCTTTTCTAATGCTTGCAGGAATCACAGCAAAAGCACAAGAAACCGTAAAACTATATGCCGGAAAAGCACCAGGATCTGAAAACTGGACGCAGAAAGAAGCCCAAATGTATTCGGATCTTTTTAAAACCGAAGTGGTTTACAATGTAACCGATCCAAGTGTGTTGGTGTATCAGGTTCCAAAAGGAGTTAAAAATACAGGAACAGCAATTGTTATTGCGCCAGGCGGTGGATTTCAAAGCTTATCCATTAACAGAGAAGGAAAAGAACTGGCAGAAATTTTAAGTAAAAAAGGAATCACAGCTTTTGTTTTAAAATACCGTTTGAATAAAACCGAAACCAACGATCCGGCAAGGGAAATGATGGACAAATTAAAAGACAGAGCCGCTTTTGAAAAAAAATCTCTGGCAACAATTCAACTGGCCGCAAAAGACGGAAAAACAGCTTTGAACTACGTTCGCAGCAATGCTTCAAAATACGGTATCGATACTAATAAAGTAGGGATTATTGGTTTCTCTGCCGGAAGTACTGTCGCAATGGAAACGGTTTTGGATAATAAAGCAGAAGAGCTTCCAGATTTTGTAGCCAATATTTATGGTGGACCAAGACCAGAACTTTTAAACGTTCCGGCACCGGAAAAAAAGATTCCAATGTTTGTCTGTGCTGCAAGCGACGATCAGTTGAAATTGGCTCCAAGAAGTATTCAAATGTATACTAAATGGCTTGATGCAGGTCAAAGTGTAGAATTACACATGTACTCTAAAGGCGGACACGGTTTTGGAACAGGAAAACAAAATTTACCGGTCGATTCATGGGAAACCCGTTTTGAAGAATGGCTTTTACTGCAAGGCTTTTTAGCTAAATAAAGATGGAAGGTTTCACGCAGATTTAAAGGATTTAAGCTGATAAAGGCAGATTTTTTTAATTAAATCTGCTCAAAGCTGTCTAAATCTGCGTCAAAATTAAGTAAGACTTTAAAAACTATATATTATGAAACATACAATTATAAAAACAGCCAGAGTTACGCTTTTAACGGCGTTAGTACTTTCTAATTTATCATGGAAAACCATTCCGAATGATGAAACGAATCCGCCTCTTGTTACTGTTAAAGGATTTACGTTTGCTGATTTCAACAGAAACGGAAAATTAGATGTTTGGGAAGATACGCGTCTTTCTGTAAATCAAAGAATTGACGCGATCATCAAAGAAATGACGAATGCAGAAAAAGTAGAATTGTTAATCGGAACCGGAATGCCTGGAATCGAAGTTTTAACCGGCCCGGTTGGAGATTCAAAACAAGGCTTAGTGCCGGGAGCGGCAGGAGGAACAGCTGCTTTTGAAAGATTCGGAATTCCGGCAACCGTTGTAGCCGATGGTCCTGCAGGTTTACGAATTGCGCCAACCAGAGAAAATGATTCTAAAACGTATTATGCAACAGCATTTCCGGTAGGAACGGCCTTGGCTTCGACCTGGAATAAAGCACTTTTGGAGGAAGTGGGTAAAGCAATGGGGAATGAAGTAAAAGAATATGGTGTTGACGTTTTATTGGCACCAGCTTTGAACATTCACAGAAATCCATTAAACGGAAGAAATTTCGAATATTATTCTGAAGATCCGCTGATTTCAGGAAAAACGGCCGCAGCCATTGTTAATGGAATTCAGTCGCAAGGCGTGGGAACTTCAATCAAACACTTTGCAGTGAATAACGAAGAAAGTAACCGTTTGACTATCAATGCACATGTTTCAGAGAGAGCGATTAGAGAATTGTATTTAAAAGGTTTTGAAATTACAGTTAAAGAATCAGATCCTTGGACCATCATGTCTTCCTACAATAAACTCAATGGGGAATATACTTCAGCCAGAAAAGATTTGTTGACGGAAGTTTTAAGAAACGAATGGGGTTACAAAGGAATTGTAATGACAGACTGGTTTGGTGGTTTCCCCGGCTTTGAATCGATTAAAGACGGTTCAAACTCTGATGTTGTAAAACAAATGATTGCAGGAAACGATCTTTTGATGCCAGGAATTCCTGTTCAGAAAAAAGCGTTGTTAGAAGCTTTAAATTCGGGGAAATTATCTCAGGAAGTGGCGAATACCAATGTAAAAAGAGTTTTAGAATATATTTTCCGTACGCCAACTTTTGCAAAATACAAATACAGTGACAAACCAAACTTAGCTCAAAATGCTGCAGTAACAAGAAAAGCCGCTGCAGAAGGAATGGTTTTGCTTAAAAATGAGAAAAACGCTTTGCCTTTCGCTGACAAGCAAAAAGAAGTTTCATTATTCGGAGTGACTTCGTACGCGTGGATTACAGGTGGAACAGGATCTGGAAGTGTGAATAATAAACATACAGTTTCTCTTTTAGAAGGATTAAATGCTGCAGGTTATAAGTTAGACAAAGAATTAGTTGATTTGTACACACCTCACGCAGAAAAAGAAGTAGTTGCAGAGAAAGAAAGAAGAAAAGCAAGAGGAATTTTGGCTTTGCCGGAAAGACTTCCGGAACTAAAAATGGACGATGCTTTCCTGGCTAAAAAAGCAGCAAGTTCTGAAATTGCTTTTGTGACTTTAGGAAGAAATTCCGGAGAAGGCGGAGACAGAGTGGTCGATAACGATTTTAATATGGCAACTGAAGAAATCGAAATGCTGGATAAAATCTCCAAAGCTTTCCACGCAAAAGGTAAAAAAGTAGTAGTGATTTTAAATATTGGCGGTGTAATCGAAACTGCTTCCTGGAAAGATAAAGTTGATGCTGTTTTATTAGCGTGGCAGCCAGGTCAGGAGGGAGGACATTCTGTTGCTGATGTAGTTTCAGGAAAAATCAATCCATCCGGAAAATTGACGATGACTTTCCCCGCGAAATATTCAGATACACCTTCAGCTAAAAACTTCCCCGGATTCCCAATTGACAATCCAAAAGAAGTTATTTATGAAGAAGGCGTTTATGTTGGATACCGTTATTTCAATACGTTCAACATTAAACCTTCTTACGAATTTGGTTTTGGAATGTCTTATACCACATTTGAATATTCTGGTATAAAATTGAGTTCACCAACTTTCAAAGATAAATTGACGGTTTCTGTTACGGTTAAAAACACCGGAAAAGTGGCAGGAAAAGAAGTGGTTCAATTGTATCTTTCGGCACCTTCAAAATCAATTGACAAACCGAAAGAAGAATTAAAAGCTTTCGCTAAAACAAAAGAATTGAAACCAGGAGAGAGTCAAACATTGACATTAACGTTAGCTCCAAAAGACTTGGCATCTTTCTTAGAAAACAGAAGTGCGTGGATTGCTGAAGCAGGAGAATATAAAGTACTTGCAGGAGCATCATCATTAAATATTAAACAAACGACATCATTTTCTGTTGAAAAGGAAATTACTGTTGAAAAAGTGAAGAAAGCTTTTGAATTAGATTCAAAGTTTACTGAACTTAAACCTTAAATTTAGTTAGTTATTGTTGTTAAAAGACCGTTTCAAGTTTTTGAGACGGTTTTTTTTATCGCTTTTACTGAGCTAGAATTCAGTAATAAAGGATTTTTTTTTGCTGCTTCTGCTGACAAAGTTTCAAATTAGAAATAGAGAAGAATGAAGTTGCTTTATTATACGTTTTTCATGAAGCTGGAACCGGATTTTGCACTCCCTGACAGGATGATCATAATGTTGTAGCTATCTGTATCGAACGGATAAGGAAAGGGATTTTCGCTTATATTTTCATTGCTGATGCAGATATATAGTTCGTCAGCCTGTGGCTTTTCACCCAATGCTTCAAGGATATCCGTAATAGAGTTTTTCTTAATAATTTCTTTCACTCAAAGTCTTTTGTAAATATAAAGTTTTTATTAAATTATGCTGGCTACATAATCGTGAGAAAAGCGGAAAGACCTGATTTACTAAAATACCGCACTAGGATATTTCCTTTGTTTATCTTACACTCAAAATCTATAATTGAAATTGATTCTGCTTTTGTTTAAGTTGGTTGAAAGAGAGTTTATGATGTTTTTTTGTTTAATAAAACAAGAAGTTTCTTCAAAATAAAAACAAAATTAGTTTATTTTTGCATTTCTAAGCAAACAAACATTCTTGAAAAAGTATATTATCATATTACTTTGTGGTCTGATTTTTCTTCCTTCTATGGGGAGTATGTTTGTATATGCTAATTTTAAAATAAATCAGCAGGAAATTGCCAGAACTATCTGTATCCAGCGTAAACAGATTTTTAACACCTGTAATGGGCGATGCGAACTGCAGAAAAGCCTTAAAAAATATTCAGATAACGAAAAACAAATGCAGGACAGCCTGAAAGAAAATTTTGAGCTTGTTTATATCTGTGTTTCTTCTGACATTGACTTTACTTTTAATCCTGCAATAGAACCACAACAAAAAAACTTTGCTTTTTTTAAAAGTAAACCTGTTGGAGTTTCGTCAATTACTTTTCGCCCGCCTGCCGGTATTTTATAATTTTAAATCCTTTTCCCAATTTTCATTGGGACTAATTTCTCATTGCGTTAACGCATTAATTGGAGCATTCCTGCTCTGAAATAATTTAATTTTATAAAATACAAATGAAAAAGATACTATACAAAACAGTACTGGTAGCTTTGGACGTATTTATTGCTTCATACTCAAGTGATGATGCAGCTGAAACAGGCAAACTCGGTTTGAAGTTTGACAATTCCTGTAATAATGATCTCATCTTAGATTATGGGGCGAAGCTCTGCCTAAAATCACAGTCAAGATTTCAAAAATGTTCAGGATAGACCATGTACACAACGACTAATTATTCTCTTTGGTAAATTCGGTTTTGAAGCCGGGAAAGATAAGTTTTCTATCGGTTTGAAGGCTATGATTCTAATTAGCCAGAACTTATCATCAGGTAAAATGGAAGCCAACTACAGATGGAGTGTCAATCTGAATTATACTTTATAAAAAATGAAAATAAGTTTAGCTAGTCTATTCTTGCAAAAAATAAAATATGAAAAAAATAATTTTAGTACTGTTATGCTGTGTGCTGGCAGTATCGTGTGAAAAAGCACAAGAGAAACTTCCTATTTTAGGAAATCCGATAGTAAAAGGAAGTGAAACCCAATATCCCCGCATCAAAGATTTTTCCTTTACCAATCAGGACAGTCTTGAGGTAACAAACAATACTTTTTCCGGCAAAATATACATTGCCGATTTTATTTTCCTTTCCTGTCCCTCAATCTGCCCGAAAATGAATGTACAGCTCAAAAAAGTGTATGATGCATACAAAACAAATGACGAAGTGTTGTTTCTTTCTCATACAATAGATCCGGATAATGATACTATACCGCGCCTTAAGGCTTACACGGTAGATAACGGTATAAAAAAGAACTGGCATTTCGTTACCGGAAACAGAGACAGCATCTATAAAATTGCAACAGAAAGCTACTTTGCAACGGCTTATCCTGATAAAAATGAGCCGGGTGGTTTTGTGCACAGCGGCGGTTTTTTGCTCATTGATAAAAACAGACATGTCCGTGGGGTTTATGATGGGACTAATCCAAAAGAAACTAAAAGACTGATTGCCGATGTCAAAAATCTTTTAGCAGAAGACGAAGCCAAATAATAGACGCTGATGAAAAAATGCATCACTTTAATTGTTTTGATGCTGCTTGCGTTTCAAAATGCCGGCAGTCTATGGATTATTGGTGACTTTTACATCAATCAGGATTATATTGCCCAAAATGTTTGTATGAACAGGTTTGATACCGTGCCGATCTGTAACGGAAAATGCTATCTGGAGCAGAAATTAAAAGCGAATGACAGGGAGGAACAAAAATTCCCGACAGTGACCTACAGAGAGGTGCAGCTGTTTCTGCAAAACCAGATTCAGTTTTCATTTACAGTTGTGTTCTTTTCATTGAAAAAGGAATACCCCACGCTGCGGGCATACAATCAGAGATTCAGTTATATTTTTTCTATTTATCATCCTCCCAGATGGGGTTAGTACTCTTGTTTTAGTATTAATCATAAAATAAAAAAAATGCAAATATCAGAAATACCAGATCGGAGCCTGCAATTATTTACAGGTGATGACAGTCATTTCTGGATGGATAATACGGTTAATCTGCTGCAGCGTTTTCCTGTTTTGGAATATCCGCACAGGCAGGATTTCTTCATGCTTCTCTTTATTGAGAATGCAGAGGGCGAAATCAGTATAGATAATCATAAAATCCGTCTGGATAATGCTAAGGTGATTGTTATAAAGCCCCGCTGCATAAGCAGTATAGACATTAACAGAAAAGCAAAGGGAAAAATAATTTGTTTTACGGAAGATTTTTTTTCGCTGCGCTACAACAACAATATTTTAGATCAATTTTCATTTCTTCATGATACTGCCAAATTATTTGTCAGGCTTAGTGACGAAGAAAAGAATAAGTGGGACTATCTGCTTGAAATATTTTTCAAGGAGTTCAGTCTGCATAGGAAAGAATCAGTAAAAGTACTTCGGTCTTATCTTAATATCCTGCTTTTTGATTTAGAACGCCTTTATGATCCTATGGGATTTCTTATTAACAATACGCCTAAACAGCAGAAAATAAAAGAATTTGAAAAACTCATTGACAAAGATTTTAAAATAAAAAAAATGCCGGCAGCCTATGCGGACTTGCTCAACGTAACGCCTAATTATCTCAATAAGATATGCAAGGAAGTTACCAGTTACACAGCAGGCGATCTGATACGCAGACGTATTGTTATAGAAGCGCAGCGCCTTATACATTTCACTAATTATTCTATAAATGAAATTGCCGACCAGCTTGGTTTTGAAAATGCATCTTACTTTGTCACTTTTTTTAAGAGGCAGACAAACAAGACCCCGGAGCAGTTCCGGAGATTATCCAACCAGTAAAAAAATAGAAATGAGAAACAATAAAATTTTAATAATCTTGCTGCTGCTGGGCTTATCAGCAGTGGCACAATTTGTCCAAAAACCACTACTTTATAATTATAATGCTCTTGAGCCTTACATTGATGCCAGGACAATGGAAATTCATTACAGCAGGCATCATACCGGATATGTCAGGAATTTAAATGATGCTGTAAAAGGCACCGTATTGGAAAAAATGACACTCGAGCAGTTATTCTTGCGAGCATCAATATTGCCGGCTTCGGTTAGAAATAATGCCGGGGGACACTATAATCACGAGATGTTCTGGTCGATACTAACACCTGATAAAAACACAAAACCATCGGCTGAACTCCTAAAAGCGATAACAGACAAATTTGGAACCTTTGAAAATTTAAAACAAAAACTAAATCAGGCTGCACTATCGCGTTTCGGTTCCGGATGGGTATGGCTTTATCTCTCCGGTGAAGAACTTCAGGTTAGTTCTACAGCCAATCAGGATAATCCCCTGATGGATGATGTTCAGGACAAAGGAATTCCTATACTGGGTATTGACCTTTGGGAGCATGCCTATTATTTAAAATACCAAAATAAACGTGCTGATTACCTTACTGAGATCTGGAACGTAATAAACTGGAGCGAAGTAAGCAGACGTTATAATAGTGCACGAATCAAATAACCATTTAAACTTTAATACAATGAGAAAAATTATTTTAATAGCCGGTGTTGCTTTTGTTTTTAGCTGTAATAAAAAAGATGCAAAAAAGCATCCGCATGATCATCCGCATACTATGGATTCTGAAGCCACATACAAAGATCCTAATAATCCGCTCAATAAATTAACTTATGCAAGTAATATGGATTTTGCTTGTAACATGGATGTCAGCAAATATGGCGTTAGTGATACTCTTACCTATAAAGGAAAATTATATGGTTTTTGCTCAACGGTCTGTAAAAATGACTTTATGAAAAAGCCGGATGAGTTTCTTGAAAAGAATCAGAAATAATTGTGATGCTTGCTTATGGTAAGCAAAAGGCTGGAAAGTTTGACTTTTCAGCCTTTTGTTAATTTTAAGGCCAGATTAGAAACTGCTTTGAAGTAATTTTAAGTTTCTTATTTTAAAAACTCAAGGGTACCATCTGTCAAATTATAAAACACCCCTACAATTTTTATCTCTCCTTTATCTTCCATTTCTTTAAGAATTGGACTCTTTTTACGAATTTGATCTATGGTGTAAAGTACATTGTTTTCAGAAACATGTTTTACAAATTCATCATTTTTAGAGGTCTTTTTGCCTTTAAAGTCCTGGCTCATTGCTACTGCAGGTTTTATTTTGGAAAGCATTGCTGTAATATTTCCGAGTTTTACATCATCGATGGCTCCTTTTATAGCTCCGCAATGCTGGTGTCCCATTACCAAAACCAATTTTGCTCCTGAAACTTTACAGGCAAATTCCATACTGCCCAATAAATCTTCATTTACAAAATTTCCGGCTACTCTTCCCACAAAAATATCTCCAAGCCCCTGATCGAATACATCCTCGACTGGTACACGGCTGTCAACACAACTTAATACAACTGCTTTTGGGAATTGTCCTGGTGCCGACTTTCTGGCTTGCTTGCTGTGGTCGCGAACAGTGGTTGTTCCGCTTTGAAAACGTTTATTTCCTTCAATAAACTCTTCTAAAATAGCATCAGGCGTAAGTCTGGTTTGTTCTTCCTTCGTCATTACATGAGAAACTACAGGTTTTAAATCTTCAGTCGGAGTCGAAATTGAATTTGATTTTTCTGTTTTTGTTCCATTGTTACAGGAAATCAAAATTGTAGAAAAGGAAAGCATTAATGCTAATTTAAAATGGTTGTTCATTTTTTATTTTATTAAGTCTGCCTACTTTGTAAGACGGTGTTCAGCATGTCCGTTTATTATTTTATATAAAACCGGAAAAGAGGTTGTTTCCCTACCTGGAAACAGCATCTTAAATTTAAATTTTTCTCTTAACGGTATTATTTGCTCAAAATTAGTATTCTTTAATAACGATCATAGTGTATTTAGTAAATTAAAAGGATTGAAAAACTAAACTGATCGGAATAAAATCCACTATAAAAAGTACTGTTAACGAATCTGGAAGGAACGTTTTTTTAAACTTTCTGCTTTTTTGTTTTTAGCAATTTCTGCATTACTCACCGAAATTTGCAGAACAAAAAACAGAATATTTATGGACTTTCCAATTTTTCATTTAGACTGGCTCAACAACAGAATGCTTATTGCCATTATTGCTATTATTCACGTAATGATTAATCATGGTTTAGCTGTGGGATTTATGCCTCTTATTACATGGCTGGAACAGAAAGGAGTAAAGAACAGCGGGAGGGAAGAAATTACCAATTTAGACTGGGATAACAGGGTTTATAATATGATGAAAGTTGCTTTTATCATCACCACAACATTAGGGGCAATGACGGGAGTTGGAATATGGTTTTCTGTGGCTCTTGTAAGTCCCGCGTCAATTGGAAGTCTGATTCGGGTTTTTTACTGGGCATGGTTTGTAGAATGGCTTGTTTTTGTTACCGAAGTAATTTTGATTATGATTTACTTTTTGACATGGAAGAGCAGTAACACATCGCTAAGAGCTAAGTTACTACACATTCGGTTTGGATGGTTTTTAAGTTTGTTCTCCTGGATTACTATGGCAATTATTGTTTCTATTTTGAGTTTTATGATGGATCCGGGTAACTGGAATACTCATAAAAGTCTTCTAAACGGATTTACCAATCCAATTTATCTTCCACAGTTATTGTTCAGAACTCCTACAGCTATGCTTGTAGCAGGTAGTTTTGGAATGCTGCTCGTTACCCTGTTCTTTAAAAAAGGAACAGACTTGAGGCTCAAAGCAGTTAAGTATGTTTCAAAATGGATCATTCTCTGGGCTCCGATTTCGCTTTTAGGAGCTGTGATTTATTACAATTCGATTCCCGGGGCTATGACCGCTAATATGAGTACTGCAGTGGGTACAATGGATTTCAATAAGTACTACGATTTAATGAAATATTTTATACTATTTGGAATATCATCGTCTTTAATTATGGCAGTGCTTGGCCTTTACAAAGCCAAATGGGTAAAAAGTTATATTGTTCTTTTTCCGGTGCTGATGGCTTTTGCTTATCTGGGATTTTTTGAAAGAGTGCGTGAATTCATCAGAAAGCCTTATGTGATAGGAGGGTATATGTACTCTAACTTATTACTCGAAGAAGATTATCCTGTTTATCAACAGTTTGGACTTTTGAAAAATGCCACATACACTACAGTTACAGAAATAACTCCCGAAAATAAAATTGAAGCCGGCAGAAACGTTTTTGCAATTGCCTGCAGCCGCTGTCATACTGCTCAGGGCGTTAATAGTGTTGTGTATGTTTTTGAGCGAATGTACGGCATAGGAAAACCACTTGATATTAATTCGATGGCTTCTTATATACCCAATATGCACAATGGCCGTACCTATATGCCTCCATTTCCGGGGACACAGGAAGAAAGCGAAGCATTAGCTGCATACATACGCAACATTCAGGACTCAGGCGATGTTCTGGAAGGAGCACAATCTGAAGGTGTAGAGGTGAGTGAACTGCAAAACACACAGGCCGTTTTAGCAAATAAAAAATAATAAAATTTAAAAAATGATCAATTTATATATTTCGTTACAAAATAACGTCCCGGTTCCAAAAGATATTCCACTGCCTCTTCCACTGCCCGAATGGTTCTTTATAGTTGTTCTGGTGCTGTCATTTCTGCTCCACATTCTTTTTGTCAACCTGATGCTCGGAGGCTCAATCTTAGCCTTGATAGCTCAGATCAAGGGACTTAAAAATAAGGAATATGATATCCTTGCCCACGAAATAGCCAAAACGATAACAGTGAACAAAAGCATAGCCGTTGTGCTGGGTATAGCGCCGCTTTTAAGTATTAATGTTTTGTATACGATCTATTTTTACTCCGCTAATGCCCTTACCGGATTGATGTGGATAGCGGTAATACCATTGGTAACTTTAGCATTTCTTCTTACTTATTTGCATAAATACACATGGGAGACACTGGAGAACCACAAAGCGGTTCACATTTCGATTCTGGCTCTGGCAACCCTTATCTTTCTGTTTATTCCCTTTATATTTTTAACTAATATCAATTTAATGCTCTTTCCCGAGAAATGGGCGGTAGTGAAAGGTTTTGTAGATGCACTTTTTCTGCCGAATGTTTTTCCCAGATATCTGCACTTTATATTGTCTTCACTTGCAGTTACAGGATTATTTATTTTTTGGTACAACAGCCGAAAAAGCTACAATTTTGAAGAGATCTATCAAAACTTTACACGCTATGATATTCAGAAAAAAGGATATTCTCTTGCCTTCACAGCTTCTATCTGCCAGTTTATGATTGGTCCGCTAGTTTTGCTGACCCTGCCGTCCAAAGGGATGGGATGGAATCTTATTCTGATTATTTTCTCTGGGGTGATTTTTGCCCTCCCGGCTATGTGGCTCATATGGAAAAGGCTTACAGGCGAAAAGGAAAATATTGAAAAAGACTTTTACAAAATAGCAATGCTGCTGGGTATTACCGTTTTGTGCATGGGATCTGGCAGGCAGATATACAGGGCTAATGCTCTGCAAAAACATCAGGAGCTCGTAAAAATTAAAACGACAGAATTTCAAATTCTGAAAAAAGAGGCTTTGGCTAAAGTTAAAGCCCAGCAAGCAGGAGAAGCATTAGCAGATATGTCTGAAGCAGAGAAAGGCCAAAAAGTATTTAGTCAGTATTGCACTTCCTGTCATAAAATAGATGAAAAATTGGTAGGGCCACCTGTTTTGGAAATGGCCAAAATCTATAAAGACAATACTGCAGATTTACAAAAATGGATAAAGAATCCGGGTAAAAAACGTCCGGATTATCCCCAGATGCCCGGTTTTGAATCTCAGCTGGATAAAAAGCAGCTGGATCAGCTTGCAGAATATATCCTTACTATTAAATAAAGAATAAAAATCAGTACTCAATTTCTAACTTAAAATAAAATACTATGACTCAGGTTTTTTCCATTATGATTTTAATTTTTGTTCTTCTTGCCATTGTTTTTCTTATAAAAATAAAATCTGTTGCACTTCAGCTTGTAAAGTCTAAAGAAGTCAACAATCAGGAAAATCAACTTGAAAAGAATTATCAATTTATAAAAGGACTGTATTAGCCAAAGTTGTCCACCAAAAGAAGTTTCTTTTAAATTTTGATAGTTTGGAGCCCTGTTGATGCTGACACACACAGGGCTTCTTTTTTATTTAAAGCAGGACTTAAATTTTAAGAGGTTTACAGACAAAAAGTTGCTTATCAAAATGGTATGTATTGGTAATGCTTTGGTATCTCGTTCCGGTCGCTTAAGTTTTAATTTTGTCAGATAGAAATTTTTAAATTTAAAGTAAAATGAATACCGCATTATTGTTAATTGATATACAGAAAGAATATTTTGAAAATGGGGCGCTAGAACTTGTAAATCCTATTGCTGCAAGTGAAAATGCCAAAAAACTATTGGAGCATTTTAGGAAAGAAAATGGAACCATAATTCATATTCAGCATATATCGCCAGAAGGTGTTCCCTTTTTTGTTCCGGGTACAAAAGGTGTAGAAATTCATGAAAATGTAAAACCACTGGCAGGAGAGAAGGTGATCACCAAACAGTTTCCTAATAGTTTTAGAGGAACCGATTTACTGGAATATCTCCAGTCAAACGATATAACGCATTTAGTAATCGCGGGAATGATGACGCACATGTGCATTGATGCAGGGACCAGGGCTGCTTTTGACTTTGGATTTGAATGTACAGTAATTGGTGATGCCTGCGCTACAATGAATCTTCAAATAAATGCTCAAAATGTCAAGGCAGCAGATGTTCATAATGCATTTTTGGCTGCATTGGAATTCTTTTACGCAAAAATTACAACAACAGAAGCGTATTTGCTATCATAAGATAAAGAACAGTTAGAGAATCTTTTTCATAAATGAGCTGTAAATTATTACTGCTCATTTTTTTGGTTTGAAGTAATTTGTAAATGAAGTTGTAAATTTGCTGTAATTATAACATTCCATCACATCTTAAAGAAGTAAATGAAACGGATTTCAATACGCTAATGAATTAAAAAAAATGAAAACAGTTAAATTTCATAAAACAGAATGCGGTGTTGAAGTGCTTCTCAATGTATTACACTGTGATATGCTGACTGAGAAATATTTGGAACGTGATACATACAATACTGATTTTTTTGAAATATTGCTTTTTAAGACTGCTAAAGGAACACTAATTTTAAATCAGCAGAAAATTAATATTACTGACAATACAATTATTTTTATTTCTCCTTTTCAAAAAAGGCAATGGGCTTTAGAGAAAGACGGATTGGATTTTACGGTTCTGGTTTTTCAGGAAAATTTTCTTAATGACTTTTTCTCAGACAAGTTCTTTACGTACCGCCTTCTTTATTTTTATCAGTTGAATTATCCTTTGCATATTGCTATTGAAAGGGAAGAACTTCAAAAAGCACTTGACCAGCTTACGGAGATCAAATACGAACTTGTCAATAGCAGAACAGATAGTATTCATATCATACGATCGCTCACTTATTACCTGCTTTTAAAGTTTAACAGAATATATGCTGATGCAAATAATCTTTCAATTGAAAGGGCAGAAAACAACTTTGCCTACCAGTTTAAACAGTTACTGGAAATACATATCAGGCAGAAGAAGCGGATTGACTACTATGCAGATCTGTTAAATGTGAGCAGGATTACAATTAACACTTGTGTGAAAAAGCAGTTTAATGTTACCGCGACAGAACTATTAAAACAGAGACTGCTTTTTGAGATAAAGAATGACCTGATACATTCAGGAAAGACCATTGCTGAGATTGCCTATGATCTTGATTTTTCAGAACCCGGACATTTGATGCGATTTTTTAAAACCCAGACAGGAATAACCAGCGGACAGTTCCTTTCAGACTACCAGAATGGTATATTTTCATAACATTTTAAAGGCTGTTACTTAATAAGATAAATTTACAAACAAAGGAATTGCTATCCTTTAATTGAAAGTTTATGGAATTGCAGTTTCAAATCACTTAAATTTGCCTTACAGCAAACAATTTTTATATGATCAAAAAATACAAATCCAATAAGATATATTACCAAAGTACAGTAGCACTTGCAGGGCCTGTTGTAATCTCTCAGCTTGGTCATACAATGGTTCAGACTCTTGATACAGTTATCATAGGGCATTATGCAGGAACTATATCATTGGCAGCAGTCTCGCTTGTTCATTCTGTTTTCATGGTAGTTTTGGTCGTTGGATTAGGGATTGCCTATGGATTAACACCTTTGATAGCACAAGAAAACGGAAAATCAAATTTTAAGGAATGCGCCGAGCTACTGTCAAATAGCTTATGGCTTAATGTTGTAGCAGCAATTTTTCTTTTTTTAGTAGTATATTATGGTTCTATGTTTGCCATACAGCATGCAGATCAGGATCCTCTGGTAGTAGAAACAGCAAAACCTTATTTACTTATTTTAAGCTTATCTATTTTGCCTTTAATGATATTTCAAACTTTTAAACAGTTTGCAGAAGGACTGGGTTTCACAAAACAAGCAATGTCTATAACAATATGGGGAAATGTGCTCAACGTAATTATAGCAGTGATTCTCGTAAAAGGAATGTTTGGAATTGAGCCAATGGGAGTTCGTGGAGTAGGAATTGCAACATTGATAGATCGGATTTTAATGATGCTGGTTATGATAGGGTATGTACTTCGATCAAATAGTTTTGGATCTTACATGAAGCATTTCTCTGTTAAATTTATTGATTTTTCAAAAATTATAAAAGTGATAAAGATTGGATTGCCTGTGGCTATGCAGTATGTATTTGAAATTGGGGCGTTTGCAGCAGCTGCTTTAATGGCCGGTCATATTGGTGCAATGGAACAGGCAGCTCATCAGACAGCAATAACCCTTGCTGCAATGACTTACATGATGGCAGGAGGAATTGCATCAGCGGCAACTATTAAGGTTGGAAATAGTTTTGGAAATCAGAACTACAAAAGACTTAAGAGTTTTGCTTATGCATCCTATCATTTAGTTATCATTTTCATGCTTTTCTTTGCAGCAATTTTTACACTCTTTAATCAATATTTACCTTATTTAATAACAAATGATACAAGTGTTGTAGCGCTGGCTGCACAACTATTGATTATTGCAGCGCTTTTCCAGCTCTTTGATGGTACACAGGTGGTTGGACTAGGAACACTAAGAGGAATGGGTGATGTAAACATTCCCACTTTTATAACCTTTGTTGCTTATTGGCTTATTGGTCTTCCGGTAGCCTATGTTTTAGGAATTTATTTCAATGCAGGAGTACAGGGAATCTGGTATGGTCTGACCCTTGGGTTGTTAACATCTTCTGTCTTACTGTATTTAAGATTTCGATATGTAATGAATAAAGCCTTCAAAAATAATTCATAAGGAAATATTTCTTATAAATACAGCTAATAATTTAGAGTTTAAGGAATTAAAAAAGCAGTAAAAAAGGTAAATTATTTTTACTGCTTTTTTTACAACTTAATTAATGAAAAATTCTTTATGTATTTTAACCCATTCTTCGATAGGTGTCATCTTTACAGGCAATTTTTCAAGAACCTCTTGCAAGTTAGGATTAAATTTTGTTGGATAAACCGGAAGACTGGCCAGCATTTCATAATACCCTTGTACACCTCTGGCGCTTTCTTCTCCAACAAGGATGCTTAATTTATCTCCAAATTCTTGTGGAGGCATCGCGTAGAAATCAATTTTTTCTCCCAAACCAGTAGAGAATTTTTGGGCAAGACCATTTCCTTTAAGATCATCCGGACCGCTCACAAGAAATGATTGTCCGGACAATTCTGGTTTATATAATGCTTCTACAACAAAGGCACTAACATCTCTTGATGCAATATAGCCAATAGGCATATTTTCCGGAGTTGGATACGCTACTTTTCTTTCGCTTTTTACATAATCAGTTGTGTAAGGAGCCAACAGATTTTCGGCATAAATAGACGGTTCAATAATTACATAAGGCACTCCGGAGCTTTTAAGATATTCCTTTGTGTCCAGCTTTACGTCTTCCATAGGAATTCCTAATTTTTGTGGTGCCAAAAATCCGCTGGTATTCCAAACGATCATTTTTACACTATTTTCCTTAGCTGCATCTATTACATTCCTGGCAAGTTGAAATCCATCTGCCGGATTAGGAAGTGAAACAGGAATCAATAATGAGATAGTATCTATTCCTTTAGTGATTTCTTTCATTTTTGCTGCATCATACATATCACCTAATACAGGAATTGCACCGGCGTCTTCCAGTTTTGAAAAGTTTTTTTCAGAACTTGTTACAGCATAAACTTCTGCACCTTTATTTTTTGCTTCTCCAATTACGTAAAATTGCTGTGAACCTGTGGCTCCAAATACTAATACTTTCATTTTATTTTTTATTTAGTTAATCAAAATTTCTGTAAAACTAAATAATAACTTACTTTTGTACAAGTACTTACTTTTTAGTTGGGTACTTACTAAATAGTTAGAAATATTGAAAATCAATGGAAAAAAATATAAAAATAATTAATGCCTGTGATGAAAACTGCCCGGTAAAAAAATCATTAGGCTTATTGGGAGGAAAGTGGACAATGATGATTCTGTATCAGATCAATACAAGGACCATTAGGTATGGGGAACTTAAAAGAGCTGTTGTGGGTATTAGTGAAAAAATGCTGATTCAGGAATTGAATGCTCTGGTAGAAAACAAACTGGTCAATAAAAAAGCTTATCCCGAAATCCCGCCAAGAGTCGAATATTCTTTGACAGAACTGGGTTTAAAGACTTTGCCAATTATTGATCAAATAGCTGCTTTTGGATTAGAAAACTTAGTTTAGTTTAGTTTTGTTGAATTAAATATTATTATTATTTATTCATAAAATTAAGCATTTTAAGTGTAATTTATTCTTTGAATCTTCTTAGTCGTATTACAGACTCTCTTTTCTCATTTAATAATTGGTTAAAATACTCATTATTACCAAGTATTTTGTAAAACGATTTCTCCAACTGATTCGTTTTTATTTACAACTGTTTTTATGATGCTGTACCTCGTATAATTTACAACTGTAACTTCAATAAGATAAGTTTCTGAGTTAAGGTTTTTTATTAAAAATTCTCCATTATTATCTCTGACTTTAAAATTTTGGATTATTTTTTTTTGATTTGTAAAAGTATTAAGCTCAAAAATCTTAATCGAAAATGATTCAATAGGACTAAATTCATTATCTACAATCCTTCCCCAGATGGTAAAAGTTCCCTTCAGTGATTGAGCAGCAAAAAGGAGAATAGAAAGCAACATAATTACAAGTATTCTTTTCATAATAATAGTATACTTTGTTTATTATTAATTCAATATTTATTTCAGTTTTTTGTAGATGAAACTTTATCGACAACGATTTAGCAGTGTTTTTATTTTTTATAATTTATCTTAATGATTTTAAAATCTCCTCCACTGCTATCTCCTGTAAATAACCCTATTTTTCCAGATGTTCGATTGTTGAGTTTTTCGACTATCAGTGAAGGCTGAATTGCATTGTTTATGTACACTTTAATATTTGTGCTTTCAATTACTAATTTCATTGTGAACCAATCATTAGGGTTTGGTGGATTGATGATTTCTTTCTCGAAAACCGCATTCCTTTCATTTCTCAATTTTTCCCACGTAAAATCAGGATGTGAAATGTATTGCACAGCATGAATTCTTCTAACAGAATCTTTAGCGAAAAAATTGAAAGGACGACAATAAACAGCATCATAATTAATATCATCAACACCGTGAAAGGCGATCCCGATAAAACTTCGTTGAAAAACGTCCTTTCCCCGCATTTCAATTTCTATTGTACCGTTTTTAAAGTCATTAACAGGCAGCCATATGATGCCTTCTTTTTTGTTTTCCAATATTTTCAGGTAACCTCCACTATCACCCGAAACGATTTTGATCTCTCTATTTACTGATTTAAGCTTTCCTTTTTTGTACAAATTAGCGAGATCAATAGCTTGTTGTCGTTGTCCGAATATAAAGCATGGGAGCAATATCAAAGTAAATATATATGTAAATTTGGTTTGCTTTTTCATTTAAATTCTGTTTTAATTGTATGATATTTGATTGATTGCTGCTTAGAATAGATTGCTTTTCTCTAGTGATTTCAATAAGGAATGCCTCTGTTGTTCGAAGAAAAATATTCTCAAGTACAAAAATAGCATACATGTAAAAAAGAATAATTACCAGTTAGATAACAGAACTACCATTTTGATAAGCGTTTCTGAATTCTTTTGGAGAAATTCCTGTTTGCGCCTTGAAGAAACGCGTTAAATGATTTGCCTGAGAGAATTGTAATAGGTCCGAAATTTCATTTACATTAAGCTTAGTATAAGATAGCAGAGACTTTATTTCAAAGAGTATAAATTCATTTACCATTTCAGAAACGGTAACCCCAAACTGCTTTTTAATGCATTTATTTAATGTTACTCTACTGATACCTAACTGTTGGGCGTAATAGTCGATGTTTCTTATTTTACAGACCTCATTTTGTAAAATCTCTTTAAACATATAGGCTATGTTATTATTTTCAGTTTCTGAAGACAGAAGGTAATGTTGCGCATAGGCTCGATTGAGTTTAATCAATATAAAGTACAACAGTGCTCTTATAATATGTTCGCTATCTGATTTGAATGTTTTTATTTCACTGAGCAGCTCCTGAATTATATTCACCAACTGTAAAAAGAAGTCGTCATCCGCCTTTAGATAGAGCGGTTTGGTTTTGTTGTAAAAAAACTGTAGTCTGAAGGAGAATAATTTATCTGAGAAGAAATTAGACAGAAAGCTGTCCTGGAAAAACAAGAAATAACATTCAACTTTAGTATTGTCCAAAAACCATCTTCGTTTTTGAAATGGAGAAATAAAAATGACTGTATTATCTGAAACTTCAATTCTTTGCTGATCAAGTTCTAAATAGCCATTTCCTTTAGAGAAAAATATAAGTTCGTAAAAATCTGTATGATGAAGTTCACTTTCAAAAAAATAATATGGAATGTCTTTATAAGTGCCTATATCAATTAGGAGCTCAACATCATACTTGTTTTTTAAGAATTTAAATGTCTTCATTGTTAACTGATTTTCCGCATTATTTACATGCGGATATATAAAATCGAAGAAGGTTAACCAAATCATTTTTGTAGGCGAACCATCAATACAAATCCAATATAAGTTGGTAAAAATAGTTATTTAAAGCCAGATTATGCGTAAGAAATTGACATTAAGAAATTAATCAATAGATGATTGGATATGCAAACAAAAACGCGAGAAAAAGTTAAGATAGTATTCTCTTTTACTACAATAAGAATAGGTTAATTTTTATTTCCTAAACCTTTTCAAAAAGTTTTTGCCCTCATCTTTCTTAAAAAAGATGAGGGCCTTTTTATGTCTTCTATTTTTAGTTTAATTTCAAAACGATTATTTACATTTTAGAACGAATTCATGTTGTTAAACCAAGTAATTCTTATTTAAAGCAGTCTCTTGAAACTTTATTAGGTTTGATATGATCATTAAGAATCAAGTTGTCGAAATCAAAAAGTAAATCATTTAATACTCTTTTTTCTGAAAGAGAATTCTATCTTTTTCTTTCTTATAGTTTAATAATAAAATGTTAATAAACGCCTTATTTCATGAGTATTTGGCCTAAAACATTTTCTTTTTTTGTATCTTAAAAATCTAACAAATAAAAGATGATGACAAAATTACGAATTTCACTAATCAATGTTCACGGACTTTTAAAAGGTTCTGGTCTGGAGATTGGTAGAGATGCCGATAATGGTGGACAAACAAAGTATGTGTATGAACTTGCAGAATTTTTATCAAAACATAAAGATGTAGAACATGTTCATTTATTTACAAGACTAATTGATGACTCAAATATTTCGCCTGAATATGCAGTGCCTATTGAAATTATCAATGATAAATTAGATATTAGGCGAATTCCTTTTTTAGGAAAAAAATACAAGGCAAAAGAACAATTGTGGGAAGGTTTAGACACTTTTGTAAACGGAATTGTACAGCATATTAAACTTCACAATATATTCCCAAACTGGATTCATTCCCATTATGGCGATGCAGGATATGTAGCAAGTGAATTATCGACAATACTAAATGTTCCTTTTGCTCACACAGGACATTCATTAGGTTTTTACAAAAGGAAAAAGTTGCTCGAAAGTGGTTTGAGTGAAGAAGAAATTGAAAAAAAATTTAAGTTTAAACAAAGAATTAGTGCTGAAGAAAGAACTTTAGAATTGTCTGAATTTATTGTTACTTCTACAGAACAGGAGATTGAAACCTATAAACCTTATAAAAATTTTGATTTAGCAAAATACCACGCCATTTCTCCGGGAATTGACACTCGTAAATTTGTTCCTTACTATCATCGGGAACAAGATTCTGATAAGCAAATGGAAGAGGAACAAAGAAAATACTGGGTAGCAGAAACTATTTCCAAGTTTTTAATAAATCCTCATAAACCTTTTATTTTGGCACTTTCCAGACCTGATCGTCATAAAAATTTACACACTCTTATTGAAGTTTACGGCAAAGATAAGGAACTGCAAAGTATAGCCAATCTGGTCATTTTTGCCGGAATCAGAAAAGATATTTTGCAAATGCCGGAATCAGAAAAAGACGTTTTGACCGATCTTTTGCTTTTAATGGATAAATACGATTTGTACGGAAAAATGGCAATCCCTAAAAAGCATGATGTAGAAAATGAAGTTTCGATTATTTACCGATATGCAGCCGAAAAAAGAGGTGTTTTTATAAATTTAGCTTTGCATGAAAATTTCGGCTTAACCGTTATTGAATCTGCAAGTTCTGGTCTTCCAGTTGTGGTTACAAAAAATGGTGGTCCTTCTGAAATCATTCCGACTTGCCAAAACGGAGAATTGGTAAATCCATTAGATGAAAATGAAATCAAAAAGGCATTGCGAAAGATTTTAACAAATGAAAGTCAATGGAAATATTATTCAAATAATGGAGCAATTAATATTCAAAAACATTATAGCTGGCTGAGTCACGTTAATCAATATATTGATTATGTAAACGAAAATCTTTCCTTATCGTCTGGTTCAGGAATCAAAAAACAGCATTACCCAAATATAAACATAGACCGATTAAAAAGGAAGGTAGAAAATTTACTGGTAACTGATATTGACGGAACTCTCATTGAGCCAAAGTTAAATAATCCCGGACTGAAAGAATTAAAAGAGCATTTGATTAATCGCAATGAAAAAATGGCATTTGCCCTGGCATCAGGAAGAAATTTAGACTTAGTGAAAAAAGTTATTGTTGAGGAAAACTTTCCGCAGCCAGATTTTATTATTTGCTCGGTGGGAACTGAAATTTATTACACCAATGGTAAAGATTATATTTTAGACAAAGGCTGGGCTACATTTTTGGCAGGACGATGGAAGAGGGAAGATATTGCCAATCGTTTAAAAAATATTCCCTGGATGCGATTGCAGGAAGCCGAAGCACAAAACCCCTTTAAAATTTCTTATTATTATGATCAGGAAAAATACAATCATGACGAGTTGATCACAGTTTTAGGAAGTGGATGGTACAAAGTAAATATTATTCCAAGCCATAATGAGTTTCTTGACTTTATCCCTAAAAGAGCGTCAAAAGGAAACGCAATTAAATTTTTATGCCGTAAATGGAATATTCCTTTATCGAGTGTAATTGCGGCGGGCGATTCTGGAAATGATGTCGATATGTTCAGAGGCGCCATCAAAGGAATCATAGTAGGAAATCGCAGTGTAGAACTTGCCAATTATGAAACGACAAAAACTATTTATGTAGCCAAAGACTCTGCTTCTTCCGGTATTTTAGAAGGATTAAAATATTATAAAATAATTAAATAGGTTAAATATGTATTCAGGTTCAGGTTTTAGTAATTGGGAAATTGGCGATGTTGATGTCTTTATAGACGAAAATGGAGTCCATCATTTATTTCATTTGATTATTCCCAATCACGATTACATTGCACATGCCGTATCAAAAGACGGTCTTTCATGGAAAAGAGTAAAAAATGCTTTGTTTGTAGGGGATCCTGGGGAGTGGGATGATGACATGTTGTGGACGATGCATGTTAGTAAAAACTCTGATGGGCGAGGATATGAAATGTACTACACAGGTTTAAAACGGAAGGACAAAGGAATCATGCAAAAAATTGGTAGGGCAGTTTCTCCTGACTTAATTCAGTGGACAAAAGATAATCAATATGGTTTACCATTAAAAAGTAATGCTCCCTATTATGAAAGCAGAGATAACAACCCGCGAGAATGGCTTAGTTTTAGGGATCCTTTTAAATATCAGTTTGAAGGGAATGATTATTTACTGATATGTGCCCGCAGTGCAGTTGGACCTACGTATAGAAGAGGCTGTATTGGTGTGGCAAAAAGGGAAGAGAAGGGTTTTGTACTTCAAAAGCCATTGCATGTAGCTTATGTTTATGATGATATTGAATGTCCTTGCGTTGTAGAAATAAAAGGTATGCATTATTTATTGGGGTCCATTCGCGAAGATATAAAGGTTCGCTATTGGTTCTCACCCGATTTTAAAGGAGAATATCATGCTTTTCATAATAATGTGCTGCTTCCACAAGGTAATTATGCAGCAAGAATTGTAAAGGATGGAGACAATTATTTAATCTACAATTTTTATTTTGTGGGTGGAAATGTCAACACCCTTCGTGTAATTCCACCTCCAAAACGACTCGATGTTGATAGTAACGGAAGATTATTATTAAAAACGTATCATCATTGGAAAACGCTGTACCAAAGAACAATTCTTCAAAAAAACTTACATGTTCCGATTCCTGTTTTAGGAAATCCCTCGGCAAATTTTGAATTAGAAAATGAAAGTAAATGGCGATTTGGCTGCAGAAGTGGATACGAAGTTTTTTGTTTTGAAAAACCTTCTGAGAATTTTGTTTGGGAAGGAAAATTAGCTGTTGAAGGAATGGGGAAAACTGGTTTTGTTATTGAATGTGATGAAGAGGGGACAGCCTATTACATATCAATTGATTTTGTAAATGGTTTTGTTCAATTCAGGGCTTGGGGATTTAATGAAAAGGATGTAAAGAACAATTTTGTTTTTGAAAATATTCAAACCAATCAATTTGAAATAGTAGAAAGCAAAGAAATTTATTTTAAGATTATCCGTTACGGAAATTATTATGAGCTTTCTATAAATGAAGTTGTGAAATTAACGTTGTTGGACTTTAAATATAATGATGGCAAGATTGGGGTATATGTTTGTTCAGCTATAGTATCGCTGAGTGATTCAAAAATTCATGTAATTCCTGAGCCGGAAAATGAATATGCTACAGCAGATCCTAACAAAGCACTTGATGAATATAATAAAATAACGCAAGCATAACAATTAATTTTTTTTAAATATCTGATTTTTTGAATTCCAATGCAATTTTTCCTGAATGTAATAGTTGCAGGGACAATTTTGAAAAGCTAAATTTGTATTTATGACAAAACTTATAAATCTTAAAGTATTCTCTCATTTTTTTCGTTCATCTTCTTCAGGTGGAATCATATTATTAATCTTTGTAATAATATCACTCTTTATTGCTAATTCTGGGTGGTCAGATAGCTTTAAGGAAATTCTTAATTTGAACCTGGGCTTTAATACTGATAGTGTTCACCTTTGTTACCCTGTTTTATTATGGATAAACGATGGATTGATGGCTATTTTCTTTCTCCTTGTAGGATTGGAAATAAAAAGGGAAATAATTGAAGGTGAGTTGTCGTCATTTTCTCAGGCGGCTTTACCTGTACTTGCAGCAGTTGGAGGAGTAATCGTTCCTGCGCTGATTTATGCATTTTTTAACGGCGGGAATTCGATGACTGCAAAAGGCTGGGGAATTCCTATGGCCACTGATATTGCTTTTGCACTCGGAATTTTATCACTTTTGGGCAGTAAAGTTCCTTCAGGGCTTAAAATATTTCTGGCTGCGCTGGCTATAGTAGATGATCTTATTGCGATTTTAGTGATTGCGATATTTTATTCTTCAGAATTGAATTTTCTCTATTTAGGATATGCCGGAGCGTTATTTATAATGTTGATTATCTTTAATCGATTTGGTATTAAAAACCTGTTTTTTTATCTGATACCGGGTTTTGTTATCTGGTATTTTATCCATCACTCAGGGATCCATGCCACAATAGCCGGTGTACTGGTAGCCATGACAATTCCGACAAACGAAGATGATACAGAATCAACGCTTGAAAAATTGGAACATGCCCTGACTCGTCCGGTTAATTTTATAATCATGCCTATTTTTGCGCTTGTCAATACGAATATAACTTTTGAATCTACTATGATAGAAGGACTTTTCAGTAATCTGGGATTAGGTATAGTTCTGGGATTATTTCTAGGGAAACCCATTGGAATCTTGGTGATGTCATGGTTATCGGTTAAATTAAAAATTGCCACACTTCCGGAATCGACTACATGGATGCATGTCTTAGGACTTGGATTATTGGGAGGAATTGGTTTTACAATGTCCATCTTTATTGCTTTATTATCCTTTGGTGATGTACTGCATCAGAATGAAGCCAAATTTGCGATACTAATCGCCTCTACAATAGCCGGTATTTCAGGATTTTGTATTTTGAGTTTGTACAATAAAAAGGAAAAAAAGACTTTTCAGGATCACTAAGGTTTCCTGAAAAGTTCTACATCTTTAACGGATAATCTTTCATTAAGCCATTTTTGTAATTTTTCATTTTCAGCTTTATTAAGATTTTTGGATGCATCATAGATAACAGCCGTTATGGTAGTGGTACTGTCGTTTTGATTGATAAAAGTACTCTTAGTGATGGAAAGTGAGCTAATTATTGGAAATAAAACTCTTGTCTCTTTTAAAATCTGACGGTTGTCAAATTTATTTTTAGTCAGTTCCTTCTCCAGTTGCATGATCTTAATATCTTTAACATTCATTTCGTTTTCACTACTTTTAATCTGATTAAGGATATCTCCTTTTAGTGCATTGTAACGATCAGTACTGTCTTGTCGAATCTGCAGTTGTGTGCCGTTCAGGTATTTATTATGGTTTAACCTGTTGGTAAGATCTTTTATTTCTAATGAAGAAAAACGCCTTGATAGGAAAGCGAGTTCTAGTTTTTTGGTTTTAGCATTAAAGTTGGTCTTTTTGTAGACAATGGTGTATCCTTTATCTACGAATTCATTTTCAATGAAAAGATCTATGTTTTTTTTAAACTGCTGTTCCCTGTAGAGCGAGTAAGCAAGATAACTGCTGGGTACAAGCATTACGGTAATTAAAAAAGCTATGGTATACTTTACTCGTTTTTGATGTTTTTCATCAACCTGTTTAACTGCTGGATAATTAAGGTATTTAATAATTAAAAATGTTGCAATTCCTATAAATACGCAATTGATGCAATAGAGATAAAAGGCTCCTACGAAGAACGTCCATTGCGCTGTAGCCAAGCCATACCCTGCAGTACATAATGGTGGCATAAGTGCAGTTGCAATAGCAACTCCTGGAATAGGATTTCCTTTTTCTGATCTTGTCACTGCAATAACCCCGACAACACCTCCAAAAAAAGCAATCAGAATATCATAAATATTAGGGGATGTTCTGGCTAGCAATTCAGACTGGACATCCTTGAAGGGACTGAGGTAAAAATATAAGGTTGACACTGCCAGACTTACCACAGTGGCGATAAGCAGGTTGTTAAGTGATTTTTTAAGTAATGAAAAATCATAAATGCCAAGTGCAAAACCAGCTCCTACAATTGGTCCCATAAGTGGGGATATCAGCATTGCTCCAATAATAACTGCAGTTGAGTTTACATTTAGCCCAACGGAGGCAACAATTATGGCGCAGGCCAAGATCCAAAGATTTGCACCTTTGAAGGTTATGTTCTTCTTTATGGCCTCTAATGTTTTAGCCCTGTCATCTTCTCCATCCCGAAGGTTTAGTAAATCTGTAACTTTTCTCATAATTTATAAAATTAGTTGCTATTTTTTGATGCCTTATTATAGCCTTGTATTGCTAAGATAAGACTAATTTTATTGAGTGTTAAGTGAAACCAGGTAAATGAAAATTTGAATTTAATTATTTGCTGGAAAAATATTTTATTCAAAAATCATCGATTTCAGCCTATTCCTATAAGACTCCAACACATCTGACTTGGTGATAAAACCGTAATATTTCCCGTTTTTCAGCACTGGCAGGAAAACTTTATTACTTTTTTCAAACTTATTCATCACGGTTTCCATGCTCAAAAATCACTTCCCGAATATCATTGAAATATACCAGTCCTTCCAATTCATTATCATCACTGACAACACCAAAAATCACTTGGTCTGAGTGGGCTAAAAGTTCGGCTACATTCTCGAGATCCTGATTGGCTCCTACATTGAGGTAATCTTTTTTTACAAGATCCTCAATTTCAAGTTTGCAGAGAATATTAGTGTCCTTGTTACTGGTAAAAACATTTCCTTTACGGGCCAGATTCTTGGTTCTGTCGCATCTGGGAATAACTTTTATCTTTAGAATTTTAAACCGATCAAAAGATGAATACTAAAGGTTATTGTTATCCAAAATACATAATTCTTCAGGCAGTATATTTCAAGCTAAGATTTACACTTAGTTATCGGGATGTTGAAGAACTAATGAAGATTAGAGGAGTCATTGTGGATCATGCCACGATTCAGCGTTGGGTTTATAAGTTTGCACTTTTGCTTGAGGCAGAGATTAGGAAGAGAAAAGGCAGAGTGGGGGCGAGTTGGAGATTGGATGAGACCTACATCAAAGTAAAAGGCATTTGGTGTTATTTATATCGAGCAGTAGATAAATTAGGCAATACGGTTGACTTTCTTTTGACCAGAAAAAGACAAAGAATGAGTGCTCAGTCATTTCTAATTAAAGCAATTGCTAATAATTACCGGCCAAGAGTAATGAACATTGATAAAAGCGGTTCTAATAACGCAGCGATCAAAGTATATAATAAACGTTCATTCTCAAAGATTAAAATCCGGCAGTGTAAATATCTCAACAATATTGTAGAACAGGATCATCGTTTTATAAAGTGGCGTATACAAAACGGATTAGGTTTTAAAAGTTTTGAATCGGCCAGACGAACATTGAGCGGAATTGAAGTTGTGCATATGCTGAGAAAGAATCAAATGGTTAGACCAGGGATAACTATGTTTAAATCATTTTGTAAATTGGCAGTTTAACTTTTAAATCATTTAAAAACTTATATTTTATTCTGACAGATGCGACAGAACCTTCTTCTCCTATTTTTTTTAACTCTAATTGTTCTTTTTCAAAAGTGGAGTAAATATCATACTTGCTAAGTTCATTTTGCCTTCTGATAAGAATGAGATTTGCCGTATTTATATTTTCAGCATTGGATATTTTTTGTATTTGATTACTGGGTCTTTCAAATAAATACAATTTTAAAAACTCGCGCCTTGATGGTTTATCGGATGTTAAACTTTTTATAGGAGGATAAAAATCAAGATAAAGTGAAATTTTCCCATTGCTAATTTTCTTTTTTCTTAGTGTTATATTGGTCCTTCTCATAAATCTCTCACATTAAATATAATATCTATATCTTTTTTCGCTACGCGCTACGTAGTTAAATTTGCCGACGGCATATTTAACGATTCCATTTCTTTGTATGAGCATGTATAAGGCTCCGGGGGAAATGGAAAATTTCTGCTGTATTTGCGTTATGGTATAGCATTGTTCTAATCCCGGAAATTCCTGAACAGGACGTAGCATAGATTCCTGTAAAGGAATCGTAAAAAATCCGTCCATATCAGATCTTCTGATTACTGTCCTTGTTCCAAATTTTGCTATATCAAGCTCTCCTCTGGAAATTATCCTGTAGATAGTCCTTCTGCTGATTCCGTATAGGAGGCCAGCCTGTTTGATACTGATGAAATCTTTAGTTTTTGCAATTTCAAGATCCGGTTTTTTGGCAATTTCGGTCTGCCTGTTGCTCTCTTCAATTTTGGACTTCCTTGTTCTTGCTTTGTAGGCTCTGCTACTGCATTTAAGAGAGCAATAAAGCGTTTTTGTGGTGCGGGCTGTAAATTCATTTTTACAGAATTCGCAGATTCTGTTAATCTTAATGTTTGAACTCATAGAATGTGACTTTAAGTGTCCCACTGTGACTATGTGTGTCTCTGCGTGCCATTATCTGGCAAAAAAAAATATTTTTTGTACCTCGTGTTTTCGAGGTACAAAAACGGTACAAATTTAATCAAAACATCAACTAATATAAAAAATAAAACGCTAATAAAAAACGAGTTAAAATATTGATAAACAATATTTTAACTCGTTTAATTGTTTTTGTTTTGTGATGTTTTGTCTCTCTATTTTCCGATGCAGAAATTAGAGTCCAGTGTTTACAGGTGTTTCCAGATTATATGGTACAAAAATGGTACAAATCTGGCCGAAATATCACAAAATAAAACAAAGATATCCTTATTAAGATAACATAACTCATGGGAGTTGTTTAGTGCAAAAATAATATAAATTTTGATATATTTATCGGTATTATTTTCACATAGATATACTAATAAATAATAAAGCAAAATGTCACATCTTAGAAATTTAAATGTGAAAGTGTTTAAAACTAAAAAGGCAAAAGCTTGAAGTTGATATTAGATTTCTGAACTTTTTTCAATATCATTTTGGGTTTCTAAAGAAGTTTTTATTCGACCGGACTTAATCCATTTCATCAATTCATGTCTGTAAAAATAAATGCGTTTACCTTGTTTATTAACTGGGATTTCTCTTCTACATACTTTACTATAGATTGTTGATACCGATAGATTTAAAAGTTTTGATGTTTCTTGAATGTTTAATAATTCATCTTGGCTTTCTTCAGTAGGGGATATTTTTCCAATTGATCTATCCTTAAAACAAAAGTTCGATTTATTGTAAACCCGAGTAATTGGTTTACAGACCGTTCGTAGAGTTAGTATTTACTAATTTCCACCATCTATCGAAGATAATTTTATTTTCGACTACCGCTGAAATGAAATTTGGAATAGAATAATCAAATTTGCCAACTCCTTTTATTTGAAAGTCTAATTCATCAATATAAAAAATCGGTAGGCTTTTTAGAGATGGCATTATACCGCAGGAAGGGAATTTATTATCATATTCTTTTTTTAGGATATAATAACCAATTGCTTTAGTAACAGTTTTATACCTAGGGTGCTTTAATAGCCAAATTGTCTCAACATTGGAATTATTATATCTTTTCTGCCTTTCAAGATAGGTTTCTAAAGTTTGAGGAGATCTTTGAATTTCAATAGCATATTTTTTTCCATTGAACTCAAAGTATATATCTGCAATCCATTTAAATCCAATCTTTTCTTCAACTGCCATGATTCCTTTTTTTGACAATTGATTGATTATGAGTTTTTTTGCAGTCTTATGCCAAATTGTTTCTGGCGCCGTTGCGCACTCTCCGTTTTGGTGTGAAAAAAATCTTTTGAATTTTATGCTCGTTTTAGGAATTGCATTAGCATCGCAACAGATCATTTTTATATTTCCGATTCCATAATTCTTTTTAAAATCATGCCAGGAATCGTCGTCATAAAGATTTGAATCCAAAATTTCCCCATCAATTGTTACTGCAAAATCTGACATAGTTTAATGTTTATTGTATCTAATTTTTCCCTGTAAGCGAATTCATTATAGCTTCCAACTGTGTTTTGTAGCTAAGTTAAAGCTTTCTCTATAAAAATAAAAGCGCAAATTTATGCTCAACGAGAGAGTGTATTTAAGAGCTATCTGTAGCTGATTATTTTCTTAGGAACCATTTGGCATTATGGTATATTTTATTTGCACTTCTTTTGGATTGCAATTCATTCTTTCGGTTTCTATAGGTAGAAAAGCTTTTCCAAATTTATTGTCATTGAATGTTTGCACCGCTTTGTCTATAATGGCTGAATATGAGTTTTGTGAATGGTTTGGGTCATTGATTTTAATATGAAGAACTGTACTGCTAAACAGGTTCATTATGTCTCGAGAGTTTTCGTCGAAAAGAGTTCTTGAGTTTCCTCCAAAAGGCGACTGGATAGACTCTTCACAATCTTTAAATGAATCTAGTGTTGCCATCGATAAAGTAACTTCTTGATTGTTTTCTGTTTGAACAGTCTCTGTAATTGTGCTACCGCTCAAACTCAGATCGGCAATTTCGAACAGCGCATGGTATTCCGTATCGTTTTCGATACTGGCTGTTTTTACTACCATGTATTTCTTCATTTCGGAGTAGATATGATAATACAAAATCCGCTTTAACACTAATGACGGATTCTCTAATTTTCTAAAGCTGTCTTCGTAATTTAACAATTGGATATAACCTTTTATATGCTTTTGATCTGACTCGGTCGAAATGTGGAATGAATACTCTATTCCATTAATGTTTTCAGTTTTTTTTGTAATGGGATTCATAATAGGTTTAATTTAGGTTGAAGCTGTTCATATGTTCCTGTTTAAATTTGAGTTTACAAATTTATGGGTATTAATTTGCTCTTGTAATTCACTAGTCAAAGCTTAACAATGCTTCTGAGGTTGAACTCAAATACTTTCTTAGTTCATTTTCAATTTTTTTGCAGGATACTAAAGCTGGTTTGTCAATTATTTCAAACACAATGGAATTTTCTTTGACCAAATAATTACCTGTAACTTTTCCGGCTTGTGTAGGGATCGAGTAAATTCCTTTTTTCATATTTCCTTCAAAGGTGCCTCCAATTGAAGTAATGCCATTTTTTGCTTTTTCGATAAGTTTATCGACAGGTTCAGTAAAATTGATATTGAAGTTGCATTTTGTCATTTGTTTTTAATTTTAAATTGGTTGTTTTAAAATTCACTTATTAACGTATCCCGGTAAGTGAAGTTATAGATCGGTTAACAAAATCGGATTAATATTTTTTTCATCTACTCCAATACTTTTTAATATGTCAATAGGCCTTTGCATATCTCCAAAATATGAGACATTCCATTTTATGTTAGCACGAACACTCCTAAATACTTTTAGAAAATAAGGTAAGTCTACTGTAGATATTGAATGGCCGAGGATAAAAATTTCTTCAATTTGTAATAAACTATTAAAGTATGCTTCATTTTCGGCGATGATGGTTGAAGTGTTTTTATATGTGCTTTCAAAATAATCATCTAAAATTTTATTTCCTTCCATTACTCTAACATCGTATGAATCCATATCATCATCGTCTTTATAATGATTAAATGAATTTTCAGGAGTTAATTCCCTACTATGGCCTAAAATTATTTCGGAATCCGTATCTATCGCCTTTTTATGAATATATAAAATTTGATTTTCTGGAATAGAATAATTTTGTTGTAATGTTGGAGTATAATTAAAAACAAGATATTGCGCGTCTTTACTCAACGTAATTTTTTGCACTTTTGGAATATCTAAGTTTAGTATCCAATTTAAAAAGTTTTCTCGCAAATCTACCGTAATAACATTGATAGCCCGCTGCATCTCATATTGATAATCATGATGATTTGCATCACTCCAATCATCAGCGGAATAGCTAACTAAAAAATCAGACGCATCATCCACTATCTTGTCAGTATCGATATGAGCTAGTGTTTCTTCAAAGTCTGACCATAATTCATCAGCTACAAAATATTCATCTAACGCTTCAAATAAATTTGGTTCTTTTTCTTCAACAAAATCACGAAAATCGCTGTATCTAGATTTGATTCCATGAAAAATATCAAATCCATTTCCTATAATATATAATCGTTTACTCATAAGTCTTTAAGATATGCATTGCGTTTCATTTATACGTAGTCGTTTGAGGGCGATAAAGTTATCTATGACAAGATATAGATTCTTAGTGAAATATAAATTTTCGATAATAAAAAAACTTACAATTTTTATAAACAATTTGTTGGAAGTGGTTATTTCGTTTTGAAATTAAATTCAAAAGTTCTATCTTCCATATCAACAGATGTTGAGACCCCCACTTTTATCAGTTCTATTACAAGAAAATTTTTAGAATATTTAAAACCTCCGAAGCATGAGAAGTAACAAAGATTTCAGTACCTTTTATAAAAACTGGCGAAACACCTTTAGGGCTTAAAAGCAAATACCTTATTTTATATAATTAACATAAAAAAACTAAGTCATGCATGACTAGAATATTCAAAGATGAAGCTTAAAAAGAGAAAAGTTCAAAAATCTAAAGTAACACTAGATTTCTGAACTTTTTTTAAATACCATTTTGGACTTCTAAATAAGTTTTTACTCGACCAGATTTAATCCATTTCATTAACTCATGTTTGTAAAAATAAATGCGCTTGCCTTGTTTGTTAAATGGAATTTCTCTCTTACATACTTTACTATAGATTGTTGATACCGATAGATTTAAAAGTTTTGATGTTTCTTGAATGTTTAGTAATTCATCTTGATTTTCTCCAGTAGGAGAGGTTCTTTCAATAAGTTTTTCCAAATGCTCTAATTTATCGTAAAGCTTTTTCATCATTATTGGTATCTGGTCAAAAGTAAATGGCTTCATGGTAATTTGTTATTTAGATCTTATGTAAAAGTATGTATTACCATTACAATAGTTTAAATAAACAGGTATAAATACGTACTCGTCGATGTTTTTTTAATCGATATATTTGAAATTGTTTGTTAAATATTTAAAATACGGTTTTCCATAAATAAAAAATAAATTAAAAGATAATATTTGTCTTAGTGGAAAAGCTTTTAAATACTGTTTTGTCTGAAATTACTTGTATTGTAGTGACAAGTTAAACAGTATGAGACAATAACAAAAAAGGAAAATAATATTATATGTACACAGATAAACCTGCATCAATTCAATCAGAAGATTGTTTTCAACGTTATGAATTTTCAAAGCGCATCGCCTCAATCGTAGCAAAACCTTCAATAGACAAATCCCTTATAATTGGTTTGTATGGCAGATGGGGAGAAGGTAAGACAACTGTGATGAATTTTATTCAAAAAGAATTACCAAAAGAAACAATTATTGTAAACTTCAATCCTTGGCTTTTCTCTGATGAACAACATCTTTTAAAATCTTTTTTTACTAGTATTTCAGCTTCTTTAGGTGCTTCGAATAAGACTAAGAAAGAAAAGATTGGTGAACTTTTAAGTGATTATGGCGGAGCTATCGGCTCCGTAACTCAATTGGTAGGTTTTAATACCGATGGCTTAGAAAAATTAGGTAACAAACTCAAAAGCACATCTGCCGAAGAGTTAAAGAAAAGAATAGATGAATTAATTATTCAATCCGGAAAAAACATCGTAGTATTTGTAGATGATATTGATAGATTAGATATTACAGAAGTTCAATATGTCTTTAAACTAGTGAAATTAGTTGGTGACTTTCCTAGGACTTGTTATATATTATCATTTGACGATGAGATGGTATCTGCTGCATTATCTCCGAAATATGGAGGAGATAGTAAATCTGCAGGATACAATTTTTTAGAAAAAATTATACAAATCCCTCTTAAGATACCTAAAGCAAGTAAGAAGGCTTTATCTAAATATTCCTTAGATCTTCTCAATAAGGTTTTAGACGATAATTCAATAGACCTAAACCAGTCAGAATCTAATGAATTTTTAGAAGTTTTTGATAACGCTTTTCTGCCCATTATGGACAATCCAAGATTGGGGATAAGATTTGCTAATAGTTTGTCTTTTTCATTACCGCTATTGAATGGAGAGGTAAACATTAGTAATCTGATGATTTTAGAAGGACTTAAAATTTTCTACCCATCTTTATATGATTTCATAAGAAACAATGGACAATTATTCTTAGAAAGAACTGATAGAGATCAATCAGATTTTAATAGTAAAAAACAAAAGCAAGATGAGATAAAAAAAGAAATTTCGCAAGCAATTGTTATCTATGACGAGAAGAAGCAGAAAGTAATTATCGAAATGTTTGAGCAATTATTTCCACAACTTAAAATTATATATAGTAATTCTGGTTATGCAGATGATATTTATGTGAGATGGACTAAAGAGAAAAGGATATGTTCAAGTAAATATTTTGATCGATATTTTTCTTATTCTGTACAGGAAGGAGATATACCTGATAATTACTTTGAAAATTTAGTTAAAAATTTTGAAGATAATAGCATTGATGAAGTTGTGATAAAACTTAATGAAACCATAGAGAGATATTCTGCATTTGACTTAATTCAAAAATTAAGAATGCAAGAAGGAATATTTAATGAAAAACAATCTTATAACTTATCTTTAGCATTGGCTGAATTAGGACACACTCTACCAAAAGATAAAAATATATATTTTACTTCCACCTATGCTCAGTCAGCTATTTTAATTACCAGATTGATAGGGATTCAATCTAAGAAAAATCAACTAACACTCTTATTAAAGGTATTTTCAATAAGCAAATCGTTAGATTATAGCATGGAGATTCATCATTGGCTAATGTTTAAAGAGGGAAAAGATCCAGTAAATGCAATTTTCTCTGAAAAAGAAAAATTAAAAATTAAAGAATTACTAGTATCTATTTTTAAAGATTCAATGACAGATGAAAACTTTTTCACTTCATTAGAAGATGGAAATTTGTGGAGAATGCTAAGTTGGTGGATAAATTCTCTTCAGCATAAAAAGACATTGAAAGTTTTTTTGGATAAGCACTTAAAAAAGAAGAACAACCCAATTTTTGCTTTGAAATTATTGAAGGTTTTTACACCGACTATTACAATGACTTCCTCCGCAGATTATATACCAAGAACTTACAAATCTGGCTTTTTTCAGTCAAATTTTGATGCAATTAAAGGTGTTGTAGATGTAAAGTTATTGAATGATAACCTTCTAAAATTGAAAGGATTAAATATAACTGAAATAAATCCTTCTGAAGTGTCAAGTCAAGATCCAATTAATGACGAAACACTTGTTTCAGTATTTCAATGGTTTATAATTACTCAATCAATAAAAGGATGATAAAAACAGAAATAAAACCTTATTTTTTAATTAAAATAGATTCTTTAAAAAGGAGTAATGAAACATCATACTAAAGGAATATATATTAATAATTAAACTGTTAATTGAAAATTATCTACAAATGATAAGAGCATTTTTGCAATTGTTGTTTGCCTTATAACTAATAATAAAAGAAATGATTTTTAGAATCTTAGATAGTTGGGGTCAGTATGATTCAAACTCCAAAAATGAAGTTTGTCTTGTTTGGGACAATTGGAATGACTTTAGTTTTTATACTTTATTCGGTATTTTTTATGTAGATGAGAAATCACAAAAGCATGATCTTGGTGGAGTTAAAATTGGTTTTGTAGGACAGGAGGAAAGAGATAAAGTTTATCATATTGATTACACATTTAATTATATAGGAGATAATTATTTTTCATTGGGAAATTCAGAAGAGTATTATGAGAAGCTTAATAAAATACCAGTGGAAATTAGAGATTCGATACTTAATCAGTTAAATGATGTAGCAAAAAAGCCTGAAGTTTTTAATGGTGTTAGAGAAGAAAGAGTCGTTCAAATTTCATTTCTTAGAGATCTCCATCCGAATACAATAACTGGTCAATATAGAAGAATGGCTAACGGAGGGGCAAAATTAACTCCTTATAGTTTTCGATTCAATAAAGGAAGTAAAAAAGATCAAGATGGATTAAGTCTTCTGTTTGATGTAATTCCGGAATCGCTTCCTCCAACAAATATTCATGTTTTAATTGGTCGGAATGGAGTTGGAAAAACGACTTTGATTGATAATATGATTAATTCGTTAGTTGTTCATTCCGGTCCCATTACTGTGCATGGCAGTTTTCATTTTAATAAAATACACATGTATGATGATGAAGTAAATTCTTTTGCTAATTTAATTTCCGTTTCATTTAGTGTTTTTGATGAATTGGATTTGCGATCTGATGTGGAATTTATTAATGATATGAAGTATTCTTATATAGGTTTAAGGAAAACGAAAGAACTACAGTCTGAATTAGAAATAAAAGATTTAAATACTCTGTCAGTTGAGTTTTACGAGAGTTTAAAAGTATGCAATTCAAGAGGTTTGCTTCCAAGATTAGCAGAAGCTCTTGAAACTTTACAATCAGATCCTAACTTTCGAAGAGAAAGATTTGTTGAATTAATCATGCGTGATGAATTAGATAAGTCAGCAATGGTTATTTCCACGGCCTTTAGAAGACTTAGTTCAGGACATAAAATTATTTTGCTTACAATTACTACATTAGTTGAAAAGTTACAGGAAAAGAGTTTACTACTTATGGATGAACCAGAAGCTCATCTTCATCCACCGCTTTTGGCAGCGTTTATCAGATCGGTATCAGATCTCCTCATCAAAACAAATGGTGTAGCAATTGTCTCAACGCATTCTCCTGTAATTTTGCAGGAAGTACCTAGAAGCTGCGTGTGGAAATTAAGAAGAAGTGGAGATATTACAGTCTCAGATCGGTTAAGTCGGGAGTCTTTTGGTGAGAACGTTGGAGTCCTAACTAATGACGTATTTGGCCTAGAGGTTACAAATTCTGGCTTTTATAAAATGTTGGCAGACATAGTTGAAAAGAATGATTATAATTATGATCAGGTTGTACACTCCTTTAACAATCAATTAGGATCTGAAGCGAGATCAATTGTCATGGCTTTAATTGCAAATAAATAATAAAAATAAAATGCGTAAAATAAATAAACCAGTATTAAAAGCAGCAGTGGTCTATCCTGTCTGTATTGCAACAGTTGGAAATAGTGAACTTCGTGGCAGACTCGAACACTGCCAGACTTTAATAAATAATGCTGAAATAGAGTTTGAAGCTAAAATTACCAAAGGTCAAATCTACACAATTGCGAGGGAAATAATAGTCAATGGAAATGTAACTTATAAGGAGCTAAAAAATGTTTATACAGCTCAGATGGTGCAAAAACCCAAAGGAAGAGTATATTATGATCAGCTTCTCATGGCTGCACCAGGGGGCCTTTGCCCACTTTGTTCACATAGGGAGGCCACCACATTGGATCATTATCTACCTAAATCTAAGTATCCAAGACTTTCAATTGTTCCGATAAACTTGATACCTTCTTGCAAGGACTGTAATACAGGTAAACTGGCAGATTATCCCATAGGACCTAATGATGAAACACTCCATCCTTATTATGATAACATTGAAAATGTAATGTGGTTAAATGCTATAGTTAATAAGACAGCTCCTGTTTCACTATCTTTTAATGTTAAGGCTCCTGCAAGCTGGAGTAACTTGCTAACAAACAGAGTAACTACACACCTTGATTGTTTTAAGTTAAATATTTTATATGCAGCACAAGCAGCCAGGAGGCTATCTGGGATGAAATATAATTTAGAGAAAATTTATTCTAGCGGAGCTGCGCAAGCTGGAATCGAGAAATATCTGGTTGATGAGGCAGCATCAAATGCACAAGTAAATTTAAATTCGTGGGAGACTGCAATGTTTAGAGCATTGTCAGAAGATCATTGGTTTTGTTCAACAGGTTTTCGACTGATTGGATAGCAATATCGTTTTATTATTATTTTATGAATGTCTTTAAATTTGTTATTGTTATATTCAAAATAGTCTGTTGGTTAAGCTAAGCAAATAAAAATAATGATTTATGCATACATTATTGTTAATTTGAAAATATGATAAAATAAAAAAGTTAATTAAATTACATTTGTTTTATTTGCAGAGTTAAGATTATTTTCCATTTAATCTTTTGACCATTTCATATTCAATGCCCATTTGGTATGTTCGCCAATTTTATATAGTTGTTTTTGTTCTCTTTTGCAATGTCCTAAAGAATTTATTAATTCAGTATCTGCCCATTTCAGATATTCAGTATCACCTTTCTCTAAGAGTTTTTCGAGCTCTTTTTCTTGTTTAGGGGTTGGGATCAAATCTAAAATATCATATTGTAATATTTCGTAAGTATCCCAGCCAGGTGTTCTTTTAACAGGAGTAGTGATGGTGCCAACGTAATTATAATTCACATATGGAAAATTTTCCCTTGAAAGAATTTCTCCTTTTCCGGCAATAAGTTCTTCATAGAATTCTCGCCAATGAGAAATCTCCCTGTCCTGTTTTGTATTGAACCAATCAAGAAATTTAATTGCATTTTTTGCAGGTACATATAGCGCATAATCATGCTTCATAAGACCACTTGTTGCCAATTTTATATCATCTTTAGCCTCAAACTCTCTTCTTAGTAAGCTTTGCGTACCTTTCAACCTTTTGTATTTACCTCCTACCAGTTGATAGTGAGGGAAATTTGAGCTTTTCACTAAAAGATACTTATCATTAACCTTGATGCGATATAAGTAAGACATTGAAAATCTTATATAATGACCATTAAAACTTAAATATTTGCACTTTAGTACCAAAAAAACTCTTTTCCAGTTAGTGATTAAATCATATAATCCATCTACAATTAGCAAATCAACCAATAAAAGAATGCCAGCTCCGATAATTTCCGGTTGTAAATTGTCGGATACAAAATAGTACCCGACAATTATCAATATTATACCTAAACAAAATTTAATTATATATCGTATCATATTATTTTTGGACTTGGCTGAATCTTGGTTATTGTTTCACTTAAAATTTCGTAAGTTAAAGCTTTATCAGGAAACGAATTTGCCAAAGCTTCAGGTAAAACACGTAATCTGATGTCTGAAAAAGAATGCCCCAATCCATTATTTTGTTCTGGACCAGTTAAATCAGATAGTGCTTCAAGTTGTTCTTTTGAAAAATCTATTCCTTTTAAACCCATTTCAAATAATTCCATTCTTTCAGCTTTGTCAGGTCTTTCAAATTCTAAAATTATTGCAGCTCTTCTTAGTATTGCTTCATCAAGAAAATGTAATCTGTTTGTCGACATAAATACAATAGCTCTACCATCCAATTCCCTAATCTCGTCAATCTTTTGAATTAGCGTGTTTACAGCCGCTTTCTCTTCTTGGTGCATTTGCATTGTTGAACGCGTTGTTGCAATGGCATCAGCTTCATCAATTAGTAAAAAAGCTAATCTTTTTTTACCTGCTTGGGTTTTTAATTCTGCAAATGCATCATTTACTAGATTTCCCATCTGACCATGTAAACCTTCTCCACGCACTCTAGTACTTAGTTTCAGAAAATGCCCTTCTTTTTTTAGTTCTCTGACCATTCTGTCAGCAATAGATTCCGCAGCAATAGTTTTTCCGGTACCAGCGTCTCCTGCTAAAATAATCAATGGGTATTTATCCTTTATCTGATCAATTACTGGTAATTGAACATTATGAAATTTTTTACTCCAACTTATTAATCCCTCTTGGTCTAGTAATAATTTAAGGTTGGTGTAAATACGATTGAATTTTTTTTCAAATCCAACTAGGTTTTTTGTTTTTTCCTGTATCGATGCACTTGGTAGTACAGTTGCGTTATCAAATATTGAAGCCATTATTTAAAATTTGTTTTTTGCAGTTCGTACCCTTTACTGGCATATAGTTGCGCGTTATTATTATTTAAGTGTGGAAAGTTGGTGTTTACACTGGATGAAACCCACTGCATTTTAAAGTAATGATTTTGTTGAAATTTAACTTGTTCACTTAGTGGTAAAGCATGCCACTTGTCAGAGTATGATAAAATTACTGATAAGTATGTATTTGGTAAATTTTCCCAATCATTATTGTTGCCAGCTCTTTCGCTAGATGTAGCTGTACCGTTAGCGTTTACTGAAAATTTAGCCGCTCTAATTGCATTATCATTACTAGAATTATTAAGAGTTATAGTAACTGTTTTTAGATAATCGCTTTCGGCTAACTCCATTATATCATGAAATAAGTTATCAACGTAAGACATCGTCCATTTATCTGTTCTTCTTGCAATTGTTCTAATATCAGCCTCACAACCTTCAAAAGTTTTTCTGACGTCAATCACAGTATAAGTTCCTGTTATTGTATTTGTTCCGTACATATTTATTTTTTTATTTAATATTAAAAGTTGAACCGAAAACATGTTTCCACTCGCTTAGAGTATCTCCTTCATTCCTTTTTGACTGTGCAATATTCAAAGAATCAAACGCTTCGGAAGCTTCCTCAACAATTTCTTTCCATTTACTATCCGTCATCCTTTTTGAAACATTATTCTCATTATTAGTATCATCTGCAACATAAATACTAGATGTGTAATAGGTTGGTACAGTATTGATTGCGTTCTTAAACGAAATGACAGGGAAGTTTGGTCCGCTCACAAATTGAAAAAATCTAATTATTGCTTCTTCAATATTAGTTTCTATACCGTAATTTATATCAAGATAAGCTACTATTAATTCGATTACGTATGAAGATAATCCTGGTTCATCATCAGTCGGTTTTATCTCCTTTTCATTTCTCCACCATTTTAAAGCTCTGACGATACTCGTGTAAGATGGATTGTTTTTTCTGTTGTTTACAGAAAAATCGAGCTGTTTTGAAATACTTGTAATGTATTTCGAACCACCTCTTCTTGAAGGTTGCCAAACATATTCGACTGGTGAAGAGATTGGAACCACAGGAACAATGTCAACTTCTAATCCTGAGCCGCTAAAAATAATTGTTATAGATTTTGTGTTTCCCTTAGCATCAACAACTTTTCTAATGTCTTTCTGTGGGTAGATCTCTTCTAGATAAGTGATAATGTATTCGAAAAGTTTGTTCAAATCATTTTGAATGTTATCGTCGCCTCCAACAAATAAAACCAAATCGATATCTATTGGAAAATCTCCCGTTGGTTTTAAAATTGTATGTTTTTTCCAAGAACCTGCTAAAATGTATTTTGTCACTTTTAGACCGTGACTGTCATCGTTTTTGATTTTGTTCTCCAGTTTTTCTTTAAGATTATTTATCTGAGTTCTATATTTTGGCATATCCTCAGCCTTTAGCTTAATTTTATCAATAAAAAAACCTAATTCGTCGTTTGTATATTTCATCTTATTAATTTTATGTTAAAAATTCATTCAAATATTATTCCTTATATTGTAATCTGACATACTGGCATAATAACTGTCATGCTAAGGAGCGTTTATTTTATCTGTAAGTAATTTATTGATTATTATCATAGTTAGACTTATTTTAATTTATAACTTTGTGTCTACTATTACTACCAAAAGCGTTACCACGGTTTTAGGTAGTATTATACAGAAGCAATACATGGCGTGGCAAGAATTACAAAATGAATCTACCGAGAATCTCATTGAATATATTCAATGGTCAAGTGATCCAGCTTATTCAAGCACGGCCGATGATGCTTTTATGGTATTTTGTTTTAGATTTCAGATTCAGTTATTGAAAAAATTAATTCCAATATGTAAGCAGTGGAATTTAGACAGAGATTATGCTACTCAACTTGGAGAGAAAGTTTTTGATAGATTTAGAAAATACGCAGGTAGTTTTAATAAGGATAAGTGCAATAAAGAGATTGATATTTGTGTTCTGTTTTTTTTGTTCCGAATTGCACAAAATTTACTACCAGGTTTTAAAAATGAAATCCTTGGAAATGATTTAAGTCCGTACATAGGTGATGAAGAAATTATTAAAGATTTTCCAGATATGGAACAATCTAGTATGCAACCATCAAAACTAAAAGATTTAAAACGAATTCAAGAAATTATACAAAGTGCGCTCGACCGATTATCGCCAAAGCATAAAATAATTTATTTGACGTATAAGATGCATGAGAAAGAAGGATATAAACTTCCAAGGAAATTACTTGAAAGTTTAAGAGATGAACTTGATTTATCTCAAGCAACTATTAGAAGCTATAAAAAAGATTCATTTGATATTGTAGATACATATTTGAAATTATATGGCTCAAAGTAAAAAACATATAACCCCTGAGAATGTTACTGAATGGTTAGCATCAACCGGATTTCTTTTTCCAAGAAATGAAGTTGAGTTATCTAGGTTTGAAACACTTTTTGGAGATACTGACTTTGGTTTAACAGGATTGGAAATTGACCCTGCCAAAATTATCAGAGGTGGAGACAGTCCAAAAAGTATTCAGATTCCGGAATCTATAAAGCCAGAAGATCTTGCCGAATATAGAATGGTTGCCCGTAATGGAAGTAAGTTGCCAGAGCACATCTTGAATAAAATAAAGAACAATCAAAATAAGTCCAAAAAGAATGGTGATACCGAATCATCGGATTAACGAAATAGAAAAGCTGGCAGAGTTTATAGCTAGAGATTTTTCAAATGGAAATCTGACTCTTTTGGAAGAAATTGCAAAGGACGAAGATATTTCACATTATTTCGACCATTATGAAGATGCTTTTGATGGAATGTTACTTTATGATACTGAGGATTTAAATTTCCATATTCATATAAATATTGATAATGGGAACAATCAATTCTCCAAGAGAGGTCGTTACACTTTTGCACATGAATTAGGGCATTATTTTATTGAACAGCATAGACTAGGATTAAAATATGGTTTGCTTGAACCACATGCATCTTTTCATAATATCAATCAGAAAAACTTAATGGAGCTTGAAGCTGATTATTTTGCTAGTGTTCTACTGATGCCAAGAGAGAAGTTTAGAGGTGTTTCAGGAGGAAAAAACTTTTCATTCGAGACTATTTTTAAGCGGTCTGAGGCATTTCAAACAAGTATTCTGGCTACATTAATTAGATTCAGTAAAATAGGAACTCATGAAATATTTGCAGTTATTTCACAAGATAATATTGCAAAATGGTTTTTACGGAGTGATGATTTTCCTCAATGGCCATTTAAATTTAAAGTAGGAAATGTTTTGCCGAGAACTACTGTAGCCGGTGAATTTTTCACAATAGCCGACAGTAAGTATGCAGCAATTCAGGAACTTTCCGCAGACGATTGGTTTTATCCATTTGTTAATGATAATCGTGCCAATAGAACAATGTATGAACAATGCTTTTATTCAGATAATTTTAATTATGTGATTAGTTTGTTATGGTTTAAATAAATTGCATCATGCAGAATAAGTTTTAGCCTTTTTCCTGTATTTATCTGTTTTCTGAAGAAGTTCCTTCATAATTGGCTATTATAAAAGTGAAAGCGATTGTAGAAAAGTGCATTATGTTGAATTGTGAGATAAGGATGAAAATTTGTAAGCAATATGTTTTTAAAGTTTTTATATTTTCTACTATGCACTTTTTTATGGCAATAATACACAATAGGAAAATCATTTCAAATGATTTATTTTTTATTCTGGTAGGTACCAAGAAACCATATTTCTTACGAAATCTGATGTATTTTGTATGGTTGGCAGAAATATGATTCTATCTTCATCAATGGTGTCAACGTAAGGAGCAATTTCTTTTATTATTTCCGGTGAAAATCCATATCTTAATAAGAGAATGTGTATTTTATTATTGGTATTATACCTAAATAGTTCAACAATTTTTTCTGCCCGAGAGTCGTTTCTTTTTTCGCCGTAAATTTTGAATGCTGCTATAAATATATCGGATAGGGAAAAAGAAATTACCTGGTCCATATAGTCGTAGGTATCATATACAATGGAATCATAGCTTACGTTTTCCTTGGGTGTATTCTTTTCATATAATCCATAAACATTTAGACTGCTGTCAGGAAGTTTTTTTGCTGGTTGAGAAAAGGCGCCGAAAGGTTCGTTCGGCTTGTCTCTATTAGTAATTGAGCTATATCTAAGACCAACAATTTCACTGAATGATCGCCCTTGTGCGGCGTGAAAAAAAATATCTATGGCTTGGTTAAATACATTTGTTTCTCCTCCGTTAAGCATTCGTCCCAGCGAAGCTTCATAGATCTTTTTAAGCGAAATCTTGGCATTATCACGATTGCTTTTATTTGAAGCACCGCCTATACTATTTCTTAAATCATTTGGAAATCTGTAGAAAATATCTAGGAATTGCTTAGCTGCAAGCAATACTACTGAAGTTGACAATCGCTCAACTTTTGATATCGGAATATTCTTCTCATCATCAAAAGTATTATTATTTATAGCATCGATGAGTTCCTTATCATCTTCATTATGTTCTCCGTCCTTTGGGTTTTCCAATATAGATTTCTCGCTTAAGGTAAATGTAGTCTTGATTCTTTCTGAAAACAATTTTGCATTGGTTGTATATACGTATCCGTAGTCAAATATTTTATTTTCAGTTAAACGGCCAGCCCTTCCAATTAAATTTTTAAATGCTAAAGCGCGTTCATGCTCGTCCCCTTCGAATTTGTTGTTTTCTAGCCAGACAATATCAAATGGCATATTAATGCCTTGAGCTAATGTACTGGTTGCAAAGCATAAAGTGGAATGTTTACCGCGAATAAAATCTTCAATCAAAAATCTTACCTCAAGGGGAATGGATCCATGGTGAATAACAATTCCTTTTTTAAGAAGATTTACTAGGAATGATATATGTCTGGTCTTATCCGCGCCAACCATATCACTAATGTTATCTATAATTTGAAGTGCGTCTTCATTAGTCACATCCGGAAGACTTGCTATATAGTCTTCAAAGCCCTCTTTAAAGCTGCCTTTATAGATTGAATTTTTCGAAACATAGACCAGAATGGAATGTTGGCCTGTCAATGCGAAGTTCCTAAAATCCCCATCAAAGGCGATGTAGTTCTTTTTCCAATATCCGTTACTGATATAAGGAGAGAAGTAGTAATATTGATCTTCTTTTAAAACAATACATAATTTTCCAACAGAACCATGTAGATAGGAACGGCCATAACCATTATTAATGGGAAGTTGGTGCTTGGAGAATTGAGCTTCCGGATTTTCTATGAAGGGATGTGCAAAGATAATCTTAGCGTTAGGAAAATGTTTTTTGACCCTTCGTACTGCAATATCAAACGTAATTCCCCTGCTATTTTCCTCTGAAATTTGAGCTTCATCGAAAAAGAAGGTCTGAATATTTAACTCGTTCTTAAACTTATACAAATCTTTAGAGCGTTCCGGCGTGAGAACAAAAATTCGGCGTAGCTTACGGTCGTTATAAACCAGATCTACAAAGGAAGAAATCATAACGCTTTTATCATTCTCAAATTTCCTGCGCATCGAGTTCATGTATTCTGCGATCAAGGCTCTGGACGGAACCACTACTACCGCATCTCCAGTTCCTTCTGCAAGGAAGTCCCGGATTGAATATGATTTTCCTGCACTGGTTGGTGCTGAGATCGATATGTACTGTTTCTCGTCAATTGCCCTGCGTATGCTAGCCTGAACAGGTGTAAGAAGAGCTCCATGGTCTTCCATGTGTTCATTTCCAAATCCTTGCATTAAAAAGGAATATAGGTTGCCAGGATTTCCAATCTTATAGAAAAGTCCCAATGCTGAAATAATTTTTTCCTCAAACTCTTCGAAAATCTGAGGATGAAATTCCTTAAAATAGCTAAGATTTTCTAATAAACCTGAGTCCTTAGGGCCTTCGCGATGTATTGTATCTATCAGCTGGCTTAGATCTTTTGCTGGATCTTTCGAGGTTTTAATTGTATTAAGATTCATGACTCACTCCAACAATATAAATGTTTTTTGCCTTTTTTAAATTTTCATACGTTTTGGAATGTTCCAAAGCATTCTTGAGAACCATTAATGGATTTGCTGCATTAATTGAGAATGCCAAAACAACACCAAAAAGGTCGTTATCGAGATTCGTTGCCGGGTCTTCTTCAGCCAGTGATCCTAAATGTGGACCATTCATTAGGTGTTTGTTACCGCCGATGAAACCGTCGGCTTGACCGCCGGCCCCGGAGCTATCGCCTGAAATACCACTATACGGAGAGGAAGTACTTGAGAATTTTGCCTCTCCAAAATTGATAATATCTTCTGTGCAAACGGTATGAAAATCAAAGCCCTCATTTTGGGCAAGTTTGGGTTTCCACAACTCCGCAATAGGAAGTGATCGATGTCCGAATACAACCTCCAAAGCTTTTGATGAACCCATAGAAACCATAAGCTCGCCGAATTCACTAGCCACTTTATTATCGGACGACAGAGTGGTTTTAAATACTTTAACGAGTGCATCTGCCGTTTTTTGTGCAGTTGTTTCATAAGCACGTCTCGCTCTATCATCTAATTTTATAACCCAAGAATTATCATTAACAAGTGTAGTTAGTTCCAGTGCTATTTTTTCCAGATCAGAGATTTTTGCATGGCAGACAAAGATATTTTCTGTATCTGAAACGCTGGTTACCTCATAAAATGTGGATCCCCATGTTTCTTCCTGGAAAATTTGTCCGTAAGAAAGATTATCACTCATATCGCTCTTTAATATGATTTAGAATAAATTTAGATATTTTTAATTTAAATATTGCTACTGTAAAAATTTGCTATTTAATTATAATGTATTTCATGTTAATACAATGTGAGATTATTTGGCGAACTGTAAAAATATAGGTTGTATATTTTTGTGTCCAAACTACTTTTTCCTATATTAAATTTTGAATATTTTGCATTTAAATAATTAAAACAAATATTAGTATTTAATATACAGCTGCATTACGGAAAACCTTAATTGCTCAATATTATTTGATAACTTCAAACTTATCGATTAAATTATTTAAATAAGTACGTATAAATACTTCTTTTTAAATAAAAATTGGTACCTAATATACATTGGGTTATGATATTACTTAAAATAACCTTCAATATCCTTTTTAGCTACATAAGTAAACTTTCCTTCTGAAAATTTACTTATGTTATTGCGTTTTATAAGATTATATAAAGCCCCACTCGAAATATTAAATTTCCTTTGTATTTCAGTGATAGTGTAACAGTCTTTAATTTCAGCCTGTTTTCTTTGCTCTGTTGGTCGTAAAACTATTTCAAAGCCGATTTGTGGCTTTTCAAATAAAGCATTGATATCACACCGTCTAATCAAGGTTTTTCTTTCTGAAAAGTTGTAGGCATTTATTCTTTTGGTATTGATTAAACGATAGACCGTTTTAACTGAAAAACCTAGAAGCAATGCAAGTTGTCTTACATTTAAAAATTCTTTGTCTTTAAGATCAATAAGCGGCTGATTTTTTATTTTGATTGTTTGAAGGTTTGAGCTTTCAATTTTCCGATTTTTTAACCTTCGCTTATAATCTTTACTTGCACATTTTAATGAGCAATATTTTGTTGTGGTTTTCTTTGCAAGGAACTCAAAACCACAAAATCCACATATTTTATATACCGAAATATTCGAGCTCATTTCCAATTTTATTAGTTGGAATTATAGGGTTGTAAAGTAGTTAATTAAGAACGTGTAATGAAGTTAATTATAAAAATATCTAATCACCACTTTTTGATTTGGAGAGAAATTATTCTTGGTGTATTTTTCAGGACTAAATTTTTAATTACTCCAGTAAATATAAGGCTTTCAATTCCAATAATTATGTTTCTTGGTTGATTTAAGCAGTTTGAAAATTTGCTAATTTCTGTGAAATAAAGTAACAGGCCAATGTTTACAACAGCTCACAGGTTTTGATAAAAGCGTGGTACAATTTTGAACAAAATAAAACAAAACAAAAACAAAGTAAAATGGTCATTTTACCTATAAATTTGATGATTTTTAATGATTTTAAGGAGATTTAAGAGGATTTAGGTACCGTTATTTGCCCCAAAAAGGCACAAAATTCAATTTTTGTGTTCTGAGGTACAATTACGGTACAAAAAGTGGGTTTTTAAGTGAAAAAAGTAGGATTTTTGGGTTAAATTTTAACATAAAATTGGCTAAATATGTTAAAATTATGTTAATTATTTGCCGATGCAGAAATTAGCGAAAATATTACCCAATAATTCGTCATTGGTCACCTGACCGGTGATAAGGCCAAATTGATACAAAGCTTCTTTTATATCGAGAGCAATTAAGTCACTGGAAAGGTTCGTTTCAAGGCCAAATTTTACTTTTTGTATTTCATCTAAAGCTTTAAGTAATGAATCGTAATGTCTTGTATTAGTGATTATAGTTTCGTTATTTCTTAGTACACCTGTATTTACAAAAGAAAGTAATTCATTTTTTAAATCATCAACACCAATTTTTTGTTTGGCAGAAATTAAAAGAAGCTTAGCATTTAGATTCTCAAGTTGATTTGTAATGTTTAAGACTTCTTCGTGAGACAAAATATCCTTTTTATTAACAACAATTAATAAAGGTTTTAATGGGTATTTATTTTTGATTTGTTCAATCTCTGAAACAAATTCAGAACTTGAAAGCTGAAACTTCAAACCATCAAACAAATAAACAACAACCTGAGCCTGGTCGATCTTTTCGAAAGTCTTTTTTATTCCAATGCTTTCGACAACATCTTTTGTTTCACGAATCCCTGCTGTATCGATAAATCTAAACCCAATTCCGCCAATAACCAATTCATCTTCAATAGTATCGCGTGTTGTTCCGGCTATGTCAGAAACAATTGCCCGCTCTTCGTTTAATAGGGCATTTAACAAAGTTGATTTACCAACATTTGGTTCTCCGACGATAGCAACCGGGATTCCATTTTTAATGACGTTTCCAATAGCAAATGAGTCGATTAGACGTTTTAGAACAAATTCAATTCGGTTTAATAACTCATAAAATTGTGTTCGGTCTGCAAATTCAACATCTTCTTCTGCAAAATCCAATTCTAGTTCAATTAAAGATGCGAAGTTCAAAAGCTCTTCTCTTAACCGGGCAATTTCATTACTAAAACCGCCTCGCATTTGCTGCATGGCAATTTGGTGTGAAGCTTCATTGTCAGAAGAAATCAAATCGGCAACAGCTTCTGCCTGTGATAAATCCAATTTGCCGTTTAGGAAAGCTCTCAGGGTAAATTCTCCAGCATCAGCCATACGACAGCCTTTTCTCAATAATAACTGGATAATTTGTTGTTGGATATAAGTTGAACCATGACATGAAATTTCGATTGTATCTTCGCCGGTGTAAGAGTTAGGTCCTTTAAAAACAGATACTAAAACTTCATCCAGCGTTTTTTCGTTATCCACAATGTGGCCCAAATGTAAAGTATGGGTCTTTTGCTTTGTTAAGTCCTTATTTTTTATAGATTTAAAAACAGAGTTTCCAATGGAGATTGCTTCAGCACCTGAAATACGAATTATAGCAATAGCTCCTGCTCCGGATGGAGTAGCCAATGCCACTATAGAATCTTGATTTATCATCTTGCAAAGGTAAGAAAAAAGCAGAAATCTTACGAGCTATGAAAATGACAAATGATAACATTAAAGAGTCTAAAATAGCACTATTAAGAAATTATTAACTGTTAAAATCCTGATAATTATCAGTTTGTTTTGTCTTTATAATGATTAAATTTGAGTAGAAACCAATTAATCAGATATAAAATGAAAAAGATATTATTTCCAACTGATTTTTCTGAAGCAGCTACAAATGCATTTGTCCATGCTTTAGAATTTGCTAAAGTTGTCAATGCCGAACTCATTTTACTGCATACTTTTGAAATTCCGGTATATGACAGTCAGTTTTTCCCCGAGAATTACGCAGCAATTTACAGTTCAATAGAATTGGCTAAATTTGACCTTTTTAAAGATGAAATCCCTAAATTAAGGGCTATTGCTGCTGAACGAAATTTAAATGAAATAGTAATAAAACACCGGTTAATGGATGGTGATTTGCTCTATAATTTAAAAAATGCTGTAAAAGAAGATCAAATTGATTTTGTAGTTATGGGTACAAATGGGGTTTCCGACTGGACAACTTTCTTTTTGGGATCCAATACCAGTTCTGTGATTTCAGGGGTTGAGGTTCCGGTGTTATGTGTTCCTATAGATGCTAAATTTAAAAAGATAAAAGTAATTGGTTTTACTACCAGGTATCGGGAAAAAGATAAAAAAGAGTTAAGAAAAGTATTAAAAATAGCAAAGAAAACGGATGCGAAAGTTCGAAGTTTATATGTTAAAACTTCTGATTCGGATGTATCCCAGCAAACCATCAAAGAATGGGAAGTCGAGTTTGCTGATGAAAATGTAGAATTTTTAGTGTTGCCAAGTGATGATGTCAAAGAAACAATACTTGATTTTATACTCTTTAAGGATATTGATGTTCTCACGACTATTACACATAAAAGATCCTTTTTTGAAGGGTTTTTTAGTTCTGGTTTTGCTAAAAAAATAACGAAAGAGGTTTCTATTCCTGTTTTAGTGATGCATGACAACTAATTTCTGATATAATTAATCAGTGTTTTGTATTGGTAAAACCTATATTTGTGATTCATTAAATTAAAAAGATGGATTATTATCAAAACAAGGTTTCGCAATATACCGAATCATTACATACAACTAATAAAAAGTATAACAGTATAAGTGTTTTAAGACTCTTAAGTATTTTTAGTTTTTTGTTTCTGATGTTTTATTATATCAAAACAAGCGAAATTTTATACTTAATTAGTGCTGTTGTATTTTTTATTTGTTTTATATTTTTAATGCGTATTCATTCGCGTCTGTCATTTCAAAAACAGTTTTTAATTGCACTTTTAAAAATAAACGAAAATGAAATCTCTTTTCTTAAAAGAGAAAAACTTCCTTTTGAAAACGGTATTGAATTTAATGATTTCCATCATCCTTATGCATATGATCTGGATATTTTTGGAGATCATTCCTTATTTCAGAATTTAAACAGAGCAGCAACTTTTGTTGGAAAAAAAACATTAGCGAATCAATTATTAAAATTGAACTCCAATGAAAGTATTCTTGAAAATCAAGAAGCAGTTAAAGAGCTTAAATCAAAAATAAACTGGAGGCAGGAGTTTTTTGCTTTAGCAGTTGTCAGTCATGACAGTAAAGATTCATATGATTCGTTAATGCATTGGAAATCATTTAAAAATAATAATTTATCTAAAGTTTTAAATGTACTTTCAATTCTTTTACCTGTCTTGTTTTTTGGCTTTCTGGCAGCTTATTTTATTGCCTCAAAAACTATTCTGTTATCGTACCTGACTTATGTTTTTATCGGAAATCTGATTGTTTTAGGAAGTGGAGTTAAACGTATTCGATCTGAAATTGCCAAAGCTGAAAATATTGATAAAATAATAAAGCAATATAGTTTGCTGGTTCAGAAAATTGAAAATGAAACTTTTGAATCTAAGAAACTGAATGATTTAAAACAGCAGTTGTTTTTTAAAAACGCAAAAGCCAGTTCCCATTTAAAACAGCTGTCAGAATTGTTTTCTAGAATGGATACAATTAATAATTTTGTTACTGCAACTGTTTTTAACGGAACTTTTTTATTTAATCTCCATGTTTTAAGAGCACTTTTGAATTGGAAAAATGTGTGTGCAGATGAACTTGAAAAATGGATTGCTGTTATAGGGGAATTTGAAACCTTAAACAGCTTGGCAAATTTAGCGTATAACAATTCTGACTTTGTATTTCCTGAAATAAACAAGGAACATAAAATTGAATTTACAAATCTAAGCCATCCACTATTGAACCCCGTAAGCAGAGTAGGGAATGATACTCATTTTTATCCGCAGTCTTTTATGATTTTAACGGGTTCTAATATGTCGGGAAAAAGCACTTTTTTAAGAAGTTTAGGGATCAATATGGTATTAGCTGGTATAGGGTCAGTTGTCTGTGCTTCAAATGCTAATATTCATCCATTGCCAGTTTTGGTTTCAATGAGATTATCTGACTCTTTAGCGGATAGTGAATCCTACTTTTTTGCTGAAATCAAGCGTTTAAAACAAATTATGGATGCCTTGGAAGATAAACCGGCTTTTGTTTTACTGGATGAAATTTTGAGAGGAACCAATTCTGATGACAAACGAAACGGAACAATTGAAGTAGTTAAAAAAGTCATTGCTAAAAATGCAATTGGTGCCATTGCGACACATGATATTGAAGTTTGTTTAACAACTAATGAATATCCTGAAACTTTGACCAACCAATGTTTTGAAGTCGAAATAAAAGACAATGATTTGCATTTTGATTACAAACTCCGTATCGGAATCTGTAAAAACAAAAGTGCTACTTTTTTAATGCAAAAGATGGGGGTTATTTAATTCTTTGATCAAAATAAATTTTTATAAAAAAACTTTTTCTGCCTCATAAAGAAGAGTCAGAAAAAGTTTTAAAAAGAAAAAACGAAATATGTGTTACAAGTTCGCTTTTATTTTTTCAATAACAGCGTCATATTCTGAATCAGATAAATATGTTTTTTGAGGGTTCATTTCAAAAACACTTCCAAATCCGTAACCGCCATTGTATTTTGGAACAATGTGCATGTGTAAGTGAGATAAAGTATCGCTAAACGCTCCGTAATTGATTTTATCAGGATTAAAAGCTTTTGCAATGGCTTTTCCTGTTGTAGCAACATCTTCCATAAATAAATTGCGCTGTTCATCGCTTAATTCATAAAATTCAACGGCATGATCTTTGTAAACTACATTTAAGCGTCCCGTGTAAGATTGCTCTTTAAAAAGGAAAAGCTGAGATACTTTTAAATCTGCAACTTTTATCATCAACTGTTGTAAGGTGTCATTGTTTTGGCAATACAGGCATTCTGAAACTGGACTAGGCATATTTTGATTTTATAAAAGGTTTGTAATAATTGAAGTGCTTTCGGCAAAAATACTTTTTATTTTAAAAGAAAAAACTTTTTCTGCTTTTCAAAAGTGAAAGAGGCAGAAAAAGTTTTTATTATTTTAGAAAGCGAACTTTTACTATAATTTATATTTTAAACTAACCATTACCTGACGAGGAGCAATTGGGTTTGTACTATAATTTTCGTGGACTGTATAGTTTAACTCATCTGTTAGATTAGATAATTTACATAAAAGAGAGACTTTTTTCCATTCGTAACCTACAGACGCATCAATAGTTGCGTAACCTTCTAATGGAATGTCACGATCTCTGATAGTAATTGTATATGTTTTTGGATTAGTTGAAGGTTTGTTTTCTGTCCATAAGTAATCGTCATTCCAGCCTCCGGTACGGTCTCCAATATAGTTTCCAATTGCACCAAAAGAAAATCCTTTTAATATTCCTTCAGGTATTTTGTAGAAAAAACTCAAATTTGCAGTATGTCTTGGTGTTCTTGCTAAGATATCACCAACAACTAAACTTCCGCTTGTTCCAGATGATTTTGAAACTTTAGTTTCATTAAAACTATATCCGGCCATAATGTTTAAACCTTCTACAGGTCTTGCAGTAACATCTATTTCAATACCTTTTCCTTTTGTAGCTCCAACTAATTCTTTTAAATTAGTATTTACGTTTTCAGAAACACCATCAGCTTGATATTGTGCAGTTTGTGCTAAATTGTTGTTTTCAATCATATACACTGTTACGTTGGTACTTAAATCTCCTTTCCAGAAATCTTTTTTGATACCTGCTTCGTACTGATCAATTATAGATGGATTTAGTGGTTTTAAATCAACAGTTGTTCCTGTATTAGGTGTAAATGAATTAGAGTAGCTGGCAAAGATTGACATATCTTTATTAGGCTGAACAACCAATCCAGCTTTTGGAGAAAAAGCTCTGTTTAAGACTTTTGCCGCAGTTGTTGGAGTTGCAACTTTTGTTGTACTAACCTGACTTTCCTGCCATGACCAACGGATTCCTCCTAAAAATTTTATATGGTCTGTAATCGAAATTAAATCTTGTGCAAATGCGCCAAAACGTTTCGTGTCTGTTGTAGCTAATTGAGTTATTCTGTTGCTATAAGGAACATTAAGGCTTTGTGTGCTATAGTCATAGTTTAATATATTTATGGCTTTTGCCTCTGTTGTTACAAGATCAGCAGGTTTTGCAGGATCAAAGAAACCAAAAGTATAATTTGGAGCTGTAGAATATTCATAGTCAACCCCGGTAAATATTTGATGTTTGATTATTCCGGTATTAAAGATACCTTGAAGATTTAATTGGTCTCCAAATATATTTTCTCCGGCATCAGCTTTTGTTAAGCCTCTTTTCCAGAGAACTTCCTTTGCACCAGTTGTGGTATTTGTAGAATAAGCTAAATTAGATAATTGTGCTGTTGATGTTTGTGTTCTTCTGTATGATTGAAAAGAAGAATTAAAACCTAATTTCCAATTATCATTGAAGTTATGATTAAGTATTAATGAAGCACTTGAAGATTTTGTGTTTCCGGTTGACCAAAGCGCTCCGAAAAATTGATTGCGTGGTAAATCTAAAATTTCTTTTCCAACAATTCCAGTTCCAAAATCCGGTGTCCAGTCGGCACTTAGATAATCTCCTTGTAATGTAATATGAGTTTTTTCAGTAAGGTTAAATAATAACGAAGGATTAAAATAAATACGTTCATTTTTTACATAATCCCTAAAGCTTTCTGAATTTTCGTAAGAAGCATTAATACGATAGGCGATTGATTTGTTTAAAGGTCCATAAAAATCGATCGATGGTTTGTAAAAAGCATAGCTTCCCATTTGCATGGATAATTCACCGCCTTCTGTAAATTTTGGGGTCTTAGTAACTAAGTTTAAGATTCCTCCAGGGGTAACATTTCCAAATAATAATGCTGATCCACCTTTTAAAAATTCTACTCTTTCTAAACCTGAAACATCCGGAATAGATCCTGTATTATAGCGAAATCCATTTTTAAACATGTTATTGGTATCCATCGTATAGCCTCTTGACCAAAAAGATTCCTGTGCACCGCCACGGGCTGAACCTACATAAACGCCATTAGCATTTTTTATAACGTCACTTAAACGAATAGCCTGCTGTTGTTCGATAACTTCACTTCCAACAATCTGAACACTTTGTGGTAAATCCATTACCTTAATTCCTGAGCGAGCTGCAGAAATTGGTTTTTTAGGTTTATTTGCAGTAATTTTAACCTCATTAAGAACTTCACCTTTTTTGTTTTTTACAGTATCATTAATAGCTGATGCAGTATCGTTATTTGAATAATCCTGGCTGTAAGTAGCAAAACTTAGAAATGATAAACTGAAAAGTAAAATATATTTCATGGTGTTTATTTAGAATAATTTAAAATAATTTTTTTTGCAAATATAGAGGGTATGTTTATTATTTAAAAGTTTATTTAGATTAATTATTATTAATTTTGCAACTATTTGTTTGTTAATTGTTTATTAATTTTTTTCAAAGATATTGTTTTAAAAACATAAGAAAAAAAATACATTTAAAACAGATTTAAACAAAAAAAAAGCCTTTTTCCGAATTGAAAAAGGCTTAATACATATAAAACTTAAATTTATTTTACGGCAATTAAATAAGTTGCCATTTTCCAAATTTCATCATACTTTTTGCCGTTATGTTCTCCTGATACTTTTTCGGTATAAGCAAATTCTACCATGTAATTTCCGGACCAGATTGGTGTAAAAGAGATTTCTCCTTTATCGTTTGTCCATAATTCTTTTTCCCACCCGTTTGGGGCAATTACTTTTACTTTTTGCTTTTTGGCAGAAGCACCTTCGTAAAAAGCAAATATGTCGATTTTGGCGTTTTTCTTAGCGATGTCTGCATTTTCACTAAAAACGCCAATTACATTATTATTTGCCGTTGCATAATTTCCTGCAGTTTTGTTTCCTACTACAACTGTTGCACTTGAATTGTAATCTAAAACCATAGTTCCGTAAATATCTTTTACTTTGTGGTGCATTACGATTGTATAAACTCCGTCTTCATCAGGTGTAAAAAATGCCTGATACTTATTTTCAAGAGCTTTAGAGGTTAACTTAGTTTCTTTTTTTGAAGGAGAAACCAATACTAAAGTAAAGTCTTTTAAATCTGAAAACCATTTGTCGGCTTTGGTAATATCGTTATCTGCGAATTCTCCAAAATATATGGATATTCCCTGGGCCTTGCCTTTTGTACCAGTAGTTTTAGTTTCAATCCATAAGGCGTGGGCAAAAAGGGCAGGGCTTAAAAGAAGCATTAAAATTGAAAAAGCCAGTTTTTTTAAGTTATTTAATTTCATGATAAGTACGTTTTTAATTATTGTTTGTGATAAAATCCCTTAAAAACTAATTTAAGGGATTCATTTTTATTTAGAATTTGTAACTAACCGACAAGCGAACGTTTGTTCCCGGTTCTGCTTGCCAGTAAAAATAGCCCGGATCATATTTTCCTCCAGAATATAAATATTCGTCTAAAATGTTATTTACAATTACATTATAAGTCATTTTTCCTTTTTGGTATGTAACTCCACCATCTAAACGGAAATAATCAGGCAAAGCTGTTTCATCGCTGTCAGAAACAAACCATGGAGATCTGTCAATTTGATATTGGTAACCAATTGAAAGGCCTAAACCGTTTAGTGCTCCCTGATCCATTTTATAGTTTAACCAGGTATTCTGAACATGTCTTGAAGTTCCCGCAACCTGAGTTCCTACTAATGACTGGTCTGTATCTTTAGTGACTTTTGCTTCTGTAAAAGCATAATTTATAACCACATCAAGATTCTTAACAATCTCTCCTCTAATATCAGCTTCAAAACCTTTTACTTTTTGTTCTCCACTTTGTCTCATATACTGAATGCCTCCTGTAGAGTGGTCCGGATCCGCAGTCAAAATGTTTTTATTTGTAATTTGATATACTGCAAAGGTAGAATTCCATTTTCCGTTCATCCAGTCTCTTTTGAAACCAAACTCAAGATTTGTCCCGGTTTGTGGATCAAAACTATTTCCTAGCCAGTCAGTTCCATAATTTTCATTAAACGATTCATCTCTTACAAAATAAGCCGAAGTGTTTTTGTCTAAAGAATAGCTTACACCCAATCGAGGCGTAAATTTACTGTCTTTATATGATCCTGAGTATGCATTTGAAGTTTTTAGTGTTGTGTATCTACCCGCAAGCGTTACACGAAGACTGTTATCAAAAAATCCTAACTCATCTTGTAGATAAAAAGCGTTGTACCCATTGCGATATTGTACACCTCTTTCTCTGATATCTTTACTTCTGTCAAAAACAGGTAATTTATTAGCAGGAACATTACCATGAGTTGGGTTATAAATATCAAAAGGAACAATATTACCATTAACATCATAGCCATTCAAAGCAAACGTCTGGCTCCAGTCATGGTAATTTAATTTGTCACTCATATCAAGACCGCCTAAAATTTTGTGAGTAACAGAGCCGGTTTTTTCTTCACCATTTACGAAAAATTGACCTGTTTTGGCTATTCCTAAAACATCCCAGATAGATACTCCACGGTGTAAAATATTATCGTTTCCAGAATCAAATCCAGGGTATTGAGGCCACATTGACATTCCTTCTTGTTTGAAGTTAAAATAAGCAGCTTGTCCTGTAAATTTCCAATTATCACTTAATTTGTGCTCAAAAATTGCCAAAATACTTTGGTCATTCATATTGGTTGGATCAAAATTTGGCTCGGCATTAGTAAAACTTTTAGGCAAATCTGCGTATCCTTTGTTAGAAAAAAGATAGTTTGAACCTATTGCAAGAACCTGAGAAAATTGATAAGTATATTCTAATGTAAGTGAGGTTTGATCATCAATTAAATATTTTAATACAGGAGCGATAGAAAAACGATTGTTATAATCGAAATCACGGTGACTGCCTTTCATTTGTCCCATAGCATTGATTCTGTACAATAATTTTCCGTCTTTCGATAATTTTCCGTCAAAGTCTAAAGCACCTCTGTACATGTCAAAACTTCCTAATGCAAAATTAGCCTCACCTTTTGTACGTCCGCTTGGTTTTTTGGTTACAACATTATAAAAACCGCTTGGGTTACCATTTGCGAGCATAAAACCGGCTGGTCCTTTTACAAACTCGATACGCTCTACCATACTCATGTCTTCGGTCAATGGTCCCCATGTAGTGCTTACATTCATACCATTTCTAAAAGCCGCAACCTGGCTGCCTCTCATAGTAATATTAGCATAATTATCCCAATGTTCTACTCTGGTAGCGCCACTTACGTTACGGGTAACACCTTCAAGCATATCATATATTTGCTGATCCTGAATTAATTTTCCGGTAATTACCTGAATGTTTTGCGGGATTTCAATAATAGCCGACTGCAAACGAAGCGAGGATGAAATTCTGTTGGTTTTAAAAGCACTTTTGTTACTTAAAACTACAACCTGATTCAGTTCTGTATTTGATAAAGTCAATTTTAAATCTGTAGTCGTTACTTCACCTGCAGTAACAGTTACTTCTTGATTAAGATCATCATATCCCACTAGTGTAACTACTAATGTATGTGTTCCTGCAGGCACATTTTTAAGTTCAAAAGATCCATTATTATCTGCAATCGTGTTTTTGTTTATTCCTTTTATAGAAACAGAAACTCCTTCTGCAGCTTTATCGTCGCTTGTTTGTATTGTTCCTTTTATTGTGCCTTTTTGGGCAAATGAAGTAGTAAGTGATAGCAAAAAGATGCTGAAAACTAATAAGAACTTTAGGTTATTCATATAAAAATAGATTTGTTATTATTTAGACTTAATAAAAATAATACGCAAATGTAAAATTTAATACTTGTTTAACAAATATTATTTAGATTAAATATGAATAATATTTTTTAATGTATTGGTTTTAGGGGAGTAAGGTTTCAAAAAAAAATGCCCTACTTGATAGTAAGGCATATAAATTGGTTTAAGTATTGTAAAATTTCTTAATAATACAAATTTATTATCTGGAATTGAATTAAACTTATTTTTTGATCTGCTTTTTGCTTTTTCTAAAGAATGTCGTATGTTTTGACCTTCCTATTTTGTAACAGAAAAGTTAGGATATAAAAAACATATCATTTTTCAGCAGCTTTCAAAAAAACGTTTGCTTACTTGCTAAGTAAACTAAAAATTAAAGAGAACTAATTTAAAAAATCAGTTTTTTTTGGAATTATTATGTGTTTTTAGAATTTATAGCTAAAACTGGCCACAACATTTCTTGGTTTCTGAGGATTCACTGTGCCCCATCCGCCATTGAAATATTCCTTATTGGCAATGTTATTGATATTTAATGCTACTCTAAATTTGTTGTTACCGTAAAAAAGGGATCCATTTATAACAGTGTATGACGGCAGTACAAATTTCCCGAGTTTATCACTGTTGATAATTGCATTTTCACTGGCATAATTTCCTCCAAAGCCTAGTCCAAAATCTTTCAGCATTCCATATTGAAATTTATAAGTTGCCCAAAGATTAGCTAAATTTTCAGGTCCTGACCACATTGGTCTTTTGCCTTTTTCTAAAAACACATTTTTAATATCTCCTTTTGTTATTTTACTCTCATTATAGCTGTAGCCCGCAATAATATTTAAGCCTTTTGCAGGAGATGTATTCAGATCAAATTCAAAGCCTTTGCTTCTTGATTCACCTCCCTGAATACTATTTAAAGGATTTTTTGGATCAATTGTTACCAAATTGGCTACTTTGATATCATAATAATTTAGAGTTGTATTTAATTTTTCGTCAAGAACATTTGCTTTAACACCAAATTCCAATTGATTGGCATGTTCCGGATCAAAGGCTTCAGAACCTACTAAATTTCCATTAGTATCATATGATTTTTTTGGCGAAACATTTTTAAAACCATTCATGTAATTAGCGAATATAGAAAGCTTGTCAATAATAGGCTGATACAATAAACCGAATTTAGGGGATAAGGAAGTTTGATTGTAATCATCATTATCAGTTTTTATATCTCCTTCATTATCAAAATAATCAACACGTAAACTGGCCATTGCTATTAAACTTGGAAAAATATTGATAACATCTGATGCATATACACTGTATGTTGCATCTTTGCTATTATAATTTGTCGTGCCGGATTTTGCAAGAACAGCATCTACAGAACTGCGGGTTGGGTATGTTGGAGCATCCTCAGTTCCGGTATAGGGATTAAGATAATTAACTTCTCCTTGTGGAGTAATATTATAAAGCCAGGCATAACCGGAACCTCCAAATTTTAATTCTTGTGAAAAGTAATCAAATCCGGCAACAATCCTATTACGCATATTTCCGATTTTAAAATCACCAATAAAATTTTGTTGAATATCAGTAGTTACTGTTTGCGATTGCTCTTTGGTAATATTTACAGCAAATTCGCCTAACCCATTTTCATTATCAGGCATATATGAATAATAACCATCTGATTTGGTAGAACCTCTTGATAATGCTGTTTGCGAAGTCCATTGTTCAGAAATATTGTAATTCATCTGAGCCTGTAAATTGAACTTGGGGTTTTTTATGGACAAATCATTACTATAAAAAGAGAGTTTGGTGTTGTAGTTTAATTCATTAAGATTGTCAAATTGCAATGTAGAGGATCTTCCTAAAAATAACATCGGAGGTGTTGTCTTTTCTTCTTGCATGAATTCAGTATTAATCAGGAAAGATAATTTTTCATTAACCTTGTAGGATAGAACAGGGGCTACAAAAAAAGAAGTACGGAAACCTGCATCCTGAAAACTATTTTCTGTCTGATATGCAGTATTAATTCTTATAGCAACATTATCTGACTCATCTATAGAGGTATTTACATCAGCAGTAACTCTGTTAAGTCCAAAACTTCCGGTAAGATAAGATACTTCTGTGCCAAAACCTGAATAAGGTTTTTTAGTTACTGTATTAATGAGTCCTCCGTAACTAATCAGACTGCTTCCAAACAAAGTTCCGGATGGGCCTTTTATAACTTCGATCCTTTCAATGTTGGCAGGATCTAAACTACCATTTGTTAAACCGGGTAATCCGTTTACAATATTTGCCTGTACATCAAAGCCTCTCAATGTATAAAAGGATCCGCCATCTCCGCTACGGCCTGTTGATTCCCATAATTTTTGAATACCGGGAACATTTTTCAAGGCATCATCAAAATTTGTTATTGCCTGTTCTTTTAATAAATCAGCAGTAACTACATTGTAAACTTGTGGATTTTCAATGTTTTTAAGGGGCATTTTTGAAACATAAGTGCTTTGTTTCGGAAAGAGTTTTGCTCTGTTATTATTATATATAGTTACTTCTTGTAGTTGTTTGTTTGAAACTTTTAATTGTAAATTAAGTTTTGTAGTTTCATTGCCTGTTACTTTTATCTCTTGTTCGAGTGTTTCGTAACCAGTTAAAGATATTTGTAAAATGTAGTTATTGGCTTTTATATGGTTCAATTCAAAATTTCCATTTTCATTAGTTATTGTATTGTATTTAGTGTTTTTGAGAATGATGTTTACACTGGCAGCCGGTATTCCATCTGATGTAGTTATGATTCCACTTAGTTTTCCTTTGTCCTGAGCAAGGCAGTTTGTGGCTGAAATTAAAAACAAGCAAATTATAAAAATAAAATATTGCTTTGGTAGGTTAGGATAGTTCATGGTCGTGGTTTGTAAAAATGTATCTTAATAAGTAAATAGTGCAAATCTAAATATTTAATGTAAAGAAATGCTTAAATATTTGTTTTATTCTTAGTTATTTGCGTTTATGTCTAAGAATTGTTTTATTAATAAAAATCTCTCAATATTTTAGTTTTATTGAAATATTTTTAAAAATTCACTTACCAAACCTTATTTTTATCGAAACTACTAAATAGTTGTTGCCTTTTTTTTATTTTTTCGTCCCCACCAAATCAAAAAACCTGTGATAGGTAAACTCGCTGATACCAAACTGGCAATAAAGGCGAGTATTTTACCTGCTAATCCTAAAATGCTGCCTACGTGTAAATCGTAATTAATGAATCGAAATTTTTCTCCGTTATTTTTCTCGTTATAGGTTGTTGTTTTTAGAATTTTTGCTGTGTATTGGTCAAACTGTATGGCTACATCATCAAAGCGGCTTTCATGTTTGGTAAAAGTTCCAACTGTTGCCGTAGAATCATTTGCTTCTGGTAGAAAAACAAAATAGCTTTCAGCTTCGGGATGTAATTTTTGAAGGGTATTATAAATTGTATCGACTGAACTTTTCCGGGTAAAATGTGTAGTATCAGATTCGATAATCTTTGATTCTTTTTTAATCGTTTTTCCACCATTAAAAACCCATTGTACACCTTTATCATAACAATCAAATGCCCAGACTAATCCGGTGAGTGCAATAATTAAAGCAAAAATCATCATGTAATATCCTAATATATTATGTAAATCGTAGTTTTTGCGTTTCCATTTAGTGGTATTTTTCCATCGGAACCAAAATCGTTGTTTGGCAGCCTGTTTGTTTTTTGGCCACCAGAGTATCAATCCTGTAATTAGTGAAATGATGAATATAATGGTTGCACTTCCTACGATTGGATCACCTATATTGCTGTTTAAACAAAGCGTTTGGTGTAACATTCTGACGAAAACAAAAAACTCAAAGTTGTATTCTTCCCGTTTTTTCACGCTCCCTGTATACGGATCTAAATAAATGTAGGTACTTTGATAACGATTCCAATACCAAATAGCATCTTTATCAAGTTCCTCAAAAAACGAGATAATTACAGTACGTTCATCATCATTAATTACTTTTAAACTAGAAAGTGACTGTTGGGGTTTGTCTTTGTTCGCTTTTTTTGCAATTTCGATTAATTCACTCACAGGCAGTCTTTTGTTTTTTACAGCCTCTACATGATAATATTCATGTACTACAGGACGTAATTCTTCTTCAAATACATATATACAACCTGTAATTCCAAGGATTACTACAATTAACCCCGAGCCTAATCCGAGCCAGAGATGGATTTTAAGTATGCGTTTTTTTAATGACATAAATGTGTTTTATTTATAAAAGACAAATACCTCTGTCCATAACAACAGAGGTATTTTTAATGAATTATTATGTTTAGAATTTTAATGTCAGGTTAACCAATACGTTTGTTGGTGCTTGCGAATTCCCATAAAAATCCCAATATTTTTCATTTGTCAGGTTGTTTAATTTAACTCCGACTCTCCAGGTAGACTGATCATAAAATACAGTTGCATTACATGTTCTATAAGCAGGCATGTAAACAATGTTATCCGTTTGGAAAAAGCTTTTATCCACAAAATTAACTCCAAATCCGGCACCTAATCCTTTTAGTTTATTTTGCAAAGTATAAGTGGTCCAAAAGTTAGCTACGTTGGCAGGTGCTCCAGCAGCTTTATTTCCGTTGATTAGTGGATCTGTTGTATTTAAAATACGATTTTCATTGTATGCATATCCACCAATTATGTTTAAACCTGAAATAGGATTAGCTATCAGCTCAAAGTCTACTCCTTTACTTACTTGTTTTGCATCTTGAATATAAGTTGGCAAATTTTCTCCGGGTACTACAAATGTTCTTGTCGCATTATCAATAGTAATATTATAGTAACTAGCTGTGGCACTTAATTTTTTATTGAATGTTTCTGCTTTTATACCTGCTTCATATTGTTTTGCATAAATAGGGTCTAAAGCCAGCTGATCGCCGCTTGGCTGCGTTACCGGAGCTGCATTTTGAAATCCGTTCATGTAATTTGCAAAAACAGAAACCTGATTTTTTACAACTTCATACACCAATCCTAATTTAGGAGATAATGCCGTTTGATCATATCCTTTTGTAGTTGCTGTGTTTTTTTGTTCAAAGTTGTCTAAACGTAAACTCAACATTGTATACAATCTGTCGCAAATGTTGATTACATAACTTGTATAAGCACTAACAGTTTGTTGATTGGCAGCTACTGAAGAATTTTGATTTATTGCAGCTTCAGCCATTTTTCTTCTAAAAATGGTATAGCCTGTGGTTACGTCAATATTATCAAAAGTTGCAATTCCGGAAGAAAACTTAGATTCATTTAATCTGTAATTTAAGCCCGCTAAAAATGTATGTTTGATACTTCCGGTTGAAAACTGACCATTGATGTTTTCCTGAATATTAGTGAAATTATTTTCAATAGGTCCCCAGTTACCAACTCTTCTCGTTGCTTGGGTAGGAGAGCTCCAAACTGCATAAGTTTGATAACTACGTTCTACATTTTCACCTACGTAAGAAAATAGAGTGGTTGATTTCCAGTTTTCTGAAATTTCATATTCTGCCTGTGCAAAAAATTTATTTCCTGAAGTTTTGGCATCATTATCATCGTGGAATAATGTTTTTTTATAATCTAATTTTAAATCACCTGGATTCGTTATTCCAGATGTTGGAGTATACGTATTATATGTTCTTCTGGTATTGTTAGAGTTTATTAATTCTGCATCAATGTTAAAAGTAAGTTTGTCGCTTGCTTTGTAGGTAAGGCTTGGCGAAATTGCTATAGTTTTATTAAATCCGTAATCTAAAAAACTTTTTTCATTGTTATATGCCAAATTTACTCTGAATAAAACCGTTTTATCCTTATTAAGAGGTGTATTCACATCGGCAGTTAAACGGTTTAAATTAAAACTCCCGGCAGTATAAGAAACTTCTGTTGCCGTAGTTTCAAAAGGTTTTTTGGTTACCAAATTGACAACACCTCCATAAGAAGATATAGAAGAACCGAATAAAGTTCCTGAAGGCCCTTTAAGAACTTCAATTCGTTCAACGTTTGAAAGATCAACAGAAGAACGTCCTGAAATAGTTTCCATACCGTTTCTGGCATTGATTCCGGTTGCGAATCCTCTAAAAGTGATTGCAATTCCTCCTGAAGGAAAACTAACAGGAACCGCTCCAGGCGTATTTCTTATGGCACTTTCAATGTTTACCGCTACTTGTTCCTGCAACAGTTCTTTATGAATTACACTATAAACCTGTGGATTTTCTAGATTAGATATCGGCATTCTTGCTACATAATCTGTCTTTTTAGATAAGATGCTTTTTCGGCTGCTTATTACAACTTCCTTTAATTCTTTGTTTGATACTTTTAATTGTAAATTAAGGACTGCTGTTTCATTTTCAGTAACTGTTACTTCTTGTTCCAAAGTTTCATAACCTGTCAAAGAAACCTGTAAAGTGTAGGTATTTGCTTTTACTCTGTTGAATTCAAAAGCACCCTCTTCATTGGAAATGATCCCATACTTAGAGTTTTTAAGAATAATGTTTACACCTGCTGCGGCATCTCCGTCAGATGTGGTGATTGTTCCTTTTATTTTACCATGGTTTTGTTGTGAAAAAACTGTAAATGCTGATAATAGCAAACTGATTGAAAATAGAAAACGACATGTTTTCAGATTAAAATACTTCATTAAAATAAAATTTGTTTTGGTTATTATTTTTATTTAGAATTAATAAAAACAGTGTAAAAGTAAAAATTATTACTTCACCAACAAATGTTATTTAGATTGATTTCAAATAATTTATTAATATTTATTAAAAGGGAGCAAAAAATGTTAGAAGTATTTTTTTTATTATAAATTATTAAACATTTAATTGTTTTGTTGTTTTAAAGCATTTTAGAAAAGTTTAAAAAGGAAATTTGGTTTTAAAAACCTTAATTTTGCAGAAAATTAAATTGAAAACAACTCAATGATTATTCCCTTTTTAAAAAAAATACAGAATACTCCCCAAGGATTTAGATTGGCAAATACTGTATTTTTTTTTCTTTCCGGATTTGGATATTCCTCATGGGTATCCCGTATTCCGCATATTCAGGCCCAATTACATTTATCTGAAGCCCAATTTGGAGCTGTCTTATTTGCTTTTCCAATTGGTTTGATGCTGACAATGCCTTTTACCGGAAAATTATTAAATAAACACAGCAGCCGCTATATCATGCTTTTAGGAGCAATTATGTTTAATATTGTACTGTCTTTACCCGGTTTAGTAGCCTTTGTATGGCAATTGGTTCTCGTACTTTTAATTTTTGGGGCTTCGCGCAATATTTTCAATCTATCGATTAATGCACAATCTCTTGAAGTACAGAAATTATATCCAAAATCGATTATCACGAGTTTTCATGCTGTTTGGAGTATCGCTGTTTTTTCGGGAGCAGGTTTTGGGTATGTAATGGTAACACAGCATATTGCACCATCTCATCATTTATTAGGAGTAAGTGTTTTTATGCTGGCTCTTACGGCTTGTTTTTATCCGCTGAGCATTCATAATGAGCCAGTTCCTGTGAAGAAAAAATTCTTTGCAATGCCGGAAAAAAACCTGATAAAATTCGCTGTGATTTGCTTTGTTTCCATGGCCTGTGAAAATACCATGTATGACTGGAGCGGTATTTATTTTGAAAATATTTTGAAAGCTTCTCCAAAATTAACCAGTGCTGCATTTGTGTTTTTTGCAACAGCAGTAACTTTAGGACGAATATTTGGAGATTCTGGTGTAACGAAATTTGGGATAAAAAAAATTCTGCTTTACAGCGGAATTTTAATTACTGCAGGTTTTGCGCTTTGTTTTATTTTGCCGTATGCTTACCCAACTATTTTTGGTTACGTTTTAATTGGTTTTGGAGTTTCCTGTGTGGTTCCGTTAGTATTTAGTATTGCCGGAAGATCTTCAAAATTAAGCAGTGGCTCAGCTATAACTTCTATATCTACAATTGGGTATCTTGGTTTTTTACTAGTTCCGCCAATGGTGGGTTTTATATCTGAATATTTAAGTATGAAATGGGCGTTTTTAATTATGGCAATTTTAGGTATTCTGATGATTTTTATGGTGAATAAGATAGGGGAGGATGAGTAGTTTTTTTAAGTTGCTAAGCGACCGAGATGCTTAGATTCTAAGTTTTTTGTGAACGATAAAAGTTTAAAATTCCGTTTGAGGACTCATTTTTTGCTAATTTCTTTTATATAATCTTTCCATTTTTGTTTTTCAATAATATATGAATATTGATAACTTTTTTTGCAAAATCTTATCTTGTTTTTAAATTCCAGAGTATCAACATAAAAGTAATCAAGTTCTTCTTTTTGATTATAAAAATGAATAGAAAATGAGCTTTTTGGACAACAGCAGTAACCAGTTTTTGTAGCATTTTCAAAAATGGTTTCAATGTCCTGGACTTGTTGTTTTGTTGTAGTTTTAAACTCTTTAGTTGCAATATACGATTCAACATTTACTCTTTTATTTGTTAATCTTGAATCGTAAGCTTTTATAACGATTTGATTACTATCTGTTAATATTGAATTGAAGGAAAAATTATCCCAGATATCATCAATTGAATTTTGGGTTTTTTCGTTGCAGCTTATTATTAAAATTCAAAATAGAAATAATAAAAAGACTTTTTTCATTAGAAACAATTTTTAGGCTTATTTCAATAATATCAGAAATTATATTTATTAAAACTCGCAAACTTTAGATGTATTAGTCTCTATTTCTTTTTTAAATTCTGAAGGTAAATGTAATTTGGATGTACAAAAATCTTTCATTTCATATTTTTGTGTTTTTTTATTGAATAGTATTGCCTGATGTGAAATGTAGTCTGAATTATAATACCATACATTGGTATCTTTATCAATATATAAAAGCCAATAATGATTGGCGCTAAAAGTTTCGTTTAGACTTTGCTGAAATAATATTTTATTATTATGATCTCGAATGGCAAATATTTTTGAACCATCTTTTAATTCTTTAATTAAAATATTTCTGTTTTTGCCCGGGATATTGTAGATTCCTGCATCATATAAAAAACCTGATTTAATATTTTTGGATCTTAATTCAGAATTATTGCATGATATAAAAAGAACTAAAAATAAAATATGAAATGACATTGATTTTATAACAAATTGTAATGTTCTATTTTTCATGATTCTAAGAAAAGATTACTTCTTCTTCATAATAAACCTTTCAGTAGTAAGCTTTCCGTTCAACTTTCCTGTAATCTCAGCTGTCAAAGTATTATTAGCTCCTTTTGTATAAGTGATTTTTTGTGGATAATCGTGTTTAGGGTTTTCGAAAACCAATTGTTTGTCTGATTCTGAAGTAGAAGGGAAGGAAACCGGTTTGTCATCATTTTGACCTTTTACAGTCGCTTTGTAAGTAAGCGTTTCACCTAATTGAGCCAAAATAATGTTTTCAAAATGCAAAGTATCTTTACCTTTGATAAAATAAGAAGCAGCGTTAAAAGTACTGTCGTTTACTTTTTCCCAGTTTTCGGTTAAAATCCCATCCGGTGAAGTATTTTCCCAGTTGCCAATTAGCCAGTCTGCTTTTTTGATTTTGTCTTTTTCAACGGTTTCTTTTTTCTGACAGGAAATGAAAGCTATAATAAGTACCGTAAGCGTAATTTTCTGAAACATATCTGGAAGTATTAGTTTTAATAGTACAGCTAAAATAGATAAAAATTATTTGCCATATCCCGAATGACTAAGATAAAGAAGCAATTATATTAATTTTTGTTATTAAATTTTGTTTACGCAGATTTAAAAAAGATTTATGCAGATTTATAAAATTTAAATTAAAAAACATCTGCTTAAATCTGCAGAATCTGAGTGAAACAAAAAATATTTTCATCTTTTAATCTGGGGCAGAAAAACTCAAATACCTGCTGTTAAAATCGAATACACCAATTCCTTAGTTGGTTTTTGATCTTTTAATTTTGCTCTTACATCATCAAAAGTCACTTTAAAACCACAACCCGATTTATATTCACTGCAGCCGTAAGCGGTTTTGCCTTTTAGTATTGTCCCTTTTTGGCATTTTGGACAGATTAGTGAATCTGAATTTTCTTTTGAGTCAGTTTTTTTATCACTTTTCTTTGGTTCTAACTTTAGTTTATAGTTTTCTTCAAACCGAATTAAACCTTCAACAGTACCGTTATCAGTTTTAAAGCCTTTTATATTGACAGTTGAACCTTTTTGAATCAGGCGTAAATATTGGCTTTCAGTAATCTTTTTATCATGAAAAACAAAAGGGAGCACAAAATCACAACCCAATTTGTACGCACTGCAGCCATAAGCTGATTTTCCTTTTATGAGATTTCCTTTTTGGCATTTTGGACATGTTTCTGCCAAAATTCCTGAGGATTTCTTTTTTTCTTTTTCAGCTTTTATAACTGGTTTCTGAATCATTGCTGCATGAGAAATGTTTGCGTGTCTGGTTTCGCTTCGTACTTCAGTGACCAAAGCTTCAACCATGCGTTTCATGTTTTTGATAAAGGCACCTGCAGTAAAAGTACCTTTTTCAATGTCTTTCAGTTGTTTTTCCCAGGAACCGGTAAGTTCTGCCGATTTTATCAATTCATTCTGAATCGTATCAATCAATTGAATGCCTGTTGGAGTAGGCAAGACCTGTTTTTTATTTCGTACAATATACTGACGTTTAAAAAGCGTTTCAATAATATTAGCGCGTGTAGACGGACGCCCTATACCATTTTCTTTCATCAATTCGCGTAAATCTTCGTCATCAACTTGTTTTCCTGCGGTTTCCATGGCACGCAATAAAGTCGCTTCAGTAAACTGATTCGGTGGTTTGGTTTCTTTTTGAAGGAATGATGGTTCGTGTGGCCCTTTTTCACCAACCACAAAATTTGGCAGTAAATCTGCTTCTTTTTCTTTTGCATTCGGATCTTCAAAAACAACACGAAACCCTTTTTTTAAGATCTCTTTTCCGGTAGCTTTAAACATAACTTCAGCAGCTTTTCCTATTACGGTTGTGTTGGCAACCAGACAATCATCATAAAAAACGGCAATAAAGCGTTTTGTTATAATATCATAAACCTGCTGCTGATTATATTGCAGATTGTTTTGAACTCCGGTCGGAATAATAGCGTGGTGGTCAGTTACTTTTTTATCATTAAAAACCTTAGGCGATTTTTTGATTTTTTTCGCTAAAATGGGCTGCGTTAGTTCTGTGTAACTTGTTAATTTTTGCAGAATCCCGGGTACTTTTGGATAAATATCATTGGGTAAAAATGTCGTATCTACTCTTGGATATGTAATTACTTTTTGCTCGTAAAGTGTTTGAGCAATTTTTAGTGTTTCCTCTGCCGAAAATCCGAATTTCTGGTTGCAATACACCTGTAAACCTGTTAAATCAAACAGTTTTGGTGCAAATTCATTTCCGTTTTTTTTATCAATCGAAACAATTTCAAAATCACTTTCTTTGACTTTATTCGCCAAAATTTCCCCATCTTCCTTATTCAAAAAACGACCTTCTTCATAACTAAAAAGTGTTTCCCTGTATAAAGTCTGTAATTCCCAATAGGGTTGGGGTTTGAAATTTTCTATTTCTTTAAATCGGTCAACCACCATTGCCAAAGTTGGTGTCTGAACCCGCCCAATTGACAGCACTTGTTTATACCCGCCATGTTTTACGGTATATAAACGTGTAGCATTCATGCCTAATAACCAGTCACCAATAGCTCTGGAAAAACCGGCGTAAAATAAATTATCGTAGTTAGCAGATGGTTTTAAGTTTTCAAAACCTTCTTTTATCGCTTCGGTGGTTAGCGAAGAAATCCATAAACGCTGTACTTCGCCTTTGTAATGGGCTTCGTTCATCACCCAACGCTGAATAAGTTCTCCTTCCTGCCCGGCATCCCCGCAATTTATTACGACTGTGGCTTTGTCAAATAAACTTTTTATGATTTTAAACTGTTTTTCGATTCCCGAATTTTGAACTACTTTGGTTTCAAATTTTTCAGGAAGCATAGGAAGGTTGTTCAAATCCCAACTTTTCCAATGTGGTTTGTAATCATTGGGTTCTTTTAAAGTACATAAATGCCCAAAAGTGTAGGTCACGGCATAACCATTGCCTTCATAGTAACCGTCATGCTTGGCATTGGCACCCAAAACGGATGCGATTTCTCGTGCTACACTTGGTTTTTCGGCAATACAGACCTTCATTTTCTCTTTTTATTTGAAAGCGAAATTAAGGATTTAGAAATTGGTATTGAAATTTTTTACGGTTTAGCAATTAGGTTTGGTATTAAGATGCAAAGTTTTTTCTTAGCGGCATAGAACCTTAGTGACTTAGCGTCATTATTAACCTGCAAAGAAATCCAGCATTGTTTTCAGGACATTTTTTGAGTGCATTTTTTTACCATTTTCAAGTGATTTGTTATAATCAATACTGTTAGTTTACATCAGCTTTAAAACTGATGTAAAAGCCAAGATCGCCCCATACATTACAGACCGTTGCGGTATAATAGTTTAACCCGGTAATCATAAGATTTCCAATAAAACAACATTCTAAAGTTAGTATTAAAAATAACAAGATATTTACTTCAAATAAACTTTTTTGAAAGATTAAAATAATTATATTCGCTTATGCTAATTTAATCTTAACCAACTAGAAATGAATATAAAACAAGCCACTACTATAGATGAAGTTATTCAGTTACTGGATGAAATAATTAAAGAATCAATATCGAAACAAAGCGCTATAGGTTTATTTACTATGTTATATCGTGAAGTGACTGTAAAAATCAAAGAAGGAATTCAAATTGGTTCTTTTCAGAATGGTGAACGAATGGAAAAACTGGATGTTATTTTTGCTAATCGGTATCTAAAGGCATATTATCAGTATAAAGCCAAAGAAAAAGCATCGGAATGTTGGGAGTTTTCTTTTCAGCAGGCAGAAACCTTTTGGCCAATAGTGGTTCAGCATTTACTGCTCGGAATCAATGCACATGTAAATCTGGATTTAGGAATAGCTTCAGCCGAAGTGAGTACAGCAGAAAATATTAAAGATTTGGAATCTGATTTCAACCAAATTAACATCATTCTTAGCAACTTGGTAGAACATGTCGAAAAATGCTTAATCAAAATCTGGCCTATACTCACGATTATACTAAAATTAACGGGTAAAATAGACAACTTTTTTATAGATTTTAGTATGAAAACCGCCAGAGACGGTGCCTGGAAATTTGCGAATGAATTTGTGAGGACTCAGGAAGACCAAAGAGAAGCCTGTACGCAGAAAAGAGATAAAAGAATTGCCGAAATCGCCAGATTGGTTTCAAATCCCGGATATTTTGTAAGTGCTGTTTTCAAGTTCATTCGTTTATTCGAAAGGGGAGATGTTGCTCAAAAAATAATGAATTTGAAAATAATTGAAGAAAAAGAACCTGAGTGTGTGGTTATTTAGTTTTAAATAATCAATTTCAATATAAAAACCACAAACTTTCGCTTGTGGTTTTTTTATATTTAAATTTTATATTTGCTTTAATAACTAAAGTGATCAGCCATTTAGTTATCTTAATTTTTGTCGCAAATTATAATCGTCCATGATTTCCTTAACACTTTCCTGTTTAATTTGCTTTCTGGTTAAGCCTTTTAGGCTTCCTACATACCCATTAAAAACATGGCTAATATAAAGGGGAGAAAGTTTCGATCTGTGAGAGGCATTATGACATGAAAAGCAATTAACCAGACTATCGACTGTAACCTGATGTATTGATTTCGGGCCAAATCCTACCTGAACATAGGTTTCCATAGTAATATTGTAAGCTGCAACAGAACCTCTTGTCAATTTTCCGGGTGTAGATTCTGAAAGTGTTCCACTTAAGGAGTCTAATAAAGCAGCTTGTTGCTGAGTAGTCTTGTATCCTGCTGTATTAATCCATATGGATCCATTGTAAAAATAATTGTTCCAAATGCCTTTCAGCTGTGACTTAACGCTTTGATTGATTGTACGAATATTATTTAAGTTCTGTGAACCATTTTGACTTGTTTTCATGAAAAGCTGAACATTATGAGAACCTTTCATTGCTTTTTCAACCGGAACACCATATTTATAAACTGAAAAAACATCGGTATAAATTCCATTTCCTGAAGTTATATTGGTAACCGTAGCTGTGCTGCTCTTATTAAAAAAAGGATAATCTACTGTACTTGTTACTGGCGCATCAGTCGTTGGTGTAGCTTTAGACCAGTCGTAAGCAGGTGCAAGATTTTCATGTTCAAAAGTAGCCCATACAAATTCGGGATGATTTTCTACCACTCCAACTACATGCATTCCTAAAAGAGCCACTTTGGTTTTTACGCCATTAATTAATCCGTCAGTAATAAAATAAGAAGAAGGATCTTTAAGAACACTCGCATCAATCCAGGAGGTTTTAAGTTCTAATGAACCTACAGGAAAAGTGATGTCTTTTAAGCTAGTAGGGTCATTTTTTGCTATTGGACCATACTTTAGCATTGTTGTGTACATAAGTCTGTCCATGAAGATAGAATAATAGACTGTAGTAGATTTAGGAACACCTGATGGATAATTAGGTGTTTTTAAAATATCAGATGGAGAACTTGCCTGAGCAATATCTGTTAAAACAATTCCACTACCTGGATTTAATCGCTGACCTGCTGAATTCACCTGAATCAGATTAGTTATAAAGAATGGTACTCCATTGACCTCATTAGTAAGCCAAAGAAATTTTTGCCAGGACCATTGATGAAAGTCACAATTCGTTACTGTTTTATTGTTGGCAAATACGCTTGTTGGTCCTTCATTTGGAGCAGGAGTCTGGCGGGTGTTGTTTACGATTGTAAACCAATTAGCAGGAGCTAAACACTCAGAAGGAGCTGCACTTATTTTTATATTCGTGTAATTGTTTTTCTCTCCTTTTGAATCCTTTTTACAGGCACACAATGAGATTAGTGTGATTAAAAGTAATACCTTTTTTGTCGTTTTCATAATTGGGTCTCTTTGGTTAATTTTTGTAATTATCTCTTTTGAAGACCTGAAACTAAACAATTAAGAAATTGACTGCTGAAAAAATGTCTTAAGCATTCAGGATTTAGGTACAAAGACAAGAAAAATGGGTATAAGTAAAATAGCATAAGTAGGTACTATAGTTCTAATATCTTAGCAGGCAGTTTACCAATAAGATTCAATAGAAGATTATAGCTAATTATTCTTTGGCAAGAGCGGAGTATTTATTTTTACTTTTTTCTTGCCAGCACAACCCAGTCCCGCTGGTCTTTTTCTTCGACAAAATTTTCAATTGAATATACGATATCAAAACCAAGATCTTTCATTAAGCTGAGAACAAAATCTTTTGACAGGCAGCTGTAATAAAATTGCTCTCCAAACATTTTGTCAATATGTTCGTCTTCTTTTTTTCCGTGGGTAAAAAGAAAATAACCTCCGGGAGCTAACAGTTGATATACTTTGTTGTAAATTTCTATCTGACGTTCTTTTGGGAAATGGAAAAGCGAGTCCCAGGCAATAACTCCGTTAAACTTTTCATCTGAATCAAAATCAAAAAAATCGCAAATACAAAAGACTACGTTATTAATTCCGACAGATTTGGCTGCTTCTATCATTTTAGCCGATAGGTCAACTCCTGTTATGGAAAAATTACGGTCAGAAAGATATTTTGCTATTGGCATTCCTGTTCCGCAACCAATGTCTAAAATAGTTCCTTTTGAATTTATATAGTCAGCAAAGTCTATAATGGGTTTGTTTACAATAGTATTGTTTCTTGCGTTGATCCAGCTGTTAATAATTTTATTGTATGAGTCTTTGTTTGTCAAAGGTTTATGGTATTTATAATTAAAAAAATCTGCGCTATTGGGTTTACAAGGCAGATTTATAGTTTAAAAATATCAATTCTTCGCATCCACGAGATTTCTGATTCCAAAAACGTAAGTTTTGTTTGAACTATTTTATCACTTTTATCTCTCGGATTTTTAGTAACAAATCTCGCTGTAGAATTATTAAAATCTAACGTGTATTTTGCATCAAAGTCTTCTTGTTTATTCGAAAAAAATGTAACCAGATTGTCTTTTGCGCTCCATTTTCCTTTTCCGTATTTATTCACTTCAGGTGGAATTCCTTGTTTCATATTTGAATAATAATGAAATACAAATGTTCCGTCTTGATTTAAGGTCAGTTTATATTCAAATACATGTTTTCCTTCTGTGTCACCCAGTGAACGCTCGTAATTACCAACGAATTGATTTGATTGTGCGAATGAGGTGAGGGTAAAAATTAAGAGTAGGGTAGTGATTTGTAATAGTTTCATGGATGAGATTTTTTATTTATAGTATGGAAAAACCCAAAGGTCATAATGATCAGGAATATAGGTAGAACAATCTTCTATTTTGCAAATCTGAAAGGAACGAATCACATTTTCATAAGTAGTGTTTCTACTAAATTTTAAATGAATCCCCTTATTTGCATCTTCAGCTTTCATTATTTTTTGAATTTCAAGCTGAAACAGATTCAGGATACTATCATTATATTTTCCATTTCCGTTAAGTTGCAAATTAATTATTGATTTTGTTTTTACATATTCTTCTAATGTAAATCCCAATCTTTTCTCAATATCTTTATCACGATAATCAATATGAGTAGCTTTTTCTGCGAATGTATTATTTCTAAGCATCCATAAAAAACATGCAGCAACAAAAATGATAAAGAATGCTCCGTAAATATAAAAGGATTTTGTTTTCATTTAAATGGTATTAAATAGCTGACAAAGCGTAGCGCTTCAGCAGAAACACTTCGCAGATATGGTAATTACGACTTTTAAGAAGAAAGCTTCAAAGAGCAGTTTTAATACAAAACAAATGTCTTACTATAAACGCGTTTATTTTCTATAAAAATATTCATTTGCCAATTGCCTTTGATCAATTCATAAGGCTCATCGAAACTGTAAGATGAGGCTGAAGGGATATTGGTTGGTCTTTTTGTTGTGTATCTTATGCTTTTAAATTTTTCGCCTTTATCGTTTGTTATTTTTTCAGGATAAATCCATTCAATATCGATGTTAATGTCAACAGTATCTTTGGCAGTAACTATGTAAACAACTCCAAAATTTGCTTTTTTAACAGCCTCAATTGAATCTGTTTTTTTTATGATCTCAAAATCTTGTAACCAGCCACGGGTTCCTGTTGGAGAGTTCTTAAGTTCCTCGGTTTTTCTGCCTTTAACATTTGCTTGTCCATAATCGAGCTCCTTAAAATCTAAGTTTCCATAAGTTTTAGATTTAACAGTTGTCTGTGAAATGATTGTTTGTAAAATAAAGAAAGAAAACAATGTATAAACGATTTTCATATTATATTGGGTTTAAATTTAGTACGTAATTATGTTGGTTTTATCAATCATTCCCGATTGGGACTAGTGGTTATTTGTGTTAGCTCTTTTTTGCAAATTAAAAACGGTACCTGAAGGCCCCATAATCCAATGCATGTCTGTATGGATTTTCTCAATATCATCACAGGTTTTTATATTGTTTTGTTTTAAATAATGTGCAGCTTCTTCAACATTGGGGTATTTAAAATAATCATTCGTTAATGATAAATAAACTGGTGTTTTTGTCAAAAATTCTGGGAAGATATAACAAACAATTTTTATCAAAAAATTTTAAAATTTTGAAATTATTATAGCTGCTTAATTCTTTAAAAGAAACTGTTTTTTTTGGTGAAGAAATTTTAAAGTAATCTAAATAGACCGGGCAAACTATAGGCCCGCCTAATCTTCCGCCACCACATTGTGAAGTGTTTCCGATTACGATACTGTCAAACGGTTCTAAAACATCTTCTTCATTATGCAGACTTGTGATATTGTATACTTCTACTTTAGAGCCTCTATTTTTCCAAAACAGTGAATCTAAAGGTTGCGGATTGTAATCTGGTGGTGAAAATTTATAATCGAGAGTGTAAATTACATCATCAATCATTTCTACATGATACAAATCAATACTTTTTGATTGTGAATTGGATTCATTTTTAATAGAAGTATTATTAGACTGATCGATTTTAAAATAATATTTCCTGCAATTTGTAAGGCTTGTATAATCTGAAATAACAATAGAGTCTGAAGATGCAGCGCTATTATTTTTACTCACATAACTAACTGTAATGCAATTTTTTTTTGTGATAAAAATAGCCTGGATATCTTCATTTTTTCCGCTGAAAAATTTTAGATTCAGCTTTTCAGGATTTGAAGCCACATCAGAAAATGTTAGCATTTTAGGATACTTATCTTTTTGGGGTTTTTGATAATCACACGAAATAAGGAGAAGTGAGAAAAGGAATAAAAGAAGTTTATGCATATAAGATTTATAAAGATTTTTAGTATTTTGTTAGGGAGGGAAGTGTATTATGTACTTGAATTGGAGACATTGAAGAGTGGCATGAAGTAAGAAATAAAATTACTCCTGTAAGATTTAGTTTAATCAGCTTATTCATATAAATAGGTTTAATTATTATCAAATATAAGATATTTCTTGTATAATTTTTAAGGTTTATTATTTTGATTTATATATCGGTTGTATACAACTGATTGTATACAATCCTTTAAAAGTAATTCATTACTTGTAATTTCGTCTCTATGAAAAATCAGAATAAAAGACAATACAAACTAAAATAGAATATCATGGAAACACAACATAAAGAACAAGTAGCAGAATTTCTTCAATCAATGTATACGTCAAAAAAGTTTAAAAAGCTAAAACCGCATCATAATAGTGATAATTCGTTTAATGTAACACTTAAAGTATCCGGTTATAACCAATTAAACTTAATGGTTTCAGATTTGCTAAAAGCTAGTATTGTTTTGCTTCATCATGATGCACCAAGTTTACCAAGTCATACCGTAAACACAGATATTAATGTAATGACTTTACTTGAAATTGCCTTGCAGTTATTGCCTGAAGAAGAAATGGAATTATTGGATGAATTGTATAAATTAAATTTGAAAGTTTAATGTAATTTATTTTTTCGGTGCTGGGCATTGTCTCTGACTTTGCGCTATTTTCGATATCATTAATTTGAAAACAGAAACGTCTCAGAGGCTCGTTTCCATTTATGGAATTAATGTCTTGTATTAATTGTTTTTAGAACAATCAGTAAAAAGTCGGGAGACTTTTGAGTGGTTTTACGATTTATAGGAAACAAAAAAAAACGCAAAGTCAGAGACATTTGCGTAGCGATTCAGTTTGAACACTTCGGGGAGCTGGAGAAGTTTGCGTAGCGCCCGGAAGGAATACTTCGGAGAGCTGGGGTTCGGTTTTTTATTTCAATAGATTGTTCCGTTTCTACTTTCGAATCTTACTTTCAGCCTGATTATTAAATCTACAGTAGATTCATCTCTACTAAAGTCTTTTTTGTTTAAGTATTTAATTAGTGAACTGTAGCAGTTCGAAAATTTTATTGAAAAATCACATTTCGTAAATTCTCTTAAATGCCATGAATATGGAAAAATTAAACAAATAAGTAATCTTTCCGCTCGTTTTGTCTTATCATCATAAGTGAAAAAGCAAGTAAATTCATAACCTATAGTTGCGAATACAATTCCTAAAATTGACACAGGAATCCTTAACAAATAAACTTTTTCATATATGAATGATAAACCAATAAGAGGTCCATAAAATAATACAATCCAAATTAAATTTATTGGATAATAAATTAATTTAAAAGTTAAACTTATAATTACTTTAAAAATTACCGCAAAAATAAATTGAAGCGGAAGTGTAATTATAGAGATTATTTTAGTTAAAAAATCAATGATTTTATTTGTTATCATATATAAATCATATGGTTAATCATTCTGCCACTTTAAAGGAATGAAAGTTTAAATTTAAGTTCACAATGACAATTTTAAATTGTTGGACAACATTGTTCTAAACGAACAAATTGTGTAAAGTAATTCTAACTTGAGCAAAATTAGATTGTACATCTACAGTAGATTTAAGATCTTGAAGATTTCTTAATTCTAATTGTATTACTGCGTCTTTCGATTTTATATTTGCACAATGAGTGTCAAATTCAATTTCGGATTCAAAATCTTCTCGATTTAAATCTCTATACTTTTTGTATATGTTTGAATAAATACTAAAAACTTCAAATCTGTTATTTTCACTAAAAGATTCAATTTTTTTTATAGCTTCAATAATTTCGTTTTGCAAAACTTCTTTTTTGGACATATTATATTTTTATGCTGTAATTAAAATCGATTTTAAATCGTCAGTTCGTTTCTGTTAAACTGACCGCCAACTTGTTTATATGAGTGATAAAATTACACAAAGCCATCTTATTTGGTTAGATATGTGTGATAAACAAGTGTAATATTAATTTACTAATGTATAAATAAATTATTATAAATGATCAAATAGGCTTTTAATTTGCTGGATGTTTTTTAGTGATGTTTGTATTCTTTCAAAGCGAAATTCCCTAGCCCTGATAGAAGCGGCATCCTTTTTAGGCAAACGAAAAATATAATTAAACCGTAAATATTCTGCCTAAAAAGATATAGCGGATAGCAGGAATCAGCTCCTGAAAACAATCAAACTTGCTCTCCAATTTCTCATCAAAAAAGACAAAAAGTTAAGAATTGCCAGCTGGAAATACTGTAACTTATAAAAGTAATTTATATAGTTTTTTTTCCAAAACCTGCAAAGAAGGATTTTTGGAAAAACCAGAAGAATATTTAGCAAAAAACTAAACTAAAAAAGCAGGAAGTTATTTAAACTTCCTGCTTTTTATTTAGAACTTGAATTTAATTCCTATACCTACATCAAATCCAAAATTGTCATCATCATAGTTTCCTGATCCAATTTCAGGCCTTGCATCCAATGACAATAAGAGTGGAACTTTCTTAAATCCGTATTCTATGCCAATATCTCCTGCAGCAAAAACAGAAGTCCCGCTATCATGATCTTTTGTACCGTCATAATCCCAGCTTGCAATACCGGCTCCGGCGCCCACATACCAATTAAAGTTTCCATCAAGATTCCAAACCCATTGGTAAAGCGCCAAACCTTTAATAGCATCATAATCTCTTATGTCTCTCCATCCTAGATTGAATTCTAATCTATTGTGGTTTGATAATCCTCTTTGATAAGTAGTTTCTCCTCCAAACCCGTTATTGGTTCCCGGACGGATACCTAGTGCATTTTTAGCAATTTCTTGTGATTGGGAAGTAAATGTCAATCCTAGTAGGGTAATGACAGATAAAATTATTTTTTTCATGAACGGTGTTATTTTTTTTAAAAACTTAGAATTATTTCTAATTAGATAGATGTATAAATGAATTTATTGCATAAAAATTCATTTATGCATCGTTAATAAAAAGTAGCTTTTTTTTTACTCTTTGGTTGAAGTAAAAGTGGGTTAGTTTTAAATTGAAGTTGATTTTTTCTGCTTTTTCCATTGGTACATAATTTTAATAGATTAAGCAAAATTCAGTAATAATAAAGGCTTGAGTGTTCTAAACTATAAATTGGAACACTTTTTTTTAAATTCAGAAGGTGTTTTTCCTGTCAATTTTTTGAATGTAGTATTGAAAACTGTCTTTGAATTAAAACCAACTTCAAATGCTATTCCTACTAAACTAAGATGATTCATCTCCGGGTTCATCAATACTATTTTGGCTTCTTCAATGCGATACCGATTAACGAACTGATAAAAATTTTCATTAAAACCGTTGTTGATTGTATAAGAAAGTTGATGAGATGTGATATTTAATTTTGTAGCAAGCTTAATTAAACTCAATTCGCAATCCAGGAAAGGTTTTTCCAGTTGCATCAATAGTAATAATTCTACTTTGATGGATTCCAGTTTTTCGTCCTCAATGATTTTTTTACTGTTTTCATTTGGAATCAAAGATTGGGTAATAATTTCTTTTAATTCTTTTTTGTCTTTTTTTGAATAAGGGTAAATTTCCTTTTGCTTCAAAGAATAGTAGGTAATATAAAAGACTAGAAAAATGTTTATGATTTCCAGGAAGGTATAGTAATAGATATTTTCGTTTTGTACTTGAAATATAATGCCGCTTGCCCAAAATAATGCCAGAAAGATGACAACGAATGTTATGTTTTTTAGCCATTTTAAATCGACATTTTCTATTGCCGATGAAAATAAACGGATGCTTTTTTGGTGTCTTTTTATTTTTTTATAACACAAATAGCAATAGCTTATTACTTGAATTCCGATAAGGCAATTGAAAATAAGAGAAATTAATCTCAAAATGTTTGGGTTACTATTAGTTGGTAGTTTTAGAAATAAGACAAAAAGAGTAAAAGCTATAAAAAGGAATGCTAAACCAAAATGTAAAAAATATTTTGGTTTCCATTTTTTTGTTGGGTTTATAAAGGAAGAAACACTTAAATAAAATAGAGGAGAAATAAAGAAATTAGAGATTTCAATAATCTTATACACAGCATTATTCTTCAATTGAAATAAAACACTGTTGCTATTTTGTATAAATAAGCAAAGAACAAACAGAGCTAACCATTTATTAGCATTGACGTTCACTTTATTGATATTGACCAATAAGATGAATAACAACATCAAACAAGCACCTGGTATTATTATAGCTAATATGTTGTTCATATTATTTTAGGGTTTAATGAATTGCCTTGCGGCTTTGCCTCGGGGTAATTCATTTTACTTTTCTTATTTCGTTCACCCAAATATAGAAACTTGTAACACACAAACTTGCTACAATCTATAACTAGTTATTTTTTTTATAAATTTAATCGTATGAGACCTCTTTCTAATTCAATAAAATATACTCCATTAGTCAGGCTTTGAATGCGGTCTTCTTCAATCTCTAAGGTTACAAAAGCTTATTTGGGACAGATGTTTTTAAATAATCATATAAATATCAGTGTTTTCTAAATTATATTTTTGCCAGTTTTTATTCTTTAAGAATTCGTTTTGTATATACTTTTCCTGAGTCTGTCCTAACTTTTACAAAATATATTCCCTTTGGTAAGTTTTTAATATTAATCTGTTTAGTCCCAGACTGGGATAAAACTAACTTGCCCGTTATATCAAATAAATACAACTGTTCAATATTCAGAAAACTCTTTATGTAAAGAATATCGCTTGCTGGGTTAGGGAAAAAAGTTATTTCTTCAGCACTTTCAGTTTCCGGAGTTACGGTACCTAAAAATTTGTCAAATAATCCTTCGCCCATAAAAAGCCCCTTTACTTCTAAATTACGCAAGCCACTAAAGTTTGTGATTCCAATTTCGTAACCTAAAAAATGAATTGTGCCATCTGGAGCTATTTTTACTTTTGAAATAGCAGAAGATTTTTGCTGATCAACTTTTTTTGCCGTTTCCCAGTTTCCATCTGTGTCAATAATAGCAATGAAAGGATTTGTTTCTGTTGAATTTAAGGATAAGTTACCCAATGAAACGTTTCCCTGAAACTGTCCTCCCACAACAATCTTATCTCCTTTAATAAACATAGTAAGCGCTTCGGAACCACTTCCTCCTTCTATGGTTTTCAGCCATACTAACTTTCCGTTAACAGGTTCATATTTGGCAATGAAAGCAGTTCCACCGGAGGCAGATGTCTTTGTATCATAGGCAAGGGTATTGTCTAAATCGAAATCGACACTATTTCCCCTAAAACATCCGGTAACATATACATTTTCGTTTTTATCGGTCAGTATTTCAGTAGCTCTATCATACAGCATACTATTAATGGTCTTTGCCCATTGCACTTTTTCAGAGCTATTGTATTTTGCAATAAAAATGTCTTCTTTCTCGCCACCACAATCCTGCATAGTCATGCTTTTTGGGGTCTTATATGGAGTAGCGTCATTTATAAAAAATTCAAGTCCGCTACCAGAATGATAATTCCCGGTAATGTAAAAGTTGCCAGAAGGTTCTGAATGAACATTCATTTGTCTTACTACTCCTGCTCCACCAATGCCTTTAACATTAAGAAATTCTCCATCGCGACTGAATCTGGCAATAAAAGGAGTAGTACAGTCATTATAAGTAATAATATCATGATTATCCAGATACGTTTTGGTTTTATCAAAATCAAAAGTAATATTGCCACCAACGGTTCCTGTTACAAGAATATTGTTATTTTGATCAAAACCGAGCCTATATCCCGAGTTAACGAGATACTCTCCATTAATTTCTTTATAAAAAAGTAATGTCCCTTCAGGAGAATATTTGGCTAGTATAATATCTGTGTAATATCTAAATGCATGATCCCAGGGATCTAATTTTTCATTTTTAATAATTGAATTGGTGACTGGGTGTTCCGGATCCAGATCTATCACATCACTTACAAACAAATCTACATTCGCTAATATGTAGATGTTGTTTTCACTGTCAACCAATACATCTGTCACTTCATCGATAGACGAATGCGTGTCTACATGTTTACTCCCACCAATATTTTTTATCCATATTATTTCATTTTTGCTATTATACTTTGCAATAAAGCCATTGGCTTCAACACCTGTACTCAACATGTTTGAAGCATCAAAGGCTACATTTTTGCCCGAACAACTGCCAACTACAATTTTGTTCCCTTCTGAGTCAAAGGCGATACCAGATTTAAACCCGTCCCTGGCAATTATATAATTAGTATCGAATGGGATGTTGAGCTGATTAGTAAGAGTTAATACCTGAGCACTAACATTATGAAATCCAAAGAGAATTCCAGTTAATAATAGTAATTTATACATTTTATTTTTCATTTAATTTTTTTAATAATCTGAGCAATTAACCATCTGGTTACCGGTTTTTATATTTGGTGGGGATGCAATAGAAAAAGTAAATTAAAATTGTAGCAAAAAGTTTTACTTTTATTGCTTAATTAGCTTTGCTGTCTTGGTTTGATTCGATGAATTAACAATTTTTAATAAATAAATTCCAGAGTTAAAAGCTGATAAATCTACTTGTGAAAGTTCTGCATCTGCTTTTTGAAATTTCAATTGTTTTCCTAAAATATCATATACTTCCAGTCTGGCATTTTGATCTGTTTCTATATTAAAAACACCAGTCGACGGATTAGGAAAAATCGAAATTTTATTGTCTGGCTCAAAATCGGAAACAGATAAAGTAGCAACTGATTTAAAATCTTTCCAAACGGCTGAAGCTCTATAAGCGCTCTCACTACCTGCAGGGACAATTAATGGTATATTTGAAATTGTTACATTACCAAAAATACCTGCATTGATTATTACAGGGATTGGATTTAATACTGTTACAGTTTTTAAAGCCGAACAATCATAAAAAGCACTGGCTCCTATACTCGTAACTAAACGAGGAATACTAATAGATGCCAATTTAGAACAAGCTCCAAAAGCTAAACTTCCTATACTTATAACTGAATCGGGAATTGTAATAGATGTTAAAGCAGTACATCTGTTAAAAGTAAGATTCTCTATGCTCTTAACAGTATTAGGAATGTTTACGGAACTTAATTTGTAACAATTTACAAAAGCGGACTGTCCTATACTTATAACAGAATTAGGGATAATTATAGAAGTCAAAGATGAGCAATTGGCAAAAGCATGTTTTCCGATACTTGTAACAGAGCTGGGGATTGTTATCGAAACTAAAGAGGTGCAAAGGGAAAAAGTATTACTCTCTATACTCGTAACTGAATTAGGAATTGTAACAGACGTTAAGGCTGAACAACCTGCGAAAGCAAAATCTAAAATGCTGGTAACAGAATTAGGAATCGTTACACTATTTAGAGCCAGACAATCAAAAAAAGCATTTTGCTCAATTTTTGTAACAGTGTAGATCGTACCAGCATTTGTAACATTACTTGGAATATTAGCAGTAGTAATATAAATATCTTTGGCTTTTACGGATACATCTGTACCAGATGTTACAGTGTAAATTAAATCTCCTTGTGTGAAAGTTTGCGCCAAAATCGTTAGTGGAGCAAAGCATACTAATAAACAAACTAAAAAATATTTTTGTTTCATATATGATTTATTCGTTACCTATTCTTTTTAGGAGTTTTGGTTTTCTCCTTATTTTATTAATGTTCAAAAAAACATTTCTATTTTAAATTAATGACTTGTAAAACAACACTTTTATATGAATTTAAAGTGTTTTTTTACAAGTCTAATCATGGCTAATTTATCTGTTACGGGTTTATATACTTGTTGAAGATAAAAATGTAAAGGCAAATTAAAATCGTTGCAAAAAGTTACTTTTATTGTTACTATCTTGATTCGATAAATTGACCGCTTTTAATCGTTTTATTTTACTTTATGTGATTTATGTTCACTAATTTTTCCGTTATATGTGTTGCTTGAAAATTTTATGATGCCCACATCTTTTGCAATCCAATAATCACTTGAATAATCCCATGCTGGCCACACATTAAGAGTTACGTCATCAATACTTTGTGTAAACCTGAATTTTATAACATTCTTAAAAACGGTTCCGTTTACAGTTAAAGAAATTCCTTTTTCTAAAATCTCACCTGTATATGTTCCCTCTGTGAGTTGAATAGGTAAAAAGGAAGCCTTATTACTTTTTATATAATTATAAGTTCCGGTCCAGGTTTGATTAACGTCTAAATAGTCTTTGAAAAAAAGAAATTCATATCCGGTAATTTTAGAAGAAACACCATCTATAGTAGTATTCTTTTCGTCTACTTTAATATAATAGTCGCCTTTATTTTTCTTAATTGAGAAAGATTGACCATTATGAACTGCAACTTCAGTTGCACCTCCAAATATATCTAATTGATTAAATCCGTAGTATTTAGATCCATTAACATCCTCAGTTCCGATTATTTTAATAGAAATTTCGTCCGTACCTCCAGTATAAACCCAAGCATTATTCACGCTTGTCGGCCAATAATCACCAGTTAAATTTTGATTTTCATTACCAGTTGAGTCGTCACTGCATCCTGTAAGAGAAATTACCATAAGAAGAGAGAATAAAAATAAAGCTATATTCTTTTTTTTTGAAATCATTGTTGCTATTTTAAGTTGAAGATTTAGATGTATTTAATTGAAATTTATTTATTCATCGTTAATAAAAAGGAACTGTTCTTTTGCTTTTTGTTTGAAGTAAAAGCGGGTTTAGTTTTAAATTAAACTTGATCTTTTCGGCTGTTTCCATTGTTACATAGTTTTAATTGATTAAGCAAAATTCAGTAATAATAAAGGTTTGAATGTTCTAAATTATAAATCCGAACACCTTGTTTAAAATTCAGAAGGTGCTTTTTTATGTCATTTTTTTGAATGCAGTATTGAAAACTGTTTTTGAATTAAAACCAACTTCAAATACTATTCCTACTAAACTAAGATGATAGGTAATATAATTTAATAGGTACTATTTTTTCATGAAATGGATTTTTATCCAAAATTACAAGTATTGAATTCCAAGAAAATCATTATTTATAATGATTTTCTTGACCATTTTCTTTAGTTGGTTTAGCTTTGAGGACAATATGTTTCTATTTCCGGATTAAGTATTCTGTTCTAGCCACTTTAAAATTGATTGGGTTGTTTCCTCTGGCTTTTCTTGCTGAATCCAATGACCACAATCCAGACTAACTATATCCAAATTAGGAACGATATTTTTTAGGTTTTCAGACTGTGGAATCGTATCCTGTTCGCCATATATCATAAGAGTAGGCTGATGAATGATTGGTGTTACGTCTGCCATTAAGTGCCAGTTTCTATCAAGGTTTCTGTACCAGTTTATACTTCCTGTAAACCCTGATGATTCGAAGGCAGAAACAAATACAGACAGTTCGTTGTCGCTCATTAAGGGGGCTCCAAGTGGTTTTTCTGCTCTTGCAAGATTTATCATTAGCATTCCCGGCTCAGGCGGTGTAGGAGGTAAGTTTTTGCGGAATATGTTACGGAGGAACTGGGATGTATTTTCATTCATTATAGCATCTGCTACTCCTGATTGTCGATTGAAGTGAACAAAATAGAAGTCTCCTCCAAATATGGCTTCCATAAACTCAATCCATGGTTTTTCTCCACGCTCCTGATAAGGCAAAGCCAAATTTATTATTTTATTTACCCGTTCAGGATGCAATAATGCCAGACTCCAAACAACATTTGCACCCCAATCGTGACCAACAAAAATGGCATCTTTGTATCCAAAGTGATCGAGTAGTGCGACTAGGTCACCTGTTAAGTGTTCAATGTCGTATTCAGTTACTGCGGACGGACTGGATGAGTTGCCATAACCTCTCTGGTTTGGAATGATAACATGATAACCAGCTGCAGCAAGTGCTGGAACCTGATGACGCCAGGAAAAAGCATGCTCCGGAAATCCGTGACAGAGTACAATTGGTTTTCCGGCATTTTCTTTACCTGCTTCAAAGACTTCCAGTACTACACTATTAACTGAAATCATAGTAGCCTTTTGAAATGCTATTGGATTAAATGCTGTCTTAATTACGTTTGTCATTTTTATTCTTTTAAAGATTATTTAATGATGCAAACTTATAACTGGCAAGTGACAGCCTTATGTCAGGGGGTAAAAATAAATTAGTGATAGTGGTTAAAATACTCTTCCAGGGTCATTTTGTGGGGTTCAAATTGCTCGGTAAGTATTTCCAATTTTTTAATTCTGTCCAAACGAAAAAAACGAAATTCGTTTCTTAATCGGCAATAGGCAACCAATAGCCAATTTTCAGTGCTTAAAAGCGCAAATGGTTCAATATGCCGATTTGTGGTTTTGTTTTGTTCGGTGGTGTATTCGATTTTTGTAAGACGGAAATTGGTCAAAGCAAATTGTAAGTCAGATAACTGACTACTGTTTCTTTCCCGATTGTTATTTTGATCAAATCGTACTCTTTCTGAAAGTAAGTTCGCTTTGTCTTGTATGTTGTATTTTAAGACCGCTTTTACTTTTTCAATGGCTTCGGTGTAATCTTTAATAAATGAAGTGTCTTTGTTTTGGAGAACAAATTGTTCTGCGGTAATTAATGCATTTGCCTGTGCTTCTGTAAACATTATCGGCGGAACTCTGTAACCTTCCATTAGCGAATACCCTTTTCCATCTTCTGTAATAATTGGAACTCCTGCTTGTTCCAAAGCTCTTATGTCCCGATAAATGGTTCTGACACTTACATTGAATTTTTCTGCAAGTAGTGTTGCTGTCAAGAGACGTTTGGTTTGCAGTTGTGTGACTATTGCAGTCAGTCGTGAAAGTCTTTTAGTGTCGTTATCGTTCATTTTTGTCTGACTGTTTGTGTTTTTAGGGTTACTTGTGGTATTGTCTAACGTTCTGGTACGACAAGTGGGTTTGTGACTAAATTAAGCCCATTCTTTAGATTTGACAAATCATTTCAAATACAAGACCAACATTCCATTAAGCCTATTGCCCTAATCCGTTGTAGCTGTTAGTGGTAGTTTTTATTATTTGCAATATTTTTTAATTAGTTCATTCGGGTCTTCAATATTGTAAATTTCTTTCCACTCTTTTTTATACACATAACCCTTTTTGATTGCAATATTCCAAAATTCACATGCTTTTTCAATATTGCCTAAATAACAATATGAATTTGCCATATTATTATATGAGTATTTGTCAGTATCAAAATTTTCATCAAAAGATTTGCCAAGATTTATGTTTAATGCTTTTTCAAAATCAAGAATTGCATTTTGATATTCTTTTAAATAAAATTTGCAAAGGCCTCTATTGTTATAAGATACTTTGTCTATTGAATCTAAGGATATAGCTTTATTAAAATCTAAAACTGCATCTTTATACATTCCTAATTTTAGTTTAATATCTCCACGATTAATGTATGCACTAGTATATTCTGGATCTAATTTTATAGCTTTATCATAATATAATATTGATAAATCAATTTTTTTCCATTTACTATAAAGTAAACCTAAATTAAAAATTATGACAGATGAATCTTTGTCAAATTCCAAAGCCTTTAGATAGCTTTTTTCAGCAAGCTCAAATCTTTGAGTATTTTCAAAAACTATCGCTCGTCCCATCCATGCAAGTGAATTTGTTGAATCAATTATTATCGCTTCATTATGGTTGTTTAGTGCTAAACCATAATTTTTCAAGTGAAAGTAAGTTGTACCTCTAACTCTAAAATATTTTGAGTTTTTCGCATTTAACTCAATTGCTTTGTTGGAATATTCTAATGCTTCAAGTGAAAGTTCTTCCGATAAAGCATTGTGAGTAGTATTATTTAATATTTCAAATGCTTTATTATAATAATATTCGGCTTTAAATTCATTTTCTTTGTTTTGTCCGAAACATAAAGAATTTAATAAGATAAATAAATAGAATATTCTCATTTTTGAAATTTTAATTGATATTTTCCTCGGTCTGCAGTAAAATTACTACTAACGTTCTGATACTACAACGGTTTTTTGACTAAATAAAACCCTATTTTCAGATTTGGCAAATCATCCCAAATACAAGAACAACTTTTCATTAAGCATATTTCCTAAATCCGTTGTAGCATCTGTTGCGGATGTTTTTTTAGTGAAATAATTGCGGATTAAATATTAAAATCACACCCCATCCTGCGATATTGAATCCAAATACCGTCATCAATAAACCAATTATGAACTTTGAACTTGAAGATGTTTCTTTTACAAGAATTTCAATTTTTTCAGTTGGTAATTTCTTTTGAAATAATCTTTTGGAAACTAGCATCGATTCTTTTACTTCTAAATCTTCAATACTGTTAAATATGAATTTGTGAATTCCAGGATTTTCAATTTCAAACTGATAAAATTCGGTTGCTAATTTACCCTTATGATGAAATTTAAATTTCATTTGTTTTTCAATAGTTTGAATTTCATTCCCGTTGTTAGTTATTTTAGCTTCAAAGTTGCCAAGATTATTTGCGTAACCTCCGCCTACTACGCAAACTGAATATAAACCTGTTTTTTCAAAATTGATTTCATTCAAATTATCTGATAATTTTAGTTCTCCAATAATTTTGCTTTTATATTTTTTAATTAGCATTTTACCACCAATTAGAAACATAACTAATCCAATTACTCCAATTAAAAAAAACACTATTTGCATATCAATTTATTATTTTAAAATTTATTTTTCCTCTAATACTTTTTAAATTTCTGTTACTCAAAATATCCGCCTACGTTTTGGTACTACAGCGGATTTGGAACTAAATAAAACCCTATTTTCGGATTTGCCAAATCATTCCAAATACAAAACTAACAATCCATTAACCCTATTGCCTAAATCCCTTGTACCAGTTAGCGGTTCGGGCTTTTTGTTGATTATGGATATTCAAAGCCAAATTCAATGTTTTCAAGTTTGTCATTTGTCAGTCTATAAGCCGCGTAATAGATTGGCATATTGTTACTCCTTAATAATTTTGTCTTGCTATCGTTAGGAAGTTCAAGTCTATAGTTAAGTGAAATGCCGTTTGTTGTACTGTCTTTTACTATATAACAAGTTCCAAGTTTTTCAATAATTTGTCTTTTGGTTATTCCGAGTTTAATTCCTTTTTCTGTCTCAAATTCTTTTGAATTTATTTGTCGGAAGTTCTTTTTCGAGTTGCCCGAATACGAAATATTGAAAACACTCACTTGACTGTAATAATCTCCTGGGTGCACAGTTAGTCCAAGTTTTTGCTTTTTGTCACTCGAATAGAAAACGTGAGTTGAGTCACCTTTTAGTTTCGTTTTTTTGCCTAATATGTTTAGAGTGCTTTCAATATTTCTAATCTTTATTCCAACTACTGAAGTGTCGGGATTAGAAAAAACACAAGTCGTCTGACTTAATGCTTTTTGCTTCTTTTCATATTCTTCTTTTAATTCTTTATCAGGTTCTGGAACTAATTCCATTCGGTCGGTTTTGTTAACAGTCTTATTATTAGAATTATTACAGTTCGTTAACAATAAGATTGTAATTATTGTTAAAAATAGTCTTTTCATTTTTCTTTTTATTCGTTTTGCCTAACTGTTAACTTGTTTATATGGGTGATAAACATAGGTAATATTTAATTTACGAATGTATAAATAAATTAGCATAACTCATTATGGGGACTTTTAATTAGTGATGCTTCTAATGTTCTTACAAGACCTGATGCCCATAGCCCTGATAGCAGCGGCATCCTTTTTAGGCAAACGAAAATATATAATTCAATCATAAATATTCTGCCTAAAAAGATATAGCGGATAGCAGGAACCAGCTCCTGAAAATCATTAAACTTATGATTAAATTTCTCATCAAAAAACACAAAAAGTTAAAGATAGAATTTTCCACAAAAATTTTGTAATTTTGCAGTCCAATAAAAGGAACTAGAAAATGTTAGATAGACTTCAATATGTAAAGCAGCGTTTTGATGAGATTTCGGATTTGATTATTCAGCCGGATGTTATTGCTGATCAAAAACGTTATGTACAGCTTAATCAGGAATATAAAAGCATTAAGGCTTTGGTTGAAAAGAGAGAAGAATACATTCTTGTTTTGGCCAATATTGACGAAGCAAACGAAATTATTGCTGACGGAAGCGATGCAGATATGGTTGAAATGGCCAAAATGCAATTGGATGAAGCAAAGGAGCGTTTGCCACAGCTTGAGGAAGAAATCAAATTTATGTTGATTCCTAAAGATCCTGAAGATGCGAAAAACGTTATGGTGGAGATCCGTGCCGGAACGGGTGGGGATGAAGCGAGTATTTTTGCAGGTGACTTATTCAGAATGTATACTAAATATTGCGAATCGCAGGGGTGGAGAACTTCTGTCGTAGATATGAACGAAGGAACCTCAGGAGGTTTTAAAGAGGTTATCTTTGAAGTTTCCGGAGAAGATGTGTACGGAACTCTGAAGTTTGAAGCAGGTGTTCACCGTGTACAGCGTGTTCCGCAAACTGAAACTCAGGGTCGTGTACATACATCGGCTGCAACGGTTATGGTTTTGCCTGAAGCAGAGGAATTTGATGTTCAGATTGATATGAATGATGTTCGTGTAGATTTTTTCTGTTCATCAGGACCTGGAGGACAATCGGTAAATACTACGAAATCGGCTGTTCGTTTAACGCACATTCCAACCGGATTAGTGGCGCAGTGTCAGGATCAGAAATCGCAGCACAAAAATAAAGATAAAGCCTTAAACGTTTTACGTTCCCGTTTATACGAACAGGAATTGGCGAAGAAAGAGGCTGAGGATGCTACAAAACGTACCTCTCAGGTAAGCTCAGGTGACCGTTCTGCTAAGATTCGTACCTACAATTACGCTCAGGGACGTGTAACAGATCACAGAGTTGGTTTGACACTTTACGATTTAGGAAATATCATGAATGGTGATATTCAGAAAATTGTAGCTGAACTTCAGTTGGTGAACAATATGGAAAAACTGAAGGAAGCTTCAGAGGTTTATTAATTTTAAGGATCTTGAATGCTGAGAGACTAAGTTTATAAAGTTTTTAACTTAATATATAGTAGGCCGAACTTTTGTTCGGCCTTATTTTTTAGAAATTAATTGTACAAAAAAAAAGAGACTCTTTCAACTTTGTGAAATAGTCTCTTTTTCGGTTGAGATAAAAACAATTATGGCTTAAAAATAAAGCTTGGGGTAATATCTCAGAACCTTAAATATATAATAATGTATTAACTGTTTAATCGTTTTTTATAGCAGAAACGTATAAAGCGAGTTAGATACCTAAAAAAACTCTTGTGTATTCAAAACATTTATAAAAATTTGAGTAAATGTAAACACCATTTTTGATTATTATTTCGTTTATCTTTTCCATAATACATATATTTAAGTTTAAACAATTACTCTTCGGATGTTTCGTATTGTGAGGATTCTTTTGTACTTACATTTTGATGCTGTGGTTTTGATACCAAAGTCGTGACAGCCAGCTGTACTATAGATCCGAAAATATTTTTGAATGTTGAATCTGTTTTTCCTATTACCAGTTTTTTTGCCAGATAACCTATACCTATGCTTATGGCTGACTGAGCAATATCGCTTTTAAAACCAATAGTTTCATTGATTTCTTCAACTGTGTTTCGAATTAGGTTAAGAGGTTTTAAATTCTCTTTAATTTCATCTATTTCATCCTTAATTTCACACCATTCCTTGTCTTGCTGAGCTTCTAAAAATTTAATTTTTTGATTTAATGAATCAATGGTGTAAATAGTTTCCATAACAGTCTTTTTTATTTATTAATCATTTAATCAATTTTTAGATTCTTTTAAAATACTCGAAACAATCATGTTTCCAATAGGTGTTTTAATCAGTTTATGTTGTGTTTTATGTAGAATCACAGCAACTAGTAAGTAAAACACTGCCAGAGCAAAAAAACCATAATAATATTCACCAAGTTCTTTTCCAATCCATAAACTAAGTCCAATATTAAGAAACAAAGTAAAAAATGCAACAACAGCGCCAACCGCTATCCGTGATGTTAATGTTGATAAAACATCTGCAGTTGCTGATACCGTTTTGAGTTTAATTAATTCCAAACTCGTTTTGGTATAGTTTTCTGCTTTTTCATACATATTCAGGTTTTCGTTTGTTGTTGCATTAGTTTCCATGATATTGGGTGTTTTTATGGTTTAAAAAAGTCACTTTTAGTAGTTCGTTTTCACGGTTTTTGCTTCATCTTTAATCGAATTGAAGTCGTCTTTTACCTGATTGAATTTTGCTTTTCCTTCTTCGATAATGTCTTTACCGTTTGTACTTAATGTGCTTAAAATACCATCTACTTTACCTTTAAGGTTATCTCCGTAATCTTTTGATTTGTCTTTGATTTTTTTTCTGGTTTCTGAACCTTTATCCGGTGCAAATAATACTCCTAAAAATGCTCCTGCCGCTGCGGCTCCTAAAATTCCTAAAATTGTGCTACTAGTTTTCATAATATTTGATTTAAAAGATTAATATAAAATGTTTAATATTGTTTGATTTTTAAATTTCGCGACCTTTAATAAGTCTGAATAGTATTGCTATAATGGCAATTACCAATAATATGTGAATAATACTTCCTGCGCTGTATACAAAGAACCCTAAAGCCCAAAGAATGACAAGAATTACTGCGATTGTGTATAATAGATTTGACATGGTTTGTTTATTTAAAGATTAATTAAGCTTTTAGTTTAATTTATATGATAAGTATAAGCTTAAGTTGCTGTTTTTTAAATCTGATGAATCATCTCCATCTTTAACGATAGTTGTCAATCCGTAGTTGTAACGTACTCCGATACTTATTGGGTTAAAATCTAATCCAACACCAGCGGCAAGACCTGCATCAAACTTGTTAAAATTATCAGTATCAAATTCTTCTTCAAAATTGAAGGATCCCTCGCCCGTAACTTTAGAACTAACCAGATAAGAAGCATATCCACCTGCATGTATGTTAAAGTTTTTGGTAAGATTTACTCTTACTAATAAAGGAAGCTCAATATAATTTAATTTGAATTTTGCATTACCTTCTATTAAAGCATTGTTGTATTCTAATTTTGAACCTCTTGTAGTGAATAATAATTCAGGTTGAATTGCTACAAAATCGGATACTGGCAGTGTAGCATAAACACCGGCATTAAAACCAAATAATACATTTTCGTCGTCTGCGTCATCTGTGTATAAATTAGACATATTAAGACCTCCTTTTATACCAAATTCAGTAGTTACATTTTCCTGGGCCTGAAGCATACCAAATGATGCTGTCATAAAAAGTGTCAAGGCGTATAAATAAAATGATTGCTTTTTCATGTTAAAAAAAAATTTAGTTAATAATTGTGATTTGATTTTGAATTGATTTCTTTTCTAATCTTCTCTGTTTCTCTTAAAAATTCGTATTGTTTTGGTAAATAATGAGTAATCAACTTCAATACTGCTACATCACTTGTTTCTCTCGCGATAGATTCAAATAATTTTATCATTCCCGATAAGGATTTTATGATAGAATTAATGCAGGCATAATCAAAATCCATTTCTTTTTTTGCAGCAAGCTCATACAAATCTTTATTTGCAACTGTTGTGTTTATTTCATTTATTATAATGAGTTTTTCAACAGCTGTTTTGCTAATATCCTGTAGTAACAAATTTTGACTGTTTTCTATTTTAATACTGACACTTTTTATTGCGTTATTTAAACTTTTATCTTGTGCCAACTGAGTTTTAGAAATAATTGATTTTGTTATCTCTGCAGTTGCAGTAAAAAAATAAGTTTCAATTTCTTCCGGATTTTTTGTAAGAACGTATTTGTTGTCTACTTTTTTCAGATTTTCATTTTCATTACAGGACGAAATAGTTATTGTTACAATTACTATAAAAAAAGCTGTTTTTAAAAATGATGGTTTTGATAAGCACATCTGTTAAATTATTACTTCATTATTACATTACAAAGATGCTAACCAATAGTAAGTTTTGCTTTACAGCATAAAAAAGAAACGTTATATAATTCCCATTCTGGAAAAATATAACGTTTTAAGAAATTTTTTTTTGGTAGGTTATTCCGGAAGAAATACTGTGAATATGGAGCCTTTACCCGGTTCACTGTCGGCAGTTATGTAACCTTTGTGATTTTCAACAATTTTTTTGCAAATCGCTAATCCGATTCCGGTTCCAGGATAATCTGTTTTGGAATGAAGACGTTGAAACAGGACAAAAATATTATCTTTAAATTGTGGGTCAAAGCCCAGTCCATTATCTGTAAAGGTAATTTTATAGAATTTTTTAAAGGGCAAATCGATCAATTCAGGATACTCATTTGATAAAATCTTATCGCAGTTAATATTGATTTGTGGCGCTGTTCCTGGCTGGCTGTATTTTAAGGAATTACCAATCAAGTTAATGAAGAGTTGTTCTATCTGATAAGGAATGACCTGGAGTTTAGGAAGTTTATCAACTTTAATGCTTCCCTTTTTTTCGTCAATTATTACAGCTAACTCTGATTTGGCATTTTCAAGTAACTCATTCAGATCAGATTTAATGAACTCTTTTTTTGTTGTATTTGTTTTCGAGAACAATAATAAATCATCAATTAAAACTCGCATTCTTTTAGCGGATGTTTCAATCTTTAGTATATATTCCTTGGCACTGTCAGACATAGCCGCTTTGTCTGCATCGGAAATTCTCGAAATAAAAGTTTGAATTTTGCGTAATGGTTCCTGTAAATCATGACTTGCAACATGATTAAATGATGCTAATTCTTTGTTGCTTTTTTCAAGTTCATTATTACGTTCCTGAAGTTCAATATTTAGTAAATGTTCATCAGTGATGTCAAAATTTATACCCAATAGAATCTTACTGCCATGCTGGTCTTCAAGTAATTTTCCCGTAGATTTAAAATATCTGATTTCATCATTTGGGTGAATAATTTTGTAATATATAAAAGGGAGCTCCTTATTATTAATTATCCCTTCCATTGAGGCTGCAATTGCTTCCTGATCTTCAGGATGTACAAAATTTAGAAAACTATCTTTGTTGGGTACAAAAGCATTTGGACGAAATCCTAAAAGACGAAATTGATTATCAGAATAATCTATTTTGTCTGTGTCTAAATCCCACTGCCAGGTACTAAATTTACCAATAACTTCAGATTCAGCTATTAAACCGGATGAGATTAAAAGCTTTTTGTTGTATATTTTTAAGCGTTCTAAGTCTTTGCTAATTTGGCGGTAAGCTAATAAAATAAAACTTAAAGCGGCTAAGAACAATGAAATTGAAAGAATAGGACCGAGAGAAATTTCTTCGTCGTATTTTTTTAAGCTTTTTTGTAAAAATGATTTTTCTATATCATTCATTTCATCCACCTTAAAACGAATGTTCTCCATTAAAATACGGCCTCCGAACATATGATTGTCTAATTTTCTTTTATCATAAGTTTTCGGAGCACTGTATTTTAAACAATTCTCAAATGAAACATAGCGCTGAATAATTAATTTGAATAATTTATTGAGGTTTTGTTTTTGTGTTGGATTGTCTGCAGTAAGTTTCTTTAAGGCAACAAAAGATGTGTTTACCTTGTCGCGGGAAAAAAGATATGGAGTAAGAAATCTATGATTGCGTGTAATCATAAAACCACGCTGACCGGTCTCTGCATCTTTTATAGCCGACATAAGCCGCTCAAGCTCTATGTTTATTTCATAGGTGTGCATGAGCAGCTTGCTGGATTCGTTTAAATCGCGGTTGTGTTTGTAAGCTATTGAGGAAAGAAAGAGTAAAATGAAAATAGCTATTATAAAAATAACTCTCAAATAGTTTGAGGAATTAAACTTAGGTATCCATTTCATTATTATTGCAATTATTTAAGGCTTAATAAGAAATTATCACGATTTAATCCTGATGTATGATAATGCCAATTTAGCGTTACAACTTCATTAATAATTTTTTTAAGTGCATTAAAGTCACTTGGTTTTTTTATGTAAATATTTGCCCCTTCAATAAATGTATCTTCAATATCCTCATCAGAAGATGATGTTGAATAAATTGCAATTATAAGGTTTTTAAGGTGTTCTGTTTTTTTTATTTCGATCAAACATTCTTTACCTGTTTTTTTAGGCATGTTCAAATCCAAAAATAAAATATCAGGCAATTTAGTGTCCGGATTCATTAGATGTTCCATTAACTGTAAGCCATCGAAAACAAATTCGACATTGGTTTGTACTTTTACCTCTTCAAAAGCATCTTTAAAGAAAAGTCTATCGTCTTCGTCGTCATCAGCGAGTAAAATGTGTAATGCGTTTTTTTGCATTGATTAAAGGTATTTGGGTTTTATTTTAAATTTTCTCTTCGTTTTTTAATAATTCTCAGAAATGCCGAAGGGGTTATTCCGGTTGTGTTTTTAAATTGAGTACTTAAATGTGCAACACTTGAATAATTCAGTAAAAAAGCAATTTCGGTTAAACTCATTTCATTTACAATCATTAACTGTTTAGCTCTTTCAATTTTTTGAATGATTATAAAATTTTCAATAGATGAATAGGTTACTTCAGAAAATACATTTGATAAATAACCATAACTATGATTTAATTTGTCAGCCAAATAAGCAGAACTTTTAAAGTTATTATTATCATCTGTATAAACTAATTCAATAATTGCATCTTTTATTTTTTGAACCAGTACACTTTTTTGATTTTCTACTACTTCAAAACCAAAAGGACTTAAATCGTTTTTAAGGGCATCTAATGCTTCTGTACTAAGATTCTCTTCAAGTTCAATTTCTCCAAAACCTAAGGTAGAAAAATTTAAATTTTGCTCCTCCAGTTTTTCTTTGAGAAAAAGTGTGCAAATTGTATTAATATCAAATTTTATAAATAATTTCATTTTGTAAAAAAATATGGTTAAAGATAACTAATTTATTTGGTTTATAAAGTTAATTCAAGCATTTAGGAAATCTAAGACTTTAAAGTTTGAAAATCAAAAAAATACCGCCTAATTTAAGTTAGGCGGTATATTGCATATTTTGAGATGATTTATAAATCTGATACAATTTTATCCCATTCCTCTTTTGTTTTACCTAATTTTTGCTGGATTCTACCGTATATTTCATCTTCTTTTCCTTCTTCATACAGCAAATCATCATCAGTCAAATCAGCATATTTTTGTTTCAATCTTCCTTTGAACTCGTTCCAGTTTCCTTTTATTTCTGTTGTATTCATGGCTTTTATAATTTGAAAATTTATATAGTATAAAATTCAAAATTTCGCTCTTGGTTTGTGTTATATAAAATATTAAAACTATTTCATAATTCACATTTTTTCTTTTGTACAGAGTGCGTTTTGGGTTTTTTAAAAGAACAGGATTATTCTACATAATAAGTATAAGATGTTACATCAAATCAATGTTTTGGTAATACCAATTTAAATGTAATGTTGTAGTTTTGCCGTCAATTAAACTTAAAACCCCGATTTAATGAAAAAACAATTACTCATTCTATTAATTTTAATGACATCCTTTGCGAGTAAAGCGCAATCTTATTCAGGTTATTTTCATGATAATTATGCCGGTGTACAAAGTGTACTGTTTAACCCGGCGTCAATTGCCGATTCTCGTTTTAAGACCGATATCAATTTGTTTTCTGTCAGCACGGCTGTTAGTAATGATTTGTATGGTGTAAAACTTTTTGATGTTTTTAAAGACGGTTATGATTTTGACAGTCAATCAAAAATGACCTCCTCAAACGCGAACAATGCTCTTATCAATTTGGATATTATGGGGCCGTCATTTATGTTTAATATTGCTCCAAAACATACTTTGGCTCTTTTTACCAGAGCAAGATCTGTTACAAATCTTAGAGATGTTAATGGTAATCTTGTTGATCAGGTTAAAGATGGATTAGATCAGTCAAACAGTTTTAGTTTTAATGTTGGTAGTCCAAACGGAGCATCACATGCCTGGGGAGAATTAGGAATTTCCTATGCAGCGGTTCTTTTTCAAAAAAATCAGCATTTCTTAAAAGGAGGTTTAACTGCTAAATATTTGCAGGGTGTTGCAAATGGTTATATTCAGGGAAAAAATGCAAATGCAGTATTTATCGAAAACCCATTAGATCCTGAAAATAGTACTTTAATTACTAATGGAGAATTAAAAATTGGCGGAAGTCAGGATTGGGAAGCTAATGAGGATTATGAATTTGATATAAATTCAAGCGGAGTAGGCTTTGATTTTGGACTTGTATACGAATGGAGGCCGGATTATGAAAAATATGATCTAAGCAAGGCTAAACCTGCAGATAATAATTTTAGAGATTTAAATAAATATAAAATACGTTTCGGATTATCGGTTACGGATATTGGTTCTATAAATTATAAAAAATCAAAACAGGATATTTACGATATATCAGGTACTCTTACGCAGCAAATGATTGATGATACAGATAATTTATATGATCTGTTAAATGATCGTTATACAAAAACATCAACTTCAAAAGGAGTAAAAACAAATTTGCCTACAGCACTTCACGCAGATGTTGACTGGAATATACACAATAAATTCTATCTGAATCTTAATGGAGATATCAGTATGGTTTCAAACACAAAATTAAACGCAACCAGTATTGCTGACAGAGTAAGTTTAACTCCCCGTTATGAAAGCAGATGGTTTAGTTTTTATGTACCTGTTACCTGGATGGAATATAGCGGAACTCAGATAGGTACAGGATTGCGTGTAGGGACTTTCTTCGTTGGGTCTGGATCTGTTGTGTCTAATTTAGTTTCTAAAGAATCGAAAGCAGCTGATTTTTACGTTGGGCTTAAGCTTCCGGTTTATGAGAAGAAATTTAAAGATACGGATGGAGACGGAGTTATAGATAAAGAAGATGGGTGTAAAAAAATAGCGGGACCAATTGAAAATAATGGATGCCCATGGCCAGATACAGATGGTGATAAAGTTTTTGATAAAGATGATACTTGTCCTGAAATTGCAGGTCCTTTAGAAAATAAAGGATGTCCATGGAAAGATAGCGATGGAGATACATTATTAGATAATGTTGATGCATGTCCAACAGTTTCCGGTCCGGTTGAAAACAAAGGCTGTCCATGGCCGGATACAGACGGAGATACGATTTTAGATAAGGATGATGCCTGTCCGGATGTTGCGGGGTTAATTGAAAATAAAGGATGCCCGGTTTTAGATACTGATAAAGATGGAGTTGCTGATAATGCAGATGATTGTCCGCTAGTAGCAGGACCGGCAGAAAATAAAGGTTGTCCTGAAGTTAGCAAAGCTACTTTGGCACAATTGCAGGTTGAAGCAAAATCTATTTTCTTTACAACAGGTAAAGCTACATTAAGTGATGCTAAAAAAGTAGAAACTTCAGGAAGACTTGATGCTATCAAAGAAATTTTAAAAAATTATCCAAATGCTAAGTTTGCCATTTACGGACATACTGATAATGTAGGAAATGCTAAGGCAAATCAAAAGTTGTCTGAAGAAAGAGCAAAAATTATTATGGATGCCTTAATTGAAAAAGGAGTAAATCCGGCTAACTTAACCTCACAAGGATTTGGAGCTTCAAAACCGGTTAAACCTAATAATACAGCTGCCGGAAGAGCTGCAAACAGAAGAACTGAAATTGTTTATTTAGGTAATTTCTAATAACAGTTGAATATAAATACCAAAAGCCATTCTTAATTGAGTGGCTTTTTTTATTTTTGCATACTTTCAAAAAAGAATCATTCTTCATATTGGAAGAACTAAAAAATCACCAATGACCACACAACAACTACACGAACAAATACTTCAGAAGAAATCATTTTTATGCGTTGGATTAGATCCTGATCTGGATAAAATTCCGTCACATTTGTTAGAAACAGAAGACCCTATTTTTGAGTTCAATAAAGCGATAATTGATGCGACACATGATTTGACTGTAGGATATAAACCCAACACAGCTTTTTTTGAGGCCTATGGTATAAAAGGCTGGATATCGTTGCAAAAAACGATCAATTATATAAACGAAAACTTTCCGGAAATTTTTACTATTGCGGATGCAAAACGTGGCGATATTGGAAATACTTCCAGCATGTATGCAAAAGCTTTTTTTGAAGATTTGAATTTTGACAGCGTAACTGTTGCTCCATACATGGGAAAAGATTCTGTTGAGCCTTTTCTGGCTTTCGAAAATAAACATACTATAATGTTGGCTTTAACTTCAAATGAAGGTGCTTTTGATTTTCAAACTCTGACCGCCAATGGAAAAGAACTATATAAGCAAGTTTTGGAAACTTCTAAAACATGGAAAAATAGTCATAATTTAATGTATGTTGTGGGTGCAACCAAAGCTGAATACTTTGCAGAAATAAGAAAAATTGTTCCCGACAGTTTTTTATTAGTTCCGGGTATTGGAGCTCAGGGTGGAAGTTTGTCAGAAGTTTGCAAATACGGGATGAATGATAATGTAGGGTTATTGGTAAATTCTGCCAGAGCTATTATTTATGCTTCAAAAGGAAATGATTTTGCTGAAAAGGCGAGGGAAGAAGCATTGTCTGTTCAACAAGAAATGGAAGAGATTCTTAGTTCGATGTTTCAAGTTTAAAGTTCAGGTTGGCAGCTACACTTTGAACATAATTCTGCCACAGAGATTCACAAAGTTATACTAAGATAATTTTAAAATTGTTTTATAAAAAGCTTTGTCAACTTTAAATATGATAATCTCTCTAAAAAAACTTTGCGAATCTCTGTGGTAAAAATACTAATCAGAAACAAATCAAATGAAACAACTCAGAGATCAAATTGGTACGTTGCATTCTTTTGAAACACACCCAAAACGCATTATTTCGTTAGTACCATCCCAAACAGAATTGTTGTATGATTTAGGTTTGGAAGAAAAAATTACAGGAATAACTAAATTTTGCGTTCATCCCTATCATTTAAAAGCAACTAAGAAAATCGTTGGCGGAACTAAAAAAATCCATTTAGAGAAAATAAAATTATTAGAGCCAGATATTATCATTTGCAATAAAGAAGAAAACACAGAAGAAATTGTAAACCAATTAAGCAAAATATGTCCTGTTTGGGTTACAAATATTGTTTCTGTTGAAGATAATTTCCAAATGATTTCAGATTTTGGGCAGCTTTTTAATTGCAGGACCGAAGCTCAAAAGTGGAATGATAAATTGGCTTTCGCTTTAAGGGATTTCAAAAAATATGTCCAGGATATTTCTATTAAAAAAGCAGCATATTTTATTTGGAAAGATCCTTATATGGTTGCCGGTAATGATACTTATATAAATGAGCTATTAAAGTTAAATCATTTTAATAATATCTACGAAGATAAAGGACGTTATCCCGAAATAGAACTTAAAAAAATGCGACTGGAAGGTGATCCGGATGTTGTATTTCTTTCCTCAGAACCATATCCTTTCAAAGAAGAAGATGCTTTTGAAATAGGGCGCTTCACTCATCATGCCAAAACTATTTTTGTTGATGGTGAGATGTTTTCCTGGCACGGAAGCCGGTTATTAAAGGCTTTTCTATATTTTAAATTGCTTCAGGAAAGATTGAAAAATTAGTTTAAAGTTTTTCTTTGTTTCATGTTTCAAGTTGTTGGAGTGTAAATTTAACTACAAAGCACGCAAAGTTTATATCACACAGCTTTGCGTGCTTTGTGGTTAAATAGTGCAAAGTAAAGCAACTTCAAACATGAAACAAAATAAACCATATAGATATAAAAAAAGAATGCCGGCATCTCGAAGACGCCGGCATCATTTAACTAACCAAAACCAAAATAATAAATAACCAGTTTATTACATTACAAATGTCTGACATATATCTTTCTTTTGCTGTTAAGGTTTTGTTATTACTTTGTTGGACATAAGTTAAGATTTTTAAAACTGTTAACGGCTGCTAAGTTTTGCCTTTTCTTTAATAATATCAGCAATTTTTCTGTTTTCAATTTTGCTTTCCAGCCATGATATTATATCCAAATACAGAAAAGCTCTTTTTTCATACGTGTTTTTTTCTAATTCAATAAAACGTTCCCGCATTTTGATAAATTCCCTTTTAATATCGGCTGGATAGAAATTATTAAGGTTTCTCATGAATTTAATAATTTCCTTCTGAACTTCATGCAGGTCATTCATTTTTAGTAAAAACTTATAGGTGCTTTTGAGGTGATTCTCCAGATAGTAATCCTTGCCTAATTCATAATGTGCTATTAAGGACAGGAGTCTTGCAAAACACATCAAATCTTCGCGCATTGTCAGGTTTTTATTATTGATGATTTTATCTAAATAGTAAATCGAATCGTTGTATTTTTCATTTCCAAAATAGATAGATGCAATTTTGTAATAAAATAACATTTCATGATGTTCATCAAGATGTTCGTTGTGAATTTTTATTTTCTCTAAAATTTCAGGAATCAAATATTCGCTTTCGGCAAATGTACCTTCAAGAATATGATAGTTTAATTTATTATTATATACATACAGAAATGATAGTGATGCGATGTTATCGTTTGCAGGAAATTTATCATCATTAATTGTCTCTTCTAAAAGCGTTAGGTATTTCTTAAAATTCGATTTATATTTCAGCATATAAAGCGATTCTAAAAAGTAATGATTTCCCTTAAGAAAAAATACCGGATTTTGGTAAATCATATTTGGATTATCATAAAACAACCTGACCCATTTATATGCGTATTTATAGCTGGCAAGAAAATCCTGAACAAGAAAACTTCTCCATAAATTGGCATTGTAAAACCAATATTTTTCACGGAAACCAAACTTGCTTTCGTCAAGTTTAGAAATGTGCTTATTGAAATAATCATCAATATATTTATACTCCTCATCGCTTTTTACATAACCGGTCTTCAACATAATTCCATAAAGCTGTAATGATAAATTAGATAACTTACTGGAGATTGTATTTCGATAATTCAATTCCTTTGCCTGAATGACCAATTCATCTGCACGACCCTGAATACTTCGTGTAATATATTGGGATTCGATTAATTTTTCGAATTCAACAATTTCATAAGCCATTAATTTTTCATCGTTTTCAAGTGCAGTGATTTTAGTTTTATCCAGGATTTTCAAGCTCTGTTTGTATAATCCTTTATTGTATAGAATAACAGCAAAATCAATTTGTTCCCGCAATTGATAACGAATATTCTGGCTCGGAATATTCAAGCGAATACTAACTAAAATCTGTTTATATAAGTATGATTTTAAATTAGATAACTGAACTTTTTTGATAATGCCACTTTTAAGAATAAGCTTTTCATCGTAAGTTTCAGACTTATCCAAAATATTAAATAACTCAATGAATTTAGTATTCGAACTCGTTTCTAAACGGCTTGCAAAAATTTTAAACTGTCTTTTTTCGGATTTAGAAAGGGATTTAATCAGTACAAATAAGAAATCTTTTTGATGGTTAGCCATTGTAAAATATAATAATGTAACTTATTGATTTTTAATTGTTTAACTCGTTATAAATTGCGTTATGAACAGTATAATTTCATTAAAATGAATTTCATACTGAAGAAGTACAATATATATTTGTTTCAAGATGTGAAATTACATTAAATAAATGAATATGAATAGAGAGAAAGTTCAAATTTTTGACACCACTTTGCGTGATGGTGAACAGGTTCCAGGATGTAAGTTAGATACCAATCAAAAATTGGTTATTGCAGAAAGACTAGACAAAATGGGAGTTGATATCATTGAAGCAGGTTTTCCTGTGTCAAGTCCGGGCGATTTTTTATCGGTCTCTGAGATTTGTAAAATTGTAGAAAATGCAACCGTCTGCGGATTAACAAGAGCCGTAAAAAATGACATTGATGTTGCTGCAGCTGCCTTAAAGCATGCTAAGAAACCTAGAATCCATACCGGAATCGGAACTTCACAATCTCATATCCTCCATAAATTAAATACTACTCCGGAAGATATTATTGCCAGAGCAAAATATGCTGTATCACATGCAAAATCATATGTTGAAGATGTTGAATTCTACGCAGAAGATGCTGGTAGAACTGATAATGCTTTTTTAGCTAAAGTGTGCGAAGAAGTAATAAAATCAGGTGCAACCGTTTTAAATATTCCGGATACAACAGGATATTGTTTGCCTGAAGAATACGGAGCAAAAATAAAATACTTAAAAGAAAACGTTAAAGGAATAGAAAATGTAATTCTTTCTTGCCACTGTCATAATGATTTAGGAATGGCTACTGCAAATTCAATTTCAGGAGCTATAAATGGAGCACGACAAATAGAATGTACTATTAATGGTATTGGTGAGAGAGCAGGAAATACAGCACTTGAAGAGGTAGTGATGATTTTCAAACAACATCCTTACTTAAATTTAGATACAAATATCAATACAAGAGAATTGAACGAAATGAGTCGTTTGGTTTCTGAAAGTATGGGAATGATAGTTCAGCCAAATAAGGCAATTGTGGGAGCAAATGCTTTTGCTCACAGTTCTGGAATTCATCAGGATGGTGTGATCAAAAACAGAGCTACTTACGAAATTATGGATCCTTTGGATGTAGGTGTTAATGAGTCTTCCATTATTTTGACTGCAAGAAGCGGAAGAGCTGCTTTAGCATACCGAGCTAAAAAAGTAGGTTATGAACTTACGAAAGTGCAATTGGATATCGTATATGTTGAATTCTTAAAATTTGCAGATATTAAAAAAGAAGTTTTAGACGAAGATATTCATCAGATTATTGAAGCTTCCAAGATTCAGGGAGATTTAATTAGAAGTTAATTTAGAAAAAACAGATTTTAAATACATAAAGAACGAGGCATTATGAATTTGAAAATAGCAGTTTTACCAGGAGACGGAATAGGGCCGGAGGTAATTGCACAAGCCAAAAAAGCGTTGTATGCAATTGGCGAAGTGTATAATCATGAATTTGTTTTCGAAGAAGCTCTCATGGGAGCAATTGCTATTGATAAAACAGGAAAACCGCTTCCTGAACAAACACTGAATCTTTGTTTAAATACTGATGCTGTTTTGTTTGGAGCTATTGGTGATCCAAAATATGATAATAATCCAAATGCTAAAGTTCGTCCTGAGCAAGGGTTGTTGAAGCTACGCAAAGAATTAGGGTTGTTTGCAAACATCCGACCAATTAAACCTTATAAGTCATTAATTGACGCATCTCCTTTAAAAAGAGAAATTATAGAAGGAGCTGATTTTACTATTTTCAGAGAATTAACAGGCGGTGCTTATTTTGGAGCAAAAACATTAAATGAAGAAGGAACACATGCTTCGGATTTATGTGAATATTCGGAAGAAGAAATTGCCAGAATTGCACATCTTGCTTTTAAATCGGCGCAAAACCGTCGTAAAAAGTTAACAATGGTGGATAAAGCAAACGTTTTGGAAACCTCAAGGTTGTGGAGAAAAGTTGTTCAGAAAGTTGGTGAAGAATATAAAGATGTTATACTGGACTTTTTGTTTGTGGATAATGCGGCAATGCAACTGATTTTAAATCCAAAACAATTTGATGTGATTTTGACAGAAAATTTATTTGGAGATATTTTGTCTGATGAAGCAAGTGTAATTACAGGATCAATCGGTTTGTTAGCTTCGGCTTCTTTAGGTGAAAAAAATGCGCTTTTTGAGCCAATTCACGGTTCGTATCCTCAGGTAAAAGGGAAAAATATTGCCAATCCAATAGCTTCTATTTTGTCGGCAGCAATGTTGTTAGAGCATTTTGGACTATTTAAAGAAGCAAATGTAATTTATAAAGCAGTTGAAAAGGCAATTGAATTTAAGGTAGTTACAATAGATTTAAAAGCAGATTCAAAATTTGGAACTAATGAAGTAGGGGAGTTTGTGTCAAACTTTATTTTCAGTAAAGATGATTTGCTCTATTTTAATAATGATAACGTTCATATCGGGCAATCTACGATTGTTTAATATTTTTTGTTAAATGTTGCAATAATTAACAACAAGTGTTTGAAATGTTGAGATTTTATTTTTTTTTGTCCTATTAGTTTTTGTACTTTTGTGGCATCAAAAAAATAAATGATGCAAATCTCAATTATTATTACTTCTGTCATTGTTGTCAATGTGTATAGCACATCTGCATCGGGAATGGTATAAATATAATTGAAAAATATATATTATAACCTCCCACTTAGTTGGGAGGTTTTTTTTAGGAATAAAATTAGAAATACAAATATTACAAATGGAATTAAACAAGTACAGCAAAACAATCACGCAAGATGAAACTCAACCAGCTTCACAAGCAATGTTCTACGGAATTGGTTTGACAGAAGAGGATCTTAAAAAAGCGCAGGTAGGAATTGTGAGTATGGGCTACGACGGAAACCCGTGTAACATGCACTTAAATGACCTGGCTAAAGATATTAAGAAAGGGGTCTGGGATGCTGATTTGGTCGGTTTGATTTTTAATACTATTGGTGTTAGTGATGGTATTTCTAATGGTAATGACGGGATGCGTTTTTCTTTAGTTTCTCGCGATGTTATTGCTGATTCTATTGAAACTGTAATGGGTGCACAATGGTATGATGGTATGATTGCTGTTCCGGGTTGTGATAAAAATATGCCGGGAGCTTTAATGGCTATGGGTAGAGTAAATCGTCCTTCTATTATGGTTTATGGAGGATCCATCCATCCGGGGAAATGGAAAGGTGAGGATTTGAATATAGTTTCTGCTTTTGAAGCTTTAGGTAAAAAAATAAGTAACAAAATTACTCCGGAAGATTTCAAAGGTGTAATTCAAAATGCTTGTCCGGGCGCAGGTGCTTGTGGTGGAATGTACACAGCGAATACAATGTCATCTGCAATTGAAGCGTTAGGAATGAGTTTACCTTATAGTTCTTCTAATCCTGCTTTAAGTCCTGAAAAGAAACAAGAGTGTGTTGATGCAGGTAAAGCTATCAGAATATTATTAGAAAAAGATATCAAACCTAGAGATATCATGACTCGTAAAGCATTTGAAAATGCAATTACGATGGTAGCTGTTTTAGGTGGTTCTACAAATGCTGTTATGCATTTAATTGCAATGGCGCACTCAGTAGGTATTGAATTGACATTAAAAGATTTCCAGGATATTAGTGATAAAACACCATTATTAGCTGACTTGAAACCAAGTGGTAAATACTTAATGGAAGATTTACACAATGTTGGTGGTGTTCCGGGAGTAATGAAATATTTATTAAAAGAAGGTTTTTTACATGGTGATTGTTTAACTGTAACAGGGAAAACAATAGCAGAGAATTTAGCTTCTGTTCCTGACTTACATGATGGACAACAAGTAGTTTTTGAAATAGCAAAAGCATTAAAATCAACCGGAAATATTCAGATTCTATACGGAAACATAGCAACAGAAGGTTGCGTAGCTAAAATTAGCGGCAAAGAAGGTGAGTTTTTTGAAGGTACAGCTGTTGTTTTTGAAGGTGAAAAAGATGTAATCAGAGGAATACAGGCTGGTGAAGTTAAACCTGGAAACGTGGTAATTATTCGTTATTGTGGTCCAAAAGGCGGTCCTGGTATGTCTGAAATGCTAAAGCCAACATCTGCCATTATGGGAGCTGGTTTAGGAAATTCAGTAGCATTAATTACTGATGGACGTTTCTCCGGAGGTTCGCACGGTTTCGTGGTAGGTCACGTTACTCCGGAAGCTTATGAAGGTGGTGGAATCGCATTGATAGAAAATGGAGATGTGATTACAATTGATGCTGTGAAAAACACCATTGATATGAAAATTTCCGATGAAGAATTGGCAAATCGTAAAGCCAATTGGAAAAGACCAGAGTCGCCGATCAAACAAGGAGTTTTACTTAAATATATGCGTTCGGTCTCCAGTGCCTCAGAGGGATGTGTTACGGACAAATAACATAAAATTTAATACGATAAATGAATATTAAAAAAAATATAGGTCTGTTACTTTTGCCCGCTTTAGTTTTTTCACAAAATGCTAAAATCGAAAAGTTTAAAAAGTCTTACAATGTTGAAACTGTCAAAAATGGATATTCTATTTTAAGAGATAAAGACGATTTTAATAAAGTAAAAATTGCAGATCAAAATGGAGAAATAGTCAGTTCTTATACAGGAAATGAATTGTATCTCGGAACTTTAAATTGTAATAAATATTTTACCGGAATTGCTGTACATGGCGGGAATGATGGTGGTGGATGGACTCATGTTGATTATAAAGAAGTTAAAGTGAGAGATATAACCGATTCAAAATCTGTTCAAAGTTTGGATTATTATTTTTATTCATTTTATGATACAGATGAATTCGGTTTACATAGAATTTTCTATGACAAAAATCAAATAGGACTGGTCAATTCTTGTGGTAAAATTGTAGTTGCTCCAAAGTATAAATACATTAAAAAGTTTAACGAGCAGGGGCAGGCAATCGTTTTTACAGAAAATGAATACACGGTCATTGACACTTTGGGTAATGCTGTTTTACAAAAACCTTTCAAATATGTTAGAAACGATTTTAATGGTTCTACGTTTGCATTCGATCAGAATTTCAAGGTAAATGACAACAGGATAGTAGCTACCTATGACACTAAGAATTACGGATTATTAGATATAAAAACAAACAAAGAAATTCTTCCATTTAAATATGATTTTATAGAAGAAAAGAAAAAAGAATTAGGTATTGATTTAGAAAAGTTTTATGTTGTATACAAAGATAAAAAGATAGGAATTCTTGATTACAAAACACTTAAGGAGGTTTTGCCAGTATCAGAAAATGCGACCTACGTTATGTATGCCGGAGCGAAAAATGATAAATATCTAGTTTTGTATTCAGGAGAAATAAATGGCAAAAGATTTGAAAATGCCTATTACGGGAAAACGCTTTTTGATCCTAAATTAGATATTAAAGCAGTTAAGATTTATAATGACAGATTTATTACGCTGCATTTAGGTAATGGAGATTCAATGATTTATGATGTTGATAAATCAAAATTTATTTCTACCATAAAAGGGCAGTTAGTAAAAGTTGGCATATATTCTCAGTCTTTCGGTTTGCCAGATAATAAAAAGCAAAATAGATATGACAAAAGTGAAAATTTCTTTCTGGTAACTACATGTGAAAATAGTGATTGTTATAATGAACCATCTATACGTAGTGCGCTTTTTAGTACAGACGGAATTGCTAAAACAAGTTTTTTAAAAGACCCAAGTTTTGCAATAATTCAAATTGATAAACAACAGGAGAAACTTCTTTTTTTGGTAAATCACAGAATTGGCAGTTCACTCGGTTGTAGTTTATTTGATAATAATGGAAAACCTGTATTAGAAAATTTTAAAATTTTTGATACTGATAAAGAGTACAACTTTATAGTAGATAATAATTTACTGGTATTAAATGAAGAAAGTGATCCCTTTGTCTACGGAAAAACAACTTTTGATATTGATGGAAAAATGATTGGTGAACGTTATATGTACATAAGCAATCCATCGAGAAAAGCGGCGGTAAAAACTGAAACTAAAGAACAAACAGAATCTCAAAAAAACAATAGATTTCTAAAAAAATAAATTTTATGAATTTAAAAAATACAATAAAATATTTCTTGTTACTTTTTGTTTCGTTTAAATCTTTTGCACAAGTAAAACCTCAAAAAGTTGATTTAGATAAATTTTCGTTTAATGTAAATTATCAAATTTTGCCTAAAAAGTTTGTTGCATTTGAAAAAAGAGTTTTTAGTACAGAAACAGTTGTCGGTAATGATTTTGCTTCTTATTATCCCAATGTGATAGCTTTAAGAAACAGAGTTGATCTATATGGCTGGAAAAGAGGCCCGAGAACTTCAAATGTTGATGTCGAAGTAATTTTGAAAAGTTTTACTCTGGGTGAACCAAAACTGGAAACAAGAATTGACGAATCTAAAGACAAAAATGGTGTAGTAGTAAAAACTACCTATTATTTTGTAACCGCAAAAATTGAAGCAAAAGGTTCTGCAATCGTTAAGGTAAAAGCATTATTAAATGAATCTGGAAAAGACGAGGAAACTGTATATCCATTTGATAAAGATTATGTCTATAAATCTAATAATGAACATGTGAATCCAGAAGTCGTCAAGGATTTGTATAAAACACAAAAAACAGATTTTTATAATAAGAATATTATAGACTATGTTGATTTAGTGACTTATCAAACGAACAATAAAGTCAATAAATTGTACGGTTTTGAGCCTACAACGTACAGCGATAATTTATGGATTATTGACTCTAAGGACGAAGAAGGAGCAATTCAAAAAGAAGCTTTGGAAGCTGTTAAAGTGATTTTTTCTAAAATGACGGCAACTGCTCCAATTGATGAAATTGTGACCGAGATGAATCCGTTAATTGAATATTTTGATTCTCTTAAAACAAAATATACAGAAAACGATAAATCTAGTAAAAAGATTAGATATTCAGCTTATTATAATCTGGGAAGAATCTACATTCATTTAGATCAGCCTGAAAAAGCAATTAAAGAAGGAGAGGGATTAATTGCTAATGATTATGATAAAAAAGATGGGAAAAGAATTATTGAAGATGCAAATTATGACTTGGAAAATTTTAAAAACTCACCATTAAAATCTAAGCATAATCCCGTGCTCAATTAATATACATTCAAGTTAGTATTATAGATGCTAGTAATTGTTTATAAAAATAATAAAAAATGAAAATATCAGGGGCAGAAGCCGTTATAAGATGTTTATTAGCAGAAGGAGTAGATTTGGTTTATGGATATCCGGGAGGAGCCATAATGCCGGTTTATGACGAATTATATAAATTTCAGGATCAATTGCACCACGTATTGGTGCGTCACGAGCAAGGTGCAGCTCACGCAGCACAAGGATTTGCCAGAGCGACTGGTAAAGTAGGTGTAGCGATTGCAACCTCAGGACCAGGAGCAACAAATTTAGTAACTGGTATTGCTGATGCTCAAATCGATTCAACACCATTAGTGTGTATTACAGGTCAGGTTGGAAAACATTTATTGGGTTCTGATGCTTTTCAGGAAACAGATATTATTGGAATCTCAACTCCGGTAACCAAATGGAATTACCAAATTACAGAAGCTCACGAAATTCCGGAAATTATTGCAAAAGCATTTTATATTGCAAGATCAGGGCGTCCCGGGCCAGTTTTGATTGATATTACTAAAAATGCTCAATTCGATGAGTTTGATTTTAGTTATGGAAAATGTACTGGAATCAGAAGTTATCATCCAAAACCAGTATTGAATATTAAAAAGGTCGAAGCAGCAGCGGATATAATTAATAATGCCAAAAAACCATACATTATTTTTGGTCAGGGTGTTATATTAAGTCAGGCAGAAGAGCAATTGAAAAGATTAGTTGAAAAATCAGGAATTCCTGCGGCCTGGACAATTCTGGGACTTTCAGCTTTGCCAACAGATCATCCTTTAAATGTAGGTATGGTAGGAATGCATGGTAATTATGGGCCTAATCTTTTAACCAATGAATGTGATGTTTTAATTGCATTGGGAATGCGTTTTGATGACCGTGTTACAGGAAATTTAGCGACTTATGCTAAACAAGCCAAAGTAATCCACTTCGAAATTGATCCTGCTGAAATCGATAAAAATGTAAAAACAGAAGTAGCTGTTTTGGCTGATTTAAAAGAAGCATTAACAGCTTTGATTCCATTAATTGACAAAAAATCGCATGATTCATGGCATAATGAATTCAAAGAAAAATATAAAATTGAATTAGAAGCAGTTATAGATGAAGAGTTGACACCAACGAATGGAAAAGGAATTTCGATGGGAGAAACGATTGAAATGATTAATAAACACTCTAAAGGTGACGCAATAATGGTATCGGATGTAGGACAGCATCAAATGTTTGCCTGTCGTTATGCCAAATTCAATTCCACAAAAAGTAATGTTACTTCAGGAGGTTTAGGAACTATGGGGTTTGCTTTACCAGCAGCTATTGGTGCCAAAATGGGAAGACCAGACAGGGAAGTTGTAGCTATAATTGGAGACGGAGGTTTTCAAATGAACATACAAGAATTAGGTACTATTCATCAAACGAAGGTTCCTGTGAAAATTGTAGTACTAAACAATGAATTTCTAGGAATGGTTCGCCAATGGCAGGAATTGTTTTTTGATTACAGATACGCTTCTACGGTTATGGTAAATCCAAATTTTTGTGCTATTGCAGAAGGGTATTATATCAAATCAAGAAAGGTAACGAAAAGAGAGGATTTAGATGCGGCAGTCGCTGAGATGCTGGCTTCAAAAGATTCTTATTTCTTAGAAGTTATGGTAGAAAAAGAAAATAACGTATTTCCAATGATTCCAACAGGAGCTTCGGTTTCTGATATGAGATTAAGTTAAAAATTATGGAAGAAAAAACATTTACCATATCGGTATACTCAGAAAATAACGTAGGCTTATTAAATAGAATATCAGGAATATTCTTAAAACGGCATATTAATATATTAAGTTTAAACGTTTCAGAATCAGAAATAGAAAATGTTTCAAGATTTATTATTGTAGTTGAAACAACAGAGAAATGGGTTAAGAATATTGTTGGACAAATCGAAAAACAAATTGAAGTTATAAAAGCATTTTATCATACAGATGAAGAGACAATTTATCTTGAAAATGCATTATTTAAAATAGCTTCAAGCTTGCTGTTTGATGAAAAACAAATTCAGAATATAATCAAAGACAGTCAGTCAACGATTGTAACTGTTTCCCGTGATTTCTTTGTGATTTCAAAATCTGGAAGACGCTCAGAAATAGAAGAATTATATGCGAAGTTTAAACCTTACGGAATTATGCAATTCGTGCGTTCAGGAAGAATTTCTGTGTCAAAAGAAAAGATGGAGATTTCATCATTATTATTAGAAGAATTAAAATAGTTTATCAATTTTCAAATTAAACATCATACTTATTAAATATTAAAAAAATGGCCAATTATTTCAACACATTACCACTTAGATTACAATTAGAACAATTAGGCGTTTGCGAATTTATGGATCAATCTGAATTTGCAAACGGAATAGATGCATTAGCAGGAAAAAAAGTCGTAATCGTAGGTTGCGGAGCGCAAGGTTTAAACCAGGGTTTAAATATGAGAGATTCCGGTTTGGATATTTCTTATGCTTTGCGTGCAGATGCAATTGCTGAAAAAAGAGCTTCTTTTAAAAATGCTACTGAAAATGGTTTTAAAGTAGGTACTTATGAAGAATTAATTCCAACTGCTGATTTGGTTTGTAACTTAACTCCGGATAAGCAACATACAGCTGTAGTTACTGCTATTATGCCATTAATGAAAAACGGTTCGACTTTGGCTTATTCTCATGGTTTTAATATCGTAGAAGAAGGAATGCAGATTCGTAAAGATATCACAGTAATTATGTGTGCTCCTAAGTGTCCGGGTTCTGAAGTGCGTGAAGAATATAAAAGAGGTTTTGGTGTGCCAACACTTATAGCTGTTCACCCTGAAAACGATCCAAACGGTTTAGGTTTAGATCAGGCTAAAGCTTATGCTGTTGCTACCGGAGGACACAGAGCAGGAGTTCTAAAATCATCATTCGTGGCTGAAGTAAAATCAGATTTAATGGGTGAGCAAACTATCCTTTGCGGATTATTGCAAACAGGTTCTATTTTATGTTTTGATAAAATGGTTGAAAAAGGAATCGACGCGGCATATGCTTCTAAACTAATTCAATACGGTTGGGAAACTATCACTGAAGCATTGAAACACGGAGGTATCACAAATATGATGGATCGTCTTTCTAATCCTGCTAAAATTGAAGCTTATGAGCTTGCAGATGAATTAAAAGATATTATGCGTCCGTTGTTCCAAAAACATCAGGATGATATTATTTCTGGAGAGTTCTCAAGAACTATGATGATTGACTGGGCAAATGATGATGTTAATTTATTGAAATGGAGAGCTGCAACTGGTGAAACTAATTTCGAAAAAACAGCTCCACAAGAAGCTCCAATTTCAGAGCAGGAATATTTCGATAATGGAGTATTAATGATTGCAATGGTTAAAGCAGGTGTAGAATTAGCTTTCGAAACTATGACAGAAGCTGGTATTATCGAAGAATCTGCTTATTATGAGTCATTACACGAATTACCTTTGATTGCTAATACTATCGCAAGAAAGAAACTATTCGAAATGAACCGTGTAATTTCTGATACTGCAGAATATGGTTGTTATTTATTTGATCATGCATGTAAGCCTTTATTGACTGAATTCATGAAAAAAGTAGAAACTAATATTATTGGTAAACCATTTTCAACTTCAAATGGAGTAGACAATGCTGTTCTGATAGCAGTAAACAAAGAAATTCGTCAACATCCTATCGAAGAAGTGGGAGCTTGGTTGAGAGAATCTATGACTGCAATGAAAAAAATAGGATAATATATTACGCACCACGTTGTGTGTTGGGATTTTGCACTGTATCTTGGTTTTATATAATATTTTGAATTAGTAAGCACTTATTAAGATAATAACAGATATGGCGCAGTTACATTCACTTAACTTTGAATCATTCAGGTTAAGTGAAGTAATCCCTAATTATTTCGGTATATTTTGTTATAGATATACTGTAGAAGTTTCTGTTATGATTAATGTTGCTTTTATTTTCAAAGTAAAAAGAGAATAGTAAGATCAGGCAAAATTAATTGTTATTGAAATTGTTAGAATTAAAAAGGCATGGTATTTAGAAATATCATGCCTTTTTGTATTGTTAATATTTGATTAAAAGTTTAAAATTTAGGAAAAACACAATAAAATTAATGTTTTTTTTAGTGATCAGTATTTTTTTGATAAAATTTATAAATTAAATAATTTTAAGAATACATTGTTATTTAATACATTTATAAAAAAATTACAACAACTATGAGTTATTATAAAATAGAAAATTTAGAACAATATTTTAAACATTACAATAAGTCAATAAGAGAACCAAGAAAATTTTGGGGTAAAATTGCAGAAGAAAATTTTACTTGGTACCAGCAATGGGAAAAAGTTGTTGATTTTAACATGGCTGATGCAGAGGTAAAATGGTTTACTGAGGCCAAAGTTAATATTACAAAAAATTGTATTGACAGACATTTAAGTAAAAGAGGAGAAAAAACGGCAATTATTTTTGAACCAAATAATCCTTCTGAGGATGCAATACATATTACATATAATGAACTATATGAAAGGGTTTCCAAAATGGCAAATGTATTGCGTGAGCAAGGAGTAGCAAAAGGAGACAGAGTTTGTATTTATTTACCAATGATTCCTGAACTTGCTGTAGCTGTGTTGGCTTGTGCAAGAATAGGTGCTATACATTCGGTTATTTTTGCCGGATTTTCGGCTTCAGCAGTTTCTGCAAGAATCAATGATTGTGAATGTAAAATGGTAATCACTTCTGACGGAGGTTACAGAGGAAATAAAACAATCGATCTTAAAGGTATTGTTGATGAAGCATTAGAAAGCTGTCCATCAGTTTCTAAAGTTTTGGTTGTGAAAAGAACAGAAACTGAAATAAAAATGCAGGAAGGCAGAGATATTTGGTTGCAACCATTATTAGATGCTGCTCTTGATTATAATGTAGCAGAAATAATGGATGCAGAAGATCCATTATTTATTTTATATACATCAGGTTCTACAGGAAAACCAAAAGGAATGGTTCATACAACAGCCGGATATATGGTTTATACAGCTTATACTTTTAAGAATGTTTTTAGTCACGAAGAAAATGATATTTTTTGGTGTACTGCAGATATTGGATGGATTACAGGACACTCATATATTTTATACGGACCATTATTGAATGGAGGTACAACCGTAATATTTGAAGGAGTTCCATCTTATCCTGACTTTAGTCGTTTTTGGGATATTATCGAAAAACATAAAATCACGCAGTTTTATACAGCACCAACTGCAATTCGTTCATTAGCGAAGGAAAGTTTAGATTATATCCAGAAATATCCTTTAAAATCACTTAAAGTTATCGGTTCTGTTGGAGAACCAATTAATGAAGAAGCTTGGCACTGGTTTAATGACCACGTTGGAGATAAAAGATGTCCTGTTGTTGATACATGGTGGCAAACAGAAACAGGTGGAATTATGATTTCGCCAATTGCTTTTGTAACGCCAACCAAACCAACTTATGCAACTTTGCCGTTGCCAGGTATTCAACCGGTTTTAATGGATGATAAACGTAATGAAATTGAAGGTAATCAGGTAGTAGGTAGTTTATGTATTAAGTTTCCCTGGCCTGGTATAGCCAGAACAATCTGGAATGATCACGACCGTTATAAAAAAACATATTTCTCAGCTTTTCCGGGTAAATATTTTACAGGTGATGGCGCTTTAAGAGACGAAGTTGGATACTATAGAATTACAGGTAGAGTAGACGATGTTGTAATTGTGTCAGGGCATAATTTAGGAACAGCACCTATTGAAGATGCGATAAATGAGCATCCGGCAGTTGCTGAATCTGCAATTGTAGGTTTTCCTCATGAAATAAAAGGGAATGCCTTATATGGTTATGTAATTTTAAAAGAAACAGGTGAAGTTAGAAACAAAGAAAATTTAGCGAAGGAGATTAATCAATATATTGCTGATCATATTGGTCCAATTGCTAAATTAGATAAAATACAGTTTGTATCAGGATTGCCAAAAACTCGTTCAGGTAAAATTATGCGTAGAATTTTACGAAAAATAGCTGAAGGGGATTTTTCTAATTTTGGAGACACCTCTACTTTGTTAAATCCGGAAGTTGTTGAAGATATTATGAATGAAAGAATTTCGTAATAAATTATAAAAACTAAAAAAGCCAAATCTTAATTTTTAAAGATTTGGCTTTTTTCTTTCAATCAAATAATTTTACATCTTTAAAATTAATTTGTATTACTCTTTTTTCAGGCTCAATCCCATTGGAACCATCAAAATACCTTTTTCATAAACATTCAGATATAATGTAATTGGTTTTTTCTGTCCTTCCCACTTTAACTCGTAGACATTTAAAAATCCAGCTCCCATATCACTTCGTTTGGTTGGAAACGGGCAACAGGTCTCTAACCTTGTATATGTTATTTTTTCGCCGTTTGGGCCTGCTAAAGCGTTTAAAAAACGAATCTCATTTAGCGTCTCATCTTTAGTGTTTCTGTAGAAAATATTAATAGGATAGTCCGGATTATAGCCATACTTTTTGTCCTTGCTGAATTCTTTAATGACAAACGTATTGTTTTTGCTTAAAACTAAATCAGGAGCGTTGTCATCTACATTTTTTAATGTCGATTTTGTACTTACGCATGAAGTAACGGCAATTAATAAAACAATAAGAATGGTTATTTTTTTCATGGACTTAATATTATTTTAATACAAATGTAAAAGATTTTTTCACCAGAGATTTATGAATTAAAACTAAATTTTAGATTTTATTGAAATTAATCTATTCTTAATTTTGATTTTTAAAATCAATTTGTGACATCAGTTATGATCAGATATTATGCCATAAAATTATGAATAAAAAAAACACTCTACCATGAATTCTGTGAATGTGGTAGAATGTTTTTTATATTATTTCAATTTAAACAATTTCGGCACTGAGTCCAGCTTCCAAAAGCTGTGTACATTGTGGTTTTAATTTATCGATAGGCCCTGTTTTTACGGTACATTTTCCATTGTAATGTACAATCAGTGAGCATTGTTCCGCTTGTTCGGCTGTATGGCTGCAAACACGCATTAAAGTATCAATCACATGATCAAAAGTGTTTACATCATCATTATAAACAATAATTTCGTTATTGAAACCTATGGCTTCTTTTTCGCGATTTTTTTCTCTTACTTTTTCTTTAGTACTCATATTTTTACGTTTTGTACTTTAGTAATTTCGATTAACTAATTTACGTATTTTAATGAAACCCAGGTGTTTCTTTGAAACTTTTTTACATATGTTAAACCCTTTTCGGTACAAGAAGAATCAATAAAAGGAATATCTTCTTCATAAAAACCGCTCAAAAGTATAATGCCTTTGGGGTTAAGGCAATCAACATAAAACTGCATATCGTTTAACAAAATGTTTCGATTGATGTTTGCTATTATTAAATCATATTTTTTGCCTTTTAATAAAGCTGCATCACCTTCGTAAACGGTGATGTGAGTACAATTATTGCGTTCTGCATTCTCTATCGAATTCAAATAACACCAGTTATCAATATCAATAGCATCAATTGGCTGAGCACCTTTCATTTCAGCCAAAATGGCTAAGATTGCTGTTCCACAACCCATGTCTAATGTTTTTAAACCTTCAATATCAATTTCAAGTAAATGCTGAATCATCATATGTGTTGTTTCATGATGACCTGTACCAAAACTCATTTTAGGTTCAATTACAATATCAAATTCTGCATCGGTTTTCTGATGAAAAGGAGCCCGAACATGACATTTTCCATCAACATCGATGGCTTCAAAATTCTTTTCCCATTCTTCATTCCAGTTAATCTGATCAATTTCTTCAACAGTATATTCGATTTTAAACTCTTCAGATTTTAAAATATAAATGTCATCTAAAATATTCTCATCCCATAAATCTTTTTTTACAAAAGCTGATATTCCATTTTCTGTTTCTGTAAAACTTTCGAATGCTTTTTCGCCTAATTCAGCTATTAAAATTTCTGATCCTGATTCCTTAGGCTCTATTGTAAAATGATATCCTAAATATATATTTGACATAAATAATTTTTTTGCAAAGGTAATAATCGAAATTAGAAGTTGTTTATAAATAATCGATATCCTTACAAATATTAGTGTTAATTTTGATCAGCGTTTTTAGTCGATTAATCATATGAAGAATATTATTTTTGTTTTACTTTTTGTAGTGTTATGTTCAGGAAGCTGTAAGAAAGAACACGAAGTTATCAGATCATTTTGTTATTGGAAAACCGATTTATCTTTCGACAAAGAAGATGATTCTTTGATAAAAGATTTGAATGTAAAACACATGTATGTTCGTTTTTTTGATGTTGATTGGAATCCATATTCAAAAGAACCTTTACCTGTTGCAACGATTAATGATATTAGACTGAATGAGAGTAATCTGGATATTACACCAAGTGTTTTTATAACAAATGAAGTCGTTATCCAATCTGACAGGAAACAACTGGATAGTCTTGCAATCCAGATATTCAGGCGAGTTCTGCAAGTTGGTAATAAAATGAATCAAACCAAGGCTGAATCAATCGCATATAAAATTGTTTATCCGGAAAATTATCATAAAAAGAAAGATTTTAAAACACTGAATTATGATTCTGTAAAATCTGCTGAGCTATCAAAACTGAAAGTTAATTTTAAAGAAATTTTGATAGATTGTGACTGGTCAGAAAAATCAAAAGAAAATTATTTCTATTTACTTCAAAAAATAAAAAAAGGATTTCCAACTTCTAAAATCGCTGCTACAATTCGGCTTTGGCAGTATAAGTATGCTGAAAAATCAGGCATGCCACCGGTTGATAAAGGTTTATTAATGTGTTATAATTTGGCAAAACCGGATGATTTTAAAACAGAAAATTCGATTGGTACAAGTGCTGAGCTCGAGCAATATATAACTCACAACCAATACAAACTCAGGTTAGATATATCTTTGCCGCTTTACAGTTGGGCTGTGCTTTTCAGAGGTAATGCTTTTAAAGGCATTTTATCCGATTATGATCAATTATTGAATGACACAATTAAATTAAAAAAATCTTCATCGAATAAATTTATACTTCAGGACGATGTGTTGGTTGGGCAAACTTATTTACGAAATGGAGATGAAATCAGAATTGAAAAGATTTCAAATGATGAATTGGACAAAATGATTTCCGTCATTAAAGATAAGATTCAGATTGATGGACAAACCCGGATAACTTTTTTTTCTTTCGATAAAAAATACATAAATGATTATGGAACTCAAGAAATATCTAATTACTATGCGCGTTTTTAGAAGTTTAATTTTAGTATTAAGTTTTCAGGTTTCTTTTGCCTGTGGATGGAGTGTTTCACCTGAGACAAGCAGATTGGCATTGTTTAAAGCGCAACGTGAAGGTTTTTTTAAATTGACTCCTTTTTATTATTCTGCTGATTCTTATTATTCTACCAACACAATTTCTAATGCAGATCAGGAATTGAATTGTTTAGAGTGGAAGAAAAAACTAGGTAATCAGATAAATAAAGATGATGCCTATTTTATTTTGTATCAGACAGATGCAGAAGTTTTTCAAAATGCATATGAGAACAAGGCTTTAAAAGATGTATTTGCAAAGAATACTTTTATTGAAACTTTATTGATGCCCCAAAATAAAGCTTTTTTGGATTATATTTTATTCGCAAAAAAAATGGAATATGATAGTAGTCCAGTTGAAAAATGGGAATCCTGGGATAATATTAATTATGACAGTAATGGAAAAAAATCTTCTGATTTAGAGAATTTCGAACAAAAAATTGCCTCCTCCAAAGATGCTTTTTTAAAACAGCGTTATGCTTTTTTAATTTTACGATATAGTTTTTACGCTCAGGAACCAAAAGAGGTTATCCGGTTGTATGACACCTTTTTTGCTGAAAATAAAAAAACAATATTAGCACCCTGGGCATTATATTATAAAGCTTTATGTATTGACGATTTGACTTTGCAAAACTATTTACTGAGTAAGGTTTTTGCAACTTGTGAAGAAAAATCATTTGCTGTTTTACAACATTATAATTGGAAACGGACCACAGAAACTTTAGCCTTAGCTAAAAGTGATGAAGAAAGAAGTGTGATTCTGGCTATTGAAAGTTTGCGAAATCCGGCCCCGGATTTTAAAGTTATAAAAGAAGTTTATGCCTTAAGTCCAAATAGTTTGTATTTGAGTTTTTTAATTGGGAGGGAAATCAATAAACTAGAAGATTGGATTTTTACACCACAGTTTACCAATGGGAGTCCTTCTGTAGTTTTAAATGGTGAAATATGGTATGAAGATTTTGCCAAAGCAAAACAAGAAAATTACAGTAAGGATATTTTATATTTAAGAGAGTTGAAAGATTTTTTGATTAGTATTCTGGATAATACATCCGGAGAGCAAAAGGATTATCTCACAACTGCAATAGCACAACTCTGTTTTATTGATGACGAAGTTGATTTAGGGAAGAAATATACCAATATGATTTCTGATAGAGCTAATGCTACAATACAAATGCAAAAGAATATTCAGATGGCTTTAATTGCACTAAAGCAGAATGATCTTAATGATGAAAAAGTTCAGAACCGACTTTTTGAGAATTTTAATGCTGTAGAAAACCTGATAGAAAATGACAAAGGGTTATTTAAAAATCTGTATAGTTTATATAGAATTGCCAGTAATGAATTTTTCAGGCAAGGAAACAGAGTAATTGCGGGTTTATTATTTATGAAATCTGATATTAAAAATGAAGGTGAATATTCGAGATATAACACTCCTTATTTCTACACCTATATTGGTTATTTTGATCGCCATGCGACAGTTGAAGATATCGATAAGCTGATCACTTTACAGCAAAAAGAAAATAAAACGCCTTTTGAGAAATACATTTGTTCAGGGACGATATCACCTAATATTAACTATTATAAAGATTTAAAAGGAACGCTTGCTTTTAGAAATAATAATTTGGAATTAGCTTACGAAACTTTTTCCGGAATGCCGAAAGATTTTTGGGAAAAGAATTATTCATTTACGGATTACCTGAATGAAAATCCGTTTGTGCCTAAAATACTTCAAAAAACGGAAGAACGTAAATTTAATTATCGTTTCAATAAAGCAGAATTTATAGCAAAACTTATTCGCTTAAAGAAACAAAACACAGCTGCCAGTAATCTGCAATTAGCACATGCCTATTTTAACGTTTCATATCTGGGAAATTCCTGGATGATGACTGCTTATGATTGGACTTCAGGAGAATCCTACATTGATTATATTTATGGAGATAATACTGATTTTGAAAAAAAATACCAAAACGGTAATTATTATAATCTGACAATGGCAAAACTATATTATGAAAAGGCCTTGAAAATGTCTAAAAATAATAATGAAAAGGCAATGGCAAGCTTAATGATTTTCAAATGTAATTATTATAGTTATCATGCTGATCATGTTTATTCAGATCAGGAAGTTGTTCCTTTTGAAGCAGGGCAGGAGCTGGAGGATTTTTATTCAATTTATTCAAATACGGCAAATTTTAAAAAATACAACTGTCCGCTTTTGGATTCTTATATAAATTAATCAACTTTAATAATACTGGATTATCAACTAATATAGTTCCAGATGCTTTTTTTCTTTGTAATTTCAATGAAAACTGCTTTTAAAGTAGCGTGTTCAGTTTTTTGTAACGGAGCATCTTCTTTTAAAATTTTCATTGCATAATTTCTGGCCAATGACAAAATATCGCGATCGCGAACAATATCGGCAATTTGAAGATTTAATACACCGCTTTGCTGAGTTCCCATTAAATCGCCCGGCCCACGAAGTTTAAGATCAACTTCGGCAATTTCGAATCCATCATTGGTTTGTACCATAGTTTCCATTCGGGTTTTGCTATCGGAACTTAATTTATGGCTTGTCATCAAAATACAATAACTTTGTTCGGCTCCTCGCCCTACACGGCCTCGTAATTGGTGTAGTTGTGATAATCCAAAGCGTTCGGCACTTTCGATAATCATAACACTTGCATTTGGAACATTTACACCAACTTCTATTACCGTTGTTGCTACCATGATATTAGTTTTTCCTTCAGAAAAGCGTTTCATTTCGGCATCTTTATCGGCTGGTTTCATTTTACCATGCAAAATAGAAATTGAATACTGAGGAAGCGGAAAATCGCGTGAAATACTTTCGTAACCATCCATCAGATCTTTGTAATCCATTTTTTCTGATTCCTGAATCAGTGGATACACGATATAAATTTGTCTTCCTTTTGCAATTTCGTCACGAAGAAATTTCCATACTTTTAATCTGTTGCTGTCAAATCGATGAACCGTCTGGATTGGTTTTCTTCCCGGAGGTAATTCATCAATTACAGAGATGTCTAAGTCGCCATACAGACTCATCGCTAAAGTTCGGGGAATAGGAGTGGCAGTCATAACCAAAACGTGTGGCGGAATTTCATTTTTCTTCCATAATTTTGATCGTTGCTCAACACCAAAACGATGCTGCTCATCAATAACCGCTAATCCTAAATTGTGAAATTTTACCTTATCTTCCAGCAAAGCATGAGTGCCGATCAAAATGTGTAAATTGCCATTTTCAAGCTCTTCATGAATAATTTTTCTTGCTGAAGTTTTAGTTGAACCGGTTAGTATTTTAATATTAATGTTTAATGTTTTAGCTAATTCAGATAAACCAATGAAATGCTGGTTGGCAAGAATTTCAGTAGGAGCCATCAAACAGGCCTGAAAGCTATTATCAATTGCCAAAAGCATACTCATAAACGCAACAATAGTTTTTCCTGACCCAACATCTCCTTGTAAAAGTCTATTCATTTGAGCATTACTGCCCATATCGGAACGAATTTCTTTTACAACTCTTTTTTGTGCATTTGTGAGTTCAAAAGGTAAATGATTTTGATAAAATTCATTAAAATAAGTACCAACTTTTGTAAAGGGATGTCCTTTTATCTTGTGCTTCCGAATTAGATTTTTGGTTATTAATTGTAACTGAATGAAAAATAATTCCTCAAATTTTAAGCGAAACTGTGCTTTCGCCAAAGCATCTGTACTTTTAGGGAAATGGATATTGAATAAGGCTGCTTTTTTAGAAATTAATTTTAATTCTTCAATTAAGTAAGAGGGAAAAGTTTCAGTAAATAAAACTTGCGTTTCGATGAAAAGCTGTTCCATCAGTTTGTTAATAGTCCTGTTTGAAATACCTCGGTTTGACAAGGTTTCCGTTGAAGGATAAACTGGTTGCATAGCTGAACGAAGGCTTTTTTCGTGCTCAGCAAATAATTCAATTTCAGGATGTGCCATACTAAACTGGCTTCCATACAAAGAACATTTTCCAAAAATGACACATATTTCATTTAGTTTTAAACTCTCTCTAATCCATTTGTGCCCCTGAAACCAATTAAGTTCAATTTGTCCAGTGTCATCCACAAAAGTCGCTACCAGACGTTTTTTGTTTTTTGCAAATTCTACCGTTTTTATATTGATGATTTTTCCAATAATCTGAACTTCAGTACCAGTATTTTGAAGCTCATTTATTTTGTAATAACGTGTCCTGTCAATGTATCTGTTTGGAAAAAAATTAACTAAATCTCCATATTTATGAATTCCTAATTCCTTACGAAGCAACTGACCACGACTAGGGCCAACGCCTTTTAAGTATTCGATTGGGGTATCAAGGAGATTATTGGACATTGTTTTTTATACGGTTAGATTTTAGAATTTTCAATTGATAGAATGCAGAGAACAGTTGATATATTTGGTCTGTTTTCTTTGTATAATATATTTTTCTTTTCTTAAGCGAAGATAGATTTTAATTAGGAAATTTAAAAACAGGAAGATTTGAACTCAATAAATATTTTTATAAAAATAAATAAGAATTTTCTTTTTATAAAAAATATATAGTAATCTTGTACTGTAAATATTAAACTATCAAATAACCAAATTTTAGTAACCGCAGAGAAAATGAAATCAAAACTATTTTTTTTTATATTCCTTATAGTAATAGGGATAAATTATAAAATGATAGCGCAAACTCCAATTGTGTCTATTGAATCTAAAACAAATGATGACAAAAGTATTGACTTATCATATACAAAAGACAAACCTGGGACATATACAATAAGTTTAGAATTTACCAATGTAGAGAACTGCGATATAAGCAATTATAAAACAGAAGTTAGGGGGTACTCCGGTAACTTGTATAGATTAAGACCTCTCGATAAAAGTAGAGGAATTAGATATTCTATGCGATATTATACCGTTATGGGAGAACTTAATCCGAAGATTGATACTTTGTTTCGTTATACACTTCCTTTTAAAAATGGAAAAAAAGTAAAAATTTATGAAGCTGGAAATATAGGAGAAAAATATTTGGGACAGGAGAAAGCTTTAAATTGGAAGTCTTATGTAGTTCATTCAGAAAAACCAGATACGATCTGTAGTATGAGAAAAGGAATTGTAGTACAGGTAAAAAATGAATATGATGATAATTCATCGACCAATGCCCATTATACCAGCATGAGAAATTCAGTAGTTGTTGAGCATGCAGATGGAACTTTTGCAGAATATAAGGGTTTTAAAAAGAATGGAATTTTTGTAAAATTAGGAGAAACAATTTATCCACAAACAGAATTAGGAATAACCGAAAAGTATGATTTAAAATCCTACCGACTTGATTTTTCAGTTTACTATTTATCTGATATCGCTTTGAAAGAAAACCGAAATCAGACATTAAAAGGATATAAAAGCAATTATAAATATTTGATGCCTAATTTTGTTACACAAGATGGTGAAAATACAATTGAATCTAAAAAAGAATATATAACCTCTGTAAATGAAGCCATTATAACACAAGAATTTTCACGTTCAGAAAAGAAAAAATATGCTAAAGAGCATGCATCTGCTAAATGATGCAAAAATTTAAAATTTCTAAATCTGATTTAAGTTTTAGAAAACAATATCTTTGAAGTATTAAAAAGATAAAATTAATGACAACTCACTTAGCACTTTTACGAGGAATCAACGTTTCAGGTCATAATATAATGAAAATGGAAGCATTAAAGACAATGCTCGAAAATATAGGTTTTACCAACGTTAGAACTTATCTCCAATCCGGAAATGTTTTTGTAGATACGGAAGAAGAAAATGCATCGAAAATAGGATTCATGATCAAACAGGAAATTTTTAAGGTGTTTGGACATGAAGTCCCCGTGGTTGTTATTACAAAAGAAGATTTGGAGTTGTGTTTTAAAAATAGTCCTTATTTGAAAGAAAAAGATGTTGATACAAAAAAGCTATACGTTGCATTTGTCTCTATTGCTTTAAAAAGTGAAAATATAAATGATTTAAAAATAAGTCAGTTTAAACCTGACGAAGCCAGCATTGATGGTAACAGAATATTTATCAAATATGCAGTTGGGGCCGGGAAAACAAGATTTGACCAAAAGTACATTGAGAAAAAACTAAACGTAACAGCAACAATCAGAAACTGGAATACAGTAACTAATTTGCTGAAAATGTATTCTGAATAACAAATAAATAAAAAAGCAGAATCCAATTAATGAATTCTGCTTTTTTATTATTGTTTATGTCTTTTTAAATTCTGAATATTCCTCCAAAAGCAATAATTCGCTGAAAGAAGAAAAAGTCTTGAAAAGCACTATCGTCATTACTTGCCGTAGTTTTGATATCCTGCATGTTAATGTAGCCGCCTTTAAGTTCTCCCTGTACATAAAAATGTTTGAAAAAGGTAATATTAATACCCGCTTTTGCAGAAACTCCATAACCGGAAACATGAAAATCATCGTGACGTTCTTTTCCTAAAAGCATTGTATTTGTTTTAGGGTATAAAATTCCACCACCCAGGCCTTCAGTTAGATTGATTTGAACTTTGTCTGTATTTGGCAGATGAAACAATTTTGAAATATCATCAAATCTAGAAACTTCTGTGTTTACATAATTTAAACCATCCGTATGTTCATAAGTTAAAAACGTTTCATCAGTAAAGTCTACAGGTGTGTTGTTATAAGTAGTGTTGTCATACTGGGAACCAGTATTATTAATATAACCGGTGACATTTGCTATTTGATTTTGGTTCATTACATATTTCATGTGATCAACTCCAATGGTTACACTGTAATGATCACTAAAAAAATAACCCAATCTCAAATTAGTTTGAGGAATAGTCATTCGGGATGGATTAACATAATCAACATGCCATCCTTTTGGTTTATCATGTGCAGACATATCATGAACCGTGAATTCATAATCTTTTCCTCTGAAGGTTACATCAGATTTAGAGTAACTTTCTCTGTTACCGCCCCATGAAAAAAAGAACTTTCCTTTGTTATGTGCTGTATATTTATCTTGTATTGCAATTTCATCCTGAGCAAATGTATTTACAGCAAAACACATTAAAAAGAAAGGCAAGAATAAAAAATTATTTTTCAACGAACTAAAATTGTATAAAAGTTAAAATGAATTTACTGTTGTTCTAATGGCAACTAATTTGGTCATTAATCCTTCAAAATAATCTAAATGAAGCATATTGGCACCATCACTTTTAGCATTTGCAGGATCAAAATGAGTTTCGATAAAAATACCGTCAACACCCACAGCAATACCGGCTTTGGCAACAGTTTCAATCATATCGGGTCTACCTCCCGTAACACCGGCAGTTTGATTTGGCTGTTGCAATGAATGTGTTACATCCAAAACTGTGGTTGCATATTGCTGCATAGTAGGTATTCCTCTATAATCAACAATCATATCCTGATAACCAAACATAGTACCACGGTCTGTAACCATAACATTTTCATTATTACAATCCAGTACCTTTTGTACAGCATGCTTCATGCTTTCAGGACTCATAAATTGTCCTTTTTTAAGGTTAACTACTTTTCCTGTATTTGCTGCAGCGACAACAAGATCAGTTTGACGAACCAAAAAGGCAGGGATCTGCAAAACATCTACATATTGTGCAGCCATATCAGCGTCTTCGTTAGTATGAATGTCTGTTACAGTTGGAATGTGAAAAGTTTCAGAAACTTTTCGTAAAATTTTTAGAGCTTTTTCATCACCAATTCCGGAGAAACTGTCAATTCTTGAACGATTGGCTTTTTTAAACGATCCTTTAAAGACATAAGGAATTTGAAGTTTGTTGGTAATACCAACTAATTTTTCGGCAATTCTGAGAGCCATTTCTTCTCCTTCTATAGCGCAGGGACCTGCCAACAAAAAGAAGTTTCCACTTTCAGTGTGCTTAATTTGTGGAATATGTTGTATGTTCATAATATCAATTTTTTGACAGTGCAAAGGTAGTTATGATTTACGATTTAAGGTCTAAGAATTATGTTTTTTTTAAGAAGCTATTCCTGCTATCCATTATAATATATTTCTCGAAACATTTTTTTTCTAAATTCTTGCAGGATTTTCCTCTGGTCGTTCTGCGAAAACAAGAAAAAATAAGTTTTCTCAAAATATGATTTCCATTTTTATCAATGCTAGAGGCTTAGTGGTATAGCAATTTAGTTATAGATAATTTTCTAAAATTCAAAAAGTTAATAGATGTTTTAGTAAGAATAGTTATTGGATTTTATTATTTTAGCATTATAACAATTTTATTGAAAATTATGCAATGGATTCTTTTTAAAAAACTTTGGAAACGTACATTAGATACTCAATCTCTTACTGATAATTCTACATGGAACGAAGAAATGGAAATGTTATATAGATTAGGCATCAGTATGGAAGAAACGCTTCAATATTTATATTCAAAAAAACCTGATTTCGAGTCTTTTAAAAACTGGATCTTGGAAAATAAAAATGAAATAAAAACCATAAAATCAGTTGACTCTGAGAATGTTCTTTCAAAAGAGGATCTTGATTTTTGGGATGAAAATGGATATATAATAGTAAAGAATGCAATTCCAATATCTGATTGTGTGGAAACACAAAAAGCTATTTGGAATTTTCTGGAAATGAATCCTGATGCGAGAGAAACATGGTATAAAGGACATTCAGAATTAAAAGGACTTATGCTTAATTTTTTTAATCATCCCACTTTAAATAAGAACAGATCATCTTTACGAATACAAAAAGCTTATGAACAGCTTTATAAAACAACAAATATTTATAAAACAATAGATAAAGTAAGTTTTAATCCTCCTGAATCAAAACACTTTAAATTTTTAGGAAGCCCGCTTCATTGGGATGTTAGTTTAAAATTGCCGATACCTTTTGGATTACAAGGTCTTTTATATCTTACAGATTGTGACGAAACGGAAGGCGCATTCCATTGTGTGCCTGGATTTCATAGAAAAATAGAGCAGTGGCTCGGAGAGTTAAAACCAACGGATAATCCAAGGGTCGTAGCCGAAGAAAAACTAAAGCCGGTTGCTGTAACTGGAAACGCAGGTGATTTTATTATTTGGCATAAAGCTTTGCCTCATTGTGCTACTCCTAATCTTGGTTCATTGCCAAGAATGGTACAGTATCTTACATATCTTCCTGATGGTTACAAAGAAGTTTCGGAATGGATTTAGTAAAAGAAAAAGCCCTGAATTTCAGAGCTTTTTTATGTAAAGGAAATATTTTTTGGCTCTATATTCTACTAATTGAAAGTCTTTAGCAAAAAATAGCTTTTTGGGTAAATTATTTTTTTTGCTGACCTGGAGCATATGCTTTTGCACTTTTACTTCCTGACATTTTCTTTGCTTGTCCTGGTGGTACTTTCTTTGAACTGTTATTAGAATGTGAATGCTGATGATGTACAGTACAGCTTAACATGCTAACAATTATAAATAAAACTACCATTATAATTACAACAAATTTTGTGTATTTTGAATTTTTCATAAAAATGTTTTTGGTTTGGTATTGCAAATATAGTAGTAAAAAGCACATGTGTTTGGTTTATGAATTTGTTTAAATTCATTATAAACAAAAAAGCTCTGGATTTCCAGAGCTTTTTAATATATACAGAAAAATTATTCTTCTTTCATTGTGTGATAAACGTTCATTACGTCATCATCTTCTTCTATTTTTTCGATTAGTTTTTCCACATCAGCAATTTGGGCTTCTGTTAATTCTTTGGTAATTTGAGGAATACGCTCAAAACCAGAAGATAAAATTTCTAAACCTCTGTTTTCTAATTCTTTCTGCAAAGCTCCAAAACTTCCAAAAGGAGCATAAATTAAAATTCCGTCTTCATCTTCAAAAACCTCTTCGGCACCAAAATCTATTAACTCTAATTCTAATTCTTCCGGATCAAGATTTCCCTTTGCAACCCGGAAATTGCAAGTGTGATCAAACATGAATTCAACGGATCCCTGGGTTCCCATTGTACCGTTGCATTTGTTGAAATAGCTACGAATATTGGCAACTGTTCTATTGTTATTGTCAGATGCAGTTTCAATTAAAATTGCAATTCCGTGAGGCGCATATCCCTCAAACAAAATTTCTTTATAGTTGGCAGTATCTTTATTGCTTGCATTTTTTATAGCGCGCTCCACATTGTCCTTAGGCATGTTAGCTGCTTTTGCGTTTTGTATTACAGCTCTTAATCTGGAGTTGGCATCCGGATTTGGACCACCTTCTTTAACAGCCATAACAATATCTTTACCAATTCGGGTAAATGTTTTGGCCATTGCTGACCAACGTTTCATTTTTCTTCCTTTTCTAAATTCGAACGCTCTTCCCATTACTGATTTTTTATTTTGAGATGCAAAAATACAGTTATTCCTTATTTTTCCAAAATCAAAACTCTATTCTTTTTTAAATTATGTTATATCTTAAAGAAAAGGCTAAAAGTTTGGGTTGAGTTATTTTTCTTATTTAAATGATTAAAATAGATTAAAATTGTATTTTGTAGCGGAAGGCTGAATTTATTTTGAATTATTAAATTCATTAATAATATTTACAGCTTCGTTTAAGTAAGGATTTGTTTTGAGATTATCAATTTGATATTGATTGATTGTTTTTTCGGCAGGATAAACACCTAATAAAAACTGATTGACTGTTGAATTATAAACATCCAACGGATTGTTATCATCCTTAAAAGTATTAATTTCTGTCCATAATTTATTTCTAATGGTTTTTTGTTCAAAAATCGAATCGAGTGTCATTGGGACTTCTGATTTTGGGACATTTATCATTTTGTCAATTTTTGAATTGATTTCTTTGATTTCTTTAAAATAAAAATTATCGGCCAGTCTTGCTGAGCTGTTTTTCGCAATTTTATCAATTAAAGCTCTTTTTACATACGGTCTGTATTTTAATGACGGGGTAATACTGTCGTTTTTTATTGCAGTTGGAAAATTACTTTCTTTTTGGTAAACATTTTCATAAAATTCCGGAAGTACAACATCTGGTGTAACTCCTATATTTTGATGGCTTTTTCCCGTAATCCTGTAAAATTTATTAATGCTGATTTTTAAAAAATCTGTAGTCGTATTTTCATCAAGTGGAATAATGGTTTGCATTGTGGCTTTTCCTAGTGTATTGCTTCCTAACAATAAAGCACGGTTGTAGTCCTGTAATATTGAAGCAAAGAATTCGCTGGCAGAGGCTGTGTTGCTGTTTACTAAAACTACGATAGGACCTTTGTATATAAGACCTTTGTAGGGATCATCAATTACGGATCTGTTCTGTTTATTATCTATAACTATTGAAATTGGCCCGTAATCAATAAACATTCCGGACAATCTTATGGCTTCTTCCATAGAGCCTCCGCCATTATTAATTAAATCGATTACAAGACCTTTTATATTATCTCTTTCAAGTTTTATAATTTCGCGGGCAACGTCATCAGCACATCCTTTTCTTTCATTTTGATTCAGATCTGCGTAAAAACTTGGAATTTTAAGATAACCAATTTTACTGTTTTTGCCTATAACGAAACTATAAACAGAATTATCCTCGTCTTTCATGATTTGTTTCTCGATATAAACCTCAAAATTTTTGCCTGAATTTCGCTTTAAAGTAAGTGTAATATTTTTATTTGACTCAGATGAAATCATAGTAGAAACTGATTCTAATGAGGCACATGAAACCTGTAAAGTGTCTTTTTGATTGGAAATTGAAACGATCTGATCTCCCTTTTTAATTTGTCCTGTTTGAAAAGCCGGGCCATTTGGGTCTAATTCTTCAATAATGATTTCATTTTTTTCATTCAGTTTTAAGCTCATTCCCAAAGAAAAATGTTCTTTTGAAAGTGAGGCTACAAAACTGGATTTTGAATCATCACTAAAGTAGGCAGTGTGAGGATCAAAATAAGTACAGAAAAAGTTATAAAGGTTTTCCTGTTGTGTGTCTTTTCTTTCTAAGAGAGTGTTGATTCTGCAAATTTCGTTGGATAAAACAGTGGTTCTTGATTGTAATTCAATCGATTTAAAATTTAATTTTATAGAATCGAGATCATTACTTGTTTCAGTGATGTTATCCAAAATTTGATAGCGGATTTTTTTTTGCCAGACTTTTTCCAGATCCTCTTTTTTTAGATAAAACGTAAATGCTTTTTTGTAAAACCGGATAGTATCTTTTTTATTGTAATCAATTGGTCCGGCTTGAATTTTCTCTAAAACAGTTTTCGTTCGTAAAAGTCCATTTGTGTATTTAGCATTGATATCAGATAAAAAATTGCAATCTCCTTTTAAGACTAAATCGTCTAAATTTAATCTGTATTTTTTGGAGAGCTCGTCATATTCTGATTTCAAAAAAATATTTCTGGAAGGATCTAATTCATCCATTAGATTGTCAAAAACATATACAGATAAACTATCATCCACAGGCTTTGGTCTAATGTGTTCACTTTGAATTAGTGTATTTATTTTGGTAAGTATTTCGCACGTTTGACCGCTATTTTGACTAAATAGAATGTTCGTTGTAAGCAGAAATATCGATAATACTTTTTTCATATTTGTGAATCTTAGATTAAATTTACGTTTAATTTTTTTATAAACTGTTACATTTTTTCTAAATATTCCTAATATCAAAGCTATGTATTTTAGTAGAAAATGATTTACAAAATAGGCTGAAATCATTTTATCGATAAATTTAAAACAAAAAAATGCACTACAATTAAGTAATGCATTTTAAGTTATCGATAAGATTTAATTATTTCTTATAAAAAGGTAATTTTACAACTTTAGCAGCAACATCATTTTTTCTGATTCGGATAAAAATATCGCTGTCAATTGCGCTATGATTTACAGTCACATATCCCATGCCAATTCCTTTATTCATTGATGGTGACATAGTTCCGGAGGTAACAATACCAATTACAGCACCGGTAGCATCTACAATTTCGTAATCATGTCTTGGAACAGCGCGTTCCTGCATTTCAAAAGCTACCAGTTTTTTAGAAACGCCTTCTTCTTTTTGCTTCTTCAGGCTTTCTGAGTTTGTAAAATCTTTATTGAATTTTGTAATCCATCCTAAGCCTGCTTCAAGAGGAGATGTTGTATCATTAATATCGTTTCCGTACAAACAAAATCCCATTTCAAGACGTAAAGTATCACGGGCAGCAAGTCCAATTGGTTTGATACCAAAAGAAGCTCCGGCTTCAAAAACTTTATTCCAAACCTGTTCAGCTTCACTATTTTTACAGTAAATTTCAAATCCTCCGGAACCTGTGTAGCCGGTAGCAGATATGATTACATGTTCAATTCCTGCAAAATCAGCCACTTCAAAATGATAATATTCAATTGCTGACAAATCTATTGAAGACAAAGATTGCATAGCTTCAACCGCTTTTGGGCCCTGAATTGCCAATAATGAATAATCATCTGAAAGATTTTTCATGTCAACCCCTAAATCATTATGTGATGAAATCCAGTTCCAGTCTTTCTCAATATTTGAAGCATTAACAACTAATAAGTATTGTTCTTCTTTCATTTTATAAACAATCAAATCGTCTACAATTCCACCTTCATTATTAGGTAAACAAGAGTATTGTGCTCTCCCAATTGTAAGTGTAGCAGCATCATTTGAAGTCACTTTCTGAATTAGAGCCAAAGCGTTCGGGCCTGTTAATAAAAACTCTCCCATGTGCGAAACGTCAAAAACGCCCACACTGTTACGAACCGTTTCGTGTTCAGCATTTACACCTTCGTACGTAATTGGCATATTATAACCTGCAAAAGGCAGCATTTTTGCTCCTAAACCTTCATGTATGTGCGTAAGCGCAGTATTTTTCATTGTATTGTTTTATAAAAATTGAGTTGCAAATTTATTTAAAAAATATCTAAAATAAGGAGTCTAAATTATAAATTTCGCAATGATTAGGAGCTGTTTCCTGTTATTCGCTATATCTTTTTGTTTTTAAAGAAAAAACAAAAAGGATGCCGCTACTACCAGGGCTAGGGCTCTATGCTTATAATAATCATTCTTGTATTCAGTTTTTATGTAACTTTAAATATAAAATTACCTAAATGAAAACTTCCTATTTAATTACAAAAGAAGAAATTCTCAAATTTTACAAACCTGTAAATTCATTAACACACAAAGGACTTCAGGGACATGGAGTTATCATTGCCGGAAGTTATGGTAAAATAGGGGCAGCAGTTCTGGCTTCGAAATCGTGTATCAAATCTGGCTGTGGACTTGTGACGACTTTTATACCAAAGTGTGGTTATCAAATCCTGCAGATTTCAAATCCTGAAGTTATGGTTCTCACTGATGAGAATACAAATTTTATCACTCAGATAAATTTGACTTTTATTCCGCAAGCAATTGGAATCGGACCCGGAATAGGGAAGGAGCTGGCTACACAAAAGGGTTTGTTTGAATTTTTGAGAGTAAATAAATCACCTTTGGTTCTTGACGCAGATGCTTTGAATATTTTATCAGAAAACCAGCCCTGGCTTGAACTGATTCCTGAGAAAACAATTTTAACGCCACATCAAAAGGAGTTAGAGCGTTTAATAGGTAAATGGGACTCCGAATCTCATAAATTTCAAAAAACAATCGCTTTTTCAGAACAATATAACGTTATTATAGTGATGAAAGGAGCACCCACTTTTATTATAAATGAAACTACAGTCTATAAAAACACAACCGGAAATGCTGCTTTGGCAACGGCGGGAAGCGGAGATGTACTAACCGGAATTATTACCAGTTTGCTTGCTCAAAGTTATCAGCCCCTTGAGGCAGCACAATTGGGTGTTTTTCTTCACGGATTGACGGCTGATATTGCTTTACCCCAAACAGGCTATCAATCTTTTATTGCCTCGGATATTATTAAAAATCTTGGAAAAGTTTTTTTGAGTCTTGAATATTGAAATTAATTGGCAGTCAAATAGATATGCAAAAAAAAGCAATACTCATCATATTGCTTTATTATAGATAAAAGCTAATTGAAAGCTTTTTTAATTCGGTCCAAATCACGTTTCGTGTCCTGTTCTTTCAGGGATTCACGTTTATCGTAATTTTTCTTTCCTTTACAAAGGCCAATTTGTAGTTTGGCAAGTCCTTTTTCATTTGTAAATAATTTTAGCGGTACTATGGTCAATCCTTTTGCCTGAACACTTTTTTGAAGATTCTTTAACTCTTTCCTGTTCAATAGCAATTTTCTCTCACTTCTTGATTTATGATTGAATTGATTTCCAAAGGCATATTCTTCGATATAGGTATTAATGGCAAAAAGCTCATTATTACTAAACTCACAAAAGCTTTCGGTAATATTGGCCTTTCCTAATCGAATGGATTTAATTTCAGTTCCGGCCAAAACAATTCCGGCAGTGTAGGTGTCGATTATTTCATAATCAAACCTGGCTCTTTTATTAAGTATATTGACAGTTTTTAACATAGGAAGACAAATTTAAGAACAAATATATGAAAGAGCAATTGTTTTTGCAGAAATGATATAAATTTGCAGAATGGAAAATCAAAAATCAAAAGATCCTTTACATGGAGTTACACTTCAAGCGATAGTAGAAAAATTAGTTTATTATTATGGGTTTGATACTTTGGGTGAATTAATTTCGATAAAATGCTTTACTGAAAACCCCAGTATAAAATCAAGTTTGACTTTTTTAAGAAAGACAGATTGGGCTAGAAAAAAGGTAGAAGAATTATATGTGAAATCACTATCTAAGTTTCCTGAAAATTAATTTATTTTGTAGGAGATCATAATTCCCCCTCCGTAAGGAAGCCATTCACCACTTTTATTCCAATTTTTTATGTTTTCATAACTTCCGGGCGTTCCATCATTATAATGACCTTTATAAAAGCCGTGATGCCAGCCTCCTCTAATAAAAAGATCTAATAAAAATTTATCATTTAGTTTTTTATTGTAACCAATTGTGGCTCCAATTCTGTATCCCATTCCTGTTTCGTAATAATTAGGATTTTTATTCCAATACGTCCATTTTTGAAGCTCATAAGTATCGAATCCTGCATTGAATCCTGTATAAAAACCATTATATTTTTCTTTAAAATGATAACGTATTTCTGGAGTGAAAGTATAAAACTTCATTGGTTTTTTGCCATCAACTGATTCCCAAAACGAAGCCATTACATCAAAGTTAAAAGTAGTTTTTTCTCCAATACAGGTTTCTACTCCTAAATTTGGAACAAGAGCAAGTGCTGTAAAAACATTAAATTTTACATATGTTTGACTTTGTACACTACCAGAAAATATAAAAACAATTATAAAAAGTATTTTTTTCATGCTTAAAAGTTTGAAACAGGAAAATTATCTTGTTTTGCCTGTAAATATAATGGAATTTAATAATGATAATTATATTTTTTTAAGCATTCATTATTAATGAAATTTTAATTATTCAATAGTGAATAAATTACCTTATCCAGAAATTTTCCTTCATAAAAGTCAGATTCTTTAAAATGAGCTTCTTTGACGAAATTGCATTTTTGTAAAACCTTTTCAGATGCAAAATTCTCAGGATCAATTACGGCTTCAATAGAGTGTAGTCTTAAATCGTTAAACCCAAAAGTAATTAATCGTTGTACAGCTTCAGTAATAATTCCTTTTCCATGAAAATCAGGAAGTAACATATAACCTATTTCGGCTCGGTAATTTTCAGGCTGCATTCTGTAATAGCCAATAATACCAAGAAGTTTAGAGTTTGACTTTAAAGTAATTCCCCAATTAATGCCGGTATTTGTTACTATTTTTTCTTCAATCATTGCAATATGTTCGAGCGCGTCTTCACTAGATTTTACTAGAGGTCTGGGAATGTATTTCATTGTTTCCGGATTAGAACGTAATTCAAAAACTTCATTTACATCGTCGTTTGTAATTCGTCTTAAAATCAAACGATCTGTTTCTATAACCGGAAACGGAGTAAAATTAAAATTCAGCATATTCAGTGATATTATAAAAAATAAATAGAACTATAACTCGCTCAACTCATTATTATTTCTTTTAAAAAAAGAAATTTGCATAAATAATGATAATAAGATCGTTAGGATTGCACCAATAAAATTCAACCATAAGTAACCTAATTTTTCTTCACCACTAGGATAAATATATATCATAAAGTAATAAATGACGAAAATAGTAAACTGGCTAATAATTGCACTATAGAACATTGGTTTTGCCTGAACCCTTCGCAGATAAAATCCAACCAAAAAGATTCCCAGAACCGTACCATAAAAAATAGAACCAATTATGTTAACCAACTGAATTAAATTCTCAAATAAAGTACCTACACAAGCAAAAAGGATAGCAACAATTCCCCAAAAAAGTGTGAAGAATTTGGTTGCATTAAGATAATGCTTTTCTGACTTCTCTTCTTTGAGATTTCTCTTATAGATATCAATTGCAGTAGTTGAGGCCAAAGCATTTAAACCTGAAGCTGTTGAAGACATCGCTGCCGAAATAATTACAGCAAGCAGTAATCCAATAAGTCCTTTTGGCAAATAATGTAAAATGAAATGAAAAAACACATAATCTTTATCATTGGTTTCGCTATTGCTATCAGCTTTAGAAATCAATTCTTTCGCCCGGTCTCGCAGATCTTTTTCCTTGTTGGATAATGTGACTAATTCTTTTCGAAGAATAGGATTGTCATAATCCTGGTTTAATTGCTCAATATACAAAAGATTGATTACTTTTTTATCTTCAGACAGCTTATTCAATTTGATTTCCAAAGCATGATATTGCTCTTTAAAAACAGATTTTTCAATAACAATTTTATTATTCGGATTAAAGTTTAAGGGAACAGGATTGAATTGAAAAAACACAAATACCATGACTCCCGTTAGCAGAATAAAAAATTGCATAGGAACTTTTAAAAGACCGTTCATAATTAATCCCATTTGGCTCTCCTTAACAGATTTTCCAGATAAGTAACGGCCAACTTGTGATTGATCAGTGCCAAAGTAGGCAAGCATAAGGAAAAAACCACCTGTGATTCCGCTCCAAAAAGTATATCTTTCTTCAGGATCAAAAGAAAAATCTACAATATTCATTTTGTCATTGGCACCGGCTATATGCATGGCACTTGAAAAAGTCATATCCTGTGGCAAATAATGTAGAATTAGAAAAAAAGTGATAAACATTCCGGACATAATAACAAACATTTGCTGCTTTTGAGTCACGTTTACAGCTTTTGTACCTCCTGAGAAAGTGTAAATGATAACCAGAACACCAATAATAATGTTCATGAAAGTTAAATTCCAGCCTAACAGAGTTGATAATATAATTGCAGGAGCATAAATAGTTAGGCCAGTTCCTAATCCTCTTTGGACTAAAAAAAGAATAGCAGCTAACGAACGGGTTTTTACATCAAATCGTTTTTCTAGAAATTCATAAGCGGTAAACACTTTGTTTTTATGGTATAATGGAATAAATGTCAAACAAATAACAATCATAGCAATAGGCAATCCAAAATAAAACTGCACAAAACCCATTCCGTCATGATAAGCCTGTCCTGGTGTAGACAAAAAAGTAATGGCACTTGCCTGTGTCGCCATTACCGAAAGTCCTACAGTATACCACGGTGTTTCGTTATTCCCTAAAATAAAGTCTTCGACATTTTTGCTTCCTTTGGTTTTCCAGGATCCATATCCTACAATAAATAAAAGGGTAACAATGAGTACAATCCAGTCAAATAGCTGCATAAGTTATGAGTATAATTGCATGATTAAGAAAAAAATAATGATGTAAACAGCATTAGCAACTAATACATAAGTATAGCTTTTTTTCCATTTTTTTTCTTTTTTAGTTTCCATTTTGAGTTTTAGTTTTTTAATTCCTGTTTTGGAGCCTCTATGGGTTGTTTTAACGATATAATATTCGAAAGTAATCGATAAGCACCGGGAACACCTTCAGGCAATTCTCTAAAAAAGCTCAGGCCTGTGTAAATGTAGTATCCTTTTCCATATGGAGCCACTAACAAAGCACCATTTTTTCCAGACTCACCTTTATCATGGGAGGATATAATAGGAGTAAAAGCAGAATCGAACTGGTTAGGATAATATAATCCTTGTTCCTGTGTCCAGCCTTCAAAATCTTTTGTACTGATTTTATTTGGAATATTTAAGACCGGATGATTTGGGGCTAAAAAAGTAATTTTCGCATTTTCTTCTGTAACACGATCATTAGAAGGTTTAAGCGGGTAAGGAGCTATCTGGTCAGTAATTAATTTACCATTAGTGTTGTATTGTACAATCATAGTTTTGCCACTTTTTACAAAATCAAAGAGAATAGATTGTTTATTAGCCAGAGCATTTACAGTGTTATAGGCACGAATTCCGGTAATTACAACAGCAAATGAATCAAGTTTTTCAGGAGTAATTTCTTCCGGTTTTAAAATGGTTACTTTATAGCCCATCTGTGCTAAGCTTTCAGGAACTTCATCACCTGCACCCATAATATAGCCAATAGCACCACCACTTGTTTTTAAATCAATTTTTAAAAATTTTGATTCAGCAGATTTTAAAACCATTTGTTTGGTAATATGCGCAAAATCAATTACTGTTTCATCTTTGTCAAAACGTTGATTGTTAATAATTACAACGCTTTTAGCAATAGCTTCTTCAAAATTTGATGGAGGTGTAACTTCAAAGTAAAATGTTTGTTCCATGCCTTTTTTATCCAAAGAAAACGGAATTAGTTTTGGAGAAACTATCCAGTTTTTAGGCAGCTCAAGTTGCAAATCTCCCTTAATACCATCTTTTCCGGCACGTACTTTTACCGGTACCAATTTACTTTTATTATCTTTAAAAATCAGTACTTTTTCAAGAATTGAAGTAGTTACTTCCGGTACAATATCCAGAAAATTGTACATTTCGCCATTTACACCATCGTTGTATTTATATACTACAGTTCTTTCAAACGGAATTTCAATTCCATTAATTTTCACATTAAAAACAACTTTTACATCTCTGATAATATCCGGAATTCCTATGATTTCCTGCTTAGAAACGGTATACATTCCAACACTTGCTTTTTCTTTCAGCCAATAAGGTTGTGTATATTCCATAGTCTCGGGAAGCTCAATTTCGAGTTTTAATCTTTGGTCGTTATTGTTTTTTAAGAAAAGTTTATATTTAACCGTGGTTTTGTTATCCGGTAAAGAAGTTAAGCCTGTCAATTGCATTTCAACTGAAGATCTGTTGATTGCTTCAAGATTTAATTTAATAGTGCTTCCTGGCGTTGCTTCCTGTTCTTCGGCAACTGCTTCTAAATATAAGCCTGCACTGGATGCGATGATGTTTTTTATAGCATCCGATTTTAAATCTTTCCAATGAGTATCTTCTAAAGACTGAATCATATCATAGGCACTTACCAAATCAGGAATACTGGCTGATGGATTATTGAAATTATAATTGGTAATAATTTTTGAAATCAGTTCCCCAATTGGTTTTCCGTTTTTGACACGGTTCCATGTAGTGTCAATTCCATCAAATAAATTGTTGCGGTCTTTTGGTTTCTCTCCATTTATCGGTTCCAGATATTCAGTTTCGTTACCACGGCTTCCTGTACTTCCAAAACCCTGAGACTGATGACGGCTGCGACTTAAAGCTGCAATTTCCTGATTAGATTTTCCTGTTCTGGCATAGTAAACTCCAGTTTCCAGTGTAGTAAATTTAGATTTATCAGCAGCATCAAACTTTTCCTGACTGCCGTAAAACCACCACGACGGATTAAAAAACTGTCGTTTCACCTGCCATGGATTTACATATTCTAATTGTTCAGGATATATTTTAGGATTATTTGTTAAATCAAAACTCTCAACACTCAGCATTGCGGATGAAGTATGATGTCCATGAGTAGTTCCTGGCGAACGATGATCAAAACGGTTAATGATTACATCTGGCTGGAATTTTCTAATGGTCCAGACAACATCGGCAAGTACTTTGTCTTTGTCCCAAATTTTTAAAGTTTCATCAGGGTTTTTAGAAAAACCAAAATCATTCGCACGAGAAAAAAATTGTTCCCCGCCATCAATTTTTCTGGCTTCAATTAATTCCTGAGTTCTAATTACACCCAATAATTCACGTAATTGAGAGCCAATTAAATTTTGTCCACCATCGCCACGTGTTAGAGATAAATAACCGGTCCTGGCATTTACTTCATTGGATAAATATGAAATTAATCGCGTATTTTCATCATCGGGATGTGCTGCAATATACAGTACAGATCCTAAAAAGTTTAATTTTTGAATTTGATTATAAATTTCAACAGCATTAGGTTTTTGTGGCTGTTGAGCAAAAGAAATTTGTATACTGATAAAAAAAATTAAAAAGAGCTGAGTTTTTCGCATAGCGTGATTCGAATTTTTGAAATAGCTCCAAAAATACTAATAATATCTGTGTACAATATTTAAATGATATGTTAATGTTCAAATTATTTCAGATTTAAAAGATACTTTATTGTCTTTAGGAGCTATTTCCAGCTGTACACTATATCTTTTGTGGCAAACGCTGCCACAAAAGGATGCCGTTTCCATCTGGGCTAAGGCTTTAGGTTTAATTAGAAATTGAGTAAAAACTAATATTTTAAAACTTCAATAATTGGATCTAAAAAAATACTTTTTTCTAAACCAAAAAGCAACATTTACAAGTGCAATCAATGCAGGAACTTCAACCAATGGACCAATAACGCCTGCAAAAGCCTGCCCGCTGTTAATTCCGAAAACACCAATGGCTACCGCAATTGCTAATTCAAAATTATTTCCTGTAGCTGTAAAAGCAATCGCAGTACTTTTCGAATAATCGGCACCAAAATACTTTCCGATAAAAAAGCTAATGACAAACATGACAACAAAATAAATCACCAAAGGAATCGCAATTAGAAGTACATCCATCGGAATTTCAACAATCAATTCTCCTTTTAGACTAAACATAATCACAATCGTAAACAGTAAAGCAATCAAGGTAACAGGAGATATAAAGGGAACATATTTATTCTGAAACCATTCTTCTCCTTTAAGTTTTACCAAGCTATAACGACTTATACTACCAAGTGCAAAAGGAATTCCTAAATAAATGCCTACGCTTTCTGCAATTTGCCCAATGCTTATATCCACGTTAAATCCTGTATACCCAAAATAAGGAGGTAAAATCGTGATAAAAATATAGGCGTAAACACTATAAAGCAAAACCTGAAAAATACTGTTTAAAGCGATTAATCCTGCGGCATATTCACGGTTTCCATCAGCCAGGTCATTCCAAACCACAACCATTGCAATGCAGCGCGCTAAACCAATAAGTATCAAACCAATCATGTATTCCGGATAGCTTTTTAAAAATAGAAGCGACAGTGAAAACATCAATATTGGTCCTACAATCCAATTTAGGAATAATGAGGCGCCAAGGATTTTTGTATTTTTAAAAACCTCTCCCATGTTTTCATATTTCACTTTTGCCAAAGGCGGATACATCATCAAAATGAGTCCAATTGCCAACGGAATATTGGTAGTTCCGCTGGAAAAGGAGTTTATAAAATTTCCGCTTGACGGAATAAAACAGCCAATAGCAACACCTATTATCATGGCAAGAAAAATCCAGACTGTAAGAAATCGATCCAGAAAACCCAGTTTTTTTCTTTCGGCAACCGGAGTACAATGATTTATAGCCATATTATTTTTTTATTTGAGAGAAAACATAAAACATTTCAGTTGCAATTTGAAGACTGCGTTCCTGATATTTCTCAGTTTGCTGTGCTGTATTATCAAAAGCTTTTGGATCTTCAAACATAATCGGAATTCTGTTTTCTGCCCCTGCAATGAACGGACAGCCACCGTCAGCCTGTGAGCAGGTCATGATTGCAGCAAAACCACTTTCAGGATTGAATATATCATTATAAGTTTTAGAAAAACCAATAATTGGAGGTGCATTCTCAGCAAATTTTATGGCATAAACGGGATTGTTTTCCTGAGAAAGTTTTTGAATTTTAAAACCTGTGTTTTCTAAAACTTCAGCAACTTTTGGAAACATTGCTGTAGCTTCTGTTCCTCCCGAATAGCAAAAGACATTTTTGATTCTGTAATAATGCGCTGCCGTTTGCGCCCAAATTTGCGATAAATGACTTCTTCTGGAATTGTGTGTACAAATTAAATTCAGGCGAATGTCTTCTTTACTGTCAACTTTAAACTGAATAAAATCTATAAGCGGCTGCAAAATATTTTTGCGTTCAAAGTCAATTCCATCAAAATCAAAAGATAACACGGTTTGTTCAATTTCAGGAAATAAAATTTCTTTATTTAGCATTTTCTTAGATGTAAAAATTAGCAGCAGCTTCCGCCAGGAGTGCAGGAATTAGTGTTGTCTGTATGAAGTTGGGTAAGATTCAATTTAGATTTTTCTGTAGGAGTTCCACAATTTTCCTGAGCCAAACAAGCCGTTTGCTTATTAAGAAGTTGAAAATCTTTACCATTAAAGTCTAAATCATATTTGCCAATAGTATGGTCTTGGTATTCTACTTCAATTTCAAAATCTTCAATTCCCAAAACCTTTTCCGAAAGCTCGATAATATGAATCAGTTTTTGTGGTTTTAAGCGATGTTCAAAATCATTGGCATCCCAAAGCTGAAAATTAACAACAGTTTCTTTGCGAACCGTTCCGCCACAATCAATAAAATTTTTGGTAATTAAACCGACTTCGGTTACATGAAAATATTCCGGAACATAGCTTCCGTTTGGTAATTGAAAATTTACTGTTTCAACAGTATTCAGTATTTGTTTGATTTCTGAAAGTTTCATAATCTTTTATTTAATTGTTTATTGCAATATTGCGATTTTTGTTGCGAAAAAAAGTTTTTAACAACACTTAAGTTGGATTTTTCTAAAGTAAAAATTGAATCCAGGTATATAAACCAAAACATGTAGTAAGCCTATTAAAATTGAACCAGGTAAGATATTTAGAACAATTATTTTAAAAAGATTATAACTTTCAAATTCCTGAAAATTATTTTGCAAGCTCATCATGCCTTCTTTTGTAAGATTGATTTTAAGGACTAGAAATACAGCAAGACCGGCAAAATGAAAACCATTTACCAAAAGATGTATCATATACTCCCAGCGAGGTAGACCACCCATAAATTCCCGACTGTCTTTTTCTACAAATGCATCGATAGTCATTATAAAAATGTCTAGAAAAATAAATAGTACACCTATAAAAAATAGTTTGTTGTTTTCGATGCTAATAAACAATGTATAAAGAATACCTGAAAATAAAAAAGCTCTTATAGTATGTATGAGATGCTCAAATTTACATTCTTTATATTCATGCAAACGATATTTATAAAGATGTAAATACACTCCATCAAACAATGCTAATGCTGAATATAAGATTAATAATATTGTACAGATAACAAAAGCAGTTTCCATATTAACAGCATTTTTGATTTGTAACAGTCAGGATAATTTTAGAAAAGTATTCCTTTAAGGTATCAAATGTTTTTTCGTCGATACAATAGCAAATCGAATTTCCTTCAATGTTTCCTTTGATGAGACCTGCGTTTTTCAATTCTTTCAAGTGTTGAGAAACTGTAGGTTGTGCAAGAGGAAGCTCATTTACAATATCACCGCATATACAAGTGTCTACTTTTAATAAGTATTCAATGATGGCAATTCTGGCAGGATGTCCTAATGCTTTTGCAATTATAGCAATCTGATTTTGCTTATCGGTAAAATGATCTGTTTTAGTTGCGCCCATTATTTTATTTTTATATTGCAATATTACGATAAATATTTTAAAAAAAAATGATGATGACATTTTTTTTATATCTAAAGACATAGGTTAATCCGTTGGTTGAAATTGATTAAAAAAAATGATTCGATTATAAAAAGTATAAAATCGGGAGTAAAACATCATTTATAACTTAAGGAATTGATGTCATCCTGAGCGGAGTCGAAGGCTTTTGAACACGAAAGGGCTTCGACTAAGTTTATCCTGAGCGAAGACGAATGGACTCAGCCTGACACTTATTTTTAATTTCACCCAACGGGTATAGGTCAATCAAATTCCATTTTTAAGATGTAGAAAATAATAACAAATATCATTCAAAACGCATTCTTTACATTTAAGTTGTGGCCGACAGATTTCCCTGCCTAAAAAAGAAATTGCCATACCAATTTCTGACCAGATTTTCTTTGGTAAAGCTTCCATCAATTGTTTTTCTACTTTATTGCCATCCTTGCTTTCCTGGGCAATCCCCAGTCTGGGAGCAACACGAATTACATGCAAGTCAGTGATAATGCCTTCTGCAGGCTGATCGGTTTCCCTTAAAATCACATTGGCAGATTTTCTTCCTAAACCTTTCAAAGCGGTAAGTCCATTCATGGTGAGTGGAATACTTTTGTCATCTTTTATGGTTCGGGCAATTTCTAAAAGCCAGTTTGTTTTGGTAGCATGATTACGAACTTTGCTGACGTATGGTGTAAAAGTTTCTGAATCTGCTTTTGATAAACTTTTTAATGTTGGGAATTTAGCAAACAGAGCTGGAGCTATATTATTTATATTCGCATCAGAATCCTGCGCTGATAAAACAACCATTACCAATAACTGATATGTGTTTTCATAATTCAAAGGATGTTTTTTGCCCTTATATTTCTTTAAAATGGGTTTTAAATCTTGTTCCCAATTTCTTTTTTCTCCAAATAAATCCATGTCAATTTCAATTTAATTATTGTTGTTCTCCAATGAATTCTGAAATTTTTTTGATTACATCATGACTTCCTAGAATTTTGCGGTGTCCTAAACCTTCAGTTAAGTATAAACTACCGTTTTTAAGATTATTATGAATGTGAATCCCTGCTTTTACAGGAACTTCCGGATCATTTTTGTCATGAATTACCAAGACTGGAATTTCTATTTCTTTTGCGGCTTTATACGCCGAAAAATCATCCATCTTTACATGGTATCTATTTTCAAAATAATCACGAAGACGAACACTAATTTCGGGTTTTAATTTTAGTTTAGAAATAAAATCATCCAAAATATCCTGTACAATATCACCACTTCCAATGATTACAGCTTTTTTAACTTTTAAACCGTTTTTGAGTGCATTCAAAACCGACATTCCGCCTAATGAATGACCAATAGCAATTTCAAAAGGACCATATTGTTTTTCAATTTCTAAAAGCGATGCTATAAATTCAGACATTATAGTAGTACTGCCTTTTGATTTTCCGTGGGCAGGAGCATCAAAACTCACAATTGAATATCCATTTTCTAATAATGAATCGGCGATTTTGAACAATTGTGTTCCCCTTCCTGACCAACCGTGTACCAGCAATATTTTTTTATTGTTTTTTCCATATTCATAAACTGTGATATCTTTATGTATAGCAGGAATATGAAGTGTGTTTTGGATACTTTCTGAATCCATTTTTAATTCTCTTTTCGGAATTTTATGTTTTATAGGTGTTGTAAAAAGTTTAGCCGCATATATCGTAACGAGTTTATGGGAAATAATCGCACATAATTTGACAGAAACAATAATAAAGAATGGGATTTTTAGAGATTTTGTAGGATTTGGTGTTTTTTTTGGCATAATGATAAATTTTACTCCAAGGCTAAATTTTATTTATTTTTTCCTAAATTTAAAAAACATAAAAGTACCACAAATTATCAGAGTTTTAATATTAATAGACTCTAGTATCAATTTTATAAATAGAAGTCTTACATGAAAATATTTCATATTAGTGCTGAGTGTTATCCAATGGCAAAAGTGGGCGGTTTGGCCGATGTTGTTGGCGCATTACCTAAATACCAAAAAAAAGCGGGTCATGAAGTCAGGGTAGTAGTTCCATGTTATGATACTAAATTTAAAAATGAAAATGTTTTTGAAACGGTATATTCCGGTAATGTTGTATTAGGGAATTTTGATTTTCCATTTAATGTCTTAAAAGAAGCAACAGATAAATTAGGATATGAATTGTATCTGATTGAAATAAAAGAATTATTTGACAGGCCAAATGTTTATGGTTATGAAGATGACATTGAACGTTTTGTATCCTTTCAAATTGCTACTTTAAACTGGATTTTAGAGGAGAATATAATTCCGGATGTCATCAACTGTCATGATCATCATACAGGATTAATTCCGTTTATGCTTCTGTATTGTTATAAATATGAAATTCTAAGTAATGTTAAAACCGTTATTACTATTCATAACGGATTGTATCAGGGATGGTTTAATCATGATAAAATGAATTATATCCCGGAGTTTGATGTACGTCATGCCGGTTTTCTGGAATGGGATAATTGTCTGAATTCGTTGGCAGTAGCGATTAAATGTGCTGGTGCAGTGACTACTGTTTCTCCAAGTTATCTGGATGAAATTAATGTTTCTGCAAACGGACTGGAATCATTATTTAATAAAGTTCGGATCAAATCAAGAGGAATTTTGAACGGAATAGATATCGAAGTATGGAATCCGCTAACTGATAAAATGCTGGAAGAACATTATTCTATTGAAAACTTTGACTTTGGAAAACAAAAGAATAAAGAAAAATTGTGTGAGCGGTTCGAATTAGATTCTTCTAAGCCTTTGTTTAGTTTTATTGGGAGATTGTTTGATGAAAAAGGAGGTGATCTTTTGCCTCAAGCTTCGGCGTTGTCTTTGTCTGAGAATTTCGAAAATTTGAATATCCTGATTTTAGGATCGGGAAATCCTGATATTGAAAGTCAATTAGTTCAGTTAAAAGAAGAATATCAAGGAAATTATAATGTTTTTATTGGTTATAATGAAGAATTAGCGCATTTGATTTATGCAGGTTCAGACTTTATTTTAATGCCTTCAAGAGTCGAGCCTTGCGGGTTAAACCAGATGTATGCTTTGAGATACGGAACCATTCCAATAGTAAGAAGAACTGGTGGTTTGCGGGATACAGTAATTGATTTTGGTGATAATGGAAACGGAATCTGTCATGATCAGGCTTCGGTTGAGGATGTTTGCTATTCGATTAATCGAGCTGTAAAATTATATACTGATAAGAATCATTTCAATCAAATAATAAAAAGAGGGATGGCTACAGATCATTCCTGGGAAAGAGTTTGCCAAGAATATATCGAAATATATAACCAAATAATTGAAAAAAATGAAAGTTAACAAAAAGGGAGTCGTTGCTATTATTTTAGGAGGTGGTCAGGGATCACGTTTATATCCATTAACAGAAACCAGATCGAAACCAGCTGTTCCGATTGGTGGAAAATACAGATTGGTCGATATTCCGATATCCAATTGTATCAATTCCGATATTTTTAAAATATTTGTTTTGACCCAGTTTAACTCGGCTTCATTAAATGCGCATATTAAAAACACTTTCAATTTTAGTATTTTCAGTCAGTCATTTGTTGATATTTTAGCTGCCGAGCAAACTCCTGATAACCCAACCTGGTTTCAGGGTACTGCAGATGCTGTTCGTCAGTGTATGTCACATTTTTTAAAACATGATTTTGAATATGCTTTAATACTTTCCGGAGATCAGTTGTATCAAATGGATTTTAATGAAATGCTGGAAGCTCATATTGCTGCAGATGCTGCGATTTCTATTGCGACGTTGCCAGTAAATGCAAAGGATGCTCCTGAATTTGGAATCCTAAAAACCAATAATGAAAGCTGCATTGAAGCTTTTATCGAAAAACCAAATGCTTCACTTTTGCCAGAATGGGAATCGGAAGTAAGTGAGCAAATGCAGGCTCAGGGAAAAAAATACCTGGCTTCTATGGGAATTTATATTTTTAACCGCCAATTATTGGAAGATTTGATGGCAGATCCTGATACTAAAGATTTTGGTAAAGAAATTATTCCGCAAGCTGTTGGTAAACATAAAATCCTGAGTTATCAGTATGAAGGATATTGGACAGATATTGGAAATATAGAATCCTTTTTCGAAGCAAACATTGGTTTAACTGCAGATATACCAGAATTTAATTTGTTTGATAACGATAACAAGATTTTCACACGCCCAAGATTATTACCGCCATCAAAATTCAGAAATTCAAATATTAATCAATCCCTAATTTCTGAAGGCTGTATCATCAATGCACAGGAAATAAAAAGTTCTGTAATTGGCATACGTTCCAGAATTGGTGACGGAACTATTATTCAGCATTCGTATGTAATGGGTAATGATTTTTATCAGGATCTCGATGAAATGAATCAGGACACTATAAATAATAAGATACATATTGGAATTGGAGAAAATTGCTTTATAAAAAATGTTTTAGTTGATAAAAATGTACGCATCGGAAATAATGTCTATATTAACGGAGGTAAGCATTTAGAAAATTTCACCAATGAATTATACAGTATTAAAGATGGTATTGTTGTCATTAAAAAAGGAGTGGTGCTTCCGGATAATTTCAGGATAGATTAGTTTTTAGTCCTTAGTACCTGGTAATTAGTGATTAGCTAGAGGTAATTAACTAGGAAAAATCATTAAAATAAATGCTATTAATTAAGAACTGTTACTAAGAAACCATTATTACTCATCAATAAACAACAACTAATTACTAAGTACTATTCACTAATTACTAATAATATATGTCCAACGTTATAACGCATTCCCTATTTACCGATTTTGATATCGATTTATTCAAGGCAGGAAAACACTTTAGATTATACGAAAAATTAGGTGCGCACTTAGTTGAAGTCAATGGGGTTAAAGGTGTTTATTTTGCTGTTTGGGCCCCAACAGCACAATCTGTTTCGGTTGTAGGCGACTTTAATTACTGGACTCAGGGTGAGCATTTACTTCAGGTACGTTGGGATTCTTCAGGTATTTGGGAAGGCTTTATTCCTAATTTAGATAAAGGCGCACTTTATAAATACAAGATTCAGTCTAACATTGAGGGAATCGTAACTGAAAAATCAGATCCTTTTTCTTTATACTGCGAAAAACCACCCCATACTGCTTCTGTCGTCTGGGATTTAGATTATAGCTGGAAAGATGAAAACTGGATGCAGTCACGTAAGGAAAAGAATGCTTTAGATAAACCTTATTCGGTTTACGAAGTACATTTGGGCTCCTGGAAACGTGGTAATGATAATAAGTTTTTAACCTATTTGGAATTGGCTGACGATTTGGTTGCTTATGTTAAAGAAACAGGTTTTACACATGTAGAATTTATGCCTGTTATGGAATATCCTTATGATCCATCATGGGGCTATCAGCTTGTAGGATATTTTGCACCAACATCCCGTTTTGGAAAACCACAGGATTTTATGGTACTGGTAGATAAATTACATCAGGCCGGAATTGGGGTAATTTTAGATTGGGTCCCATCCCATTTTCCTGATGATGCACATGGGCTTGGATTTTTTGATGGTTCACATTTGTATGAACATCCGGATCGCAGAAAAGGCTATCATCCCGACTGGAAAAGCCTTGTTTTTAATTATGGACGTAATGAAGTTCGCGCTTTTTTAATCAGTAATGCTGTTTTTTGGCTTCAAAATTATCATGTTGACGGTTTACGTGTTGATGCTGTAGCGTCGATGTTGTATTTGGATTATTCCAGAAACGATGGCGAATGGGAACCTAATATTTATGGAGGAAATGAAAATTTAGAAACTATCAGTTTTCTTAAGGAATTTAATGAAGTAATCTACGCTAATTTTGAAGGTGTTCAGACAATTGCAGAAGAAAGTACTTCTTTTCCAATGGTTTCCAGACCAACATTTACAGGAGGCTTAGGCTTTGGAATGAAGTGGATGATGGGGTGGATGCATGACACTTTAAAGTACTTTCAGAAAGAAACCGTTTACCGAAAATATCATCAGAATGATTTGACTTTTTCAATGACATATGCATTTACCGAAAATTTCATGCTGCCTTTTTCACATGATGAAGTGGTTTATGGGAAACAGTCTATTGTCTATAAAATGCCGGGCGATGAATGGCAGAAATTTGCCAATTTAAGGTTGCTTTACGGTTATATGTTTACCCATCCGGGAACCAAATTATTATTTATGGGTTCTGAATTTGGGCAGACTGCCGAGTGGAATTTTGAAAACAGCCTCGACTGGCATTTGTTGCAGTATGATTATCATTCAGGCATAAAAAAGATTGTGACCGATTTGAATTTATTGTACAAATCACAGCCTGCGTTATATGAAAAACAGTTTAGTGGTGAAGGTTTTGAGTGGATTAATTATTCGGATCATCAAAATGCGGTTATATCGTATATCCGAAAGGGAAATAATCCTAAAGAAAATTTGATTGTTGTTTGCAATCTTACTCAGGTAGTTCGGGAAAATTATAGAATTGGAATTCCTCACAAAGGAAAGCTAAAAGAAATTTTTAATACTGATTCTCCTCTTTACAGCGGAAGTGGAGTAGGTAATCCAGGAACTTTACAGATTGAATCTTCTTCCTATGATGGAAGGGATTTTTCTGTTGAATTAATTTTACCGCCATTAAGTGTTACAGTTTATTCTTTCGTGTAATTGAACAACTTTTTTTAGACTGTTATTTTGTTATTTTTAAAGTTATAAATTACTGAATTGATGTTTTTTTGATATATATTTTATCACTCATTCAGAAAAAACGTTTTCGTTAATAAACCTAATAATCATAGGGGCTTACTTAGTTTTTTTGTATGTTTGGAACGAACATATGTTGGTTTAATTAATTCATTAGCAATATGATTGTAAATACACAGTTAGAGTATAAGGGAGATTTGTATCCGTCAAAAATTGTGTCGTATGAACACGAGGGTGATTCTATTTTTTTTAATACTGATAATAAGGTAATCCTAAAAGTTACTATTTTAAGGGATAGTTTAATCCGTTTTAGATTTACTACGAAAGGCTATTTCAGTAACGATTTTTCGTATGCTATCGATAAAAGCCAGTTGCATGGATATAACTTTCTCGAACTGACAGAAGAAGAAACTTATTTTCAGATTAGAACCAGTAAAGTAAAGTGCAAAATTCAAAAAACAGATCTCCGTTTGTCAATTTATGATTTAAATGACTTTTTAATTCTGGAAGACGAACTTGGTTTTCATTGGGAAGAAAGTTATGAATATGGCGGGAATATTGTAAAAATGAGTAAATCATCAAAAGATGGTGAATGTTTTTACGGTCTTGGTGATAAAGCCACTCAAATGAATTTAAAAGGCAAAAGAGTTGAGAATTTTGCTACCGATCAATACGCTTATCAAAAAGATCAGGAACCCTTGTATAAGGTTGTTCCGTTTTATATTGGCCTGCATAACAAGCAATCCTACGGTATTTTCTTTGATAATACATTCCGAACTTTTTTTGATTTTTGCCAGGAAAGAAGAAACGTTACAAGCTTCTGGGCAGAAGGTGGCGAAATGAATTATTATTTTGTTTATGGCCCACAAATGCAGGATGTAGTGACAACATATACCGACTTAACAGGAAAACCTGAATTACCTCCGCTTTGGGTTTTGGGATACCATCAATGTAAATGGAGTTATTATCCTGAAAGCAAAGTAAAAGAAATCACCTCAAAGTTCAGAGAACTTAAGATTCCATGCGATGCCATTTATCTTGATATTGATTATATGGAAGGTTTTCGATGTTTTACGTGGAATAAAAATTATTTTCCGGATCCAAAGAAAATGGTCACTGAATTAGCCGAAGATGGTTTCAAAACAGTTGTAATCATTGATCCGGGAATCAAAATTGACAAGGATTACTGGGTGTATAAAGAAGGATTAGAGAAAGATTATTTCTGCAAAAGAGCCGATGGACCTTATATGAAAGGAAAAGTGTGGCCGGGGGAATGTAATTTTCCTGATTACACCAATCCTGTGGTTCGCGAATGGTGGGCAGGATTATTTAAAGAATTAATCTCGGATATTGGTGTAAAAGGAGTCTGGAATGATATGAATGAACCTGCAGTTATGGAAGTTCCTAATAAAACTTTTCCTATGGATGTTCGTCATGATTATGATGGAAATCCTTGCAGTCATAGAAAAGCACATAATATTTACGGAACACAAATGGCAAGAGCAACTTACCATGGTGTAAAAAGATTTGCTTATCCAAAACGTCCATTTGTTATTACAAGATCAGCTTATTCAGGTGCTCAGCGTTATACCTCGTCCTGGACTGGTGATAATGTAGCAACATGGGAACATTTATGGATTGCCAATATTCAGGTACAGCGCATGTGTATTTCCGGAATGGGCTTTACAGGTTCTGATATTGGCGGCTTTGCAGAACAGCCAACCGGCGAATTATATGCCCGTTGGATTCAGTTAGGTGTTTTTCATCCTTTCTGTAGAACACATTCTTCCGGTGATCATGGAAATCAGGAACCTTGGGCTTTTGATGAGGAAGTAATTAATATTACACGAAAATTTGTGAGTCTTCGCTATCAGTTATTACCTTATTTATATACGATGTTCTGGCAGTATATCGAAGAAGGGATTCCAATGCTGAAACCTTTGGTATACTACGATCAGGATGATACACAGACACATTATCGCAATGACGAATTTATCTTCGGTAATCACATACTGGTTTGCCCGATTCTGGAGCCTAATGCCATAGGAAGACGTATGTATATTCCAAGAGGCGAGTGGTACAACTATTGGACAAATGAATTTGCAACTGGAGGTCGTGAAGTTTGGGTTGATTCTAAATTTGATGAAATTCCGGTTTTCGTAAAAGCAGGGTCTGTTATTCCAAAATATCCGGTTCAGCAATATGTTGGGGAATTAGAGTTTGATGAACTTGTACTCGATTATTACTTCAAAATGGGAAAGGAAAAATCAGAAGTTTATGAAGATGCACAGGATGGTTATGATTACAAAAAAGGACGTTTTAGCTTTCTGTCTTTTAGAACCGTCGGAAAAGAAAAAGAAGTAATTATCCAGTTGTACAAAGAGGGAAAATATGAAACTCCATACACTAAGTACAAAATCAACTTTATAGGATTACCTTTTAAAGTGACCGAAATTGAAATTGACAATGAAAAGATTGAATTTAACGCAGCCGATTTTGAATCAAACCATTTCTTAATCGTTGAAAAAGAATTCAATGAACTTCATATTATTGGAGAATAATTTATTTGGGTTTTAATAAAAACAGCGAACTTAAATTGTAAGTTCGCTGTTTTTATTTTCAATTTTTCCCGTTATTTTTTCGATTTTAATCTGCTTAAGGTTTCCTGCGAAATATTCAGATATGAGGCAACCACTTTATTAGGAAGTCTTTTTACTATTATAGGTTTTTCTTTTAACAGATTTTCATATCGGGTCATTGCGTCCATAGTGATAAATGACATTAGACGATTCGTATTGGTAACGTATGCAAATTCTAAATAATTCCGGTAGAATTTTTCCCAGACAGGATATTTGTTCAAAAGGCTAAAAAAGTCACTTCGATCAATATAAAGCAAATCCGAATCTTCGAGAGCCTGAACATATTCTACTGCAGCGGTTTGGGTAATAAAAGATACTAATGCGGAAGCAAAATGATTTTCAAAAGCAAGAAAACGGGTAGAATCCTGTCCTTCTTCGTTTATGAAAAAAATACGAATACATCCCTTTTTTACAAAATAAAGTTGTTGACCAAACTCGCCGTGACTTACCAAAAGCTCATTTTTCTTAGCAGAAATTGTCCTGAAAAAAGGCAAGATAGAACCTAAATCCTCATCTGAAATGCTAATTTTATCTCTGATAAACTGAGTCAGCTGTTCATACATACTGTTATTTTTTACAAATTTATAAAGGATAGACCTATAAAATTAAGGCCGGACAGATTGTGTTTTATCTTTATTCGTTGCTTTTTCTGCAAGTTTTCTAGCTTTTGGAATAATTAAAAATGCAGACAGATAAGCAACAGGAAGCATGATACTCCATGCATTTAAAAATTTAAAAAACCAATCTTCTCCAAAACCATAATTGCGGATTAATCCAACAAAGGCCATTATTAATGTCATTGGTAAAACTACAAATAATGTATTGATATACTTAAAGTGTTTTTTATTCATCTTTTTGTTTTTTATGTTCATTGCAAAGATGAAATTTGTGAAGACCTGAAAAATTGATGTAAGTCAATAAATTATACTGATCTCGGATTAATTGGAATTGCTCAAAAAAAAAATAATCTTTTTTCAGGCTTTTGATTGTCTGAAAAAAGATTATTTATAGGTGTCAGAAGTACTTAGTGCTCTGTAAAATTATTCCTTTTTTAATTGATTAATAACTTCTGAGGGAACTTTAATTACCGTTCCGTGGCGTGTCCCCTTAGGAAAACTAACCTCGTCAGAAATATCTTCCCAGCCTTTAGAAGTTTGTTTTACGGCTCCATACTTCTTTTGTGTATATTTATCAAAGTAAACAATCCATTCATTACTTATTTGAATAGCAGTAGGACCTTCAGCCCAATAATTTCCTGTAATTGGGTCACTTGCTTTTGTGTATGGTCCTTCCAGTTTTTTGCTTGTGGCAATTTTTAAATTCTTCTGAACCGGGACTTTTGTTTCGTCTTTTAAATACATCGTAAATCCATCTTCAGTCTTTACAATTGAAGCGTCTATGACATTAAAGCCAGGTTCATAAAGCAATTTTGTTTTAGAAAACTTTTTAAAATCTTTGGTTGTGGTATAATAAATCCTGTGATTGTATCCTTTTTCTTCTTCCGATTTGGTTTCTAAAAACTTTCCGTCGATTGTAGAAGCCCAGTAAATCATATAGGTTTTGGATTTTTCATCATATGTAATTTCCGGAGCCCAGGTATTTCTTGTTTTTTCTTCATGTGCCATAACCGGAATAAATTCCTGTTTTGACCAGTGGATTAAATCTTTTGAACAAGCATAGCCAATACCTTTATCTGTCCAGCTTACTGTCCAGACCATGTGATATAAGCCGTCCCCACCTTTAATTACGCAAGGATCTCTCATAAGTTTGTCTTTTCCAACTTCAGGAGTTAAAAAAGATGTGTCATTTTTTAAAGTATTCCATTTATAACCGTCTTCGCTGTACGACAAATGTAGCCCGTCTTCGCCATTGCCTTTAAAATATGTAAATACATAACCATCAGATTTTAAAGTATAATCGTTAACAGCCAGCCATTTTTTGCAGGTTTCAGGCCAGAAGGTGTTGGTACCTTTTACACCAAGACCAAAACCATGACCTCCGTTTTCGTATAAATGCATTTCTGCCGGAACTTTTTCTTTTTTTAAGGCTAAATAGTAATTAATACTATTTTCTACAGGAACAGCTTTATCATCAGTAGCATGCACTAAAAATGTTTTTGGTGTTGAAGCTTTTATCTGTTTTTCATTCGAATATTTATCAACTATTTCGCCCTGAGCATTTTTGCCTAACAAATTATCTTTTGAACCTAGGTGTGTAATACCTTCCTGCATGGATATTACAGGATAAATCAGAATCGAAAAATTAGGTTTTGCACTTGTTGTGTCACTAGGTGTATAGACTTTATCGTCATAATGAGTCGCTAAAGTTGATGCAAGATGTCCTCCGGCAGAAAATCCCATAAAACCAATTTTGTTAGGATCTAATTTCCATTTTGCAGCATTTCTTCTAACCAGACGGACCGCTTCCTGAGCATCCTGCAAAGGTGCAACAGTTTTGTTTTTCATGATTAAATCGCTCGGCAATCTGTATTTTAAAACAAAAGCATTTATTCCTAAACTGTTAAACCATTCAGCAACTTTATAACCTTCTTTGTCAATGGCCAGCATTCCATAAGCACCTCCGGGACATATTATAACAGAAGTTCCGTTTGATTTTTCCTGATCTGCAAAATAAGCTTTGAGAGTAGGTACTGTAACTTTGCGGACATCCACAGCAATACCATCTTTATTGGTTACTATTTTCTCGATATATTCTTTAGAAATAATTTCATCAGGGACTTTATCCCATAATGGAATTTCCTTTTTTTGAGAAAAAGCAGTAAGGCTTATTCCTAAATAAACAAAAAAGAATAGTGCTTTTTTCATTATTTCATTTTATAAATTTCTGATCCGGCCAATAAAAAACAGCCTAATCCGTAATCTTCAAAATCCGGAATTTTATCATAAGATAAGGGTTGACCATCTTTAGGTTCTTTTCCTGTTGATTGTAAAAAACCTAAAAATCCATTTTCATGTAAGCTTTCTTTGATTATTCCATTCCAGGCTTTTTCAACGACTGGAAGATACGTTTCTTTTTTCAAAATTCCACTGTTTATACCGTATGCCATTCCGTAAACGAATAAAGCGGTTCCTGATGTTTCTTTTTCGCCAAAATTTGTTGGGTCATGTAAACTTACATTCCAGAACCCATCAGGTCTTTGAATAGGTACTAAAGCTGCTGCCATTGCTTTTAAATCTTTTACATACTGATCTCTGTGAGGCGCATTTTGAGGAATTATTGTCAGGACTTTTGCTAATGCACCAATTACCCATCCATTTCCGCGGCTCCAGTAGCAGTCTTCTCCATTTGGTTCTTTGTAAGGAGGATCAAAATCGGCATCACGCCACCATAAACCATCTTTTGGGTTAAAAAGACCGTTATCACCATGTTTATTTCTTGAATACATATACATTTGATACATCTTTTCGAAATAGCGATTGTCTTTTTCTAAAACTCCCAATTTTGCAAAAACCGGCATACCCATCTGAATAGCATCAATCCAAGACCAGTCGTCTAATTGAGGTGTATTTAGCAGCATATTGATATTTGCTTTGGTGTTTTTTAGCTTTTTAGCATCAGGTTCTAAATTATACAAATCAATATAGGTTTGGGCTGCACAATAATTGTCTGCATTTCGGGTTACATTTCCACTATTAAAACCCCATTTGTGAAATTCTGACCAGTCATAAGCGTAGTTGTAATAGGCTTCTTTTGGAAAGATTTCATGCAAAGCCATTAATCCTTCATAATATACTCCACGCGTCCATATATTACTTGGACGTTCTTTATTAGTTATTATTGTTTTACCTGTTTCCGGCCATTTTTGCATGAAATAATCATTAGCTAAAATCATTTGTTTCAGTACCAGTTTTTTATCAAATGGCTGTTGTGCGTTTGTGGTATTCGTATATAAAAAGCATATAGCGAAAACTAAAAGTAACTTTTTCATTTTTTTTATTATTGAGAAATTAATTTTGTTGTTTTAAAGGTGTAATCGTAACAGGACCTAATAATCCGGATGGCATTGGACTCCATTTCGTTGCATCAAATTTTTTATAGTCTTTGTCAACCATATTGATTTCATAGAAAATCTTCCATTCTTCACCTTTTAGTTCTTTATCACGAATTCGGTTTGCAGAAAGGTTTGTTACCTGAATTTTTAAAGTGTTTTTTCCGGGTTTTAATTTTCCAATGTTCAGTTTATAAGGAACCGACCATGCAGTACCAATAAATTGATCATTTAGCCACACTTTTGCACTTTCGCGTACATCACCCAAATTTAGATTCCAGTATTCTGTTTTAGCATTAGGATTGTCAAATTCAAGGGTATATGTTGCCGATCCGGAAAAAGCTTCAGCTTCAGGACCTAATTTTGTCCACGATTTCAGATTTGAAACTGTCGCAGTTGGAGGTAATTTCGGCCCGCCTTTGTCAAAATTGATTTTCCAGTTTCCTTTTAAGGCAATTACATCTGCAGTTGGTTCATAGTAATTCCATTTTTTTTGGGAAGCTGTATTTTCTGTTTTAAGGAAATAAGATTGGCCAGGTTCAATTTTGATTTTAACTAAAGTTGTGTTATCGGATTTTTTTACTACTGCATTACCGAATTCTCTGTTTAAAGGATCGAAAATGATAACTTCTTTATTGCCAATTTGCAATGGAATGAAATCATCAATTGTTTTTGGAGTATGATTTACCAAATAATATATTTTTTCACCATCTAAATCTCTCCTAATAAACTTCAAACCTGTATTGACAAGTGTTTCAGGATATATTTGAGCATTTTTCAACGTTTCAATAATATTTGAAACTGGTTTTACAGCTTCTTTATTTTCGGCTAAAACATCTTGAAGTTTTGCTTCCTGTTTTTTGTAATCATTAAACCCAGGAACAGATTCAGGTAATCCTTCAAAAATAATTTTACCGCCTGCTTTTTGTAATTCAATTAGTTTTAGCAAAGTGGCAAGAGGCATTTTTTTAGATGCAGGAACAATTAACGATTTAAAAGTACCGCCCGAAAGGCTGATTTTTCCATCTGTAACTTTTGCTTCGGCAATGAAATTATCAGAGATGAAATCGACACCATAACCTTTATTCATTAATTCTTTAGTGATATTGTAAAACGGAGTTCCATGTAGCCATTCAGATAAGGAATGTATTTTATATTCTACAAATAAACTTCCTTTTTTATACTTGTCCCAATTGTCAAAAATAGGCCAGTAAAGCAATATTTCATTATCAGCTTTTCCTTGCTGCAGCATTGACTGGCAGTTTGATATGTACGAGAAAAGGGCAGGAGCATCTTCCCAAATGCTGTTGGTTGCATTAAAATTTACAGAAGCATAAAATTTCCATCCTGGCCAGACCGCTCTGTCCGGTGAATAAGTGGATCCATGAAGAAAAATATGATTGACACCATTTAGCATTAAATCTTCTGCTTCTGGTTTGCATTGAGACAAAGCCGTTTTAAAATGTTCTCTTAGCCATGTAAACGTTTCTGATGAAACCAGGTTTTTTCCTGAAATATGTGCTGCTGATGATGAGAATTTAAGCATTACAGGATCAGCATCGCCTTCTCGAATATCTTCTTTATCCCTTCTAAAACCCGGAATATCAAAAGGCATAGAACCAAAAGTTTCACATTCAGGGATGTCAGCAGAGGCGTATAAATCAATTAGATTTCCAGGTGACCCATGTGCCTGAAGTTTAGTTTTGAAGTTTTTTGAATGTGCCCATTGCGTCCACGGCTTATCAAATTTATTCAATAATAAGTCGGATATGGTTTGTCTGTAATCACTTCTTATTCGGTTAGAAATTTCCTCATCTTTTTCATTCAGTAACACTGATAATTGCTTTTTAAGGTCGTAACCTCTTCGATTTTGGAATTCCTCGAAAAAGTTTGGAGTAAAGTCGGTTCCGTATACTTCATAGCTATCATTAAAAATAGCCCTGATTTTTCCTTCACGTCCTTTTAAAGCCTTGTTGAATGGAACTACATACGCATTCAACGCTTCTTCTGAATAATGATCTAAAGTATATCCATTTCCTCCCGGAGCTGCTCTTTTTACCTTTTGTCCGGTCTTACCGCTAAAAACAGCATAAATGGTATAATCTGTTTTTTTTGCTTTCCATTTTAGTTTATTTGGTTCTAATGTGTTGCCTAAGCTTACAGAAGATCCTTCGATACCTTTATCATTTAGTTTTGAATTTTTATTTTTTAATTGATCGGTTAGATTTACATAACTTCCATCACTGCCGTAGGCTAAAACATATAACAGTTCTGCGGGAGTCTTTTCCTTAGTGTCTTCCAGTTTTATAGAACGATCTATTGTTTCATTCTCTTTTAGCTGATATTTTTCTACAATCAATTTAGTGGCTGCATGTGGAAGGGTAACATGAGCGCCTCCGTAAGGCCATCCGGTACCTAAAACCATATCAACCTGCATTTTCAGACTGTCTGCTACATGAATAGTATAATCCAGCATTTCCATCCATTTTGGAGATAAATAATCAATAAAATTATTTTCCTCACCTCTTACACCATATATAGGAGTAATTTCTACACCGCCAATTCCGGCTTTATAAAAATCAACGAGACTCTTTTTTAAGTTAGGCTTATCAACGGCGCTTCCCATCCACCACCAACGAGCCCAGGGCTGATTTATATTACTGGAGTTTGGCCATATAGACTTGTCTTGTGAATAAGTATGGAAGCTAATGAATATCGTAAAAAATAAAAAAAGTTGTGTTTTGATAAGTTTCATTATTAGGGTTGTATTCAATTGTTGATAGTTATTTATTTAAAGCTGGCAATGAAAGTAAAAAAATCATGAAAAGTAAATGTATATGTGATTTGCGAAATTCCTATCCTGTTCCATCCTGTTGTTTATTATTGATAATAAATTAGTAAATAAGAGATAAACTATGTTTTTCTTGATTTGATATGTTTTTGTGTAAAAAAGTATGAATATTTAAAAAATAATTTAGTTAAATTTTAGATTTTTTATTACAAAATAGCTGCTGTGTTTGGTCTTGCTAATCAGTAAGTTGTCCTTTTCTTGTTAATTAAAAATTAAAGATAAAGTATAATATACTGAATTCTAACAGGATACTACAGGATGCTGTGGGTGTCCCTTCTAAATAAATTTGAATAAACTAATTATTAACGAAATTTAACTTTTTATGAAAAACAAAATTAATCATCTGTTGATTGTGACCATGTTTGCATTATTGCATGCATCTGGTTATTCGCAGAGCAAAGAGGTTACGGGGGCAGTTACTGATCCGGCCAAACTCTCTATACCGGGAGTGAACGTATTAGTAAAAGGGACGAATAGAGGAACGAGTACAGATTTTGATGGAAGATATAAAATAGCAGTCTCTCCGGGAGAAACTTTAGTCTTTTCTTTTGTGGGATTTGTTTCGAAAGAATTAAAAGTGGGTACTTCCAATAATTATGATATTTCTTTAGATAATGAAAGTTCTAACTTAAATGAAGTTGTAGTAATTGGTTATGGTACACAAAAGAAAAAATTAACTTCGGGTGCTATATCAGGAATAAAAACAGAAAATTTTACAGATAGACCTATTTCAAGAGTTGATCAGGGGATGATTGGTCAGATTGCAGGGGTTCGTGTAAAACAAACTACGGGTTTACCTGGACAGCCTTTTAGTATTGAAATTCGTGGAGCTGGATCTATCACTGCAGGAAACGAACCTTTGTATGTAGTAGATGGTTTTCCAATTTCTACTGAAGGAACAAATGTTAATGGAGGTTTTTCTAATGGGAGTCCTTTAGATAATATGAATCCAAATGATATTGCTTCTATTGAGGTTTTGAAAGATGCTGCGGCATCCTCTATTTATGGTTCAAGGGCAGCTAATGGTGTCGTTTTGATTACTACCAAAAAAGGAAAAAAAGGAAAAGCAAAATTCACTTTTAATACCTATGGTGGTATAAATAAAGAAGCTAACAGAGTTGATATGTTATCTGCTGAAGGCTGGATTAAGAGAGCTAAAACAATGATTGATACCCAATGGGTAGGTTCTGGTATTGCGGGAGCTTCAGCTAGTCAGACCAATGCAGAGCGAATCGCTGCTTACAATTCTGTAAATCCAACAGCTCCTCTTAATACAACTAATAATAGATATTATACTTATTTGTATGATGAGAGATGGGATATGCCGGGACATCCTGGATTAGATTATATAGACTGGCAGGATAAAGTCTTCCGTACAGGTGAATTTAGTAATTACCAGTTTTCTGCTTCTGGAGCAACTGATGTAGTTAATTATTATGTATCGGCTAATTACCAAAAAAACACTGGATATATCGTAGGTACAGATTATACTTTATTTTCTGCAAGAGCAAATATTGATGTTAAGTTATCAGACAGTTTTAAAATAGGAATTAATTTAGCTCCTTCTTATTCTGAAAAAAATGATCCTGGAGTTGAAGGAAAAGATAATACATTATTTAAAGCTCTTACGGCTACTCCTGTTTTTGAAAGTGCAGTTAATGCAGCTGGTGAAAAATATACAACCAGATATGCATGGGGGAGCAGTACTACTAACATGTTAAATGCTTTAGCTAAAAAGGGTAAAAACTCGATGTACAGAAATATAGTTTCTACATATGCCGACTATAAATTTGCAAATGCCTTTACATTAAAAAGTACAATTAATTTTGATAATTCAGATAACGTATTCGAAAGTTACACACCGAATGATGTTCAGGCGAGTATAAGGGGAGCATATAATACCTATAGAAGATTAAATATTGTAAATGAGAATACTTTAAATTATAATAAATCTGTTGGAAATCATAGTTTTAATGTTCTTTTAGGGGAGTCCTTCAGTTCTTATAAAATTACCAGATCAAGTCTTGCTTCAGGTGGTCTTTATAGTAGTTCAACAATTGAAACACTTCCAACAGGGTCATTGGGCTCTACCAATGCAGAAAAAAATACTTTACTGTCTTATTTCAGTAGATTTCAATATGATTATAAAGAAAAATATATGCTTTCTGCCAGTGTTAGAAGCGATGGTTCTTCTAAGTTTGGAAGTGACAAAAGATGGGGGACGTTTTATTCTTTATCATTGGGATGGAGGGTTAAACAGGAATCATTTTTGCAAAATGTGGACTGGCTGACTGAATTAAAATTAAGAGCAAGTACAGGAACTAATGGTAGTAACAATATAGGTAGCTATTCTTCATTCTCAACATTAGGGCAATTTAATTATTCTGTGGGAGGAGCTGTTGGAATTGGGCAAGGTGTAAATTCTATAGGAAACCCTTCTTTGCACTGGGAGGAATCTAAAAGTGTCGATTTTGGATTGGATTTATCAATTCTAAAAAACAGAATTTCTGCAACATTTGATGTTTACAGAAAAACAAATAGTGATTTATTACTAAGACTTCCGGTTCCTGCGGCATCAGGATTTACAAGTTATCTTACTAATGTGGGAGCAGTACAAAATCAAGGTTGGGAGTTTGAATTAAATACAGTAAACTTTAAGACGGATAATTTTGAGTGGAGAACATCGGCCAATATAAGTCATAACGAAAATAAAGTGATCGCATTGGGTCCGGATCAGACTAAAATTGAAATTAGTAATTCTTTTGACGGAGGAACTCCTTTTATTAAATTAGAAGTTGGTAAACCAATGTATACTATTTTTGGTTTGCAGCAAAATGGTGTCATAACTCAGGCAGATCTTGATGCAGCAGCAGCTGAAACGGCAGCTGATCCTTCTATTCCTCTTCCTACTACTATAGGTGGTAATAAATGGGTTTTAGGTGATCCAAGGTATATAGATCAAAATGGGGATAAAAAAATCAACTCAGAAGATCGTGTTGATTTAGGAAATCCAACTCCAAAATACACTTGGGGGGTAACAAATAGTTTTAAATATAAGGATTTAGATTTGAGCGTATTGGTGCAAGGACAAAATGGAGGTACAGTTTATGGATTAACGGGAAGAGCAATTGATCGTACCGGAATGGGATCTGTTGAAAATGCATTAAATGTAGATCCGGCAGTGAGAGGAAATTGGAAAACTTCTTTCGGATATCAGGCAAATTCTGACTGGCTGTATAAGTCAGATTATGTTAGTATCAGAAGTATTTCTATTGGATATAATTTAAGAGAAGCTGTTAAAAATATAAAAAGAATTGATAATATGAGGCTTTATGTGACTGGTGAAAACTGGTTCTACTGGAACAAATACAAAGTAGGATTTAATCCTGAAGCTGTAAATACATCTGGAAGTTCAAATAATGATTTTGCTGTTCCTGTAGATTATGGAGGGGCACCTTTAGCAAAATCAATCGTTTTAGGTCTTAACATTAATTTTAATTAAAATGAAAAAATATATTTGTTTATTAGCAGCTAATTTACTTTTGTTAGGAACAGTTTCCTGTACGGAAGAACTTACGCAAGTTCCTTTATCACAGGGGACAGAGGAGAATTTTTATGCTACGCCTGGGGATTTCATTCAGGCAAGAAATGCAGTTTATTCGGTTGCATTTCATGGAACAGGTACTTATGGTTATGCAAATAGAGTATTGAATTTGAGTGAAACTAGGTCAGATAATTTGCTGGCATTGACGACGGCTTCAAGAGATTGGGAAGGAATTAATAGTTTTTACACTTCAATCAGTTCTAATGCCTATGTAAAAGAAGCATATGTAAGTAATTACAATGCAATTTACAAAGCAAACCAATTATTAGAAAAAATTACCGAAAAAGGAGATGCAATTTTCACAAACCCTGCAGATAAAGCCTCAATGGCTGCTGAAGCACGTTTTTTAAGAGCATTTTGTTATTTTGATTTAATCAGATGGTTTGGAAGAGTTCCGTTAATCGATAGAACGATGACAGCTCAGGAAGCTTCTAAAATTGGAAGAACCCCGGTTGTGGATATTTACAATTTGATTATTTCAGATTTACAATTAGCAATTCCGGATCTTACGGCTTCAACTACTGATGCTGCCTATGTTGGTCGTGTTACTAAATATGGTGCAAAAGCATTATTAGGTTTAGTATATATGACTCGTTCTAGTCCAAATTACGGTATCGATGGAGCTATGCTTGGTCTAAATGAATGGGATAAGGCATATCAACAACTAAATGATATTAAAACGAGTGGTTCGTTTGTGTTTGGTACAGATTATGCAGCTATATTTAAAACTGAAGGAACTGCTAATAAAGAAAATGTATTGACTATTTCATATACACAAAGTTTAGCAAGTTCTATAGGAGGAAATTTCATGGTTGAAGTTGGTTATGAGCCTTATTTTGCTTCAGTAGGAATTGGGACAGCGCAAGGTTCTCTGGAAGGCAGGCCAATTTCAACAGGGTTCTTAAATATGTTTGCTGCAAACGACAATAGAAAAACTGTTGGTATTGCCACAAGTTACACTGTTACTTCTGGAACTTATAAAGGAAGCTATACATTTCCTGTATACAAAAAATATATTGATCCCGCTAGATACGGAACAGGCGGACGTGAAGACTGGGGTGTAGATTTTATGGTAATTCGTTATACAGATGTATTGATGCTGATGGCCGAATGTACACTTCATGGAGGAGGTGGAACTCAGGCTGATGTTGATGCAATTGTAAATCAGGTGAGAACAAGAGCAGGTGTACCAGCTAATGCATTAAATATTACTTTGGATCAATTATTTGATGAAAGACGAAAAGAGTTCTTTTCTGAAGGTACAAGATGGTTTGATTTAATTAGGTCAGGTAATGCATTAACTATCATGAATGCTTGGAAAACAGCCGAAGATACGGGTAATAAAATCAGAACAATTGATAAGAATGGATTGTTATATCCAATACCATTATCTGAAATGTTAGCGGTTCCAGGATTGTATGATCAAAACCCTGGCTACGATTAATAAAAATAAATTTGCCCCAATTTTTTAGTTTATTTTGAAGAAGACCGCCTCGCTTTGAGGTGGTTTTTTTTGTTTTTATTTGTAAGATATATGAAAAATAGTCTAAATTCATTGTGTTATCGATTACATTTTTCATGATAATTTTTTTGCTTTTTGCAATTTATACAAGGAATACTGTAATAAGCATGTATGTTTATGAGTGTTTTTGTTTTAATTTCATATAATATTAACGTATTTTTTTTAGTATCAAAAAAAATAATACATTTGTGTAATCGATTGCATAATTGCATCTTTTTTCTTAGTAATTTTATTTAATAATTTATTTATGATTAATAATTATTTGTAGGAATACTGTTTGTGTTCATTCTGAGGAATATAAAATCACCATAAAAATAAATTGTAATAAACATGGATAAGACTAAAAATTGCAATGATGTAAAAAGATAAATAACTAACTAGATAATTAACCAAAATTGACTTTTATGAAAAACAAATTTAGCCTTCTGTTGGCTATAGTGGTATTTACATTGCTACATGTAACCGTCTATGCACAGAATACAACGGTAAAAGGTGTTATTAAAGATGCTTCCGGACTTCCGGTACCGGGTGTTAATGTACTTATTAAGGGAACTCAAAAAGGAACGAGTTCTGATTTGGATGGTAGCTATACAATTAATGTTTCTTCAGGGACAACTCTTGTTTTTAGCTTTATAGGTTTTAAGACAGAAGAGAAAATTATTACTCAAACCGGAGTATATAATATTGTACTGAAGGAATTAGATAATTCCCTTGAGGAGGTGGTTGTTGTTGGGTATGGTGTAAAGAAGAAAAAAGATCTTACAGGATCAATTGTGAGTGTAGGCGCTGAAGAAATTGCTTCAAGACCAGTTGTAAATGCAGTTCAGGCTATGCAGGGTAAAGCAGCAGGGGTAGATGTTGCTTCGAATGAACGCCCGGGAACAGTTGGCGCCATCACTATTCGTGGTGCCCGTTCTATTTCGGCTTCCAATGCACCACTTTATGTGGTAGATGGTATTCCTTTAAATACTAGACTTGTTACCGATTCGAATGGTAAAATTAGTGTTGATGCAAATTCTGGAGGTATAGACTTTTTAAATCCAACTGATATTGAAACAATCGATGTGCTTAAAGATGCTTCTGCAACTGCTATTTATGGTTCTCGTGGAGCGAATGGTGTCATAATTATTACCACAAAAAAAGGTAAAAACGGACGATTTACCTTAAATTATGATACTTCGATTATGACTGAAACTATACATGAAAATGCTCCTATGATGTCTGCAGGAGAATATATCGAATTTCGACGTTGGGGAAGATATTACTCTAACCCATCTGCTTTTCCAAAAGGTGATGATCCTTCTATTGATAATGATAAATTAATATTTCTGGCTTCTGCAGATCCATCAGCTTGGGCAAATATTGCAAAAGGATGGAGCAAAGATAGTGCAGGTGATGACGTATGGGATGGTTCAAAGGTAGCCACAACTGATTGGACAAAATTTGTAACCCGTACCGGAATTACACAGCAGCACACTTTAAGTGTTAGTGGAGGTACCGAAAAGATGAAAGCGTATGGTTCTTTTGGATACTTAGACAATACAGGTACTTTATTTGGGCAAAGTTATGTACGTTATAGCGGTACCGCCAATGTTGATATTACACCTACAAAATGGTTCTCAATGGGAGTAAGTCTTAATACTAGTTATGGTAAAAATGAATATGGGCAATCAAACACAGGAAGAACTGCTGTTACAAGTTCTACCGGAATATATGCAACTGCACGTACAAATCTTCCATATGCAGTTCCATATGACAGTAATGGAAACAGAATTGATAACCCGGGAGGAGATTCTACTATCAGAACTCCTGTCGATGAGTATAAATTATCTCAGGATCAGCGTATAACAATGCGTGCTTTTGGTAGTTTATATGCACAGTTTGATTTGGGAGGTATTTCTTCAAAGCTTGATGGTTTTAAATACCGTATTAATTTTGGTCCTGATATTACTTCTTATCGTAATGGTGTGTTTTTAGATGGTAAATCGGCCATTCGTTCAGGAACAAGTTTTGCCTCTCTGGCTAATGAACAGACAGTTTCATATACGCTTGATAACTTGATTTTTTACAATAAAAATGTAGGTAACCATAGTTTCGGAGCAACATTATTGATGAGCCAGACAGAATATCATAATGAAAATAGTTCTATGTCCGCTAATGATATTAAAAATCCAAAAAACAAATGGAATGCACTTACTCCTGCTAATGTGACATTGGCAGGTTATTCTTCAGGGCTAACAGAAACAGGAATATTATCTTATATGGGGAGAGCAAACTATAGTTATGCAGATAAATATTTATTTACAGCTTCCGGACGTTTTGACGGAGCTTCACAATTAGCAACAGAAAAAAGATGGGCATTTTTCCCAAGTGCTTCTGCTGCTTGGATCTTGAGTAAAGAAAAATTTCTTCAGGATGTATCATGGATTGATCAGCTCAAAATGAGAGTAGGATATGGAGTTACTGGTAATGCTGCTGTTCCTGCTTATGCAACTCAGCCTCCATTAACAGGTATTGTTTATCCAACAGGATCAGGTGTAGTAGATAATACATCTTTAGGAAATTTAGATTTGGGGTGGGAACAAACTACGCAATTTAATTATGGTATTGATTTCTCTATGTTTCACAGTAGAATATCAGGTGCTTTAGAATATTATACAAGTAAAACCAATGATTTATTATTAAAAAGAAGTGTTCCTACTACTATTGGGGTAATAGATACGTATCAAAATGTGGGAGAAACAGAAGGTCAGGGTGTTGAGCTTACTTTGAATACAGTTAATGTGACTGCAAAAGATTTTGAGTGGTCAACCAGTTTTAGTGCTTCATATCAACAAAATAAAATAGTGTCGCTTCAAAATGGAAAATTCGACGATATTAATAACAATTTATTTATCGGTGAGTCTCAAAATGTTATTTATGGTTTTGAATCAAACGGTATATGGAAACCAGAGGATGCAGCAGAAATGGCAAAATTTAATGCTGCTGCAGGGTCTACTGTATTTTCATTCGGTAATGCCAGACCTGTAGATCAAAATGGGGATTATAAAATTGATGCCAATAATGACCGTGTCATTATAGGTTCTAAAGATCCAAAATATATTGTAGGGATGACTAATACTTTTGCCTATAAAAATTTAGAATTTTCATTTTTTGTATATGGACGAATGGGGTATTTATATGATACTGGAGGAGAAAATGAAGGTGCAAAAGGTAGTCAGAGACAAATCAATTATTACACTGATAATAACACTAATGCTGAATATCAAAAACCAATTTATTCAGCAGGAACCGGAGATTCTTACTATCCAATTTTAGGGTATCGTAATGGGTCATTCCTGAAAATAAGAAATATTTCCTTAGGGTATAATTTTGATAAAGATCTAGTACAAAAACTGGGACTTTCTAAATTGAGAATGTATTGCCAGGCAAGTAATCCGGGTATGATTTTTTCTAAAGTTAAATGGACAGATTTGGATACTCAGACAACAGCCTCAAACAGAGGTATAACTTTAGGACTAAATGTTCAATTCTAAAATTAAATTTTAATAAAAATATTATGAAAAATTATAAAAAACGATATATCAACTTGATGCTTGTTGCTGCTTTAGCATTAGGAACTTCATGCAATAAAGATTTTTTAGACGAAGAGTTGACTACGGCTTACAGTAAAGATTATTATAAAACCGAAGCAGGAATTCAGGCATTGGCTATTGGTACCACTTATCAGGTATTAGCTGCTGAATTTCAAAGGGAAGTTCCTCTTACATCTACCGAGTCAGGTACTGATGAGTTTCATGCTGGAGGTGACCCCTCAAACTGGACCTGGAATTCCTATGCTTCAGGATTTAATGCGTTTGTGACCGTATCAAATGCAAATACAGTTGCAGCAAATACGAATTGGGATAATTTATATATTGGAATCGGAAATGCAAACCAATTAATTGAATCAGCTACAAATATCGTTTCAACCAACGACGCAATTAAAAAAACAGCATTGGGTGAAGGATACTTTTTAAGAGCTTTCAATTATTTAAAACTGGTTAGTCAATATGGTGGTGTTCCTTTAAAATTAAAGACTAGTTCTACAGTTGAATTAGAATTTACAAGAGCAACTCCACAACAGGTTCTGGAACAGGTAATTGCTGATTTTAAACAAGCATATGATTTACTGGGCAATGCAGGTGCACCGGCTAAAATTACTAAAGATGCTGCGGCTCATTATTTAGCAAAATCCTATTTAGTTCGTGCCAGTGAAATTAATGACGAGTGGAATTCTACTACAAAAACAGCAGATTTACAACAAGTAGTTACTTTATCTGATGAAGTGATTTCTCACCATCCTTTAGCTTCAAATTTTGATAATTTATGGAATTATACTGCGGCAGATGGAGCAAATGAAAAATTGGGAGAATTAATTTTATCAGCACAATTTAATGCCAGTGCATTAACTACAGGAGGTAATCAGCAACATTTGTATTTTCTTTCTACTTATGATCAGTTGCCTCAAATGAAACGTAATCTTGCAGGAGGAAGGCCATTCAGCCGTTTGGCACCAACTTATTTTGTTTATGATGTGTTTGATCATGTGAATGATTCCCGTTTTTGGAAAAGTTTTCAGACCAAAAGTATTGTCAATAATAAATCAGGAAGTTATTATGTTAATGGTGATTTAGGCATTATGTATGTAGTTAACAGTTCTACAGATACTCGTTTTGCTAAAACTAAAAATACTGACGCTATCATTTATTCAAAAACAGGAAAAACTATTCCAAGTGTTTATGTAGCTTATGCAGCAGATCATGTTGGTTTAATGGCCGATGTAAGATTTCCATCCTTAAGTAAATATATGGATGGAAACAGAATTGATTTAAGTAATATTAAAGGTTCCCGCGATATCACCTTAGCGCGTTCTGCAGATACTTATTTAATGGCTGCTGAAGCAAAAATACGTTTAGCGAAATTGGGATCAGCAACATTTGCCGATGCATTACCTTATATCAATACAGTACGTAGCCGTGCTGCTTATAAATCAGGAGAAAACCGTGCTGCTTATGTAGATGGATCTGCTGCATATACAACGACAGGTCAGGCTGGCATTCCAATTTCATACATTCCTGAAAACTCATATTATGAATCTAATAATATTGCAGTTTCTACAGCCTCTACAAGTCTAACAATTTTAAGTATCAGTGCTTTGCCTGCAGAAGATATGGCTGTAATTACAAAACTGGGATATTCAAGTGATTATGATAGAATGCTATGTTTAGTTTTGAATGAACGAACAAGAGAACTCTGTGGAGAGTTTCATCGTTGGCAGGATTTAAGCAGAACTAAAACTTTAGTTGCAAGAGCAAAAGCTTATAACATAGAAGCGGCTCCAAATATTCAGGATTATCATAATCTACGCCCTATTCCTCAAACATTTCTTGATGGTGTATATGCAAATGGAAGACCGCTAACAGCGGCAGAAAAAGATGCAATGCAGAATCCTGGGTATTAGTACCTCTGTTTATAATTTTTATTTTTCTAAACCGTCTCAATTTTCGAGACGGTTTTTTTATTCCTTAAGCAGGTTACAACAGGATTGTTTTTAGTAATTTGATGAATAAATTTGAATATTATATTTTCAAAATAGTTTATAGTTTAAATTGTAATAAATAAAAATTAAGTGGTTTTAATTTTATAGGGCAGTAACGTAGTTATTGCCTTTTTTTGTTTAATCTGCAAGTTAAAACAGGGAAGCACAGGATAGCTATATTATTTAAGTCATTTATTTTTAAGTGCTAAATATTAAATTTTCATTCTATGACTTGTATAAAAAAACTGTCATTGTTTTTAATCTTTTTAAGTGCTTCATTTTCTATAAAAGCTCAGGTTAAACTGCCAGCTTTGGTTAGCGATAATATGGTTTTGCAGCAAAATACAAAAGTTAATTTATGGGGATGGGCATCTCCAAACGAAAAAATAAACATTCAGTTAGGATGGCAAAATTCATCAATCGAAGTTGTTGCTAACTCAACAGGAGACTGGAAAGTAGGCGTAAATACTCCACAAGGAAGCGAAAAAGCATATTCAATAACGATTAACGCTACTAATAAAATTGTACTCAATAATATTCTTATCGGAGAAGTATGGATTTGTTCCGGTCAGTCGAATATGTATTTTCCTGTCGGAAAGGAAGAAGGTACATGGAAAACCGGGGTTAAAAATTATGAAGAAGAAATTGTAAATGCCAATTTTTCAAATATCAGATTGTTTACAGTTGTAACGAATGCTTCTCCAAAACCGCTTGACGATGTTACCGGAAGATGGGCTGCATGTTCGCCTGAAACAATAAAAACGTTTTCGGCAGTAGCTTATTTTTACGGAAGAGATTTATATCAGAAATTAAATGTTCCAATTGGTTTAATTTCCACTTCATGGGGTGGGACAAAAGCCGAGGCCTGGACTTCTCAAAATGTTCTGGAAGAAAATCCGGATTTTTTAACCATTTTAGAAGAAGATGCTAAAAACGAAAAAACATATCAGGAGAAGCTGGAAAGCTATTATCTAAATTTAAAAAATGAAAGATTGGCTAATAACAACGCTTTAAAAACAGAACTTAAAAAGCCTAAAAAAGAAGCCAATAAAACTTCGTATGTACTTTATAATGCAATGCTGCATCCTTTGATTAATTACACTATGAAAGGCGTAATCTGGTATCAGGGAGAAAGTAATTCCGGTAAAGCACAATTATATCAAACCTTATTTCCGGCTATGGTAAAAAATTGGCGTGATGACTGGAAACAAGGTGATTTCCCTTTTTATTATGTACAAATTACACCTCACAAAGGGCAGACACCAGAAATCAGGGAAGCCCAATTATTATCACTAAAAACAATACCAAATACTGGAATGGCTGTTACAACAGATGTAGGGGACACAAACAACATCCATCCAATTAACAAACAAACCGTTGGTCACAGGCTGGCATTAATAGCTTTGGCAAAAACATATAAAGAAGATAAATTGGTATATTCAGGACCTATATATAATCATATGAAAATCAAAAAAGACAAAATTCAGTTATTTTTTGATTATGCTGATTCAGGTTTCAAAAAAACAAATGAAAATTTAAAAGAATTTGAAATTGCAGGAGATGATAAAACCTATTATCCGGCTGTTGCTAAAATTGATGGAAAGACAATTGTCGTTTCTTCTGATAAGGTAAAAAATCCAAAATCAGTCCGTTTTGCATGGAAAGCTGTGCCGGAGCCTAATTTATTTAATACTGAAAATTTACCGGCATCTCCTTTTCGCACTGACCTGAATAATTAAAATTCGAGGTCATATTATATTTGAAATCATTTGATTCCCGGTTTATCTCTAGTTGAGAATAAACCGGGAATTTATTTTTATAAAAACTGTTTCAATTGGTAATAAATTAAGAATTAAATAAGTGATAATTTGTTTTTATAACAAAATAAATGCTTAAAATTTATTTAATTGATTTTCAGTTAATTAATTCTTTTTTATTGGAGTTGATAAGGCGTAAAAATCTAATTTACAGAAAATTAGCAGGTTACAGCAGGATGGTGTTAAAGAATTATCCAGATAATTTTAGTAGTACTAACCTTTTAACCACCAATTATGAAAAAACAAATACTTTTTGAATCTGCTCGGATTCATGTTCGGAATAATTTTTACAAAATTATTCTTTTTACAATTTTTAATCTTTTAATAACTCAAAATTCTTTTTCTCAAAATTGGAATATTTTAGGCAACGAATCTCAGGTATCCGCTGTTGCCTCAAGCTATACTTCTATTGCTGTTTTAAATGATGTTCCTTATGTAGTCCTTAGAGAAGGAACCGGACCTGTAGTTAAAGTAAAAAAAAGAAATACTGCAACAGGAAACTGGGAGCAAGTGGGGAATGATATTGGAGGAAATCTCAATTTTTCCAGAATTATACTGGACAAAACAAACCGATTTTTCGTGACTTATGTTGATGCAGCGAATGGAAATAAATTAGCTGTAAAAATATATAATGATGCAACTGATTCCTGGGAACCATTGAATAATTTGGAGAACAATCTTTACGTTTCAACTGGTTCGGTTACCAATTCTGTTTCACAGTATGGCTCAACACCGAGATGTTCACTCGCTTTCGATTCTGATAACAATCCTTATATTGCTTTTGGAGAAGGCGCTTCTTTAACTCCAACGGTTAAAAAATTTGATGGCACTTCATGGGTTACTGTAGGTACAATTCCGTTGAACACTACAACAAATGCTGCGCAGATAGCCGTCGGAGTTAGCCTTGTAATAGATGAAGCAGATGTACCCTGGCTTGTATTTTGTAGTTTGACAACAGCTACAACTTCCACAGGGACTATGGCTTTTTATAAATTCAGTGGAGGAACATGGAATTATATTACTCCAACAGTTACTGCCAGTATCAGACATACCAGTATGGCAATTAATTCAGCTGGTAATCCGGTTATTGCTTATTTTAATACAGCAGATTCAAATAGGGCAACAGCTATTGAGTACAATAAAACTACCGCAGCATGGAGTTCTGCAACAAGAATAGCTTCGAGAGATTCACCAAGTTTAAGTTTAATTAAGGATATTTCAGGTAATCTTTACTGTTCTTTTATAGACAATGTAAGCAGTACGCCTACATATTCTGCACGTGTATTCAAACAAGCCGCTGGTGCAACAGCATGGACAGAAATGAAAGATCCAACAGTAACAAGAGGAATTGATGAACCGGTTGGAAATTTGACTATTGCTACGGGAAGTTTATATCCTTTTGTAGTTTATACCAAAACAAATTCCAGCAGTATTACAACACCTATTGTAAGGAATTATGCTCCGGCACCTCCGCCGGCAGTTTTGACTACAATTGCAGTAGCCAATATCACGACCACATCAGCAGAATCTGGAGGTGATATTACTTCTGATGGCGGAACAACTATTACAGAAAGAGGAATCGTTTACAGTACAAGCAGCAATCCAACTGTAGCAAATACCAAAATTGCAGCCGGTACAGCGGGAACAGGCAGTTTTTCAGTAAACATTTCAGGTCTTACTCCGGCAACGCTTTATTATGTTAGAGCGTATGCTATTAATGGTGGAGGAACAAGCACTACTTATGGCGAAAATATCAGATTGAACACACTGGCATTGCCTGATGCGGTTGTAAATACACCTAAACAGGTAGAATTTTTAAATAGAGGAGTTGTTGCTTTACGTAAATCTGTCAGTGAGGTTTTCATTAGCTGGAGATTGTTAGGAAATGACCCCTCAGGTATTGCTTTTAATGTTTACCGTGATAACGTAAAAATCAATGCAGCTCCTATCACAGCTTCAACAAATTATATTGATAACATTTCTACTAATGGTAGTTATACGATAAAACCAATTGTCAACGGTACGGAAGGAAGTGCATCGGCTCTTGTTTCGGTATGGGGAAATAACCAGTTGTTGATTCCATTGCAAATTCCGCCGGGAGGTACAATTCCGGATGGAACAGCATATACCTATACTGCAAATGATGCAAGCGTTGGTGATGTTGATGGAGACGGTGAATATGAAATTTTCTTAAAATGGGATCCTACATTATTGAATCATAACGGAGGAGGTTTTTCGGGAGAACAAATTTTCGATTGTTATAAAATGAACGGTACTTTGCTTTGGCGTATCAATTTAGGTAAAAACGTAAATGCAGGTCCGCACTTCAATCAATTTATGGTGTATGATTTTGATGGAGACGGAAAAGCTGAAATAATTTTAAAAACGGCTGACGGTACAATTGATGGTGCAGGAGTAGTGATTGGTAATTCTACCGTAGATCATCGAAATTCAGGAGGATGGGTACAGGCTGGTCCTGAATTCCTGACTGTTTTCAATGGTCTGACAGGAGCTGCCATGTCAACAGTTGCTTATCAGCCGGCAAGGGCAAATACAGCAGATTGGGGAGATACGTACGGAAATCGTCAGGATCGTTTTGTTTCTGCTGTGGCGTATTTAGATGGTGCCCGCCCGAGTTTGATTATCGGTCGTGGATATTATGATAAATTAATGCGTGCTGCTTATGACTGGCGCGATGGACAATTGACGCTTCGTTGGATTTTTGACAGTAAAGACGCAAGTGATCCTGCCAATAATGCATTTTCAAGTCAGGGAAATCATCAGATGACTATTGGTGACGTGGATGGTGACGGAAAAGATGAAATCATCAACGGTTCCAGTGCTATTAATGATGATGGAAAACGTCTTTGGACTTACGGTCAGGGTCATGGAGATGCGCTTCACATGTCGGATATGGATCCCGATCGACCAGGTCAGGAAATCTGGCAATGCCTGGAATCAGAAGGCCAATATAGTCCTTATGGAATAAGGCTTAATGATGCTAAAACCGGTAAAATGATTTTTGGAGCGATAACTACAGGAGACGTTGGCCGTGCTTTGGCAGCAGATATTGACCCAAACCACAGAGGTTATGAAATGTGGAGTTCTTCGGGTAATTTATATAATGTTCAGGATGGACAAATTGGAACCAGCAAACCAACCAACGGAAGCCAGGCTGTAAATGGTGCTGTATGGTGGGATGGTGATTTAGGACGTGAATTACTCGACGGTACCATCATGGACAAATGGAACCCGGCAACACAATCGCTAAACCGCTTGTTTACCATTTATCAGGCGGCTCCGGTTTCTTCAAATAATGATTCTAAAAAGAATCCGGCTCTTACCGGTGATATTTTAGGCGACTGGAGAGAGGAAATTATTCTTCGTCGAACAGATAATACTGCTTTGATTCTTTTTACAACTAATATTACTACAGATTATCGAATTCCTACTTTGATGCACGATCCTCAATACCGTACAGCAATTGCATGGCAAAACTCGGCTTACAATCAGCCTCCTCATCCTAGTTTCTTCTTAGGGTATGATATGGCACCGGTTCCTGCATCGAATATTGTTATAAAAGATATTTCTAATTTAGGGGTTAAAAAATCAAAAGCTTCAACAGCAGAAGTTTTGGTTTATCCAAATCCTTCTTCTGGACAATTTAATGTTCGATTTAATGGTTTTAAATCTTCTAAAGCTACGGTTGTAATTTCTAATATCACGGGACAGATTGTATTAAAAAAAGAAATAGAACTTACAGGTAATGATCAAAATGTTGCCATTAGTATTCCGAATCAAAATCAGGGTGTATATCTTCTAAAAGTAATTAGCGATGAAGACACTAAAACACTTAAAATTATAATTGAGAAGTAATATCGTAATGATCTCTTAAAAAGAAGATTTACAAAAACTGTAAATCTTCTTTTTTTATGATTTAAACTTAACAGTATAGCACAGGATAGTATTCGGCGAATAAGTAAATATATTTGAAGATACCCTTATTTTCTTTTCATGAAATTTAACCTCATCAAGTTCACAAAAATAAACCTCTTGTTACTTCTGTTTTGTCTTCCGGTTTTGGGCCAGAACGTATCACAAAAAGGGAATGATGAAATAGCAGATAAACCATTATATCGCGACCCCATTTTTGACGGGGCAGCAGATCCTACTATAATCTGGAGCAGTAAAGATAAAAAATGGTTGATGTTTTATACCAATCGAAGAGCAAACATTGGTGGAAATGGGGTAAGCTGGGTACATGGAACTCCCATTGGCATTGCCGAATCAGAAGATGGAGCACATTGGAAATATAAAACCAATTGCAATATTGGTTATTCGATTAAAGATGTTACGTATTGGGCTCCGGAAGTTATTAAACATAAAAACAAATACCACATGTACTTAACAATTGTTCCGGGTATTTTTGAAGATTGGAAACATCCGCGATATATCGTGCATTTGACCAGTAAAAATTTAATCGACTGGAAATTTGAATCTCAATTAAAACTGGCTTCAGAACGTTGTATTGATGCTTCTGTTTTTCAATTGCCTGATGGAAACTGGCGTATGTACTACAATAATGAAAATGACGGAAAATCAATTTATTATGCAGATAGTAAAGATTTATACCATTGGACAGACAGCGGAAAAAAAGTCGTAAAAGACAGGGGAGAAGGCCCGAAAATTTTTAGCTGGAAAGGGAAAAACTGGATGATTACAGATCCGTGGAAAGGTTTGGCTGTTTTCTCTTCGGATGATTTTATAAACTGGAAAAGACAGGAGAACAACATTCTTCAAATTCCGGGAATGGGGGAAGATGACAAAGTAATCGGAGGACATGCAGACGTAATTGTAAATGATGATAAGGCTTATGTTTTCTATTTTACACATCCTGGAAGGACTCCTGAAAATAAAGGAATCGATAATTTTGAAACCAGAAGAAGTTCCATACAGGTAGCTGAATTAGAATATAATAATGGAGAGATAGTCTGCGATAGGGATAAGCGGGTTCATATTAATCTAAAACATTAATTGATTATTTTCAAAATGCTTAAAATTTGATTTTTATCTAAAAAAAATGAATAGAAGAAAATTCATAATTGGGAATTCGCTTGCTCTTATAGGGCTATGTCTTCCTTTCTCACTAAGAAGCAATAGCTTTAAAAGTGATCCAAAAATTTCCGATTTTGAAAAAAAACTGAAACCGGTTGGACGTGCCCTTGAATTTGAAGATTATTATGTATGGTGCAATAGTCCAATTGAAGGGCCTGATGGTAAAATTCATGTTTTTTTTTCGCGTTGGAAAAAATCTAAATCAATGAGCGGCTGGATTAACGGCTCTGAAATTGCTCATGCCACAGCAGATTCTCCAGAAGGTCCTTACACGTATGTAAGTACTGTATTGCCTCTCCGTGGTGAAGGCTTTTGGGATGCAACCACCTGTCATAATCCAAGCATTCATTTTGTGGATGGAAAATATGCGCTTTTTTTCATGGGAAATTATAATGGCAAAATGAATACCAAGCGCATTGGATTAGCCACTTCAGATTCTCTTTACGGACCATGGAAAAGACCGGATGAACCTTTGTTGCTTCCCGGAGATGAAGGATCCTGGGATGATCTTTTGACTACAAATCCGTCTTTTTTAAAACATCCAAACGGGGAATACTGGCTGTATTATAAATCATTGGATACAGAAAATTATGTGCATCCAAAATTTCCAGTTAAAGGAAACAGAAAATATGGTTTGGCAGTTGCTAAATCTCTTTATGGACCTTATAAAAAATATAAAGGAAATCCTGTTGTTGATTTCTCTAAATTAGGAGATAACAAACAATGCGAGGATGCTTTTGTCTGGTATGAAGATAAAAAGTTCAAAATGCTGGCAAGGGATCTAGGCGTTTTTGGACAGGACAACGGATTGTATATGGATTCAGATGACGGAATTCACTGGTCTGACCCTTCAATATCCTATCAACCGCTGAATAAATACATAAATCAGCCGGAAGCGCCAAAACATCTTAATCGGTATGGGCGTTCAGAACGCCCTCAGTTATTATTTCAAAACGGAAAAGCGACTTATTTGTTTACTGCTTCACAAGGCGGAAAATTTAAAACTGCTTCCTCGTTTATTTTTAAAATAATGTAAATATCTTTATAAAAAATACTCTTAAAAAATAAAAACTTATGGTAAGAAATGCTTTTAAAATGAAATTAAAACCTGGCTTTGAAGCGGAGTATAAAAAGAGACATGACGAGATCTGGCCTGAATTAGCAAGCCTCCTTTCAGAAACCGGTATACAGGATTACAGTATTTTTCTGGATGAAGAAACATTGATACTTTTTGCCGTTCAAAAAATAAGTGATGATTTTGATTTTGATTTGCTGCCAAACCATCCGATTGTAAAAAAATGGTGGGCTTATATGGGCGATATTATGGAAACTAATCCTGACAATTCTCCTGTTGCTATTGGCCTGAAGGAAGTTTTTCATTTAGATTAATTATTTTTGTGATTCCCTATATTTTCAATATTGCAATAAGGGTTGAAAAATTTTAAAAATAAACTTATGAGACTTCATATAAAAAAAACATTGTTTTGGGCAATACTGTTTTCCACATTATTTCAATGCTGGTCACAGGACACCAGAACTTTTAAAGTTTTTCAGTTTCCGGCGAATAAAATTCCAACCATTGATGGAAAAGCTGACGACTGGAAAATGGTTCCGGAAAGTTATATTGTTGGAATGGATCATTTATGGGAAGACAGCGGAAAGCACTCAAAAGCAAATCCAAAAAACTTAGACGTAAGCGTAAAGGTGGCCTGGGTGAAAGGTCTGAATCGGCTGTATTTTTTATATGAAGCTTATGATGATTATTGGGATTTTTCTTTACCGGGTCTGCATAACGATACTTTTGAAGTTATTGTAGATGCCGATCAATCAGGCGGGCCATTTATAGACAGGTTTCATCCCAATCCGGCGTTGACAAATACAATGGATGCTTATTTTTCTTATCACGGGGTTCATGCTCAGAATTATCATATTTTCACACCAGCAGAAGGGAAGGATTGGACACTGGTTTGGGGCAGTCAGCCCTGGATTAAGGAACTTCCGTATGCCAATGCTGCTTCTAATTATAATTTTAAAGCAGGAGAATCAGGAAAACTGACATTGGAATTCTGGATTACTCCTTTTGACTATGCAGGAAATGATCCTTCCAGAGCTGTAGAATCTATTTTGGAAGAAAACAAAAACATCGGGCTTTGCTGGGCGATTATTGATTATGATGATGTCAATAAGGAAGCAAACAATGGCTTTTGGAATCTTTCTAAAGAGCATAAAATGTACGGAAATGCTTCTTACAGCCTGCCTTTTAAATTGATGCCTTTAGAAGAAAAATTCAAAAAAAAAATCAGTGCAAAATGGACTTTTAATGTAATTGATAAAAATAAGAGAACGGTTGCTTTTGTCGATCAGTCTGAAGGTGAAATTGAGTCGTACAAATGGGATTTCGGTGATGGGAATACTTCATCAGAAAAAAATCCAATTCATGAATATAAAGAGGCCGGAAAATATATCGTAGTTTTAGATATTTCAGGTTCAAAAGGAAAATCAAGATTATCAAAAATCTGGGATGTTGCCGTAAAATAAGTAGTAAAATAAAACCACAATAATGAAAACTAAACTCTGTCTTTCAATCGCTTTATCGACTATGATTTTTATAAGTTGTAAAGCTCAAAAATCACAATCGGCTAAAATTGTTTTAACCAATAATTCGGATTTAGAATTGCCTCAAAAAGCCATTTCAATAAAAAGAAATACTCTCAATACAAAAGGTATCGAAAAATCTTTTCCAATAGTTTTGCAAAATTCAGATACGATTCCGGCACAGCTAAATGATCTGGATGGTGACGGAAAATGGGATGAATTATTCTTTGTGGCTGATTTTTCTGCTAAAGAAAAGAAAACAGTTGAACTTAAATGGTCAAATGCTGATCCTAAGTTTACAGTAAAAACCAGTGCACGTTTCGGAAAAAGAGAAGCAGAAAATTTACCTGTACAGCCTGCAACTGAAGAAGTTTTGTTAGCGAATCAGGTTTACAAGAAACTTGGGTTTCAAAAATACCAAACTGATGGCCCAACCTGGGAAAATGATAAAGTAGGTTTCAGACATTATCTGGACGGAAGAAATTGTAAAGATGTTTTTGGTAAAAGAATTCCCGGTATCACACCTGAAAATGTAGGTATCAGCAGCAAAGGCGCCGTAGAAGACAATTATCATCAGATGCACGAATGGGGAAGGGATATTTTTCCTGTGGGAACTTCTGCCGGATTAGGCGGATATGGCTTAATCGTTGGAGATAAAATCAACAGACTCGGAATTCTGATTAATGATACGATCAATAATGTTGAAAAAACGACTTTTAAAATTGTAAGTGAAGGCCCGGTAAATTCGGTTTTAAGTTATAAATATCAAAACTGGCAGGCTTCAGGAAACAAATATCAGGTACAGGAAACGGCTTCAATCTGGCCTGGAATGTACGGATATAAAAATACAGTTTCCTTAAATGGACTGAAAGGTAATGAAACATTGGTTATTGCGTTTTCAAATATCAATAATCAAAATCCGTTGCAGGTAATTGATGCCGGAGATTATGTTTGTTTTATCCTTCATGATAAATTAACCTATGAACGTCAATGGATTTTGGGAACTGCTGTAATTATTCCAAAAGATGCTTACAAAGGCTATATCGAAGCTCCAAAAACAGGTAAACTGACCAATTCCTATTTGATAAAAGTAAGTACAAAAAATAATCAGCCGCTTAGTTATTATCCTGTTGCAGGCTGGGAACTAAGTGCTGATCCAAACTTCAAAGATGCTGCTTATTTCAGTAATTATGTAACGGCTCTTGCTAAACAGCTTTCGGCTAAAATAAAGATTGAAGTAAGCAAATAATAAAATTTCACTAACTAAAAAATATCTAACCATGAACTATAAATCAACCAAAATTATCGCCTTATTTGTTTTGGGTGTCAGCAATTTTGCAAACGCCCAAACCAATGATGCCACAACACCTTTGCATCTAATGCAGCCTGATTATCCAACACCGTATGTTATTCCGCAAAAAGAAAGTATAAAAGCAGTATTGGATAGAGTCTATAATTTTTTAGATAAAAATTCGGCTTCAAAAATTATAAATGCAGCAACAAAGGCTGAAATTACCGACTATAAAAAAAACAAAGAAGATGTTATTTTCGAACCGGGAGCTTTTAGATTAACGAGTTACGAATGGGGCGTTACCTATGCCGGAATGTTGTTAGCATCTAAAGCTACAGGACAAAAATACTTTGCCGATTATTCGAATAAAAGAATACAATTAATCGCTGATGTTGCAGAAAATATTCAGGAAAAAAATATCAAGGATAAAGACATGCTCAAAACGCTTCATCCCGAAGCTTTGGATTTTGCAGGAGCGCTTTGTGCTGCTTTTATTAAGGCAAAAAAAGAAGGTTTAAAAGCCAATATTGATCCTTTGGTAAACAATTACATTCACTTTATTAGCAAAGAACAATTCAGATTAAAAGACGGAACTTTGGCCCGAAACAGACCACAGGATAACACGCTGTGGCTGGATGATATGTTTATGAGCGTACCGGCTTTAGCACAAATGGGGGCTTACACAGGTGACACAAAATATTTTGATGATGCTGTAAAACAAGTGAATCAGTTTTCTAAAAGAATGTTCAACGAGCAAAAAGGAATCTACATGCACGGATGGGTTGAGTCGATGGAAGTGCATCCGCAGTTTCATTGGGCAAGAGCTAATGGTTGGGCGATAATGACAATGGTTGAATTACTGGAAGTTTTACCTAAAAATCATCCCGGATATCCACAGGTTTTGGCACAATTACAAAAGCACATTGCCGGTTTGGTGCAATATCAGCACGGAACAGGTTTTTGGCATCAGTTATTAGATAAAAATGATTCCTATCTGGAAACTTCTGCGACAGCTATTTACACGTATTCTATTGCCCGAGCAATTAATCGTGGATATGTAGATAAAATGACGTATGGTCCTGCAGTTTTATTGGGTTGGAATGCAGTTGCTTCAAAAGTAAATGAAAAAGGTCAGGTAGAAGGAACCTGCGTAGGAACAGGGATGGGCTTTGATCCTGCGTTTTATTACTACCGTCCGATAAACGTTTTTGCCGCTCATGGTTATGGCCCTGTTTTATTGGCTGGAGCCGAAGTAATTTTGTTATTAAAAGACAATCAGTTTCAGATAAATGACAGTGCAATACAATTAAAAGTTGAAGGTAAAAACAATTTACACAAATAAGATGAAGAGCCATTTAAGTGTCATTTTTTTATTGGCAACTATGACTTCTTTCAGTCAGATTGGTACCCGTTTTCCATCAGAAAAAAAGATAATAAAAGATCCGGTCACAGGTCAGGAATTGATTTTTTTGACAACCAAACAGACAGGAGATTCTAAAACCTATCCAACGCATCCGCAATGGACATCAGATGGAGAATGGCTGATTTTCAGAACCAAAAGAGCCAATGGAGAAGCAGTAGCTGTCAACGAAAAATCAGGCATAATGGTTCAGGTTACCGAAGGAGGGTATACCGGAACTTTATGCATGGCTCAAAAAAGCATGAAACTGTTTTTTATGCGAAAAGGAGAAGGAGATAAAATGCAGATTGTAGAGGTAAATCTGGAAGCTGTTTTTAAAGACAGTCAGGCAGGAAAAATGAAATCGGTTTCAGCTTACGAACACGTTCGCGGTGTGACAACTCCTGAAATGGGTGCTTCAGGCGATATGGCTTTAGATGCAGATGAAGAAAGGGTTTATTTTAGAATCGGAAAAGAAGAAGCGGCGAGACACTTAGATCCGAATGTAAAAATAGAGAAAAGTATCGGTCCGAGGAATATGGGAGCAGGTCCGGGCGGAATCGGAAGCCTGAATTTAAAAACAGGTGAATTTAAACATGTCGTTTCAGTACCATTTCAGGTTGGACATATTCAGTCGAACATATGGAATCCTGGAGAATTGGTTTTTTGCTGGGAAACAGGAGGGAAGTCACCTCAAAGAACGTGGACCGTTATGGCAGATGGAACGGGTTTAAGACCTTTGTATCCCGAATCTGATTTTGAATGGGTAACGCACGAGGCAGTGATTTCTAAAGATGAAGTAGCAATAGCCATCATGGGACATCGAAAAATAGATATTCAGAAAGAAACTCCTGTAGAAATTGCTGAAAATGGCGAAATCAGAAATCCGGTTAATCCCGGACAGGAAAGTAATTGGGGAAATACCGGAACCCGTGAAAAACCTACTGGCTTAGGAATTGTAAATCTTAGAACCAGAGAAATGATTATTGCCGGACAAACCAAAAACGGCAGCGGATTGTGGCATGTACATGGTTCTGCAGACGGACGATGGGCGGTAGGGGATGATTTTTCGAGAAGTTTGTATTTAATAGACAGAAACACAAACGAAATGATGATGCTTACTACGGGACATAAACAAACTGCAGCCGATCACATTCATCCAACATTTAACAGAGACGGAACCAAAATCCAAATTCAGTCAGCGATGCTTTCTGAAGACAATCGTACGATGAATATTTGTATTGTCAATGTGCCGAAAGAATGGCTGAAACGAAAATAATAATCTGATTTTAAAAATAAAAAAATGAAATATTTTAAAAGAATAAAGATTAAACAGTTATCATTTGCTTTACTGTTTTTAGTTTTAGTAACAAGTGGTTTTTCGCAGGCACGTAAAGTTATTAATTTTGATAAGGACTGGCAGTTCACAAAAGGCGAAGTAGCTAATGCAGAAAATCCGTCATTTGATGATACAAAATGGAGAACTCTTAATGTGCCTCATGACTGGAGTATTGAAGGACCTTATGACAAAACAAATCCAACGGCTCGTGGTGGAGGTTATTTACCAGCCGGAATTGGATGGTACCGCAAAACATTCAAAATCGATAAAGAAGATGTCAAAAAACTAATCACTATCGAATTTGATGGTGTAATGGCCAACAGCGATGTCTGGATAAACGGCCAACATTTAGGAAAACGACCTTATGGATATATCAGTTTTGCGTATGATTTGACTCCTTATCTAAATTTTGACAAACCGAATGTCATTGCAGTAAGAGCTGATAATACAATTCAGCCGGCTTCCCGTTATTATACCGGTGCGGGTATTTATCGCCATGTTCGTTTGGTTTCGGTTAATGCGACGCATTTGAAACATTGGGGAACCTTTATTACTACCCCAATCGCTACAGCTTCTAAAGGTGTTGTGAATTTAAAGGTGGAAATTGACAACAAAGCAGCTGCAGGTGATTACAAATTGCAAATCGAAATTGCCGATGCTACTGGAAAAGTGGTTAAAACAGCTGAAAGCGTAAAGAATATTGCAGCTAATGGTACAGTTTTATTTTCGCATGATATTGAAATCTCAAATCCAAAATTATGGAATTTGGAGACGCCTAATTTATACACGGCAACCACCAGATTATATTCGGGAAAAACACTTATCGACAATCAAACCATTCCATTTGGAATTAAAAAATCAGAATTCATTGCCGAATCCGGTTTTTGGTTAAACGGTAAAAATTTGAAGCTAAAAGGCGTTTGTCTGCATCATGATGGAGGTGCAGTGGGAGCAGCAGTTCCTTTAGGGGTATGGAAAGAACGTTTTAAGAAATTAAAAGAAGTAGGTGTTAATGCCATTCGCACTTCGCATAATCCTGTCGCTCCGGAATTTCTTGATTTGTGTGACCAAATGGGATTTTTGGTTATGGATGAAACTTTTGATACCTGGACGGCTGCGAAGCACAATGGAGAAAAAGGATACAATTTGTATTTTAAAGAATGGTGGGAGCAAGATACAAGAGATCTTATTTTGAGAGACAGAAACCATCCGTCAATTGTAATTTATAGTATAGGAAATGAAATTCATGACGATTTAAGTTATCCTGAAGGTTACAAAAAATATAAAATGCAGGAAGATGTGGTAAAAAAATATGATGATACCAGACCTGTAACAATGGCACTTTTCAGACCTGCAAATTCAAAAGTATACCTAAGTGGTTTTGCCGAGCAGATGGATGTTGTAGGACAGAATTACCGTGAAAATGAATTAATAGCTGCTCACGAAGCACATCCAACCTGGAAAGTCTTGGGAACTGAAAATACACACGTTTTGGTTCAATGGCTGGCTTTACGCGACAAACCGTATATGGCAGGCCAGTTTTTATGGACAGGTTATGATTATCTTGGAGAAGCAGATTGGCCGGAAACCACAAACAATCAGGGTTTATTTGACAGAGCCGGAAACTGGAAACAGCAATCCCTGCAAAGAGACAGCTGGTGGTCAGAAGAACCAGTGGTTCATATCATGAGAAAATCTGAAAACGCCGGAGAAGGAAAATGGGTTGCCGACTGGACGCCGAATGATTTTGATACCTACGATAATGCGAAAGTTCTGGTATACAGTAATTGTGAGGAAGTAGAGCTTTTTCTTAACGATAAATCATTAGGATCTGTAAAAAAGCCTGCAGATGATTCACCAAGAGAATGGAATGTCACTTTTGAAGAAGGAACAATAAAAGCTATTGGAAAGGATAAAGGCAAAGTAGTAGCTGAAGAATCCTTTACATCTGCCGGAAAACCATCAAAAATTATTCTTACCAAAAGTAATCCAACACTTGTCAACAATTGGGATGATGTATCTTTTATCACAGCGACAATTGTTGATGATAAAGGCATTCGATGTGCAAATGCAGATAACCTAATTAAATTTACAGTTACAGATTCAGGTAAAATTATTGGAGTTGACAATGGTAATATCATTAGTCATGAATCTTATCAGATTCCTGAAAGAAGTGCTTATAACGGAAAAGCAATTGTAATCATTAAAGCCACTAAAAATAGTGGGAAAATCGAAATAAAAGCTTCAGCAGAAGGTCTGGAAGCAGCAGCAATCAGCATTGATATTGTTCCGGAAAAAGGAAAGTAATATTGGTGAAAGTAGTAATTACAAAAAATCCCCGAAGACTCTTTTCGGGGATTTTTTGTGATTTTTTATATTAAACTATTTGATTTTATTCTGATTAGAATTAGGTTTCAATTCATCCGGACTGTCTTTGGTAAACGTTTTAAATTGTTCTTTTGAAGGGCTTACGAAAATATCGATTAAGACATCAAAGCTCAAATCCTCTTTTGGATTAAAAGTATCAGAATTCATGTATTGCTGCAAGGAAATGAACAATTGCTTTGCAGCAGGTTTATTTTCTAAATCCGGACCTAAATCGGCGCTGCTCACGATAATTTTTCCTTTACCGACTTTAGCTTCTATTATTAATGCCAGTCTGCGGTTCATAAACCAGGTATCGATAGGCTGAACCAAAGGACGGAAATTTGCCGGAAAATCTTCAAGATTCATCACCTGTGAGCGATTTTGAATTTCCCACCATTGCAAATCACTATGAAAACTGGTTGGGAAATTAGCAAAAGCAGGGCTTTTATCCTGAATAAGCATTCCCGTGACGTGTGGAGGGCGCATTTTGAACCACGAAGTATTCCAGAAAACCGGAAGAAAATGCATTTCTACTTCTTTCCCTTTTACAACCTTTCCTGATGCATTCAAAAAGACTTTTCCACCCTTCTGCAAAACGGCTTTGGCTTTGTCATCCAGAACAGTTGTGTAATATACAGAGGAAGTAATTTCCGGATTTTTCTCAGGATAAACCCAAAAATCCCAATCGTTTACAAAAGACGTATTATTGGCTTTTACTTCAAGATTTAGTTTGGATGCTTCTTTGATTTCTGCTAATGGAAAAGTCAGATTTCCAACTAAAATACCGTTTCCATTTTCATAAGTTTTAGGGTCAAAATTTCCTTCAGAAAGAGCAATTCCTTTTTCATTTTTGATAGTCCAGCTAATTACCGCATTTTGTAAAGGACTTTTTCCTGAGTGAAAAAGCGCTATTTCAGCCTTAAAGATTTCGGTGTTGGTATAAACAAATTTTGGAACTTTCAGCAACGGAACCGTTTCGTTACAAAATCGTTTATATTCCTGAGAAGTTACATATCCTTTTTCCTGAAAAAAAGCATCCAAAACACCTACTAAAGCGGTTCCCTGACCAGGAAAATCCTGCAACCCTAACGCTTGGAATCCTGCATATCCGGGAGTTCTCAGCATTTTTTCAATCTCATTTTTATAACATAACACCTGCAGTTTTCCGGAGGCATTCAAAAAGTCTTTTGCCTGATCTGCCATGTTGTGATCGGCAAGATCCTGACGGAACATTTCGAAATTTTTAGCCCTGTAAACCCCTTTGTATTTAGATATTTCTTCAAAATTCGGAAAAACACAATACTGACCGATTTCATGCGCAACAAATGGCACTTTAAAAGGAGCAATTCCGGCACTGAAATCTGTTTCTGTTTCGGGCAATTTATTCCAGTTCAAACCTCGTACACCACCACGGGACTGGTATTCTGCATTTGGAACCACAGGCCAGCTTCCGCCAACAGACATTCCGGTATAAACCCTTCTACTGTCTTTGGCTTTCCAAAAATCCACAAATTTGTTGAGATACTCTACCTGCTTTCCTGCAGGCTCATTGCCTGCAGATAACATTGTAAACGAAGCATAATTGCCATAATCTTTTGCCATTCGTATAGTTTCGTCATACAAGAATTGGTCAATCGGCTGCCCTAATCCTATTTTTGGACCGTGATTGGGCCAGCTTGGGCCTTCCGGCTGTAAATAGATTCCGGCCTTGTCTGCCGCAATAAAGGCTGCTTCGGGAGGGCACCAGGAATGAAAACGCACATGATTTAAACCATAGGATTTGATAGTCTTAAAAATTTTGTCCCATGCTTCTACAGTAGTCGCAGGATAACCTGTTAATGGAAATTCGCAATTATGCACCGTTCCCCGGAGGAATACCGGAACATCATTAATCAAAAACTGATTATCCTTAATTTTAAATTCACGCATCCCAAACTGAATCTTTTTCTCAGATTGTATTCCTTTAGCATTAAGTTTTACGGACAGATGATACAAAGCCGGATCAAATTCGTCCCAGGTCAGCATTCCTTTTCCAAACGGAAGTTCTATTTCAATAATTTTGCTGTCAGCGCCAGAAATAGCCACCTGATTGGTAATTTCTTTGGTCTGGTCTGATTTTGGGCTGTTGAAACTTTTTGCAGACAAGGACAACTTTCCATTAAATTCATTTGCTGTGCTATTATTTAAAATGATTTTTACACGTGCTTTTCTGTTTTTTATATCCGGATAAATTTGAACATCATCAATATAAACAGGTGAAAATGATTCTAAAGCTATTTTACCAATGATACCATTCCAGTTTCCCTGTGTGTGATCCGTAACGCTATGGGAATCGGGCCCCACATTTATTTTAGTGATCCGGTTATCAATCCGAATAGATATGCGCTGTTTTCCCGGTAAAAGAAATGCGCTTAAATCGTAAATATGTGGAGCTACTAAGGAGTTTTGCAAACCCACTTCTTTGTCGTTTATCCAGACTCTGGTTTCTATATGAGCTCTTTCTAAATGAAGCAAAATTCGTCTGCCTTTCCAGTTTGCAGGAACATTAACTTCTTTCTGGTACCAGGCAGTGCCAACATAATGTTTTGCAGGTGTAAGCCAAAACGGAATATGTATATTTCCGGGCTGGCGGTATTTCTCCAATCGCGGAATAAAATAGAAAGAACTGTCATAGATCGAACCTGTCCATTTTGTTTTTAGTGTGATGTCATCTCCTTTCAGAAATTCAGCCATTGAGCCAGGAAGTTTTATAACATCTGCGAGATTTTTGTTATACCATTTCTGAGTTATTCCTTCATCGTTCCGGTCAATTTCAAAATACCAGTTGCCTTTGAGATTAATTTCATCATTTTTAAAACTGCTTAAAGTAAATAAAATGGTCAGTAACAGACAGATGTAGCCGTATTTCTTTGTCATGATCTTAGTTTAGTATAAAGTAAAAATAACCGGTCAGGCAAGAATTGTCATCCTGTAGCATCCTGTCTTTTATTTAACAGTTATAACCGATAGTACAGGATACAAAAAAAATAATAATAGAATAAATTTGATTAATTAAGAATTGGAATCGTAAAAATGAGCAGAAATAATTATTTTATTTTTAAATATTTAAGAAAAGTTACATGGTGTATTATGCTTATGATGTGCGTTTCTGCTTCGTATGGACAACAGTCAGGAAAAATGGATGCGATTTATTCCGGAACTCCCTGGTTTGACCAAAACGGGAATGTTGTTAGTGCTCATGGTGCCAATATTATTAAAGAGAAAGATACTTTTTATTTATTTGGTGAAGCTCATACAGACACCAGTAATGCATTTGCAGGTTTTAACTGTTACTCATCAAAAGATTTGTATAACTGGAAATTTGAAAGCATTGCACTTCCGCTGCAAAAATCGGGTAAACTGGGTCCTAATCGTGTTGGTGAAAGACCAAAAATAATGAAGTGCATTAAAACAGGTGAATTTGTTATGTTCATGCATGCAGATACTTTAACGTACAAAGATCAGTTTGTTGGTTATGCCGTTTCAAAAAACATTAAAGGTCCGTATCAGTTTAAAGGTCCGCTTTTGTATCAGGGCAAACCGATAAAAAAATGGGATATGGGAACTTTTCAGGATACTGATGGTTCCGGTTATATTTTGGTTCACGGAGGAGAAATTTACAAACTGAGCGATGATTTTAACTCGGTTACGGAGAAAGTAAACGAAAATATTACATCAGGATTTGAATCTCCGACAATGCTTAAAAAAGAAGGTCTATATTATTTTATAGGATCACATTTAACAAGCTGGGAGAAGAACGATAACTATTATTACACTTCAAATTCACTGAAAGGTCCCTGGCAATCTCAGGGTTTAATCGCTCCGGAAGGAACACTGACGTGGAATTCACAATCGACTTTTGTATTACCAATTCAGGGCACAAAAGGCACAACGTATATGTTTATGGGTGACAGATGGTCTTTTCCTAAACAGGCTTCTTCAGCAACGTATGTCTGGCAGCCGCTTGTAATTTCGGGAACATCACTTTCGATTCCTGATTATCAGGATGCCTGGCAACTATATACTGTAACCGGAATTTCATCTGTTGCAGACAGTAATGACGAAATCATTAAAAATACTGATACACAAATCCAATATAAAGGCAATTGGAAAGAAACAACATCTGAAAGCAGATCTGAGGAAAAAGATGCTTCGTTTACAGTTAGTTTTACCGGTGAGCAAATTGCATTGTATAGTTTAGTTGGTTCTGAAAACGGGTATGCTAAAGTTGTTTTAACCGATAAAAAAGGCAAGGTAATTGTGTCAGCCCTCGTTGACATGTATAGCAAATTTTCAATCGAAACACAAGTTTTCAGGTCTCCGTTGCTTAAAAAAGGCAATTATCATTTAACCGTTTCTGTTACAGGGGAAAGGCCAAACTGGTCAGATAAAAGAAAATCAAATTACGGAAGCACAGGATATTATATTTCTATCAGTCAAATTAAAATAAAACCTCATAAAATTTAAAAACCAAAAAAGATACAATGAAAAGATTATTGACACTTGCAATCTGCATTTTTGGAATTTTCCAGTCTGCATTTTCTCAAAATTATAAAAACGATACATTTCCTGATGGAAGCGCCATTACACCATGGTTTAAGGATTACACTAAACTTCAATTGAAAGATTTAGGAAAACAATACACCATTACAGATTTTGGAGTTACTAAAGACAGTACCAAAATCCAGACCGTTGCGATTCAAAAGGTAATTGATAAAGCAGCCAAAAGCGGAGGAGGGGTAATTGTGATTCCAAAAGGGGTTTTCCTGAGCGGTGCTTTGTTCTTTAAACCTAAAACAAGTTTATATGTTACTGAAGGAGGAACTTTAAAGGGTTCTGATGATATTGCCAATTACCCAATTATGGCCTCCAGAATGGAAGGTCAGAACCTGGATTATTTTCCGGCTTTGGTCAACGCGTATGGTGTGGATAATTTTTCGATTTCAGGAAAAGGAACCATCAACGGAAATGGTTATAAATATTATGAAGCTTTCTGGGCTAGACGTAAAATCAATCCAAAATGTACCAATTTAGAGGTTTCAAGACCAAGACTGGTTTTTGTATGGAATTCCAATAATGTGCAATTTCAGGATGTTAAACTGATCAATTCAGGTTTCTGGACGAATCACTTTTATAAATGTAATAATGTAAAACTATTAGATTTATACATCTTCTCTCCGCATTTAGAAGTTAAAGCTCCAAGTACGGATGCAATCGATGTTGATATCTGTACGAATGTGTTAGTGAAAGGATGTTATTTGTCTGTAAATGATGATGCAATTGCATTAAAAGGCGGTAAAGGTCCTTATGCAGATCAGGATAAAAATAATGGACCAAATGCTAATATCATCATCGAAGATTGTCGATTTGGTTTCTGTCATTCGGCGTTAACAAACGGAAGCGAATCTATTCACAACAGAAATGTGATTATGCGTAATTGCCAAATCGATGGTGCCACGAGAATGCTTTGGTTAAAAATGAGACCGGATACACCTCAAAGATACGAGTACATTAGAGTAGAAGACATTAAAGGACAGGCGAAAAATTGCCTTGTTGTATTGGCATGGAAACAATTTTTTGATTTAAAAGGCCGTCCTGATGTTCCGTTATCTTATGGCGATCATGTGACTTTAAAAAATATCGAAATGAAATCGGATACGTTTTTTAATGTAGAAAAAGACCCGAATGTTCGTTTATCTAATTTTACTTTCGAAAACCTGAATATTGAAGCAACTAAAACAGCTGTTGATAAAAGTATTGTAGACGGAATTACCTTAAAAAATGTGCTTTTAAACAAGCAGTTGGTGGAGTAATTTTTTCTAATAATCTAAAGATACAGAAGTTCAAAGTTGTAACATAATCAGTTGTAAACTTTGAACTTTTGTTTTTAGATAAACAAACTTAAATATGAACAAAAATATACTTGCAAGGTTGCTGTTGTTGCTTATTTTTTTGAGTAACAACATTTACAGTCAGGATAAAAACGCAGTTAATTTTTCAATTGCAGATTCCAATCAGTTAACTACAATTTATATCGATAAAAATACAGACGAATTAGTTATTTGGGCTGTAAACGAATTGGCTGATGATGTAAAAGAGATAACCGGAAAAAGACCCGAAATTGTTCCAACACAAACTATTTCGAAAAAAGGAATTTATATTGGACAGGCTTCATCAGATCTTTTTAAATCAAAATCAAAAGATTTGTCTGGTCAGTGGGAGAAATTTTCCATTAAAAAAGAGAAGGAAAATCTTGTGGTAGTTGGAAGCGATATAAGAGGAACAGTTTATGCCATTTTCGAAATTACAGAGCGTCTGGGAATTTCTCCATGGAAATGGTGGGCAGATGTTCATCCGATAAAAAAAGAAAAACTAACATTGCTTCTTCCGCAAAGAGGCATCATTTCATCACCATCGGTACAATACAGAGGAATCTTTTTAAATGATGAAGACTGGGGATTAGAGCCCTGGGCAGAAAAAACATTCGAACCGGAAGTTGGAAACATCGGACCCAAAACTTACGAAAAGATATTTAAGTTATTACTGCGTTTAAAAGCCAACACCATCTGGCCGGCTATGCATCCTTCTACAAAAGGTTTTTTTACCCTTCCGGGGAATAAGGAAATAGCCCAAAAATACCATATGGTTATTGGTTCTTCACACGCTGAACCAATGCTTCGGAATAATGTTGACGAATGGAAACCTAAAATTCATGGAGATTATAATTATTTTACCAATAAATCCAACGTTGACAAATATTGGCAGGATCGTTTAGATGAATTAAAATCGGCTCAGAACGAAACCATTATGACCTTAGGGATGCGTGGTGTTCATGACAGCAAAATGGAAGGAGCGAAAGATTTAAAAGAATCCATCGATATGGTGGAAAAAATCATTTTGAATCAGCGTGAGATGCTTTCAAATACTTTTAAAAAACCGTTAAAAGACATTCCTCAGGCTTTTGTACCGTACAAAGAAGTGTTGGAATTATACGATAACGGACTTAAAGTTCCCGATGATATAACTTTGGTCTGGCCAGATGATAATTACGGGTATATTCGTCGTCTCAGTAATGAAGAAGAGCAAAAAAGGGCAGGAGGAAGCGGTGTTTATTATCACATCAGTTATTGGGGAAGACCTCACGATTATCTTTGGCTCAGTACAACGCAACCGGGTTTGATTTGGTATGAAATGACCAAAGCGTATGAAAATGGAGCTAAAAAAATGTGGATCGTAAATGTTGGAGATATAAAACCTGCCGAATATGATACAGAACTTTTTCTGGATTTGGCATGGGATATTAACAGCATAAAATCGGATGGAATCAATCAGTACCTGAAACACTGGATTACCAGGGAGTTTTCTCCTCAAATTGCAAACGATTTAAGTGCTGTATTTGCAGAACATTACCGATTGGCATTTCTCAGAAAACCGGAATATATGGGCTGGAGCCAGACTGAACCAACTACGCAAATAAAGCTTTCTGATTTTACGGAAGAAGAATGCCATGAAAGAATAAAAGCCTACGACAATTTGATCGACGAGGTAGAGATGTGGTACACTGCTGTTGCTGTAGATAGCGGTCCAGCGGTTCCCGATGAAAGAGAAGATGCTTATTTTCAATTGGTAATTTATCCAATTGAAGCGGCGGCCAATATGAACCATAAATTTTTATACTGGAATCTGGCTTGCAGGGCATCAGATGAAAATGAGAAAAAAAAATACGAAACACTATCTAATGAATCATACAACAAAATAAAAGAACTGACTGATTTTTATAATGAGAAACTGAGCAGTGGCAAATGGAATCACATGATGTCGATGCGCCCGAGAAATCTGCCGGTTTTCGATTCTATTAAAAAAGCCGAATTTTCAAAAGAAGCATCAGTTAAAGAAACTTCAAAAACGATAAAATTCATAAGTGCAAATCAGTTTATTTCTAAAAAAGAATCTAAAGAATACCAATGGAAAACCATTAACGGTTTAGGGTATAGTAATAATGCTATTACTTTATTTCCGTTAAAACAAAAGTATTTTAAAACTGAAAAACCGTCAGTTTCTTATGATTTTGAAATTGAAAATGTGGGTAATTATGAAATAGAAATTCACTTGTTGCCTACGCATGCCAATAACTTTGATCATCAAATCGAAGTGCAGATTGATGGAAATAAAACGCAGTCCTTTTCGATCAATACAAAAGACAGAGATAAAACCTGGAAAGAAAATGTATTGCGCAATAGTGCCATTGTAAAACTGCCTGTTTCAAATGCAAATAAAGGAAAACATACGATTGCAATTAACGTGAATCAAACAGGAATTGTATTGGATTATATCACAGTAAATACTAAAATCTAAGATGAATCAAATTTTAAAATGATAAAAAATATGAATACAAAAAATCAATTGTTAGTACTGTTATCGTTTTGTTTTTCAATTTCATATAGTCAGGAAAATCAAATGAGTTCATCAGAAAAACCCAATATCATTTTGATAATAGCTGATGATGCCGGATGGAATGATGTGGGGTACCACGGTTCGGTAATCAAAACGCCAAATATTGATTTTTTAGATAAAAACGGGGTAGAACTGGACCGGTTTTATGTTAATCCAACCTGTTCTCCATCGAGGGCAAGTTTGTTTACAGGACGACCTGCCAGTCGTATGGGGATTGTAGCGCCAATTAGTGATAAAAGTCAGTTTAAGCTTCCGGATTCTATTCCGACATTGCCAAAATTATTGCACAAAAACAATTATCAAACCGCACTTATTGGCAAATGGCATCTGGGTTTGCAGCCAGGCAGCGGACCAAAAGCATACGGATTTGATTATTCATATGGTTTCCTGCACGGACAATTAGATCAGTACACTCATTTGTATAAAAATGGCGATAAAAGCTGGTATCGAAATGGTGAATTTATTGAAGAGGAAGGGCATGTTACAGACTTGCTTACCAATGAAGCTGTCAAATGGATTTCGGAAATAAGAGATCCAAAGAAAAGCTTCTTTTTGGAAGTAGCTTATAGTGCACCGCATTTTCCTTTACAGGAAGAACAGAAATGGAAAGATCCTTATATGAATTCCATAAAAGATAGTTCGCGCAGGGATTATGCGGCGGCTATGAGTCACCTCGACAATAGTGTTGGAATATTGCTTGAGAAGTTAAAACAGCAAAAACTGGATAAAAATACGCTGGTTATTTTTATGAGCGATAACGGTGCTATGCAGGATTGGGACTCTAAAAACGAATATAATGGAATTCATCCATCAAATACTGTTCTTGGAGATAATACGCCGCTCAGGGACTGGAAAACATCAAATTATGAAGGGGCAATACGAGTTCCCTGTATATTTTACTGGAAAGATCATTTGAAGAAATATAAGAATGAAAATTATATTTCGGTAATAGATTTATTGCCTGGTATTTTGTCTTTGGCAGGAGATAACGATCTGCCAAAAAGTATAGAAGGTAAAAATGTCTGGCCATCCATTTCAGAAAATAAAGCAATCTCCGATCAGGAAATTTATGTCAGAGGCCATTTGCAGGAATCTTTAATCAGAAAGCCATGGAAAATAATCAGGACCAGACATGCCAATACTCCTGCAGATTTAGAACTTTATAATATTGAAAAAGATCCTGGGGAAAAGAAAAATTTGATACTGGAAGAGAAATCTGTAGCCGAAAAAATGGAGATTGCTCTGGAAAATCAATTTAAAAAAGATGCTAAAAAGGTGAATTATGATAAAATTAAGTAGGTTTTGCCGGTTCTACTTGAAATATTATTTAGAAATATAAAGTTTTCGTCTTTTGTAATTATCTGGTTTTTAGGAGTGAAAAGCATAAAAAAAAGAATAGTAACTCAATCTCAAAAAACTGTGATAATTTTAACACTAAACTTACGTTATCTATAGAGCAAACTTTTATTTTTGCCACTTAATTTAACATATATAAGCATGAAAGATCTATTAGTAAAAATCAACGCTGAATTAGAAGTATTCAAAACAGAATCTGAATCATTATCTGAAAAAGGTGTTAAAGCAGCAGGAGCAAGAGCACGTAAATCATCTTTAGAGATTGAAAAACTTTTAAAAGAGTTCAGAAAAGTTTCTATCGAAGAATCAAAAAAATAATATTCTACTGAAAGAAAGAAACCTCGTCAACAGACGAGGTTTTTTTATGTATTAAAAGTGAAAAGTGAAAAACTGCAAATTCCACCTTCACGTAATTTACTTAAATTTTATCAAAAATTTCACATCTACATTTTACATCTAACATTTCACATACCATATAACTTACTTTGGAATTTCAATATACTCCCTCAATGCGCAGTCTTTTATTTTTTTAAGGTTTTCTGCAACTGTAAGCGCATTAAAAGCAGCACCTTCAGCTCCTGTGTGTGTATGATCTTTCGGGAAAAACGATTTTACTTTTTCTTTGCCTAAAGCTTCGTATTTTTGGGCTACGATTTCATTGAGGTCGATATAAAACGCTTTTTCTCTTTCGGCAGCTATTTTCGACCAGTTTCCATATGTATCGGTTCTGCGTTCTACTTTATCATTCGGCCATTCGTTTCTTGGCGTCTGGCTTAAAACAATCGGAACAGCGCCTTTTTCTTTGGCTTCTCTGATGAATTTCTGCATGTACCAGCCAAAAGTATGTACGGTTTCGGTTAAACTGTCACGAACAACTTGTTGCGTTTCGTCACCGTTTCCTTTTAGGGAACCCCTGAATTTTTCTTTATCAACCGCTCCGGGATCATTATGCCCAAACTGAATCATCACAAAATCACCTGGTTTCAATTGATTCTTAACTTCATCCCACAAACCTTCTTTGGTATAAGTACGTGTACTTCTTCCTCCACGGGCTTTATTGATTACTTCAATTCTGGTAGTATCGCAATATTTTGGAAATGTAACTCCCCATCCTACAGCATTGGGATTATCGCCATTGTTTGCCATAGTAGAATCACCAATTAAAAACACTCTTTTCTTAGCCGGAAGTACAATTTTAGGATTTTTTAAAATGTAATTTTTTAAAGAGTTTTTACTTGATTTTAGTTCATTGATAATTAATGAAGCTGCCAACACAGCACCTTTTGCAGATGGATGTGTATGATCTTTTTTGTAGAAATAAGTTCCGGTTACTTTTGCTTCACCCAGCTTTTCCATTTCAAGCGCCATTTTATCGTTCAGTTCGATAAAAGTGACTTTTTCTTTTTCAGCAATTTGTTTTGCCCATAATCCATAAGATTTATTGTTACGTGGAACTTTTCCCTCTTTCCAATCATTTCTTGGAATTGGCGAACAAATAATCGGAATAGCGCCTTTTGATTTGGCTTCCTGAACTACTTTCTGAATGTACCAGCCGTAAGTGTGCACCGTTTCATGCTTTTTGGTCAGCATGTTGTCGATTTCCTGTGTTTCGTTTCCGATCCCTTTAATTGTTCCTCTGGCACGAAGCGTGTCATTTAATGGACCATCATCGTTATGTCCAAACTGAATCAGGACATAATCGCCTTTTGTTAGTTTGTTCAGAACCGCTGTCCACAAACCTTTATCCTGAAAAGTCCTGCTACTGGTACCTCCTAAAGCATGATTTTCGATTTTAACTTTCGTAGTATCCAAAAACTGTCCAATATAATCTCCCCAGCCCCAAAGTCCGCCGGATCCATCACCGCGTCCATTTTTTACGGTTGAGTCTCCCACGGTGTAAACAGTGGGTTTATTGTTTTGTTTTGGCGTAAAATTGAAAAATAATACTGTCAGACATAAGACAGAAAGTATTTTAATTGATTTCATCTTTTTTTGTTGTTAGTTGATGGTTGATGGTTGACAGTTTATAGTTTTGACTTTAATTTTTTACTTTTAAAACCAACAAAAATCAACTGTCAACCAACAACCAAATATTAATTTCTAAAATCAAACCATAAATTCATTTTGATTCCGTCATCACCACTTTTAATTCTGATATTGGTCGCCTGACTTTCTGGTCCCTGATGTTCCAAAGGTTTGAAATCTCTCATAGCCGGAATTTCATACATAAATGAAATATCCCCTTCAGGAAATGTTGGTTGAGGATAACTTCCTGCGAAACCATTTTTAGGCAAATCAGGTGTAAATAATCTCAAAAATAAATTATCAGATTCGCTGAAAACTTTAAACGATGATGGTCCCGCCTTTAAATTTGCTCCTAATAAGTTCGCGTGATATCCTTTGAATTCAGGATAGATCAGATTCTCAAAACTTTCTCCGGTTATGGTAGTGTTATAATCTTTCTCCCAGATACCGAAAGTAGTTCCTTTTAATCTGTTTTTCCATACATGGTAAGGACCTTTTCCAAACCATTTGATACCGGTTACTCCTTTTTCGGGAAAACTAAAAGTAATTCCCCATGAGTTTATTTTATCTTCAAAAGCAGCGCCATCAAAGCCTCCATTATTTTCTGAATTTTTCAACGCAATCAATTCCATTTTAAATCTTCCGTCCGGTTCCATAATCCATTTTATAGACGATATTCCTCCTACATACGAAACCATACAGATAGCTTTATCACCTTCCTGTGAAACCTGAATGTCTTTTAATTTAGCTTTCATCCCAATCGGTCGGGGGCCGTTTGTTAACGGAATAGTGGATGTAACGTTTTTAACAGAAGAAATTTCTCCTGTCAAAGCATCAAGAGTTACCGTTACATCGTTTCCTTTTAGAGAAATTTCATTACCATTTTTTGTTACTGAAGCTTTTGCTTTTGTATTTTGAATTGCTAAGAATTTTTTCGCATAATATTTTGCTTTATGGATAGGCCATGTCCAGGTATAGATTTCTTTATTGAACTGATCGTAGGCGGAGATTGATAAAATGTCCCCTTCAGCAAAATTATTAGGAACAGCGAATTGAATTTTACGTGTTTCACCCGGATCTATACTTGGAATCTCAATTTTACCGGAGCTGATTGCTACCGAAGTTCCATTCGTGTACAAAACATCATGATCAGATTTTAGTACTTTAAATTCCATTTTGCAGGAATTCAGATTACTAAAAAGATAATCATTGGTAATCAAAAATGATCCGTCAAAAGCAGGAGTGACTTGTTTCGGCTGAAACTGAATCGGTGCCCAGACTTCTTTTACGGTATAATAACTGCCTTCTTTTTCACGGTGTGGTCCTAAAATTCCATCGGCTGCCAATGAACCTTTTGAGTCAAATTTGGTATCGCCTTTCCAGTCTGAACGAAATACGGCTTCGTCCAGCATAGCCCACATAAATCCTCCTGCAAAAAGTGGACTTTGTTTGTAACGTGTCCAGAAATCTTCCAAAGCGGCTCCGTGTCCGTTGTCGTAGGTTCCGTGCATGAATTCGGTTGGGAAAAATACATTTTCTCCATTGTTAAAACGATGCATTCCCGTTAAATAAGTTGGATAATGATGCGTGTCCCAGCCATTAAAATCAGCCCAAGGGTGAATGACGATTCTTTTTTGCGGGTCATTATCTTCAAAAACTTTATCAACGTTGTAATTCCAGCCACCTTCGTTACCATTATCCCAGATAATTACAGAGGGGTGATTCACATCGCGAACGACCATTTCGGTTACTAATTTAGTTCCGGTTTCGGTATCATAAGAGTTTTGCCAGCCAGCTAATTCATTCAGGACAAAAAGGCCTAATGAATCACAAACTTCCAGAAAATGTTCATCTGGTGGATAGTGCCCGCGCACAGCATTCATGTTCATGTCTTTTAATAATTTCACATCCAAATCACTGATTCTCTTGCTGGTGCTTCTTCCACCTTCAGGCCAGAACGAATGGCGGTTGATACCTTTCATCACGATTTTGGTACCATTGACATAAATTCCGTCTTGTTTTTTGAATTCTAAAGTTCTGAAACCAATTCGTTTGTCATATTTATGAACGATGTTTCCGTTTTGTTTTAAAACCAGTTCCAGATCATATAAATTAGGACTTTCCGGATTCCATGGTTTGATGTTTTTCCATTGAGCAGCGATTGATGCCGCAGTACTTTTTGCTTTTACAGGAAAAGTAAATGTTTGAAGATTTTCACCGTTTAAAGTTTTAAGTGTAGCTTCTAAAATGGTGTTTTTAGAAATGTTTTTAAGATTTAAATCTACTGTAATCGAACCATCCATTTTTGGATTTACAGCAATATGTTCAATATGGGTTTTAGGAGAAACCTCCAGCCAAACCGGACGATAAATTCCTCCAAAAAGCCACCAGTCTGCTCTTCTTTCGGCTGCATTTACCGATTTATTGGCAGAATGTTTCCAGACATGAACTTCTAAAGTGTTTTTAGAACCGAATTTCAATAAAGATGAAATATCATATTTAAATTCATAAAAACCACCCTGATGGATTGCTCCGGCCAATTTTCCGTTGATCTTTACTTCTGTATCGGTCATGGCTCCTCCAAAAGCAATGAGAACCTCTTTATCTTTATAATCGGCAGGGACATCAAATTCAAATTTATACAAGCCTTCTTCCTTGCTTGGTTCTTGTTGGTTCAGTTCTTTATACCATCTTCCATACGTATATTCGCCAAAACCTTCTAATTCCCATTGAGAAGGAACATTTATCTTAGACCAGGTTTTGCTGTTGTTGCCTCCGGTACAATAAAAATCCCATTGTACAGGATGTTCAAAATCTTTTCCGGAAAGATAAACTTTATCCGTTTGCTGTGCTGCGCTGTTTTGATAAGAAAATAAAGCTAAGGCAGCAATTGTAAGGTTTTGGATTGTGTTTTTTAGTAACATAAATAGGTGTTTCTATAGTGGTTTAGTTTCCATCTGGTTTAGTAATTTCAAATCGGTCACTCAAAGGAAGTGTCCAGTTCGAAATATAATTTGGTTTTTTGGGATTGTAATTTTGAACTTCTTTTCGGATTTGCTTTTTTAACGGAATATCGAGTTCGCGAATTCCTTTAAGTACACATAGCGCAATTTCGTTTGCTCCAAAACTATTAAAATGAGTGTTGTCTTCCAAAACTTTTACCTGTCCAGGAAAAGTATTCGCAGGATATTGCACAAAAGCCTTTCTTGACGGTTCATCGCCCCAGGTTTCGTATAATTCGGTTGTTATTTTGGTAATATCGATAAGTGCTGCATTGTTTTTTTCTGCAACAATTCGCATGGCGGCAGGAAAATCACCATGTGTTTCTTTTAAAGTTCCGTTTTCATTAAAAGCACGGCGTTGCGTAGGCGTCACCAAAACCGGAATTGCTCCTTTATCTCTGGCAGACTGGACAAATTCGGCTAAAAGAGTAGAGTAAGAACCCCACGCACCATTTCCTTCACCTTTTATCTTTTCGTCATTATGTCCAAATTCCACAAATAAATAATCTCCTTTTTTAATAAGTGAAAGAATCTTTTTTAATCGGTTTCCACCTTTAAAAGAACTCAGCGCTGAACCTGAAACCGCATAATTGGCTACCACAACCGTATCGTCAAAATAGTTGGTTATAAATTGTCCCCACGAAGCCCATGGTTCCAAATCCTGATCTGTTACAGTTGAATCTCCTGCTAAATAAACGACTGTGAGATTGTCTTTTTTGGTGATTTTTATACTTTGAATAGTAACATCTCCTAAAAACTCCAGTGTAAGTTTGTCATCCCAATTCAGAATATCTTTTTCTCTGTCTTTAAGGGAAACATTCTGGGTCTCATCAATTTTTGGAGTTCTCACATTTACATTAAAAATTTTGGTTACCGGTTTTCCTTTTTTTATCGAAAACTGATCCAGCATTAATCTTCGTGACTCCGCTTTAATAGTAATATTTGATGCTCTTTCATTACTTCCCATAACTACTTCAATCTGGTAATTTCCTTCTGGAAGTTTTACAGAAAAATAAGTTGGTTTAATCGCAGAAAATGTATTCGGGTTGATTTTTACATTCGATGCCGAATTAAGATCAAAACCATATCCTTTAGCAGCATCATATAGTAAAGGTGTGTTTACAGCTATTCCTTGTTTACTTTTTTGTGTAGTTCCAAAATTAAATAGTTGATTTTCGGTACTATCATTTGGATTAATTTCAGTTAAAGAATCACCATTTAAAGCAAATAAATTTATCTGTATTGCTAAGCAAAAAAATAGACAGAAGGAAGTTTTAAATTTTATCAAGTTTTTCTTTTTTAAAATTATTGTAAAATCAAAACTAACGGTTACTTATTTATATAGTATCCTGTACTATGATGTTAAAAAAATGAAAGAATATAAATTATGATATTGAAAAAATCAGGTAGGTACAGGATGCAATACCATAAAAAAACGAAGAAATTGCGTTTAAATTATCAAAATCATTAGGTGTTTGATAATGATTATGTGCCTCTGAATTATTAAATTTTATGAAAACCAAAAACAATACCATCCCGACTTTTATTGGCTTATTATTGCTGTGCCCTTTGCTAACTATAGGACAGGAAAAAGAAGCTGTGCGTAAAATTCATTATGCTCCTGAAGGGAATAGTTTTGTTTTAAAAAACGGTACGAGAAAATTCAACAGGGCACTTTATGGCTCGAATACAGGTTTTAGAGTTGAAACCGGGGATTTGCCTGAATTTGCGATGTACATGCCGGGAATGGGCGGGAATTTGAAATTTGGTTTAATCAATGGCAACGACAGTAAATGGATTACTGAAGCATCAAAAATCAGTACCAAATATATATTGGGAATGATGCAATATGAAATTCAGGACCCCATTTTAGATAACGGAAAACTGATTGTAAAAGTAGTTGCCTTAAAAGAAAAAGAAGGTTTTATAGTAAAAGTATCAGGCGAAAATGTATCCAAAAAGATAAATTTAGTCTGGGCATACGGCGGTGCAACGGGGAAAAAATTCAGTCGTGACGGCGATATTGGTGCCGACCCTGAGTCGGTGTTTTATTTACAGCCTGAATATTGTACCAATAATAAATATACGCTAAAAAAACAGTCTTTTTTACTGGAATACGGTTCTGAAAGCAATAAAGAGAAAACGGGTAATAACAAAAAACTAACAGGCTATTTTCCGGGTTCTGATATAAAGCTAGCCAATCCAAAACAGCAGAAAACACCTTTGGAATTATACAGTTCCAATCCTGAAAATCTGATGCTTGTTACAGGAAAAAATGCCATTTCAAAAAGCGACATGTTTTGGCTGTTTTCAAGCGAGGATTTAAAATCGGATGTTTCTCAAAAAGGATTATCGCAATTGTATGACAAATCGGTTCAGGAAACATATCTTTTGGCGAATAGAGTAAAGGTTGTAACTCCGGATCCTTACATTAATACATTAGGTTCAGCACTTTCAATAGCAGCCGACGGAATTTGGGAAAGCCCGGCTTATCTTCATGGTGCTATTGCATGGCGCATGTACCTGAATGCGTGGCGTGGCGCTTATACAGCTGATCCTTTAGGCTGGCATGATCGTGCGAAAACTCATTTTACAAGTTACAGTAAATCACAGGTTACGACTCCTGAAAACGGTCCAATTGTTTTGGATACGGTTCGAAATTTTGCACGCCAGAAAGAAGTTTTGGGAACTTCGATGTTTAGCAGTGGTTACATCAGCCGTAATCCGAATAAAAACTCCGTAGCACATCATTATGATATGAATCTGGTTTTTTTCGATCAGATGCTGAGGCATTTTAAGTGGACGGGAGATACTTCGTTTATGAAAGAAATGTGGCCCACAATCCAAAGGCATTTAAACTGGGAAAAAAGAAATTTCGATCCGGACAATGACGGACTTTATGATGCCTATGCAACCATATGGGCAAGTGATGCTTTGCAATACAGTGGTGGCGGTGTGATTCATTCTTCGGCTTATAATTTTTATGCAAATAAAACAGTTGCTGAAGTAGCCAAAAAAATCCAGCAGAATGAAAAGCCCTTCACTTATAAGGCTGATAAAATCTTAAAAGCTTCCAAAGACCAACTCTGGATTCCAAAAAAAGGAATTTTTGCAGAATATAAAGATGCATTAGGAAACAGATTATTGCATGATGTTCCGGGTGTCTGGAGTATTTATCACACTATTGATTCCGAATTATCGAATCCGTTTGAGAGTTATCAGATGCTGAGTTATGTGGATAAGCAAATTCCGCATATCCCTATTTCAGCAGAAGGACTTGATAAAACAGATCTTTATATGATCAGTACAACAAACTGGCAGCCTTATACGTGGTCTATTAATAATGTGGCTCTGGCAGAACAACTGCATACTTCTTTGGCTTTTTGGCAGGGCGGTCAATCTGAAAAAGCTTTTAAAATGTGGGAAAGTGCTTTAGTAGAAAGTATGTATCTTGGCGCTTCTCCGGGTGGTTTTGAACAGCTTATGTATCAGGATGCCATAAGAGGCGAATTGTACCGCGATTTTGCTGACCCGATTGGAATGGCGTCGAGAACTTTGGTAGAAGGACTGTTCGGAATCCAGCCCGATGCTTTGGCTGAAGTACTGACAATCCAACCGGGATTTCCTTCAAAATGGAATCACGCAGCTTTGGATATCCCGGATATTTCAATTGATTTTAAAAGAGAAAACAAAACAGACTCCTATTTCATAAAAAATCAGTTTACAGCAAAAATGAATCTGAAACTGGTTGTAAATGCACCTTTTGACGGAATTAAGGATGTAACAGTTAATGGAAAATCAGTTAGCTGGAAAAATATTCCGGAAAGTATCGGAGCTCCAAAAATTGCTGTTGAAGTACCGTATGATGCTTCTTATGATGTGAAAATTAACTGGAAAGGGGATGTTTTAGAAGATATCAAAACTGTTGCTTCATTAACTGCAGGAGAATCTTTTAGCATAACAACCACTAAAGCAGAAATAGTTTCAGTTTATGACCCCCAGTCTATTTTGAATGAAATTTCAAAAACAAATAAATCATTTCAGGCAATTGCATATGGCAACAAGGCTAAAACATTTTTTATTCAGTTAAAGCAAGGAGATGTAATCTGGTGGCAGTCTGTTGAAGTTGATTTGAAATCTAAAATTGAATCAGAAATTATTCAGTTAAAAAATAACAATGTAGAAATTACACTGAAAAATAATTCGGAAAGTAAAATTGAAGGAAATATAGTTTTTGATGCTTCCGCAAAAGACAATCAGCAAAAGATTTCTCTAGGTACAAATCAGAAAGAAAGTCTTGTTATCCCGTTTGAAAAATTAGTTCCGGGAACCAATAAATTTTCAGTTAACTCGGGTTCAAATACCATAAAAGAAGTAACTTTTACAAACTGGGATATTCCCTTCAGCAATTCAAAAAAACAGGAAAGCGTTTTGCTTTCTTCTTTTTTTAATTCGAAAGTAACAGATGTTTTCAGCGAGAAATACTTGTCTCCAAGACCGCAAACAGTAACCTTGCAGCTTCCAATAAACGGAATCGGAAATTGGTGTTACCCAAATGTTTCTGTAAAACTGGACGACTCAGGGCTGCGTCAAAAAGCAAAATCAAATGGAGAAATTACAACTCCTGAAGGAATTGTTTTCAAAACGTCTTCTGAGGAAAATCTAAAAAATATCATCTTTACATCACAGTGGGATAATTTTCCAAAAAGTGTCAACATCCCGTTAAGCGGAAAAGCTTCGCATATTTATTTTATGGTGGCCGGAACGACAAATCCGATGCAAAGCCGTATCGTAAATGGTGAAATCCAGGTTAATTACACAGACGGAACCTCGGAAATTTTACAGTTGAAAAACCCTGAAAACTGGTGGCCAATCGAGCAGGATTATTTTGTTGACGGACTGGCCTTTACAACAGATGCTCCAAAACCACCAAGAGTCTATTTGAAATCAGGTGAAATTTCAAGAACTTTTAATGATTTCAAAAGTATAAAAGGATATTCAAATTATGGAGTCGATGGTGGAGCCGCAACGATTTTGGATTTACCTTTAAACAAAAATAAAACCTTGAAAAATCTTACTCTGAAAGCAATTGCCAACGATGTGGTTATTGGGCTGATGAGTGCTACACTAATTAGATAAAAAGAATTCAATGTCAATATCAATTTCAAAAATCAATATCAATTTCAAGATTTAATTCAACTCACTCAAAATAATTAACTGCTTTATGAAAAAAATATTCTCCCTGTCTTTTTTGATGTTGTCGATTTCTTTGTTTTCACAACAAAAAATAGACAGGAAAGCATTGGTAACAAGACACAATGTTCACATTACTGCAATAGATACTTTAGCTTCTTTAACTGTAGGTAACGGTACTTTTGCTTTTACAGTTGATGCTACGGGACTGCAAAGTTTTCCAGAGAAATACCAAAACGGGATTCCGCTTGGAACACAGTCTGAATGGGGTTGGGACAGTTATAAAAATACTGAGAATTATAAGTTTTCTGAGACTCTAAAAGACGTAGATCAGTATGGTCGTAAGATTTCGTATTCAACACAAATTAAAGAACCTGCACGAAAAAAAGAAGCAGTCGAATGGTTTCGTCAAAACCCGCATTTATTACAATTGGGAAATATAGGTTTTGAAATCATCAAGAAAGATGGCAGTTTAGTAAAACCGGATGATATTAAAGCTATTAATCAAAAGCTGAATTTATGGTCAGGAAAAATTGAGAGTTATTTTGAGGTGGAAGGCACTTCCGTGAAAGTGATAACGGCTTGCGATCAGACAAAAGATGCTTTAGGCTTTAAAGTAGAATCAGATTTAATTCAGCAAGGGCGTTTGAAAATTCGTGTCCGAATCCCTTTTCCAACAGGACTATGGGGTGATATGGGTACGAAATGGGAAGAAAAACAGGATGTAAGCATTTCAGCCGTTGCTATTGCGGGGACTGAGATGGGGAAAAAATGGGGTGGAAAACAAGATTATAAAAGTAATCTGAAAATCAAAAATAAATCAGAAGCTACCATTACACACGTAATGGACAGTATTTCGTATGATATTAATTTGAAATGGAAAGGCACTGCATCGATTAAAGAAAAAGCAAAACATTATTTTGTTGTAGAGCCTTCAAAAAGCAATATAATTGAATTGAGTTGTTCGTTCATCCAAACAGATAAAAATAAATCTGTAATTCCTTCTTTTGAAGCGATTGAAAAAAGCAGTATCGGTGGTTGGGAATCCTTTTGGGAAAGCGGGGCAGCAGTAGATTTTTCTGAAAGTACAGACAAACGTGCACATGAACTGGAGCGACGTGTGATTCTTTCGCAATACCTGACCAAATTACAATGTACAGGGAAAGTTCCGCCACAGGAAACGGGTTTGACTTATAACAGCTGGTACGGAAAACCACACTTAGAAATGCACTGGTGGCATGGTGTGCATTTTGCACTTTGGGACAGACCTGAATTACTGGAAAAAAGTCTTCCGTGGTATCAGAAAGTTTTTGAAAAGGCTAAAAATATCGCCAAAAGACAAGGTTTTGAAGGGGCAAGATGGCAGAAAATGACAGATTATGATGGTAATGAAAGTCCGTCTTCAGTAGGGGCATTCTTAATTTGGCAGCAGCCGCATTTTATTACCTATGCAGATTTGATCTATCAGGCAAAACCAACAGCATCAACTTTGAATTTATACAGCGAACGTGTTTTTGCAACCGCTGATTTTATGGCTTCATTCGCTAATTACGACAGTAAAAACGATCGTTACGTTTTAGGGCCGGGCGTGATTCCGGCGCAGGAAAGATTCAAAGCCATCGAAACTTTTAACCCAACCTATGAACTTGCATACTGGAACTGGGCATTGAAAACTGCTATTGCGTGGAAGAAAAAATTAAATCAAAAAGTACCTGAAAAATGGGAAGACGTTTTGAAAAAACTATCTCCTTTGCCAATTGCAAAAGATGTGTATCTGGCAACAGAAAGTGCTACAGATTCCTATACCAATCCAGAATTTAAAACGGATCATCCATCGGTTTTAGGAACTTTCGGAATGCTTCCGGAAACGTCTCTTCTGGATAAAAAAATCATGAAAAACACATTTGATTTAGTTTGGAATACCTGGACATGGGATAAAACCTGGGGTTGGGATTTCCCAATGACAGCGATGTCTGCAGCCCGTTTGCAAATGCCTGAAAAAGCGATTGATGCACTTTTTATGAATGTAGTAACCAATACGTATTTAAAAAACGGACATAATTACCAATCGCCAAGACTAACGCTGTATCTTCCGGGTAACGGAGGATTACTAACAGCTGTTGCGATGATGTGTGCAGGCTGGGAGGGAAATACTATCGAGAATCCGGGGTTTCCTAAAGACGGAACATGGAAAGTTAAAAGTGAAGGATTTAAGAAGATGTTTTAATTTTTTTAAAAGGTGCTAAGTTGCTAAGGTTCTGAGATACTAGGTCTTAGTTTTAAGTTCAGTTTGTCATTTCGAGGAACGAGAAATCTCCGTAAGAAACTCCGTAAAGTGAATCGTCAATCTTTGTAGAGCTACTTATGAAGATTTCTCGTTCCTCGAAATGACATAAATTGTGTCAAAAAATCTGCTTTTAGTCAAATAAAAAATAGTTTTTTTTACAATAAACCTTATCTGCTAAAATCAGTCTAAGTATGCATAAAACTTTATAAACCAAAACCAATTATGAAAAATAAAATTTTAGTAACGTTATTCCTTTTGTCGGGTTCAGTTTTGTTTGCCCAAAGACAAATGGAAAGTTTAGACCGTGGCGTAATTGCAATAAAAGATAAAAGTCAGTTTTTTATCAGCTGGCGTATTTTAGGAACAGATACAGATAATCTGGCTTTTAATTTATACCGAAAGAGCGGTTCAAAAAAAGCGATCAAACTAAATGAAAAGCCTATAACCGGGGCTACAAATTTTGTTGATTCCAAAGCAAATCCGAACGAAGAAAATACCTGGTTTGTAAAAACGGTTTTAAAAGGAAAAGAGGCAGAAGCCAAAGGAAGCTTTACGATTACTGCTTCAAGTCCGGACAAGGATTATTTGTCAATTGTGATAAAACCCGTTGAAGGTTACATTCCGAATGATCTTTCGACCGGTGATTTAGATGGCGACGGAAGATATGATCTAATTGTTCACATGACCGGAAAGGGACATGATAATTCGCATACCGGTATTACAGATCCGCCTATATTTCAGGCGTATACTTTAGAAGGAAAATTTTTATGGCAGATTAGTTTAGGGAAAAATATTCGCGAAGGAGCGCATTATACACAGTTCATGGTCTATGATCTCGATGGAGACGGAATTGCAGAACTGGTTTGCAAAACAGCTGACGGAACTACGGACAGTGAGGGAAATGTGGTTGGAGATGCTTCAAAAGACTGGGTAGAAAGAGATCCAAAATCGGGAACTTATGGAAAGATTTTAAAAGGGCCTGAATATCTTTCCATTTTCGACGGACGAACCGGAAAGCTGGTTACAACCACAGATTATATTCCGGAGCGTGGTGATTTGGCTGGCTGGGGCGGACATGGAGGTAGCGGAGGTAATGATACCAAAGGAAACAGAATCGATCGTTTTACAGCTTGTGTTGCTTATTTGGACGGCATTCATCCAAGTGTAGTGATGTGCCGTGGTTATTATGGCAGAACAGTTTTAGCAGCATTTGATTTTAAAAATAAAAGGCTGACTTCAAGATGGGTTTTTGACAGTAAAGACGCTGAAAATCCTTATTCTGGAATGGGAAATCATGGTCTTACAGTTGCTGATGTTGATAATGACGGAAAAGATGAAATCATTTACGGCTCGATGTGTGTAGATGATAATGGCAAAGGATTGTATACAACCGGTTTCAGGCACGGAGATGCACTGCATGTTTCTGATCTGGATTTAGATGTTCCAGGCTTGGAAGCGTTTGGAATCCATGAAATTGAAAATAAAACGACCGGTCCGGGTGTAGCCGTTTTTTCAGCAGCAGACGGAAAAGTTTTGTTTACCGATTCTTTAAATGAAGATGTGGGCAGGGGAGTGGCAGATAATATCGATCCGACAAGAAAAGGTGCACAATGCTGGTGGTCAGGCTCTCCGTTTTTATATGATATGAAAGGAAATAAAATAGGAGATGCACCAAAATCAATCAACTTCCTGATTTATTGGGATGGTGACACTTCAAGAGAAATTCTGAATTCAAATTATATTGACAAATATGGCAAGGGCAGATTGTTTACGGCAACTGGAGCAGTTTCGAATAACGGAACAAAATCAACTCCGGCACTTTCTGCAGATATTTTAGGCGACTGGCGAGAAGAACTGATTTTAAGAAACGAAGACAATACTGAATTACGAATTTATTCGACTACAATTCCAACTGATGTAAAACAATATACTTTAATGCATGATCCTCAGTACCGTTTGAGTATTGCCTGGCAAAATGTAGGGTATAATCAACCACCTCATACCGGTTTTTATTTTGGAAGCGGGATGAAGCCGGCACCAAAACCTAATATTGTTTTGGTGCCTAAGAAGTAATAGTTTCTATTAAATGAATAATAAAAAAGTCCGTTTCAAATTCATGAAACGGACTTTTTAGATTTGTGATTTATTGGGGCAAAAAACAAACCTTGTTTATTATTGAAAACTATTGATAATTATTTTAGATGTTGAAGTCTGGCTGTTTTTAGTCAGTTTTAAAATATACAAACCCGTTTTTAAATTTAAATGAAGTGAATTATCATTCGTTTTACCGGCAGCTTGTTTTTTACCTAATACATCAAACACTTCGTATTGTATAGTTTCATTATCAGCATTATTGATGAAGATATTTCCATCAGAAGGATTTGGATAAACGGCTACTGATTTTAATACATTGTTATCATCAACTGAAAGTACTGGTGGCGTGTAAGTAAAAAGTTCATTTCCAGTTGTACCATTATCACCTTTAAAAAATAATTTTCCGTTTAAAACAGCAATATTATCAATATCAAAAATAGTGTCATCAACTCGTTCAATGATTGTACCATTTGTTCTGTATAAATATTTTAAAGTACCATTTTGACCTGAATAGTATAAATAACTATTTAAAACAGTATAATCCGAAGGGTTGTGGTCGCCAGTTATATTGCTTAAATTTGTAATAGTATTAGCTGCGGGGTCGTAAACCCAAAGTTGATCGCCAGAAGTGCCGTTATCAGCTTCAAAATATAATTTACCATTCCAATTAAATAAACTTGTAGCACCAGTAAGTGATGCTGCAGCGGTTACAGCTACAGTGCCTGCAGTAGTTCCATCTGTTTTCCATAAAATACCAGCTCCGGCTTCAAAATATAATTCGCTACCTACTACGGTAAAGTTGCTAATGCCGGCATTAGTTCCATAATCTGTGATGTTCTTTATAAGCGTAAAGGTATCATTTGCTGGGTCATAAGCATATAACTTCAAACCTAAAGCATCAGTGGTATAACTCATATAGCAAAAGATTTTGTTATTAAAAGGCATAAATATTCCTCCTGTAACACTTTCGACACCTGTACCTACATCAGCTACCTTTACAGTTGTGGTTCCGTTAAATTCATACAATCTATTAAAATCTACAGTATTTACATAGTATACTAAACCATTGAATTCTGCAGGGTTAAATATAAAAGAATTACCTGTGGCTACCGTTCCAGATTCTGTACCATCGGTTTTAAATAAAACATTTCCTGAACCCGTATTCGCTGAAAAATATAAATTTGAATTGTAGCTAAAAAAGCCTGTTGGACTTGAATTGTTACTACCGGGTCTTAAATCTTTTACAAAGGTGGTTCCAGTGGTTGTACCATCGGTTACCCATAATTCTTTTCCTAAATCTACAGCACCAGGGCTATTTGTTCCAGTAGCATCATCGGCTCCAAAATATATTTTATTATTAAAGAATATTAAATTTTCTGGCGAAGAGTTTCCTGTTCCATTATTTATATCTTTTACCAGACTTATTTGCCCAAACGACAGGGCGGATATTAGTAATAAAAAAAAGTATTTGTTTTTCATATTTTATAGGTATTAATGTATTTATAAAGAATTCAATTTTTTTAATGAAATTATAAGAGAATTATATTTTTGTTTTTTTGACTTTAAGTGAAATTAGTAGGGGTATTGAGACTATAAAAGGAAATACTATTACAAGAAAAATTAAGATTGCAGGTTGTTTAAACCGATCCTGCTTTTTTAAGATCTGGAATATGGCAATAGGTGTAAGTATCAGATGTAATAAAACACAAAGTTGATATAGAAATAAGCCTGTTTCAAATTGGTTGATTAATTGATTCATAATAGTTATTGTTTAGGTTTTATTAAAAATTATTTAGGAAGATCCGGAGCCATAATTCTTCTCGTTGGTGTACTTAAGGTTTCAATAAAAGCCAATAAATCACTCATTTCTTCTTTGCTTAAGCTTAACTTTTTAAGCATGGGATCTACTTTTGGGATTAAAGAATCACGTGGGGTTCCCAGGTATTTTTTCTGAACAGGAGAAGGGTTTCCTAAATTGTAAAGTTCTACGACATCCAATAAAGTTGGAAAATGCCCGTGATGCATCCATGGTTTTGTATTGACTACTTCACGAAGCGTAGGCGTTCTGAATTTGCCGATATCTTTAACATCTTTTGTTACGTTGTAACGACCGAAATCTTCATTTTTTGTTCCGAATAAAACCTGTCCGTCATTATGAAACTGGTTGTCACTGAAATAAGGTGTATTGTGACAGTTGATGCATTGTGCTTTGGTTCTGAACAAATGCAGTCCTTTTACCTGCTGATCGGTATAAGCGTCTGATTTTCCGCTAACGAAATGATCGAATTTACTTTTCGGACTGTTGATGGATCTTTCGAATGTTGCAATCGCATACTGAATGCGTTCCAAAGTCACTTTTTTATCTCCAAATGCAGCTGAAAACAAAGGGTTATACCCTTTAATTTTGCCAATTTTACCGACAGCAATTGTTAGTTTTTCATTCATTTCTAAAGGATCACTCACAGGAAACTGTGCCTGATCTTCTAAACTCTTCGCACGGCCGTCCCAAAACAGGGAAGTAGCGTAGGCCGAATTTAAAATGGTCATAGAATTTCGTTTTCCAGTCTGGCGGTCATGACCAAAAGAACGGGTCAGGTTGTCGGTCCATCCTAATTCCGGATTATGGCAGGAAGCACAGGCAATTTGTCCGCTGACAGATAATCGTGGATCAAAAAACAATACTTTTCCCAGACTTTCTTTTTCTTTAGAATACGGATTGTAAGCAGGATAAGGCACAGCAGGAAGCACCCCGATATCCTGAAATTTGGACTTGTCTATGCTTTCATGCAATTCTGCAGTAGGCCATTTTGAGGCATCTCCGCTGGAGTATAGTTTTCGTAATTCCGGAATATCAATATAATCAGGTTCTTCGATGCCTTTGTATGCTGTTAAACTCAACAGTAATATTGCTGCAGGTATTATTATTTTTTTTGCGTTCATAATTTATAGATCTATTGCTGTTCTACAAGGTTCATCTAATGGCGCTACTGTTGGGAAAGTGTTTTTATTGTAAATTTTGTATTTACCGGTAACAGTTCCTCCAAATAGTTTCTCGTTGGTAAGTTTCAGTTCAAAAGAAATTTCAAATAAACCGGTGCTTATTTCTTTATAAGTTCCTTCGCCTTCAATAGAAATAGTGTGGCTATTCCCGTTCGTTCCTGCAATTTTAATGTATTGCGGAATAACGAGTACGGTTCCATTGGTTTTGCTGTTTCCATTTTCCGGGAAAAATTCAAGGGCAGGGTTTATATTAAAACCAGGAGAATTGGCTGCAGTACTGCTAGGATTAATAAACCATCTTTTTAAATTAAAAGAGTTCACTGTATTAGTTCCGGATGGGGGGCGAAAACCTATTTTGAAAGCATCGTGATAAATATCATCATTAGGATTTGCGGTACCTTTATCACTATATAAAACAGCATTTGGATTATCTTTGGTAACCACAACCGGATAAGTCTGTGCATTAAAAGCCTGCCATACACAGGTTCCGCTTCTGTCAAGCCAGTTTACACCATATGTTAAAAAATTTGAAATATTTAAATCATAAAATTTGGAAGCAGGATTCGCTAAAACATCACGAGGTGTTTTTATAGGTTTTTTTATCGTTAAAATAGTATTTCCGTTTGCTATATAATTTGAGCCAGTTTTTAATGTAATTTCAGTTTTATATTCTGCATCATCATTCTGAATATCTTCCAAAAGAGTCAAATGATAGGTAATAAAACTTCTATTATCACCATATTCATCGTGAGTTAAAGAATAATCGAATCCATTCAGAAAACTGAATATTTCAAGATTTTCAATTTCTGACGGAATAAATCCATTAGGAAAGTTTACTTTAAAATCTACTTTTTCACCAACTTCACCTTTAATGGTAAATTGATTTTCAGGAAATGTATAGCTTGTAGCTGCTTCTCCCAAATTAATGGTAAAAATATTGTGGGGAGCCTGAGTGTTTAAATTTCCAATATGAACCAAAGGGTCAGATGCATTTTCTAATTTCAGGGTAATAGTTTGCTTATCTTTCCATCTTTTGTCAAAAGAAACAAAAATAGTATCCGTTAGTTTATTTCCTTCAAAAACTAATTCATTTTCAGGAACCATACTGTAACTGTTTATATCTCCTGATGTTACTGAACTAAATTTAACTGTTACTGGAGATTTTAAAGTTGTAGAAGTTAAAGTAACGGGTACTTTTAGGGTTTTGACCGATTTGTTTTCAAATGTACTTACCGGAAGCAAACCTGTATTTACTGTGGGATATTCCAGAGGTATTCCTGCAGAAGTGGTTAAAAAATTGAAACGTACAAACGGGTCAACGTTTTTAGAATCTAACCTGTAATCATCTTTTGAACAGGAATGAAATAACATTATAATAATACTTAATACAGCTATAATTTTACTAATACGATTCATTTTGTTTCAGATTTGTGTTAATATTAGTGTTGTTGCGGGGGATAGGTAATACAAATTTGAGTGATGGATAATCCATACTGCAATTAAGTGATTGACAGCCATCGTTTCTTGAAATGTTCTTATGGTTTCTGGTTGTATCAAAAAATAAATGTCCCTCAAAACAAAGTTCTTTTCGTCTTTCTAAAAATATAGCATCTTCTAAATTTTCAGAATCGGTTAGCAAGGTTGCATTTGCTCTTTCTCTTATTGTATTGATATCCGTTTTAGCCTGAACGGTGTTATTCAGTTTTAAAGCTGCTTCAGCCCGAATTAAATATTGTTCACTCATTCTAAAAGCAACATACCCCGGATTACCCTGAAATTTTTTAGTGAAATAATAATTTCTGTCTACTAATTGTAAATTAATCAGGGTTTGTAATGGCTGTACCAAAAACAGCTGTTTTCGAAGGTCGTCTGTTTCATATAGATTTATCAAATCTTCTGAAGCAACATAATCACTATAAACAGTTGGAGATGTATATCCAAAATAGAATGATAAAGAAATGTTTGCTGTTCCCTCCAGATTTCTTGGTATTGAAAATTCGAGTAAAATTTCAGAAATAGGTAAATCCGGTTTTTCCCATTGGACAATAAGATTAGCAGAGTTCATTAATGTTACTCCTGAGTTTGTTATAACATCATTAGCTGTTTCATATGCATTTTGCCAGTCATTTTTAGATAAATAAACTCTGGATAACAAAGCTTTTGCATTTATCTTATTAAAATACGAATAAACAGGTCCGTTTTGAAGTAGATTATCTGAATAAAGATCTAATGCTTTTTTTATATCATTTATGATATAGTTGTAAGTATTTGCAGCACTCTCTCTTGATGGATATTGAAGCCCGTTCTTAATAGACTTCTGATTGTAAACAATTCCAGGATGTGAAGCATCATTTGTGTAACTGTAATTCTGGCTGTATAATTGACTCAATAAAAAATGCACATAAGCTCTTGCTGTTAAAGCTTCAGCCTTAATCTGATTTTTTTCGGATTCTGTTGCGTCTGTCAAAGCATCTGTAAATTCTAAAATTAAATTGGCTTCATTTATGGCTTCATAGGCATAGCCATAAAAAGCAGAAAAGTTTGAATTATCAGCAGAATCATCAAAAGAATAGAAGTTTGTGATGGCAGTAGGAACACGAAATTGGCCTTTTATAGTACCGACAGCAGAAGGTGTAATTTTTAAATTACCACCCTGGATGTCAGAATAAACAATAAAAGCCGGAACATTTACAACATCCCTGATATCACCATACATGCCATTTAAAGCCTCTAGAACACCTTTTTTGGTTTTTAGCTGTTCCTCAATAGAAGTTTGTGTGCCTGGTTCCTGTTCTAAAAAATCACTACAGCTTTGTAACAAACAAATAATTCCCAGAAGTATCAGAAACTTAAATTGTTTTATATTTTTAAAATAGTTCATCTTTTTAAAATTTAGTATTAATTCCTAACGAAATAGTTCTCGCCTGAGGATAAGTATAATTAAGTTCCCGTATCCCATTCATTCCTGACGGGCTTTTCTCTTTGTACCAATAAAGTACATTAGACACATCACCAAAAATGGTTAAATTATCCAGAAAAGTATTTTTTACAGGTACGCTATAACTTAAGTTGATATTGTTAATTTTAATATAGGTAGCATCATAAACGTACTTACTCATATTAGGTATTATCGGATTGTCACCCGGGGAAGGCTGTGTAACGATATCTCCCTGATTTCTCCAATAATCATAAGCATTTACAGTCATGTTACGGTTTGATGTTGTTCTGTATTTTGCAATAATATCATCAGAAACAAATTTGTCGCCACCCCATTGAAAAGCACCATTTATAGATAAAGTTATATTATCGTTTAATGAAAACCTGTTACTGAAACCTCCAAATGCTTTTGGCTGGGTATCTCCAATGGGTTCCCAATCTGCTATAGTAAATAAGCTCATATAGGTTCTGGAATCGTAAACCTGGCCATTTTTTCGGATAAGATCCCTGCCTGTTGCCGGATCGATACCAATCCAGTTTACTCCCCAAATTGTGGTAGTACTGTAACAAACTTTTTGAGCAAGTGCCTTATTTGATTCGGAGAATTCACTACCTAAACCGATTAGTTCAGTTACTTTATTTTCAATTGTAGAGATGTTAAACGAGGTTGACCATTTAAATTTGCCTTTTTGAAACCATTTAATTCTGGTTGTAAACTCCAAACCTTTGTTGTACATACTTGCTGCATTTAATTCCAGTGTTCCATAACCATTTTCAGAAGGAATGTCTCTTGCAACAATTAAATCAGACAAATCATCGTAATAATATTCCAGCGATAATTCAATGGCTTTAAATACGTTAAAATCAATACCGGCATTAAATTTTACATTTTTTTCCCAGCTGAGCTGGCCATTTGGGGCATCAGCTACAGTTGCACCGATTCCGCCATTGTATCCATTTTGAGTAATATCATATAAACCTTTAGAGCGATAGGAACCAATTCTTGAATTACCTGTTGAACCATAGCTTACCTTGAATTTTAATAAATCAATCCAGGAGTTCGATATTAAGAAATCCTCATTACTGGTTATCCAGGACAGACCTGCTCCGCTGTTTAAAGCAACATTAGTATCATTACCAAAAACAGAACTTTGATCCCGTCTTAAATTTCCTAAGAAATAGTATTTCTTTTTATAGTTGTAATTGATTTGCGAGAACAAGGATACTCTTGAACCATAACTAATTTCATTTCTATAAGTCTGGTTTGCTTTTGTCTCATCAAAAGCTGTTAAAGGGTCATCATCTTGTATGGCATCTGCAACAGCATTTACAATATTAGGATTTACAAACCCGGTTGCAGAAGAATAATGAAATTTTCCGTTTTCTTCTGAAAGCTCAAATCCTAAAACACCATCTATTGTATGATCCTTATTAATTTTTTTATCAAACAGCATTTGTCCCTGCCAGTTCCATTTAGTAGAATTTCGTTCATTAACAGCTCTTCTTCCCCAATTAAAATGAGTGATTCCATCCAGAATAAAAGTTCCGCTGGTTCGTCCACTTTCATTTTCTCCTGAAAAATATCGATCCTGATTTTTATCTTTATAATCGATCCCAAAAAGAGTTGAGAATTTAAAAGTTTTATTCAATTGATATCCTAAATTTAAGCTTCCTAAAAGACCATAAGTATCTGTTTGATTTTTATTTTGGGCAATAGCGGCTAAAGGATTACCTCCGTTTACTCCTGTTACTCCGGTAATGGTGTAAGATCCATCCTCGTTAAATGGAGACAATGTTGGTATATAAGCATGCGTATAATAAATATTAGGAGCATTCTTTTTAATGTAACTAGGATTTAAGGATAAGTTAAGATCCCATTTAGATACTTTATAACCTAAATTTATTCCTGCATTTAATTGTTTAGTAATGTTTCCTAATTGAGGTTCATCAATATTTAAGTAGGCCAGGTTAGCCCGATAAGAAAACTTTGAATCAGCTCCTGAAACATTAAAATTGTATTTATTATAAATTCCGGAATTATTTAATAAGTCAAACCAATCTGTATTAATACCATTGTAAGGTACAATCGCAGGTGATGAAGAAGTATTTTTTAAATATTCATTTCTAACTTCTGTATATTGTTCTCCGTTTAAATATTTTATTTGGTTAATAGCAGTTGAAACCCCTAGCTGATTTGAAAAGCTAAATTTAGTTTTTCCGATTTTTCCTTTTTTTGTTGTAATCAGGATAACACCATTAGCACCATCAGCGCCATAAATACCAACGGCTGCGGCATCTTTAAGAAAGTTAACACTTTCAATGTTATCAGGTGATATTTGAGCCAAAGGATTTGATAATGCTTCAGAAAAAGCCGATTGTCCATTAAAAAAGGAACTATCAATATATGCTTCTTCAGCCATAATAACCCCATCAACTATAATAAGTGGCTGAGTTGAAGTTCCGGTAATATTACCATTTACAGCCTTTATAGTTCCCTGTCCGCGAATATTGATTTTTACAGGACCTCCAACTCCCGAAGTATTTTCAATCAAAACCCCTGCAATTTGTCCTTCCAGCATTTTGTCAATACTTTCAGATGCTTGTTGTACGGGTATGTCTTTTGCCGTTATAGTTGAAATACTCCCTACAATTTCCTCTTTTAGCTTTTTTGTCCCATAAGAAGATGTAATAATAACCGGATTTAGCTCATCTACAGCTTCTTCCATGTAAAAAGTAAAACTATTTTTATGTCCAACTTCCTGATTTTGAGTTACCATTCCCAGAAGCACAACCTGAAGTACAACATTATTAATGTCTTTTTCTCTTAACTGGTAGATAAATCGTCCGTCAAAATCGGTTATGGCACCTCTCCCGGTTCCTTTTACCATTACAGTAGCTCCTGATAGCGGCGAGCTATCTTTAGCACTTAGTACAACTCCTTTGATTGTTCTTTCTGTTTCGTCTGAACTATCTGCAGAGGCAGGAGCAGAGCTAGTTAATAAAACCTGTTTTTTCTGGATGTAAAATGAAATATTTCTGCCTTTGAATAATTTTGTTAAAACAGTTTCCAAGGAGGCATTATTCACATTGATACTGGCTTTTTGATCAGTATCTATCTTTTTTGCATTGTATATAATCCTAAAATCACTTTGTTCTTCAATAGATTTGATTATCAGATTTATAGGTTCATTATTTAGATGCAGTGTAATCGATTTTTTTTGCGAAAAACCTTTAAAACAGGATAAAAAAATGGCTAAGAAAAATATAATTTTTCTTGAATAATTTTTTGTAAACGTCATATTTTTAGTAAGTTATGGAAGGTTGTTAATGGTAATGGTATTTTGGTTAATTGTGTAATCAAACGGGGTATCACGTTTTAGGAGTTCTAAAATGTTTTCGACACTCGATTCACTAATTTTAATTGTCCCGGTGAAATTCTGTCTGGCTAAATCAGAATTTTTATTAATAATTTCAACATCATAGGTTCGCTGAATTATTTTCGCAATAGTTGAGAACGGGGTATCATGAAAAGTAAGCTCGCCTTTTGTCCATTTAGAATAAAAAGCAGAATCGACAGACTTTGTTGTGATTTTCTTCGTACTGTTTTGCCATGTAGCCATTTGGTTTGGTTTCAGCAATACAGAATTCGATGGATTTTGAGTTTCATACATCTGAATACTTCCTTCAACCAAAACACTATTAACAGAAGGATTTTCAGGATAAGCACTCACATTAAATTTAGTACCAAAAACCTCAATATCTACCTGATTTGAGTTTACTATAAAAGGATGTTCTTTGTCTTTGGCAACTTCAAAAAATGCTTCTCCGGTTAAAAAAACAGTCCTTTTTCCGTTAATACTAAATTGCTCAGGATATCGTAAAGTGGTTCCGGAATTCAAACTTACAACTGTTCCGTCTGAAAGTGTAAGTTTAAATGTCTTTCCATAGGGCACTTTAAGTGAGTTGTATACGACTTCTCTATTCTTTGTTTTTTCAAAGTATACAATTTGCCCCGGAAGTTTTTTTGCAATCAGTTCGCCTTTATCATTTACTAAATTTGTCTGATTATTTTTTGTGATGTATTCTGTTTGTCCGTTGCCTAATTCAAGAACAATTTCCTTTGAAGATTTTGTTTTTTGACTAAAATTATAAGCAATTCTTCCTAAACCAAGCAATACTAAAAATGCAGCAGCATATTGTAAATATTTAGCGGCTTTATTTTTTTGTTTAATTTTAATTACCGGAGTAGTATCAGCTGTAATATCTTCAGCAAGGCCATTAAGCGCCCATGTCTTCTTTATTGTAATAAACTGCTTTTTGTTTTCTTCAGAAGCATCAATCCATTCAAAAAGAGTTTGAATTTCCTGTTCTGAGGCTTCATTGGATAAATACTTATAAATGATTTCTGATGGCATAATTTGAGTTTTAAACTTCTCGTTATTATGAGTACACTTCAGAAATAAAAAACCCTATGGTCAATTTTTAATTATTACAAATAAGGATAAAAATAAGGAATAAATAATCAGATAATTTTGTTTTTAAAATCTTCAAAGCCTTTGTCATGTGGGCTTCAACGGCTTTTAGAGTAACTTGCATTTCTGCTGCAATTTCTGCGTTTTTTTTATTTTCAAAACGTTTTTTGATAAAAACTTCACGCGTTTTGGGAGGTAAATCGTTGATTGATTCGTTAATGATACGTTCTAATTCGGTTAATTCTAAAGTGTCAAACTGAATTGAATTTAAGATTTCAATATCGAGTTCTCTTTCTTTATGATTTAATAGGTCGTTTTTGAATTTGTCTTTAACTTTATTGTGTCTGATGAAGTTAAGACATTTCGATTTAGCGTAAGTATATAAAAAGGATTGTATTCCGTTTATAGAATCAATGTTTTCCCTGTTTTGCCATAAATTAATGAAAGCTTCCTGAGCAAGATTCTCGGCTTCATCCTTATCATAAATGAACTGAATGCCAAAGGATGTAATCCGGCAGAAATATTTATCATAAAAATAGGTAAATGCAGCTTCCTTTCCCTTTTTAAAAGATTCAAAAGTTTCGGATTCAAAGCTGGTGTTACTATTCATTTATATTTTATCTCTGGTAAAGGATTACAAATTATGATCCTAAAGTGGTATTAGGCCAGAAGCTGGTGACAAAGATAAAATATTATTTATATTAATTCTAAATAAAAGAAATAAGTTTTAAAAATTAACATTAAAGACCGTTATATAGTAGTGCTGTTAAATCGAGTTTCTGTCAATAAAATTGAAAGGCACTTTTACTTCTCCTTTTTCTTTGTTTAAAATCATTCTTGCTGCAATTTCTCCCATTTCATTAAAATCAGTAGACATAACAGTTATACCTAACAAGTCTTTTAACGGAGTATCATTGTAGGATATAATACCGATGTCGCTTCCTAATACATATTCTTCGTCCCTGATTTGTTTGACTAAATTAACCAAGTCAGATTCTTCTATAGTGATAAATAAATCTCCTTTTTTAAGGATCATATCATCGTAAACTTCACTTAGAATTTCAAAATTAATCTCGTGTTCTACACAAAATTTCCTGAAACCATGCAAAATTCTCCTTGGATAAGGATAAACAGCTTTTTCCGGATATATTAAAATTAACCTTTTGTATTTGTTGATTTTTGTAAGTCCTTCTTTTAAGGCATTGTAAATATCATTTTCAAAATCCTGATATATTTTGATAACCTCGCTTCCTAATCCAATTTTTATGTTATCCATAATTACCAGTTTGTCCTGTGGTATTCTCTGGATGGCTTTTGCCACTTCATCGGTAAAACTCAAATGTTTTAATTCATCTGTTTTAAAGTGTGTCGTAATAACATAATAATCGTATGCACCTTCAAATTTATCCAGCAGATTTAAAAATAAGGTTTCATCGCAATGGTATATATGTAAGTCAACATGTGCATTTGCTCCTAATGTATTAATAAAAGAGCTGTAGGTTTTCATTTTATACGCACTCAGTTTATTAAACAGGAACAAAATATTGACTTTAGATTCTAATTTCGTTCGGGTAATATAGTATCCTTTTCCTCTTATGGAAGAGATAATTTTACGCTCTTTTAAAATATTATAAGCTTTCTCAACAGTATCCCTTGACATGTAAAACTCTTCACTGAAGTTGTTTATAGAAGGAATCTTTTGATTTATTTTCAGGTTACCGTTGGCAATATTTTGCAGAATTGAATCTACAATTTGCTTGTATTTTGGAACCCTTGAATCTTCATCTATTTTAATTAATTTAATCATGGTTGATATAGTAAAGTCTCACTCAAATGTATTGAGAAGGTATTATAAATTGCATTATGTGTAATAATTTTCTTTAAAAAGTATTAAAAGATATTAATTACGCAGGCGTTTGCTAAAATATGAATTTTAAATTTAAAAAATCACAATAATTCGATTCTTATTGCAATAATTTATGATTTAAAATAAATATAAATTAAGGAAAGGACAGTACAGGATAGTTTTCTTTTTTACATTCTCTTATTTTACCAAACCAATAACTATCAACTTAAACCACAAAAAAAATTAAATGGAATCATTACTCGGAATTATTTTTCACTCCATTGGAGGATTTTCGTCAGGCAGTTTTTATATGCCTTTTAAAAAAGTTAAAGATTGGGCTTGGGAAAGCTACTGGTTAATAGGAGGTTTTTTCTCATGGTTAATTGTTCCGCCAATCGCTGCTTACTTAACAATTCCGAATTTTACAGATATTATTGCTAATGCAGCTCCAAACATAAAAGTGTTGGCATACACAATGGGATTGATCTGGGGAATCGGAGGATTGACTTACGGACTAGGTGTTCGCTATTTAGGAATGTCATTAGGTAACTCAATCACCTTAGGGTTTTGTTCTGCTTTCGGTGCTTTAATTCCGCCAATTTACTACAATTTCAGTCCAACAGAAGGTAAGGAATCAATTAGTGACATGTTTGCAAACACAGGAGGGCAAATGGTTTTGGGTGGAGTACTTATATGTATCATAGGTATTGCTATTTTAGGAAAGGCTGGGATGCTGAAAGAAAAAGATTTTGCAACAGGACACGAAGATAAAGACAAGGATTTCAGTTTAGTAAAAGGTTTAATTATCGCGATTGTATCCGGTATTCTAAGTTCGTTTTTTAATTTCGGAATTGAAGCAGGAAAACCAATGGCTGATGTGGCTAATGAGGCGTGGAAAACATTGAATCCAAATCAGGGCGAATTTTTATTTCAAAATAATGTTACCTATATAGTTATCCTTTGGGGCGGATTAACAACTAACTTTTTATGGTGTATCTATCTTAATTTTAAAAATAAAACTTTTAGTAATTATACAGATACTAAAACACCGATTTCAAAAAATGTACTTTTTTCAGCTATTGCAGGTACTATGTGGTTCCTTCAGTTTTTCTTCTACGGAATGGGAGAAAGTAAATTAGGAAACGGAGCAAGTTCATGGATTTTACATATGTCAACTATTATACTTACTGCCAACTTTTGGGGATTCTACCTTAAAGAATGGACAGGTGTAACTAAAAAAACGTTCAACACATTTTTGTTGGGCATCGGACTCATCATGTTATCTATTGTTGTAGTCGGAATTGGAAACTCTTTATAATAATCAATTAATATATTAAAATGTCAAATATAAACACAAACAATATGACTTTTCAGCATGTAAGCTATCTTTGGGACGATGCTAAAGCTGCAGCACTAGCAGGAGATGAAGTAGCTCTTTTTATCTATCGCTCTAATTTATTAGGAGCAGATTTAAGACTTACGAATTATGGAGGAGGAAATACTTCAGTTAAAATTACAGATAAAGACCCATTGACAGGCGCAAGCTCTGAAGTAATGTGGATTAAAGGTTCTGGTGGAGATATCGGAACATTGACAAAATCAGGTTGTGCAGCGCTATATTTAGACAGGTTACGCAATCTTGAAAATGTATACAGAGGTATTGAGTTTGAAGATGAGATGGTGGAGTTGTTCAATCACTGTATTTTTGATTTAGCTTCAAAAGCACCTTCTATTGATACACCTTTACACGGTTTCTTACCGTTTAAACATATCGATCACTTGCATCCTGATGCTGCTATTGCTATTGCTGCAGCAAAAGACGGAGCAAAAATCACTGAAGAATTATTCGACGGAGAAATCGGTTGGGTAGGATGGCAGCGTCCAGGTTTCGACTTAGGGCTTCAGTTAAGAAGCTGTCTTGAAGAAGCAGAGAAAAAAGGAAAAAAATTACGTGGTATTATGTTAGGTTCTCATGGTTTGTTTACATGGGGAGATACTGCTTATGAAAGTTATATCAACACACTTGAAGTAATCGAAAAGTGTGCTGACTATTTAGAAAGTAATTACGGAAAAAAACGTCCGGTTTTTGGAGGTAAAAAAATTGACAGCCTTCCGGAAGCTGACCGTAAATTAAAAGCGGCAAAAGTGGCTCCGATTTTAAGAGGTTTCTGTTCTTCAGAGCGTCAAATGATTGGTCATTATACAGATGATGCAAGAGTTTTGGAATTCATTAACTCTAATGATTTGTCAAAATTAGCTCCGTTAGGAACGTCTTGCCCGGATCACTTTTTACGTACTAAGATCAGTCCTTTGGTTTTAGAATTAGATCCAAACGAAGATTTGTCTGATGTAGCTGCAATCAAAGCAAAATTAACTCCTGCTTTTGAAGCTTACAGAGCAATGTACAAAGATTATTACAATGCTTGTAAAAAGTCTAATTCGCCAGCGATGCGTGATCCAAACCCGGTGGTGATTTTATATCCTGGAGTTGGTATGTTTACGTTTGCCAAAGATAAAACAATGGCTCGTTTAGCATCAGAATATTATGTGAATGCAGTAAACGTAATGAAAGGTGCAGAAGCTGTCTCTGAATATACTTCTTTGCCACATCAGGAAGCTTTTGATATCGAATACTGGTTGTTGGAAGAAGCAAAATTACAGCGTATGCCAAAACCAAAAGCACTTTCAGGAAGAGTTGCTTTAGTAACTGGTTCTGCCGGTGGAATTGGTAAAGCTATCGCTAAAAGATTTGCAGAAGAAGGAGCTTGTGTTGTTATTAACGATATCAATGAAGAGCGTTTAGAAGGTGCAAAAGCAGAATTCATCAAATCATTTGGTAAAGATGCTGTATCAAGTACTTTATTAAATGTTACTGACGAAGTAAGTACAGAAAAAGCATTAGATGCTGCTTGTTTAGCATTTGGTGGTGCTGATATTATTATCAACAATGCAGGTATCAGTATTTCAAAATCAATCGCTGAACATACTCTTGAAGAGTGGGACAGATTATATGATATTTTGGTAAAAGGACAGTTTATTGTTTCTAAAGCCGGAATCGAAGTAATGCGTAAACAAGGTTTTGGTGGAGACATCGTAAACATTGTTTCTAAAAATGCAGTGGTAGCAGGTCCAAATAATCCTGGTTACGGTTCTGCAAAAGCAGCTCAGGCACATTTAACACGTTTGATGGCTGCTGAGTTGGGTGCTGATAAAATCCGTGTAAACACAGTGAACCCTGATGCTGTTATATCAGATTCTAATATCTGGTCTGGCGGATGGGCTGAAGGACGTGCAAAAGCTTACGGAATTACCGTTGCAGAATTGCCTGCTTACTACGCGAAACGTACCTTATTAAATGAAATTATATTGCCTGATGATATTGCAAACGCATGTTTTGCATTCGTGGGAGGCCTGTTGAACAAATCAACAGGAAATGCCTTGAATGTAGATGGCGGAGTAACAATGGGCTTTTACCGATAAGTTGTTTAGTTTTTTTTAAGTTTATTTAACAAAGTGGTTTTTGTTTTCTAACGTTCGATTCTGTCGGACGTTAGATTTTTTATGACAATCGTATTTTATAAATAAATTTACTAAAACGGATTAAAGAACAAAAAAATATAGCATAAAAGTAAAGTAAAACAAGGTTGGCAATTATGGAAATAGTCCTATATTGTAGACCCTATTAAAAATAAATAAGTATGTTAATTCAATCAAACACAATAGCATCTCATAATGATGGTTTATTAAAAAAACATCAAAATAAATTAGTTTTTACAGCTTCAGAAATTGCTGAAACAGAATCGATTATTCAGAAATTAATCGACTTTCAAATCGCAATTCCATCTTGGGCATTGGGAACTGGAGGAACAAGATTTGGACGTTTCCCGGGTGGTGGAGAACCTCGTTCTATCGAAGAAAAAATTGAAGATGTAGGTTTGCTTCACGCTTTAAACAATGCTTCAGGAGCTATTTCTTTACATATTCCATGGGATATTCCAACAGATCATGCTGCTATCAAAAACCTGGCAGCTCAGCATAATTTAAAATTTGATGCTGTTAATTCAAACACTTTTCAGGATCAGGCAAATGCAGAGCAGACTTATAAGTTTGGTTCATTGCAAAACGTGAATAAAGCTGTTCGTAAACAAGCTATTGCTCACAATATTGAAGTAATCCAACAAGGAATTGCTTTAGGTTCAGAATCGTTAACAGTTTGGTTAGCAGACGGATCTTCTTTCCCTGGACAATTAAACTTCCGTAAAGCCTACCAAAATACATTAGAAAGTTTAGAAGAAATCTATGATGCATTGCCTTCAAACTGGAAATTATTTTTAGAATATAAATGTGCAGAACCTAATTTCTATTCCACTACAGTTGCAGATTGGGGACAATCTTATTCTTATGTAAAAAAATTAGGAGATAAAGCACAAACATTGGTTGATTTAGGTCACCATTTACCAAATGCAAATATTGAGCAAATTGTATCTATTTTGTTGATGGATAATAAATTAGGAGGTTTCCACTTTAATGATTCAAAATATGGAGATGACGATTTAACTGCAGGAGCTTTAAAACCATACCAATTATTCTTGATTTTCAATGAATTGGTTGAAGGAATGGATGCAAGAGGAATGAACCATGCCAAAGATTTAGGTTGGATGATTGACGCTTCACACAACGTAAAAGATCCATTAGAAGATTTATTGCAGTCTGTTGAAGCAATTATGATTGCTTATGCTCAGGCACTTTCAGTTGACAGAAAAGCATTAGAAATTGCTCAGGAAGAGAACGATGTTGTAAAAGCACAGGAAATTCTTCAGAATGCTTTCCGTACAGACGTTCGTGCATTAGTTGCTGAGGCTCGTTTGCGTTCAGGAGCAGCGCTAAACCCTGTTGCATTGTACCGTAGTCTTGACGTTAGAGGAAATCTAATCGGCGAAAGAGGATTAAAAACCGTAGCTACAGGATTGTAATAATTATAAGTTATGAATTATGAGTTGTAAGTTGATTAGTATTATTGCTTATTGATGTTTGATGTAAAAAAACAAAAGACTTAGCCAATAATATTCAACTTTTAAACCCAAAATTATAACTCATAACTCAGAACCCATAACTCAGAACTAAAACAAATGAATGTAGTTGCAATTTTTGATATTGGTAAAACCAACAAAAAGGTATTTTTATTTGATGAAAATTATAAAATCGTTTGGGAAAAATCAGTAAATCTGGACGAAACCGTTGATGAAGACGGTTTTCCCTGCGAAAATATTGATGTACTAAAAGAGTGGATTCTTGATCGATTATCAGAAATAAAAGAGCTAAATAACTATGTTCTGAAAGCTATTAATTTTAGTACTTACGGAGCTAGTTTTGTGTATGTTGATGAAAAAGGCAATTCATTAACGCCTCTGTACAATTATCTGAAAGATTATCCGGAAGAGCTGAAAAATGATTTTTATAAAAAATATAAAGGAGAAGAAGTTTTCGCAGTAAAAACAGCTTCTCCTGTTTTAGGAAGCCTGAACTCAGGAATGCAGATTTACAGGCTAAAAGAAGAAAGACCGGAATTATTTGAAAAAGTGAAATATTGCCTTCACTTACCACAATATCTAAGTTTTCTTTTAACTAATGAAGCTTACACTGATATTACAAGCATTGGATGCCATACAAATCTTTGGAATTTTAAAAAGATGAAGTATCACAAATGGCTTAAAAATGAAGGTATAAAAGAGAAACTTCCACCGATTCATCCCGGAAGAGATGTCATAAAAAAAGAAAATGATTTAGCTATCGGAATTGGTTTGCACGATAGTTCATCGGCAATTATTCCTTATACGATAAACTTTACAGAGCCTTTCGTTTTATTGTCAACAGGAACCTGGAGTATTTCCCTGAATCCTTTTAATAATAAATCTTTGACGTTTGAAGAGCTTAAAAATGACTGTTTGTGCTACATGCAATACACAGAAAAACCTGTAAAGGCGGCTCGTTTGTTTTCAGGCAACGAACATGAAATACAGGCAAAAAGACTGGCAGAACATTTCAACGTACCGTTTGATACTTTTAAAGAGGTTTATTTTGATAAAAAAATTGTATCGAATTTAAGAGCCGTAAATTTTCAAATTGTTTATCCGAAAAAGTATGATTTTGATATTCTTAAGGAATGTCCTTTTCAAAAAAGAGATCTATCTACTTTTAAAACCTATGAAATTGCTTATCATCAATTAATGCTGGATCTTGTCGAACAACAGGTTTTTTCAACTAATTTAGTGATTCATAACAGCCCTGTAAAGAAAATTTTTGTGGATGGTGGATTTAGCAAAAACTCCATTTTCATGAATTTACTGGCTGAAGCTTTTCCGGATGTAGAAGTTTATGCAGCATCAATGGCTCAGGCAAGTGCTTTAGGCGCAGCGTTGGCAATCCATCAAAACTGGAATCCTAAACCTATACAGAATGATTTAATTGATTTGAAATTTTATAAACATTAAGATAAAGTAGCAGATTAAAGGATTACAAAAAAATCTCCTAAATCTGCAAAATCTGCGGGAGATTTTTGTTTCTCGCAGATTTTGCAGATCAAGCAGATTTAATTTTAAAATAAACTGCGTAAAAAAAAGATTACAGCAGAAAAATATAGATTTTGTTTGACACTGATTCTGCAAATTATAGCAAATTAATTTTAAAATCTGCGTGAAAAAATTATAATTACCAAGAATATGAAAATTGGATTATTCATACCGTGCTACGTCGACCAATTTTATCCTAAAGTAGGAATTGCAACCTACGAATTACTAATTAAATTAGGATGCGATGTCCGTTTCCCGATGAAACAGACCTGCTGTGGGCAGCCTATGGCAAACAGCGGTTATGCACATTTAACCAAAGGCTGTGATGCTAATTTTATAGCCAATTTTTCAGAATTTGATTATATAGTTTGCCCCTCAGGAAGTTGTGTTTTGCATGTGAAAGATCATTTGCATGATGAAAAACAGGAAGAATTGGCGGCAGAAATGCGCAAAAAAGTTTTTGAATTAACAGAATTTATTACTGATGTACTTAAGGTAGACCATATTGAAGGCAATTTTCCGCACAAAGTAGGAATGCACCAAAGCTGTCATGGTCAACGGGGACTCAAGCTTTCACAGATGACTGAACTGAATGCGCCTTTTTTCTCCAAACCGGGACAATTATTAAACAAAATAGAAGGTCTGGAATTGGTTTCGTTAAGCAGAAAGGACGAATGCTGTGGTTTTGGAGGTACTTTTTGCGTAACGGAAGAAGCAGTTTCAGTAAAAATGGGGCTGGACAGAATCAAAGATCATGAAAAACACGATGTTGATTATATTACAGGTGGTGACATGTCTTGTTTAATGCATTTGGAAGGAATTCTGAAAAGACAAAAGAGCCATATTAAAACCATTCATATTGCTGAGATATTAAACTCTTCCACAATTAAAATTTAATATTTAAAAGGTATCTATTAGTGAGTTTTTAAATTTTAAAAGACAGTTTTACAATGAAAAAATTAACGCTCTGTTTTGCATTATTACTTTCGCTTATTTTTTTATCGTTTAAAAAAGATCCGTCTTTGGTAACTTTAGAAGAAGTAGTCGTAAAATCGCCTTTTGAAATGTCTTCCATAAAAATTCCAAATTTCAGCAAGTGCAAACAATATTCAATTGTTAATTTTGGAGCTGTTTCAGGCGATAAAAATAAAACTTCAGAAGCGATAAATAAAGCAATTTCCAAAGCGAATGAAGCTGGAGGCGGAATTGTCGTAATACCTGAAGGAGAATGGCTGACAAAAAAAATCCACTTTAAAAGCAATGTAAATCTGCACTTAGATAAAGGAGCGGTTTTACTTTTCTCAGAAGATCCAAACGATTATTTACCGGCTGTCCGTTCTACCTGGGAAGGATATGAATGTTATAATTATTCTCCTTTGATTTATGCGTATCAGTGTAAAAACATTGCCATTACCGGCGAAGGCGAACTGAAAGCTAAAATGGATATCTGGAAACAATGGTTTACCCGACCAAAGTCACACATGGAAAGCCTGAAAAAATTATACAATCTGGCTTCTTACAACAAACCGATGAAAGAGCGCCAAATGGCCAATGATACTGCTCGTTTTCGTCCTCAGTTTATACAGTTTAACCGATGTGAAAACATTTTGATGGATGGAGTTACGATTACTAATAGTCCATTTTGGACAATTCATCCTTTTTTGTCTAAACATGTTGTTCTTAGAAATCTTAAAGTATATGCTCACGGACATAACAATGACGGAGTCGATCCTGAAATGAGTCAGAATGTATTAATCGAAGATTGCGTTTTTGATCAGGGAGATGATGCTATTGCTATAAAATCAGGTTGTGGGAAAAACGCATGGGTATTAAATACACCTTCAAAAAACATTGTTATTCGGAATTGTACCGTAAAAAATGGTCATCAGTTAGTCGCCATTGGAAGTGAACTTTCAGGCGGAATAGAAAATGTTTTTATTGATAATTGTACGGTTGTGGATGGTGCAAAATTAAATCATCTTTTGTTTATAAAAACCAATGAACGCAGAGGCGGATTCGTGAAAAATATTTACATGAACAATATTGTTTCAGGTAAAATTGATGCAGGAATTCTGGGAATTGATACCGATGTTTTGTATCAATGGCGTACTTTAGTTCCAACGATTAAACGCAGGCTTACGCCAATAAACAACGTATATCTGGAGAATGTAAAAGCAACAAATGTGAAATTTATTTCGAAAATTTCAGGTCAGAAAGAACTTCCTGTAGAGAATATATTTCTAAAGAATGTAAGTGCTGATGCTGTTCAGGAAAATCAAAATATTCATGAAAATGTTTTGAATTTTGTAAATAAAAATTGATTCTAAATTTACCAACAGGTTTATTTTAAACTATTAAAAAATGTCTTCAAAAAAAACAATACCACATAGCGAAGCCTCAACACGTTTTAACAAAGATGTAGAACGAGTTAACTGGCATGATGAAACACTTTGGTTTGTTCGTGAAAAACGTGACAGGTCTGCGCATCAAATTCCGGATTGGGAATTGCTGAGAGAAACTGCTTCACAAATTAAAAATAATGTACTCTCGAATATTCATGATTACTTAGTTGAATTTGAAGCTAATGCTCAAAAAAACGGAATAATAGTGCATTGGGCTGCAGACGCCAAAGAGCACAATGAAATAGTGCATTCTATCATGGCGAAGAATAACATTAAGCAAATGGTGAAATCCAAATCCATGCTTACCGAAGAATGCCATCTGAATGATTATTTAGCCGAAAAAGGGATTGAAGTAATCGATTCTGACTTAGGAGAATTCATTGTTCAGCTTCGTAAAGAACCGCCAAGTCATATCGTTTTACCCGCTATTCACCTTAAAAAAGAAGATGTAAGTGAAACTTTCCACGAACATTTGGGTACTGAAAAAGGAAATTTTAATCCTCAATATTTAACCGAGTCTGCACGTCAGACTTTAAGAGATACTTTCCTAACACGTAAAGTAGCTTTGACAGGAGTTAATTTTGCCGTTGCAGAAACCGGTGAATTTGTAGTTTGTACCAACGAAGGAAATGCAGATATGGGTGCTCACCTTGCTGATGTACATATTGCCTGCATGGGATTCGAAAAACTGATTCCGCAGCGTAAACATTTAGGCGTTTTTCTTAGATTATTGGCGAGAAGTGCTACAGGACAGCCCATTACTACTTTTTCAAGTCATTTCAAAAAACCTAGAAAAGGTCAGGAGATGCATATTGTGATTGTTGACAATGGCAGAAGCACACAATTAGGAAGAGAAGATTTTAGAAATTCTCTAAAATGTATCCGTTGTGGTGCTTGTATGAATACTTGTCCTGTTTACAGACGAAGCGGAGGACACAGTTATCATAATGCGGTTGCAGGACCAATTGGTTCTATTTTGGCTCCTAATTTAGACATGAGCAAAAATGCTGATCTGCCTTTTGCCAGTACACTTTGCGGTTCTTGCACCAACGTATGTCCTGTAAAAATCGATATTCATGATCAGTTATACAAATGGCGTCAGGTCTTGGTAAAAGAAGGCCACACGCCGACTGCAAAAACTGTAGCAATGAAAACAATGGCAACTGTTTTGGCAAATCCCACTATTTTTAATATTGCCGGAAAATCAGGAAGATTTGTAATGAAAAACATTCCTGCGATGGTTAATAATAAAATGAATAAATGGTATGATCAGCGAGAAATGCCAGAAGTTCCCGAAGAGTCATTCAGAGAATGGTACAAGAAAAATTCAAGAGAATCTAAAGCTAAGGATAATGAGTAGTAAAGCTGAAATATTAAAGAAAATAAAACAAAATCAGCCGACTGTCATTACAGATTTGCCTGATTTGGATGTTATAAGTTCCGAAAATCCGAATGCTTTGGAAACGTATAAAACCGTTTTGAAAAACATTGGAGGAGAAAGCGTTGAAGTTTCTGGTTATCCCGAAATCTTAGATTTTATCAGAAATAATTACGCGCTTGACAGAAGAATTATTACTACTATTCCCGAGCTTTCGGAAGTTGCATCATTGGATTGGAAAAACGATGATCCACATACACTTCAAAATGTCGAATTAGCTATTGTAAGCGCCCACTTTGGTGTTGCTGAAAATAGTGCGCTTTGGGTTACAGATGATATTTTAGGTCAGCGTGTTGCCCCTTTTATTGCTCAATATTTGGCAATCATTGTAAAAAAAAGTGACATATTAGCAACGATGCACCAGGCTTACGAAAAAATTGGAAATCTGGAGTATGGTTTTGCCACTTTTATTGCAGGTCCTTCAAAAACAGCAGATATCGAACAATCTTTAGTGTTGGGCGCACACGGCGCAAGAGGATTAATTGTATTTTTGCTGGATTAAAAAACTAAATGATAAAAAATTGAAAACAGATTTTGAATTAAACGGGAAAGTAATTATTGTTACCGGTGCTACCGGAATATTAGGTGAAGCTTTTATCAACGGAATTGCTGCTGCAGGCGGAATCGTAGGTGTTTTAGGAAGAAACGAAAAAGTAGCTAATGAAAGAGCTGATTTAATTATAAAAAACGGTGGAGAAGCAATCGCTTTAATTGCAGATGTAACTATTGAAAGTGATCTGATTAAAGCACGTGACCTTGTTCTTTCAAAATACGGAAAAATTGATGGTTTAGTAAATGCTGCCGGTGGAAATATGCCGGATGCCGTAATTCAGTCAGATCAGGATATTTTTAAATTAAACATGGATGCTTTGCAAAAAGTGATGAACCTGAATTTATTCGGAACGCTTTTACCAACACAAATTTTTGGTGAGGTTATCAAAAATAACGAAAGTATTGGAAGCATCGTAAATATTTCGTCTGTAGCAACAGAACAGGCTATCACAAAAGTTCTAGGATACAGTCTGGCGAAATCAGCTATTGACTCTTATACAAAATGGTTTTCTGTGGAACTGGCAAAACGATATGGCGATAAAGTCAGAATGAATTCAATCGTTCCTGGGTTTTTCCTAACAGAACAAAACCGTACTTTATTAACGAACCCTGATGGTAGTTTAACAGAAAGAGGGAATTTAATCATTGCAAATACGCCTTACAAACGTTTTGGAAATCCGGATGAATTAATAGGAGCTTTGGTTTGGTTGCTTAGTGATGCATCAAAATTTGCAACAGGTTCAAAAGTGACAATAGATGGTGGTTTTACAATCTTTAGCGGTGTATAATTTTTAGAAAAGAATAGTATGAACAGAATGATACAAACCTGGAGATGGTTCGGACCAAATGACCCGGTAAGTTTACAACATATCAAACAAACCGGTGCTACCGGAATTGTAACAGCCCTGCACCACATTCCTCACGGAGACGTATGGACGGTTGAAGAAATCAATAAAAGAAAATCCGAAGTTGAAGCCTACGGACTGACGTGGGACGTTGTGGAAAGTATTACGGTTCACGAAGACATTAAAACCAAAACGGGCGACTACCAACTTTATATTGATAAATACAAAGAGAGCATTCGCAACGTTGCTGCCTGTGGAATCAAAATTATTACGTATAATTTCATGCCGGTAAATGACTGGACAAGAACGCAGCTGGATTTCGTAATGCCGGACGGTTCTGAAGCTTTATATTTTAACTGGGTGGATCTGGCGATTTTTGACATTTATATTTTAAAAAGAGAAAATGCAGAAAGCAGTTTCCCTGAAAACATCGCAGCTAAAGCAAAAGAGCGCTTTAATACCTTAAATGAAGAGCAATTACAAGCACTTTCAGACGTTGTTATGTTTGGAATTCCGGGAGAGAAAAAGATGACTGTTGCCGATATGCAGGCAAAGTTAAAACCTTATAAAAACATTGACAGAGCAGCTTTAAGAGAAAATCTGAGCTACTTCCTGAATGAAATTTGTCCTGTTGCTGATGAAGTTGGAGTAAAACTGGCTATTCATCCGGATGATCCTCCTTTTGATATTTTAGGATTGCCGCGTATTGTAAATTCAATGGAAGATTATGATTTTATTCTTTCAAAAGCGCCTTATAAATCGAACGGAATCTGTTTCTGTACCGGTTCTCTTGGAGCTTCAGAAAAGAATGATTTACCGCAAATAGCAAAAGCTCTTGGCGATAAAATACATTTTATCCACTTGAGAAATGTTCGCAGGGACGAAGAAGGAAATTTTTTCGAAGCAGATCACTTAGACGGAAATGTGGATATGTATGCCGTGGTAAAAGAATTATTGCTAATACAAAAAGATAATAATCTTTCTATTCCGTTCCGTCCTGATCATGGTCACCAAATGCTGGATGACTTAGGAAAAGTAAATAATCCGGGATATTCTGCCATTGGAAGATTGAGAGGGCTAGCCGAATTAAGAGGGCTTGAAGAAGGTATTATTCGATCGCTGTAATTGTTTTCAGTTTTGATAAAGTAAAAAATCTTCATTAGTTGTAGATTTTAGAATAAATAAGTCATATAGGTACATTTAAAAATAGATGAACTTATATGACTTATTTCATATATAGAAGATTGTAATTAAAATATAAAAAACATGAAAATTAAAAAAATACACTCTGCTTTAATGATGATTATTTTGGCTTTAAGTATCATTACGAATGTGAATGCACAAAAAGGCAATATCAAAAATGATGTTTTTTGGAATACAAAAGACGGACAGCCACTAAACAGCCAGGGTGGAGGTATTTTTAAATTTTCAAAACCGGTTGATGGAGTGCAGAAATATTACTGGTACGGCGTAAATTATGAAGAAGCGAATATCTACAGAAATGCTCCACATATCACTTTGCCGAATGCTACATTTAAATCGGTTACCTGTTATAGTTCTACAGATTTAGTTAATTGGACATTTGAAGGAGATGTTGTAACCAAAGACGATGTGAATAAGTCAGGTAAAACATGGGTAGGGCGTTTAGGTGTTGCTTATATTAAGGAAATGAATAAGTATGCCATGTTTGTTCAGCATGGTAATGAAGTATTGATTATGCTTTCGGATTCCCCAACAGGACAATTTAACTGGCATCAGAAAATCAATATGGAAAAAATGATTGGAACCAGTAATACCGGAGATCAGACTGTATTTACTGACGAAGATACCGGAAAATCGTATTTAATTTATTCTTACGGAAATGGAAGGAATAAAATATATGTTTCAGAAATTGGTATTAAAGAAGGTAAAGTAAATCTTTTAGACTGTACTCAGATTTTTAAGGGAGAAAGCCGTGAAGGGAACTGTATGTTTAAGCATCAAAATAAATATTACATGTTTGCTTCAAATATTTATGGCTGGGACGCATCGTTTGCATATTATCTGATTGCTGATGATATCAGAGGACCTTATTTACCTGCTAATGATATGTTGGTTACGAATGGAGCTTCAGAAGATTTTGCCCATATCTCACAAACTGGTTTTTTCTTTTCTGTAAAAGGAAGCAAACAGGAAACAATTGTGTATTGTGGAGACCGATGGGCAGATTTTGCAGGCAATGGTTTAGGATATAATCAATGGTGCCCGATGTCTTTTGATGGAAAAATACCTTATTTTAATTCACTTAACTCCTGGGATATTAATGCCAAAACAGGTGAATGGAAGGTTGCTAAAGATAATGATTACATTAAAAACGGCAGTTTTGAAGCTGATCGCAGGCATATTCCAAGTCTTGTTAAACCCGTGCAAATAGAATTAACAGGATGGACTAATGAGATTATTGAGGGAAATAAAATAAGTTTAGACACTGTTACTTCACCTGTTATTAATTATTTTAATACTGAAATTGACAGAAATATTGTCATTGGCGAAAAAAGTTTAAATATTACGGATAAGATTAATTTTAAAAGAAAAACGTTTCAGACAATTACTTCTTCACCTTATGTGAAATTAGAAGATGGATTGTATAGGCTGACTGCCAAAGTAAAGAATACAAAAGGTATCAAGAACTTAGAAATGTATGCTTTAAGCAATGGTAAAAAACAGCAATACAATATAAAGGAAGAAAATGCATCATGGAAAACCATAATCATAAAAAACATACCTGTTAAAGCTGGAAAAATTGAAATTGGTTTTATGACTGAAGGAACAGCAAATGCTTCCTGTCAGGTTGATGATGTTTCATTTGTTAGAGAATAATCTTTTATATTCTATCCGTTTTCAACGGATTTTAATCCTTTGAAGGATGCGTAATATTGTCATAAATGACAAACTGTATCCATAAATATTCTTATGGAAACAATTGTCCTAGCCCCGATAGTAGTGAAAATCCTTTTGTGGCGGGGTTCGCCATAAAAGATTGAAACGGATAGTGGGATCAGCTTCTTAAAAAAGAACATCATTTTTTAATCTAAATTCATTAAACTTTGATAAAATACTATTAATTCCGGTGGTTTTAAAAAGGTATATTTATAAACTTTACACAACCATCAAATTAACCGGAATTATTTATGAAATCTATTGCTCTTAATCGATTTTTTCTCTGTATTATTTTTTTAATATCTCTGTATACTTCAGCGCAAAAGGAGGCTGAACGAGATTTAATTTTAATTGACAAGGACTGGCGTTTTTCTTTTGGTCATTTATACGATACCCAGAAAGATTTTAACCATGCAACAGGTTATTTTTCGTATTTAACCAAAACTGGATTTGGGGATGGTCCTGCTGCGCAAAATTTTGATGACCGTGCCTGGAGAAAATTAGATCTTCCGCACGATTGGGCAGTCGAACAGCCTTTCAGTGAAAAAGGAAGTTTTAGTCACGGATTTAAAACAGCCGGAAAAGGTTTTCCTGAAAAAAGTATCGGCTGGTACCGAAAAAAAATCAATATCCCGGAAAGTGATAAAGGTCGGATCATCTCTTTAAAATTAGATGGTGTTTTTAGAAATTCAAAAGTGTTTTTCAATGGCTATTTTCTAGGAACCGAAGAAAGCGGCTATAACGGATTTGAATACGATGTTACGGCTTATGTAAATTATGGCGGTGAAAATACGATTGTTGTGCGTGCAGATGCTTCTATGGAAGAAGGCTGGTTTTATGAAGGAGCAGGAATTTACAGACATGTATATCTGAAGAAAACTAATCCAATTCATGTAATTGTAAATGGGACTTATGTAACCTCCGAAATAAAAGAAAACAATGCTGAAGTTACCGCTGAAGTCTTTGTTGAAAATAAAGGGAATTATAAAGGTCAAATTGAAATTCTCCAAAGTGTTTTAGATGCTGAAGGAAAACAAATTGCAAACATTTCCCAAAATGGTATTGCGCCTGATTTTTATAAAACGTCCAATTACAGTTCGAAATTACAAGTCAATAATCCATTATTATGGGATATTGAAAATCCGAATTTATATCGCTTGATAACTGAAATTAAGCAGGAAGGAAAATTAATTGACCGCTATGAAACTTCTTTCGGAATCCGTACAATTAAGTTTGATGCTGAAAAAGGTTTTTTCCTTAACGGAAAACCGGTAAAACTAAAAGGAACCAACAATCATCAGGATCATGCCGGAATTGGTACAGCGTTACCAAATGAACTGCAGTATTACCGAATCAAAAAGCTGAAAGAAATGGGATCGAATGCCTATCGTTGCTCACATCATCCGCCAACACCGGAATTGCTTGACGCCTGTGATAAACTCGGCATGCTGGTTATTGATGAAACCCGTTTGATGGGAATTAATGATTATCACCTAAATGATTTGAAACGGATGATGGAGCGTGATCGTAATCATCCGAGTATTTTTTGCTGGTCGGTTGGAAATGAAGAATGGAATATCGAAGGCGGCATTGTAGGCGAGCGCATTACAAATGTGATGCAGGGATTTACAAAAAGTATTGATTCTACAAGACCTGTTACGGTTGGAATAAGCAGTGGTTTCAAAAGCGGAATATCATCAGTGGTTGAAATTATGGGCTATAATTATTTGGGTAACGGAGATATCGATGCGCATCGAAATCAATTCAAACAACAGCCGGGAATGGGCACAGAAGAAGGTTCTACGTTTGCAACACGCGGTATTTATTTTGATGATGAAGCGAAACATTATAAAAGTGCTTATGACAAAAAACCACGCCCAACATTTTACAGCATCGAAGAAGGCTGGAAATTTTATGCTGAAAGACCTTATTTAGCCGGAATGTTTATCTGGACAGGTTTTGATTACAGAGGTGAACCTACGCCTTATGGCTGGCCGTCGGTTACCTCTTATTTTGGAATGATGGATGTTTGTGGTTTCCCGAAAGACAATGTTTATTATTTAAAATCATGGTGGGGAGACAAACCGGTTTTACACATTATGCCACACTGGAACTGGAGTGGAAAAGAAGGCAAAGAAATAGATATCTGGGTACATTCTAATTGCGATGAAGTAGAACTTTTTCTGAACAAAAAAAGTCTTGGTAAAAAGAAAATGGAATTGAATAGCCATTTAGAATGGAAAGTAAAATATGCACCAGGAACTCTTGAAGCAATTGGATATAAAAATGGTAAAAAAGTACTTTCAGAAGTTCAAAAGACGACTGATATTCCTCAAAATATAAAGCTTTCTGCTGATCAGGAAAACCAGGTTAATGCAAATGTTGTAGTTGTGACCGTTGAAACCACAGACAAAAAAGGATTGCATGTACCAACAGCGAATCATGAAATTACATTTTCAGTAAAAGGAGGAAAGATTTTGGGTGTTGGAAACGGGAATCCGACTTCTTTGGAAAAAGACCAGTTTATAGATAATATCGAGCTTGTACCAATTACTAATTTTGAAGAAAAGAAATTGGCTTCGGCAAATACTTCAAATCAGCTTCCAACTGATGAAAACAACTGGAAAGAAGCCTTTAAAGACCGTGATTATAAAAATCAGGCTCCGGCTTATGTGTATCGTGGTAAATTTGAATTAAGCAATAATTTAAGCACAAATACAGTTAATTTCTTTTATAAAAAAATAGGCACAGATGCAGTTGTTTTTGTAAACGGAAATAAAATTGCTGCCAGTGTTGAAGATGATCAAAAGTATGTTTTGAATAGCAATGTTTTAAAGCAGGGAACAAATACCATTCAGATTATTGCACCGCCTTTACAAAAAAATAAAGACTGGGATGTCATGAATACAGATCCGGGAATCATTCAGGTGATAACGCCTGCAGAAACGTGGAAACGAAAATTGTTTAACGGATATGCTCAGATTATCATTCAAAAAGAGGAAAATGCTGCTGAAGTAGTTTTATCGGCTACAGCCAATGCTTTAAATACAGGAACATTAGTTTTGAAAAAGTAGTTTCAGGTTTCAAGTTTCACGTTAGTATACGCAAACGTTGAAACCTGAAACCAAAAAACTTAATTTATTCTTTGAATTGCATAAGTGGACTGGCTTTTATCTCCGGATAATAATTTACCTAATTTAGAGCTAATAACATACACATTGCCGTCTGTTGCCAAAGCAGCAGTGGTTGGGAATTCATCTTTTCCAATGTTGGTTTCACTTATTTTAGATGCACTCGACCAATTGTTTGTGCTGCTAAAAGTATACGTTTTGCCTAATCCTAAACCATTTTCTACAATAACCAAATTATTGTTTTTGTCTAATTCTATTCCGTCGGGAGCGTTAAATGTTGTCCCCGTCACTTCTGTAATGTTTTCAGGATCAGTAAGGGATATTTTCAACAATTTAGAAGTATCTGTTTTAACTGCGAGTAAATAGCCGTCGGGGTGAAAAACAATTCCGTTTAAACCAAATTCATTTGGTTTTGGCTGAAATAAAGTGTTTTCTCTAAATACGGAAGCATTGTAATTAGTATCAAGTTTATAAATAATCGGAGAAAAAGAATCAGTGATATAAATATTTCCGTTGTTATCAACGGCTATATCATTCGGGCAGGAGCCTGTATTTGGGGTAAAATTCTTTAGATCAACTTCTTTTATTAATTCACCTGAGGTAAGATTAAAAATACTGACAGTCGCTATAGTTCCTGCGCTTCCTGTGGTACTTTTTTGCGAAATTCCCAAATCTGCATTGGCTACTATGAGTCGGTTGCGAATTTCGTCAGTGTACACACCTGTTGGTAAAACCAATTTACTGCTTGTAGCAAAAACAGACATTTCACCCTTAGGATTCATTGCATAAACGGCTCCTTTTTGCAGGGAACTCAATAAGAATTTTTGGTTTTTGGAATCATAATCAATTCCTTCAGGATAAAGACCTGAATCTGTAACTGTATATTTACTTTTAAGGGAAATAGAAGTTTCTCCGGATTTTTTATCGCTGTCGCAAGCCATAAAAAGAAGCGAGAATGCTGAAATTAAAATTGTAGTTTTCATTTTTATTAATTTAAATTATTTGTCGGTATTGACTATGCAAAACTGGGACAGAATAAGAGAAATAAAAATGAACTGGTTTAGGAAATAGAGTTGAACCAGTTTAACTTTTTGAAATTTTACGATTGCGTATTTTACTTAAATACTCGGTACTGAAACCTAAATAAGAAGCTAATGCATATTGAGGAACGCGTTTAGCAATTGCTGAATATTTGCTCATAAACTCATCATAGCGTTCTTCGGCGGTTTTGGTTAAATTCGATAAAAGTCTTTTTTGATGAAAAGCTAAAGAACGCTGTGTAATAATGCGTTCGAATTTTTCAAGTTTCGGAATCTCTTTCAAAAATTTTTGTTCGTCTTCGTATTCAATCTGAATAAGAACGGAATCTTCAAGAGCTTCTACAAACAATGTGGCAGGTTCCTGATAGATCAGACTACTATAATCTGAAATCCACCAGTCTTCGATTGCAAATGAAAGTGTGTGTTCTTTTCCATCATTATCGACCAGGTAACCCCTGAATGCCCCTTTAACCACATAACTTTTATGTCTGCATACAAAACCAGGCTGTACAATAAATTGCCTTTTTTTGACTTTAGTTATTTTTAAAAAGGTAGCCAGATGCTTTTTTTCGTCATCAGTTAAATCAACGTATCTGGAAACATAATCTATTACAGGCTGTAAATCTTTCATATAGCAAAGATAAAATTTTTGTTTCAGGTTTCAGGTTTCAAGTTTAACCTCAAAGTTTACAAGAAAAAAAATTTGTGGCTTCGAGAGCATGCTTTTGCTCTGGTTAAAAAAACTTAGTATAGTTATTAACCCTTTGCGTACTTTGCAAGTAAGTCAATAAACTGAAACCTGAAACTAACTTTTTTTTGTTTGATTTTCATAACTTTGCAAAATGAATAATGAAACAGAAACTCAGAATTGCGATTTTACTTCAGATTTAAAGCTGAAGGGCTTTAAAGTGTATCAAATAAATGGAGATTTAAGTAAAATTCCGGTTTACAGTCGTAGAGATTTTTATAAAATTTGTATTAACACCAGTAAAAGTATTATACAATATGCTGACCGCGGAATAGAAACTGACGGTACAATTCTGTTTTTTGGTAATCCGATTATACCTTATTCCTGGGAAATAGTTTCTGGTGAACATGAAGGATATGCTTGTGTTTTTACGGAAGAATTTTTGAGAGCAAAAGATCGTTCAGATACACTTCATGAATCACCTTTATTTAAAATAGGAGGGACTCCAATTTTTTCTTTATGTACTGAACAAAAGAATTTTATAGATTCTTTATTTCAGAAAATGATAAAAGAATATGAAACAGATTATGTTTTTAAAGATGATTTGATGCGTAGTTATATTAATCTGATTATTCATGAATCAATGAAGATGCAGCCTTCAGAAAATTTTTTCAAACATAAAAATGCTTCATCAAGAATTACCTCTTTATTTTTAGAACTTTTGGAAAGACAATTTCCGGTTGAAACAAAAGATCAGCCTCTTGCTTTGAAAACACCGCAGGATTACGCTCAAAGCCTTTCAGTACATGTGAATCATCTTAATCGTTCGGTAAAAGAAATTACCGGAAAATCGACCACAGCACATATTACCGAAAGAATTATTGGAGAAGCAAAAGCTTTACTGCAGCATACAGACTGGAGTATTGCTGATATTGGTTACTCCCTCGGATTTGAGTATCCAAGCTATTTCAATAATTACTTTAAAAGACTTACAGGTACGATTCCGAAATCTCTGCGAGTATAAATTGTTTCAATTTCATAATTTTTTGTTTGAATATTGTTATTTTCAAAAAGGATTGTTGACCTAATTTTGCTTTGAAATTACAGTATTGATCATTGATCAGTTTTTTACAGACTAAATAATACTTCATAAAGCAATTTCTGGCTTTCTTAGATTTAGTTCTCTGATTCTGAAACTTATGATTGATGTATAGTAGTTTCAAGTAAAGTTAATCTCAAAAAAATAACTAAATTTATGTCAACAAATTATTCAGCCGTTATCGAAGAAGGAAAAGTCCCTGGTACATATATGACGGGCGAGGTTTCCTATAAGAAACAAAGCAGTGATATTCATCCTGAAAATACTGTTATTAAGGAAGTTACTTTTGAACCTTGTGCAAGAAGCAACTGGCATAGAAATGAAAGTCTGCACATGCTTATTGCAAAAGACGGAACTGGATATTATCAGGAAAGAGGAAGTGCAGTTCGTATGCTTACTAAAAATGAAGTCGTTACAATTCTGCCGGGAGTTGAGCATTGGTATGGAGCTACTCCGTTTGACAAGTTCTCTTATGTTGCCATTATTACAGAAATTGATAAAGGTCACGGAACATGGTTAGAAAAAGTAACCGATGGAGAATATTATCTTCTAAGCAGTCACTAATTTATTCTAAGTTTTCTAAAACTTGAAACCTGGAACAAAGAAAACTTCAAACAAAACAAAGAAAAACGAGATGGAAACAAAAAATATAAAAGCCTTTGGTACAGAAGCTGCTGAAGCACCATTGAAAACATTAGACATCAAACGCCGTATTGTACAGGCACACGATGTAGAAATTGAAATTTTGTATTGTGGTATTTGCCATTCTGATTTACATTCAGCCAGAAATGAATGGCACGGAACAATTTATCCAATAGTTCCGGGACATGAAATTGTGGGAAGAATTGTAAAAGTTGGTGATCATGTTAAAAATTTTAAAGTAGGTCAATTAGCCGGAGTAGGGTGTATGGTTGACTCCTGTAGAGAATGTGAACATTGTAAAAGTGATTTGGAGCAATTCTGTGATGAAGGAAGTATTTTGACTTTTAACTCTCCGGACGCTCATTTAGGAGGACAAACTTTTGGTGGTTATTCAGAAAGTATTGTTGTAGATGAAAATTATGTATTACACATTTCAGATAAGCTTGATCTTGCCGGAGTTGCTCCGTTGCTTTGTGCCGGAATAACAACGTATTCTCCATTGAAACACTGGAAAGTGGGTCCTGGTCAAAAAGTGGGCATTGTAGGTATTGGCGGTTTAGGTCATATGGGAATCAAATTAGCTAAAGCTATGGGGGCTCATGTGGTAGTTTTTACAACTTCATTATCTAAAACCGAAGATGCTAAACGTTTGGGTGCTGATGAAGTAGTTTTATCTACCGATACAGAACAGATGGCACAATATGCCCGAAGTCTAAATTTTATTTTAGACTGTGTATCGGCAGAACATAGTATTGATGCTTATCTGAATTTATTAAAAGTAGATGGCAATCTGGTTTTAGTTGGCGCACCAATGGAACCGCTCCCAGTAACATCATTCAGCCTTATATTAGGAAGAAGAAGTTTTGCCGGCTCAATGATTGGCGGAATTGCAGAAACGCAGGAGATGCTCGACTTTTGTGCAGAACATAATATTATTGCCGATATTGAATTAATTGGTGTAAACGATGTTAATGAAGCCTATGAAAGATTATTAAAAGGAGATATCAAATATCGTTTTGTAATTGATATGGCTTCTTTGAAAAACTAATACAAAACATTTTTAATATCAAGTAACTGCTTTTTGTTTAAAGAGCAGTTATTTTATTTTATTTACAATTCGTCACTATTTTCAATCTTTTTGATTTCGACTTTTTCTTTTTTAATTGTCTGTCTTAACAAAGCAAAAAGACTCATATAGATATTGGCAACAAAAACCAGCGAAAATCCGGCAATTAAATAGCCTCTTGCATCGTCAATTAAAAGTTTAAAATTACAAATACAGATAAAAAAAATAGTAATATAGTGGCTGAAGCAATATTCGCATGTAAAAAGATAAAAAAATTTCCGAATTAAAATTTTCTTATTGTTTTTAGAACAGTTAACACACCATTCTCTGGGTTCGCGGAATATTTCTTCCTGAGTTACAGTCCAGCTTATGCAGGCAATAGGAATCGCAAGTATAAATAACCAGAAAATTTGAGTCTCTGTTTCCATTCATTCTTAAATTTACGGCATAAAAATAAGGATGAATTTTTATGATTGTTTTATATAATTTAGTTACTAAATTATATAATTGTCTGATTTGTTTCTAAAAAATCTCTAAACCATATTCCTGACTGTTTAATGGTTCTCTTTTGAGTTTCAAAATCTATATGCACTAAGCCAAACCTGGCATTGTAACCTTCAGCCCATTCAAAGTTGTCAGTAAGGCTCCAGACAAAATAACCATCGACTTTATAACCTTCTTTTTTAGCTTTAAGTAACTGCTCTAAATGATCTTGTATATAATGAGTTCGTTTAATATCAAATACTTTTCCGTTTGTAACTGTATCAGGAAATGCAGCTCCGTTTTCGGTAATTATAATTTTTTTAATTCCTTTATACGAATTAAATTTTTGAAGAATATAATATAGGGCAGGCGGATAAATTTCCCATCCCATTTCAGTAGATATGACATTTCTTTTTTCTGCACTTACCAATTCGGCACCAATATATGGAGTAAGCAATGATGATTTAACGATTTCCCTGGTGTAACACTGCAGCCCTATGAAATCAAAGTCAAAAGCCAAATTATGTAAATCATCACCCTGAATATAATTATTAAGTTTTTTAAGAACCGGAAGATCGCCCTGAGGATATCCAAGCCCTAAAATTGGCTCTATAAAAGTTCTGTTTAATAGCGTGTCGACACGTTTAGCAGCCTGAACATCTGCAGATTTATCAGAGAATGGTTCGATATGAGTACAGGAAAAAGTAGTACCAATATTGGCATCAGGAATATATTGCCTTAGTTTTTTGGCACCGGAAGCTGTTGCCAGCGTTACGTGATGAATTGCTTTTAAATAATTGGTAATGCCTTTTTTACCGGGAGCATGAATGCCAAGAAAATATCCTGCACCCGTAAAAACAGAAGGTTCGTTTATAACCATCCAGTTTTTTACGCGATCACCAAAATGCTGAGCACATACTTCTGTATAATCCGAAAACCATGAGGTACATTCTCTGTTTGTCCATCCTCCTTTTACTTCCAGGGCATGTGGTAAATCCCAATGATAAAGAGTGACCCAGGGTTCAATTTCGCATTCAAGTAAAAAATCAATTACTTTGTTGTAATAATCTATACCTGATTGGTTTACAGGATAAACACCAGTAGGCATAATTCGTGACCAGCTAATAGAAAATCTAAAATTAGGAATGTTTAATTCACGGACTAAACTAATATCATCCTTATAGCAATTATAAAAATCACATGCATTTATAGCATGATGCCCGTTTTTTATTTTACCCTTTTGACTGGTGAAAACATCCCATATAGAAGGGCCTTTTCCATCACTTTCATGAGCTCCTTCTATTTGAAAAGCGGCGGTAGAAACACCCCAAAGAAAATCCTGACCAAATTGGTCTTTATTTAAAAATGACTTCTCTAATTTATTCATTCAGATGTACTTTCCTTTATTTTGAAAATTAATGAATGAATGATGAGTGCATTGCTCTTAGAAAAAGCCATTCTTTGAATGAAACCAGAAATTTTAAACTGAAGAATTTCATAATATTTGTTTTATTCAAAATACGGAAATTGATATGAATTAAAAGTAACTTGTAAGTTATCAAATAGTTAACTTATTTTTTTGAGGTTTTGATTAGGTGTTTTCAATTATTGGTATAATTACAAGAATTTTAGATTCAAAAGATTTAATTTGAATAAAATTTTCCCTGTTTGATTTTTATTAACAATAAATAATTTTTGTCAAAACTTCATTAGTTTATATTTGTGAGAAAAAATATAAAGTCTTGAATTTATGAGAATCTGTTCTTTTAGAATATATGTTTTTCTTTTCCTTGTTTTTTCAGGAACATTGTACAGTCAAAATGTCAAGCTGATTACTATCGACCAATTGAATGAGCGAATAAAGACCGGAAAAGACAGCACTTATGTAGTAAATTTTTGGGCTACATGGTGTGCTCCGTGTATCAAAGAGTTGCCTCATTTTGAAAAACTTGGAGCAGAATATAGATCTGATAAATTGGTTGTATTACTGATTAGTGTTGATTTTAAATCCAAACTGAGTTCTGCCGTAGAACCATTCGTAAAAAGAAAAAACCTTAAAAATGAAGTGTTTTTATTAAACGAGAGTAGTCCTCAGGAATATATTGACAGAATTGATCCTGCGTGGTCTGGCAGTATTCCGGCAACTATTTTTATCAAAGGCGATAAACGAAAATTTGTCGAAAGTGAGTTTACCTATGAACAATTATTAACTGAATATAAAAAACTGTAAAACTATTAATCATGAAAAAAATAATCCTTTTATTAATACTGGCACTTTCGGCCTTCTTTTCTCAGGCACAAACGGCAACACTTAAAGCCGGAGATGCAGCACCTGATTTTAAATTGAAAAATGTAGACGGAAAAGATGTTTCGTTTGCAAGTTACGCTAAAGCAAAAGGTTTTATCGTGGTTTTTACCTGTAATACATGTCCGTATGCAGTGGCGTATGAGCAAAGAATTATCGATTTAGACAATAAATTCAGACCTCAGGGATATCCGGTAATTGCAATTAATCCAAATGATCCGGAAGCACAGCCAGATGATACCTTTGTTAAAATGCAGGATTTAGCAAAACAGAAAAAATACCCTTTTCCGTATTTATTTGATGGAGGCCAAAAAGTGACAGATCAATTTGGAGCAAAACGCACACCACACATCTTTATTGTTTCTAAATCATCGCAAGGAAATGTTGTAGAATATGTTGGAGCAATCGATAATGATCCGGAAGGAACTAAAACAGAAAAAATAAAATATGCTGAAGATGTTATTGCTTCCTTAAAAAACAATCAAAAGCCAACTATTACACAAACAAAAGAAATTGGCTGTACTGTTAAAAGAAAAGCAAAAGCTTAAATTTAAAAATGTTAAACAAAAATGCCTCTGAAATATGGAGGCATTTTTGTTTTATAGACTTTTCAACTTTTTCATAAAGGTTGGAAATACGTCGTTAATTTCATCAAAAAGAGGATTTTTTCGATGTTTCAATTTTATTTCTCCAAATAATTTTAACCCCAGTGCAAATTGTGTCGCTTCAGATTCATTATCAAATAAGTTTTTGGCTTTCATTTTTTCAATAATGCTAAATATTTCATCGTGATTCGTAAACTCTATTCCGAGTTCTTTTGCAGGTTGTGTTTCTCCGTTTGCATATTCTTTAAGACTTAAAGTAAGATAATATTTGTTTGATTTTTTTTCCATGATTATTCTATTTTTATTTTAACCATCTATCTACAATGGTTTTAAATGCTTCTTTGTATTGTTCACCAACCGTAATTTCTGTTTTGCCAATAAAAATGGAGTTTTTGCTAATCGTATTTATTTTGTCAAGCGCAACAATAAACGAACGATGAATCCTCATAAATTTTGTCGATGGTAATTTTTCTTCCAATGCTTTTAAAGAGATAAGTGAAAGTACAGCTTTTTCAGAATCAACAAGATGAACTTTTACATAGTCTTTTAAACTTTCGATGTATAACACATCTTTTAAAGAAATTCTCACCCATTGATATTCGACTTTTAAGAAAAAAAACTCATCATCAGTTGCAATAGACTGGTAATGATTGGAAGATTCTTCGGTTATTTGCAAAACTTTGTTGGCAGCACGCAAAAACTCTTCATAACTAAAGGGCTTTAAAAGATAATCGACTGCATTAACCTTGTATCCTTCAATAGCATAATGGTTATAAGCTGTCGTGAAAATAATTTTTGGAATTGATATTGACTGATCCTGTAAAAGCCTGGCCAGTTCCATTCCGGTGAGATTAGGCATGTTTATATCCAAAAAAACAATATCCGGCTGTTTTTCACGAATTAAACTTAAGGCTTCAACCGCGTTATCACAGCTGCAGCTTAATTGTAAAAAAGGCGTCTGTTCAATAAAAGTTTCGACCAGTTTTAAGGCCAATGGTTCATCATCTACTGCTATGCATTTTAATACTGTCATTGTTCTAAAGTTATCTGCAGTTCAACTTCATATTTCCCATCATTATTAACACCGCAATTTATCGAATGTTTATGTGGATAAATGAGTTGTAATCTGCGTTTTGTATTCGTTAAACCAATTCCGCCCGGTTCTGTATTCGATGTTTTTTCGAAGAAAGTATTAAGTACTTCGAATGTGAGATTGGTGTCATTTTGTTTTAGGGCTATGATAATTTCGCTTTTTTCTGTTGCATGTACACCATGTTTAAAAGCATTTTCAACTAAAGGTAATAATAACATTGGTACGATTGGATAATCGTTTAGTTTTTCGGGTATTTCTGTAATGATATTCAACTTACTGTTGGCACGAAGTTTCATTAAGGCGATAAAATCTTTTAGAAATTCTACTTCTTTAAGTAATGTTGTTCTTTCGCCTTCAGTGCTGTAAAGCAAGTAGCGCATCATTCGGCTCAAAGTATGTAATGCATTTCTTGAATCTTCGATATTAGAGTATGTGAGTGAATAAATACTATTTAACGAATTAAAGAAAAAATGCGGATTTATTTGTGCTTTCAGCATCGCTAGTTCCGCCATTGTTTTATCCTGTTCCAGTTTTTGCTTGTGCTGTGCCGCTTTTTGCCAGTATTGTAACATTGCCCAGCTGGTACTAATTCCTAAAACAAGAAGTGTCAGCATAAAAACGTAATTGTCAAAATAGGGATTTCTATATTTAGTAAAACCTAAAACCCGACTGACTTTTGTATGAACATCTGTTTGTGACGTATACAAATAAGCGATAAGCTGCATAACGAAAATTGCCAAAAAAGACCACACCAAATATGGAGATGTATTATTTTTTATAATTGTTTTTGGAACTACAATTTTTGCATTAGAATAAAACAATAATATCAATAAAAACAGTATAATAATCTGCCAAAGCCAAAATTCAGGAGGAAGAACAACCTTCCAGGTAAGGGGAATGTAAAACAACATAATAAAACCCAAAAGTAACCAGCCAAGAATATGCAATCCGACAAATAAATAGGGTCTGAAAAAATTTGGTGCCATTGTAAATTATGATTTATGAAGGCAATATTACATCTTATTTGCATACCATTTTTAAGCAATCGTCCAATAGATAGTTACAATCCATAAAAAGCATTTTAGAGCCGACGAGGCAAAATTTAAACACTTGTTTAATTAATTTAAAAAATCCATCGGGTGTAAGGTTATCTCTATCGATTGTGTCCTGCTCTTCGTCTATTTGAAAAATTTCGTTTGACTTATTTCTTTTATTTTGCTTGAATATAATCGATAATTATACTTTTTTCACAATGAATAAGCAATCATTTTTAAGCATTCTCACAGCATCAATTGTTATCGCATCATGCGGTAAAAAAGATGATAAATCGGCTCAGGCGGGAGGAGCACCGCAAGTTAAGGAATATAAAACCCTTGCTTTACAACCAGAATCTGCAACTTTATACACAGATTTCCCGGCTAGTATTCAGGGACAGCAAAACATAGAAATCCGACCAAGAGTAGAAGGTTATATCGATAAAATATATGTAGATGAAGGTGCAGTTGTAAAAGCAGGACAGCCTTTGTTTAAAATTAGTGCGCCAGAATATGAGCAGGCAGTTCGTACGGCTTCTGCAAGTATTAAAAGTGCTCAGGCCGAAGTAAGTACAGCAAAACTGGCCGTACATAAAGTAAAACCTTTAGTAGAAAAAGGAATAATTAGTAAGTATGAGCTTGAATCGGCACAATATACTTATGAATCTGCGATGGCAAGCTTAGCTCAGGCAAATGCATCTTTGGTTAATGCCAAAGTTAATTTAGGATATACAACCGTAACAAGCCCGGTTAGCGGTGTTGTTGGTTCGATACCCTTTCGTTTAGGAAGTCTTGTAAGCTCTGCGACAGCCGAGCCAATGACAACGGTTTCTAGCATCGGAAATGTATATGCATATTTTGCTTTGAATGAAAAAATGCTGCTGAATTTTACTCAGGAAAATTCCGGAGCATCATTGGCACAAAAAATCAAAAAAATGCCTGAAGTTTCTTTAGTACTTTCAGATGGAACTACTTATGCAGAAAAAGGAAGGATTGAAACCGTTAACGGATTAATTAATACAGAGACTGGTACGGTAAACATCAGAGCGCGTTTTCCAAATCCGAAAGGCATAATTAGAAGCGGAAGCAGTACGACAGTGAGAATTCCAAATGTGGTTAAAGAAGGAATAATTGTTCCTCAGAGTGCTACATTCGAACTTCAGGACAAAATTTTTGCAGTTACAGTAGGTAAAGACGGAAAAACGAAAAACGTTACTATTACCAAACTAGAAAATACAGCAGGTAATTATTATGTAGTAACAAGCGGCTTAAAATCTGGCGATCAAATTGTGTTAGAAGGAGTCGCTTCGCTTAAAGAAGGATCTGAGATTAAAGCAAATAATGTAAGTGCAGAAACGGTTTATGCTGATTTAAAATAAAAAAAAATGTTTAAAATATTTATACAAAGGCCGGTACTTTCGACAGTAATATCCGTTATTATTGTCATCTTAGGAGTTTTAGGTTTGGTAGAGCTGCCTATTTCTCAATATCCTGATATCGCTCCGCCAACAGTAAACGTATCGGCAAGTTATACCGGTGCTAATGCTGATGTGGTTTTAAAGAGTATCGTAATTCCGTTGGAAGAGCAAATTAACGGTGTAGAAAACATGACGTACATGACTTCTACGGCAACAAATGACGGGAATGCTTCAATCAAAATCTATTTCAAAGTAGGAACAAATCCTGATTTAGCAGCGGTAAACGTTCAGAACAGAGTTTCCAGAGCAACGAGTTTATTACCAGTAGAGGTAACTCAGGCAGGTGTAACGGTAACAAAGAGTCAGAGTAGTAACTTGTTGATTTTCTCATTATATAGTGATGATAAAACGTATGATCAGACTTTTCTTCAAAATTATGCTAAGATAAACCTTGTACCCCAAATTCAACGTGTAGTTGGAGTAGGTGATGTAACGGTTTTTGGTGCAAAAGATTACTCTATGAGAATCTGGTTAAAACCGGATATCATGCAGCAATATAAACTGATTCCAAGTGATATTTCTGCGGCTTTAGCAGAACAGAATATCGAAGCGGCGCCAGGAAAATTTGGTGAAAACGGGAATCAGGCTTTTCAATATGTAATCAAATATAAAGGACGTCTGACCAGTGCCAAAGAGTTTGAAGATATAGTTATCAAATCTGTTGGAAACGGACAGATGCTTCGTTTAAAGGATGTAGCTAAAGTAGAATTAGGATCTTTAAGCTATGCATCAACAATTAAAACAAACGGAGTAGAATCTGCAGCTATGGCGATTAGCCAGACCCCGGGATCAAATGCCCGTGATGTAATCAATAATTCTAAAAAACTAATTGAAGAAGCAGCAAAAAGCTTCCCGAAAGGTGTAAAATATACACTTTTGGTAGACGTTAACGAAAATCTGGATGCGTCTATTGAAAAGGTAATCCATACTTTGATTGAAGCTTTTATTTTGGTTTTTATTGTGGTATTTATTTTTCTTCAGGATTTCAGGTCAACATTAATTCCGGCAATTGCAGTTCCGGTGGCTATTGTGGGAACTTTTTTCTTCCTGAGTCTGTTCGGCTTTACTATTAATTTATTGACGCTTTTTGCGATGGTATTGGCTATTGGTATTGTGGTCGATGATGCGATTGTAGTCGTAGAGGCAGTACATGCGAAACTGGACCACGGTTATAAATCAGCTAAAAAAGCGACTATTGATGCGATGAATGAAATTTCAGGAGCTATTATTTCGATTACGCTTGTCATGGCAGCTGTATTTATTCCGGTAACATTTATTACAGGGTCTACAGGGGTTTTCTATAAGCAATTTGGTATAACATTAGCGGTTGCTATTATACTTTCGGCAGTAAATGCTTTGACTTTAAGTCCTGCTTTATGTGCTTTGTTATTGAAGCCTCATGCAGAGGATCATAAACATAAAAGTTATCTGCGACGATTTTACACAGCCTTTAATGTTGCGTTTGATAATGTAACAGGCAGATACAAGCGTTCTGTTCAATTTCTTTCGGTTAAAAAATGGATTGTGTTAGCGTCAATTCTTATTGCTGGTGCAGCATTATTTTATATGATGAAAACCACTCCGTCAGCTTTTGTACCTGCGGAAGATCAGGGAACTGTGTTTGCCAATATTAGTTTACCGCCATCAGCTTCTATGGAACGTTCTGACAAAATTGCCAAACAAGTTGACAGTATTGCCAATACAATTCCAGGGGTCAAAAATACACTTCGTATCGTGGGGCAGAACTTTACAGCAGGAGCGGGTAGCGCCTACAGTATGGTTATTGTAAAATTAGAAACATGGGACAAACGTGATTTAAGTGTAAACGATGTAATCGGACAGCTTTTTGCTAAAACAAGTGGCATCCGTGAAGCCAATATTTTCTTTATTTCACCACCAACCATTCAGGGATTTGGACAAAGTGGCGGATTTGAGTTTCAATTACAGGATAAAGGAGGTCATACTACAGCAGAATTCTTTAAAGTAAATACCGAATTTTTAGAAAAGTTATCTAAACGTCCTGAAATACAATATGCAACAACCCCTTTTAATCCGGGCTTTCCTCAATATATGATGGATATTAATCTGGCAAAAGCAAAAGATGCAGGTGTTTCTGTTAATTCGATTTTGTCGACCATGCAAGGATATTATGGTGGATTGTATGCTTCGAATTTTAATAAGTTCGGAAAGCAATATCGTGTTATGATTCAGGCTTCACCGGAGTTTAGAACGAATACTGAAGGATTGAATAAAATTTTTGTCCGAAATAGTGCAGGTAACATGGCGCCAATTACCGAATTTGTAAAAATGACAAGGGTTTTTGGACCTGAATCCATTTCGAGATTTAACTTGTTTACGTCTATTTCGATTACAGGTGCGCCAAACCCGGGATTTAGTTCCGGAGATGCAATTAAGGCTATTCAGGAAGTTGCAGCAGAAAACCTTCCGGCAGGTTATGGATACGAGTTTTCAGGTTTAACGCGTGAGGAATTAGCTTCAGGAAGTGAAACAATCTTCATTTTTATATTATGTCTGGTGTTTGTTTATTTCTTGTTAAGTGCACAATATGAGAGTTATATATTGCCATTTGCAGTGCTGTTTTCTATTCCGTTTGGACTGGCAGGAGCGTATTTATTTTCCATTATATTCAAATTAAACAGTAACATTTATCTGCAAATTTCATTAATCATGTTAATTGGGTTACTGGCGAAGAACGGTATTTTGATTGTAGAATTTGCTTTAGACAGAAGACGAAAAGGATTACCAATCGTTCAGGCAGCAATTGAAGGAGCCGTAGCACGTTTGCGACCAATTTTAATGACCTCTTTTGCCTTTATTCTTGGACTTGTTCCGTTAATGTTTGCTACAGGTGCGGGAGCTGTTGGGAACAAATCAATTGGTACGGGAGCAGTAGGAGGAATGCTAATAGGTACTGTTTTAGGAGTATTTGTTATTCCGGTATTGTTTATCGTTTTCCAGATATTACAGGAAAAAGTGAGTGGTCCTGCTAAAGATGGCTATGATGAAGAAGATGAAGAAGAAACACCACTATTAGAAGCTCATAAAGAGTAATAATTTAATTTAGAAAAAATGACTCATAGTTCAAATAAATATATTGTTTTACTAACTGCTGCTTTGCTTTTGAGTGCGTGCGCAGTTAAAAAATACGAACGTCCCACTGCGGTCTCGACAGAAAAGCTGTTTCGTGATGAAACTTCTGCAGATTCTATAACAATGGCAGATATGCCTTGGCAAAGTGTTTTTAAAGATCCAAAACTTTCTGTTTTAATTCAGAAAGGAATCGATCAGAACCTAAATCTGAAAAATGCAATCGAAAACATCGTTCAGGCACGTGCCACTTTACGCCAAAGTAAATTAGCCTATTATCCAACTTTAAGTCTTGATGCGAGTGCTACACGTACCAAACAATCAGAAGCAGGACTTAATTTTCCTGCAGGAATTAATATTAATACGTTAACTACAACTTACAAATTAGGTTTGAGTACGTCCTGGGAGGCTGATATCTGGGGTAAATTAAGCAGTTCAAAAAGATCTGCTTTTGCATCCTATCTGGCAACTGATGCGGCCAAACAAGCTATACAAACACAATTGATTTCGGACATTGCCAATAATTATTTTCTTTTGATGTCTTATGATAAGCAATTGGCTATTACAGAAAAAACATTGGAGAGCCGTATTGAAAACGTTGAAACGATAAAATTATTAAAAGAAGGCGCAATTGTAACCGGAGCTGCTGTCGTACAAAGTGAAGCCAATCGTTATGCAGCAGAAGTTTTAATTCCGGATTTAAAACAAAGTATACGTGAAACTGAAAATGCTTTAAATATTTTAATAGCACAAGCACCTGGACCTATCGAAAGAGGAAGTTTAGACGATCAGCCCATACCGGAGAATATCAAAATTGGTATGTCTTCACAATTGCTGCAAAATCGTCCGGATGTACGTCAGGCTGAATTTAATTTCAGAGTTGCTTTCGAAAGTACCAATCTGGCACGCACTTATTTCTATCCAAGTCTTACTCTTACTGCCAGTGGCGGGTTTTCAAATTTAGAATTAAAAGATTTCTTCGATCGTTCAATTTTTTATTCGATAATTGGAGGACTGACGCAGCCAATTTTCAATCACGGACAAAACAAAGCAAGATTGACAACGGCACAATCACAACAATTACAGGCATATAATAATTTTCAACAAAGTTTGTTGGTTGCTGGACAGGAAGTTTCGAATTCTTTGTATGCCTACCAAATGGCAACTGATAAACTGGAATCGAGAGCTAAACAAATTGAAAATTTAGAGAAAGCTGTTGATTATACACGACAGCTTTTAGAATACAGTTCTGCAACCAATTATACAGATGTATTAACGTCTGAACAAAATCTTCTGTCTGCTCAATTGAGTGGTGTAAATGATAATTTGCAAAGACTTCAGTCGATAGTTGATTTATACAGAGCTCTTGGCGGAGGGTGGAAATAATTTAGTAATAATTACAAAACGTCTCGTAATCGAGACGTTTTTGTTTTAAAATATATGTCGCCTAAAAAGCGCTTTTCGTCGATTTTTTTGATGGTTTCGTATAATGAAACGGATAAATCCAAATATTGGCACTAATTTAGATTAATATCTAATGAAATTAATATTTTAAAAACTAAAAACATGAAAAAATTAGTATTCGCCTTAGCACTTTTTATGAGTGTATTGGCTCATTCGCAGGTTTCGGTCAATGTTAATATTGGTACACCTCCAAATTGGGGACCAGTAGGGTATGATGACAGTAGATATTATTATTTACCGGATATTGATATCTATTATGATGTAACTGACAGCCAGTATATCTATCTTAATAACGGAGTATGGGTTCGTGAAAGAAGAGTACCGGCAAGATACAGAAATTATGATTTTTATTCAGGTTACAAAGTAGTTTTAAAGGATTACAGAGGCAATAAACCTTATAGTTATCACTCAAAACACAGAGCATCTTATCCAAAAGGATATGTTGGAAAACCTCAAAAAAACAGAGGCTCAAAACCGGAAAAAAATTATAGATCTGAAGAAAAACAAAAGTCTGACAGACATGATAATGGGAATGGTAAAGGAAGAGGAAATTCTAAAAAAGACAACCATTCACATGGTAATGGTAAACATTAATTAAAACTATCAAAGTAAAAACGCCTCAGTAATTTGAGGCGTTTTGGTTTTATAGTTCTATCTTATCGGGTATAAATAAGCCTGCTATGCTGAGAAGGTTAACCCTTTCGATTTAAAACTTTTAAACAGAACCTGACGTGCATTGCTTACCGTTTCTTCAGTACGATAAATACTGCACCAGAATTTTACCAGAATTTTATATTTCTCTTCAGAAATGGCACTGTAATATATTTGAGGCGTTTTATTCATATTAATCAACGTTAAACTTTTCAAAGCCTCCATTATTATTGTATTAATGTCATCCGGTGAAGTGTCACCACTGATTTCTATTGAAATTTCCACTAATTTAAAATTGTCAGTGTAAGTCCAGTTTGTGATATTTTGCGACAGTAAATTCCCGTTCGGAATAATAATTTCGGCACCGTTTGGAGCATTGATTTTTGTAGTTCGCAATCCCATCGATTTTACCCGGCCGGACTCCGAACTTATTTCAATAACATCTCCCACCTGAATAGGTTTATCAAAAATTAAAATTACGCCGGACACAAAATTATTTACCACATTCTGAAGTCCGAGTCCAACACCAACTCCTAAAGCTCCTAATAAAATACTCAATTTATCCAAAGGCATTCCGGATGCGGCAACGGCTAAAAGATAACCTCCCATTAATACAAGCAGCCTTGTGATTAGTAGTTTTGAATGTTGTCTTTTATTGATCTCTTCTTCATTTTCATCTTCAATTTCGCCAAAAAAATAAGCCACATATTTTTGAAGCAAATGGGCAACCCAGATGATAATAAAAAAGAGCACAATATTTCCTAAAGTAAAAGTAATGCTTCCAATGGTATTTGGATGGCTTAATAATGATCCCAAAGAAGAACGAAGTGCTTCCCAGATGTTTAAATTGGATGCAATAACCACAAGCCACATGTAGCTAATTACAATAATAAATGGTTTTTTTAGTGTATCAGATAAACTTTCATGATCAAATATTTTTTCAAAACCACGTTTAATTCTGATCGTATAGATTTGTAAAATAATGATTTCTAAAATAATCTTCAAAAGAACACTCAATGCCACAATCTGCGTAAGCGAAATAAAAGCGGTAAGACTCAGCATATTAGAAAGTGATACCCTTCCAAAAAGATTATAAAGTATCGATAAACCATTTAATCCTATAAAAATAACGGTGGCCCATTTAAAAAATCCTTTAATATACAATTGCTCTTTGAGACTCTTAATCTGAACCAAACCATAGCGAATCCCGCAGATATTAATGATAATAAAGGCACATCGCTGAAAAAATCCAATTTCTATAAAAAGATCAAGAAAACAAAGCGTGAAGAACAATCCTAAAAGAAAAATCCAATTTTTCATGGCAACATTTGGCCATTTATTTTTGAAAAGGACAGTCAGGAATCCGAGCAGTAAAAGTTGAAGCAATTCTAAAAATAAAGCCGGTGCATACAAATTGCTGACAACGGCAATGCTGAGTCCAATTACACCAACAGGAATTAGTATACCTCTGTTTAAATATTTAAAATTAAAATGAGAGAGGTTTTCGTTATATCCGTTAGCATTTAAGTATTTTAAATTGCGTGAAATGTACCAGCCCAAAAGGATCATAACAAATAACAGCATAATTAAACCGCCTGTACGGTAACTCAAATAATAAGCAGCAACACTTTCTTCTATTATTATTTTGGCTCCTATATTTTGTTTTATCTCTTTTTTAGTTTTTTTAGGAACAGACTCATTGATACTCCACAAGAATGGATATTCTTTATGCAGGATACTGATTCCTGACTTTTCCAGATTATTTTCAACAGTAATCAAAGCATTGGAAACTTCAATTTTTCGTTGTACTGTTAATCTTTTCTTTGTGTTTAGAATCCCTTGATTTTTAGTCATTAGACTATCTGTTGCAAGATATCTTTTTTTAAGGTTTGCAAATTCCTTTTTAAACTGTTTTCTTCGAATAGTATCTTTTAAAAGCCCCGTGAGTGTTTTGTCTTTTCGGAGTTCAATAAATCTGCCTTTAATTTTTTCCAGATTCTGGTTGCGCAAATTAATAGCGGTATTTTGTTCGTCCAGTTGCTGCTGCAATTCTTTTAGAACTGTATAGTACATTTGCTGGTTGCGAACGTTTGGGTTAGCATCTTTCAAACTTGCCAGAATAAGGTCAAGTTTGCCTTGTGTTCTTTTAATTTCGCCAAACAAATGATGAGATGCACTGTCAAAATCGGCATCGTTGTAAGCTGATTCCATTACCTCACCGGCTTTTTCAATAGCCATTAAATAATCGCTGTCTGTAGTAGTTTCTTCAAATAATTTTGAACGGTTTTCTTTTTTTTGAGATGACGTTTGCGAACTCACATTTACGTTATAAAATAAGATAATCAATGTCGCGAGAAGATGAAGAAAATTTCTTTTTTGGAACATAATTTTAAATATAGATTTGGATTTTCAAATGTAATTTTTTTAAAACAGTTTAGTTGTATTTACAGATGAATTATTATAAAAACTTAACTGAAATTAAGTTTCAATTTGCTCATAGGAATGTTTTAATTAAATGAGTCTTACCTGACTGATATTGATGAGATAGATATTTTATAAAATTTAAAAGACAACATATAAAGCGATCTGTTTTGCGTAGTCTAAATTTGAAAGTGAAATAATTAAAACACAGATAAATATGATACATATAATTGATACTGCAGATAATGTAGTGGCTTTTAGAGCACTTGCAGAAGTAACAAAGGAAGATTTTCAGACAGCTGTTGTTCCTGCCATAGATAATTTGGTAAAAAGAATTAATGAAATCAATTTTTTACTGGTATTAGATACTGATATTGGAAACTTTACGGCAGGAGCATGGCTTCAGGATGCTTTAATTGGATTGAAACATTTGGGAAAATGGAACCGGGCTGCTATTGTTACGGATACTGAAGAGATTATTTCATTTACTAATGGATTTAGCTATGTCGTTCCGGGAGAATTTCGTGGTTTTAAAAAAGAAGAATTTAATAAAGCACTGAATTGGGTCGAAGGAAACATTTAAATTATTTTTTGGCATTAAAGTTTTACATGTTTTTTTTCTTTAATATTGTTTTGATACGACTAAATCTTATCAGTTGATTTTTATTATATGATAACAGACAAAAATGAATTCAGCAATTTGATGACTAAAATTTACAGGCATGGTGCAACTGGGGCGCTCCTTGACGAATATGAAAAGGCAATTACTGAAGTACAACAACTAATTTCTGATATTTCTGATATTGAATTAATTAAAATTATTGATGATAATACAACCGATCCGAGTTGTAAATCTATACAAACAATTTTAGCACATGTTGTATGTTCGGGATTTTGTTATGCAATGGATATTAGACAGTTTTTAGGAGAAAAAGTAGAGTATCCTGATGATTTGCTTCGTTTTACAATAAAGGATTATAATACTGATTTAAATCGTTTTTTAGCCTTCACAATCGAGACTTTTAAAACTATTCAGGATAATCAACTCGAGGAATTTGACAATAGTAAAAAAATAGCTACTCCCTGGGGACAGGTTTATGATATTGAACAAATGACAGAGCATGCAATTGTACATGTTTTACGGCATAGACGACAAATTGAAAAATTCAAAATTATATTGAAGAAATCATTATAATGAGCTTTCATGTAAAGGGTATCTAGGATTTTTTGTATTTAAAGTCCTTCACCTTCGTTCAGGATCACAATTGAACGTGATTTATATTGATTAAAACAAAAAACATTCTCAATTTCTTGAGTAAATTTTCGAAAATCAGAGTCCCAGTAAAAGATAAGCAATGCCATTAGGCAGATTGTACAATTTATCTGTTTCCAATTCCTTAAAATTCATCAATTAGTAAATAATAACTAAAAAACTTGTGTAAAATTTTTTTCTTTAAACACAATACCATATTTTTACGCAACCGATTGTTTTTGTTATTTTGTTTATGATAATGTATTTTTTAAGGTGAAATTTAATCAAATGTATTATTTAAGCATTAATTCAATTCAAAATGTTTTTAAAAAGAATAAATTAGTAAAAGATGATTTCATTGCGATTAATTCTCCTTGTATTTATTATTTCCTCTTCTGCAATAGCTCAAAAGGATTATAAATTATGGCTTCAATTTGATAGGATAACAGATACCCGGCTGGCTTCTGAATACAGAAGTAGACTGCAGGGGATTGTTTCTTTCGGGAATTCTGAAACTTCCAAAATTGCAACAAAAGAATTAGAAACAGGAATTTTTAATATGCTGGAAAACAAACCGGATGTTCTTTCAGAAATTAAAGGAGAAAACAAAATAATTATAGGCTCAAGAGCGGTATTAAATTCTGAAATACAAAAGTCAATAAGCTCTGATTTTGATAAAATAAACGAAGAAGGATTTATCATCAAAACCATTTTATTCAAAAACAAGAAACACATTCTAATTACCGGTAAAAAAGAGGTTGGGGTTTTGTATGGTGTTTATAATTTCTTGAGGTTGCTTCAGACTAATAAATCAATTCAGGATTTAAATATTGCTGATTCTCCAAAAACGAATATTAGAATTTTAAATCACTGGGATAATTTAGACAGAACGGTTGAGCGCGGTTATGCAGGTTTTTCTTTATGGAACTGGCAAAAACTGCCTGATTTTATTGACCAGCGATATATCGATTATGCCCGTGCAAATGCTTCAGTAGGTATTAACGGAACCGTTTTGACCAATGTAAACGCAAATGCCTTAATCTTAACGCCTCAATATTTAGAGAAAGTTGAAGCTTTGGCAAATGTATTCAGGCCCTACGGAATAAAAGTCTATCTAACAGCACGTTTCTCAGCACCAATTGAAATTGGAGGATTGAAAACTGCTGATCCAAAAGATGCTGATGTGTCCAATTGGTGGAAAAATAAAGCAGCCGAAATCTATAAACGAATCCCGGATTTTGGAGGATTTTTGGTAAAAGCCAATTCAGAAGGACAGCCGGGACCGCAAAATTACGGCAGGGATCATGTTGACGGAGCGAATATGCTGGCAGATGCCGTAGTCCCTTTTGGAGGTGTGATTATGTGGAGAGCTTTTGTGTATTCTGAGCATGATGCAAATGACCGTGCCAAACAGGCTTACGCAGAATTTCAGCCGTATGATGGAAAATTCAGAGATAATGTAATTGTACAGGTAAAAAACGGTGCCATTGATTTTCAGCCAAGAGAACCATTTCATCCGTTATTTGGAGCAATGCCAAGAACTCCTTTAATGATGGAGTTTCAAATTACACAGGAATATTTAGGGTTTAGCACACATTTGGTTTACCTGCCTAAATTATATCAGGAGATTTTAGAGTCAGATACGTATCAAAAAGGTAAAGGAACAACAGTTGCTAAAGTGATTGACGGTTCTTTGACAAAAACTAAATTGACCGGAATTGCCGGGGTTTCGAATATTGGAAATGATTTAAACTGGACAGGACATCCTTTTGCACAGGCAAACTGGTATGGTTTCGGAAGATTGGCATGGAACCCTAATTTAGATTCAGAAACTATTGCGGATGAATGGCTGCGATGTACTTTTTCAAATCAGGAAAATTTTATAAAACCGGTTAAAGAAATGATGATTCAGTCGCGTGAAGCGGTTGTGAATTATATGACGCCATACGGTTTACATCATATTATGGACACAGGACATCATTACGGTCCCGGGCCATGGGTTTCAAACTTGTCAAGACCGGAATGGAATCCTGTATATTACCACAAAGCTGATAAAAACGGAATTGGTTTTGACCGTTCAAAAAAAGGAACGAATGCCACAGCGCAATATGCTCCTGAAATAGAGAAAATTTTTGATAATTTAGAAACTTGTCCGGAAAAAGATTTATTATGGTTTCATCATGTTTCCTGGGATTATAAATTAAAAAATGGACAGACACTTTGGAATGGTATGGCTTTAAAGTATCAGGAGGGCGTAAACCAGGTAAAAGATATGCAGAACATTTGGAATAAAACAGAAAAATATGTTGATGCTGACCGTTTCAGGGAAGTTCAAATGTTATTAGAAATTCAATATAAAGAAGCAAAATGGTGGCGTGATGCATGTTTATTGTATTTTCAGCAATTTTCAGGAAAAGAATTACCAAAAGGAGTAGAGAAACCTATTGAAACATTAGAATATTTCCAATCATTAAAATTTCCTTTTGCACCGGGAAATTAAAAATAATCCAAAGTGTAAAAACTAAGTATTTAGGTTTTAAATAATTAATTCAGGTCGAAATGTATTATATAAAATTTCCTTTGTTGCCCGTAATTTTAATGCTTTTCCTATTTGGAATAAGCACAAAATCGCATGCAATAAATGGAGAGAAATATGTAGTAAATAAAGTTTCTTCAGAAAATTTTCCATTGGCATCAAAAGGAAAAACTGCTTCTGTTTTAATAAGTAAAAATGATTTTGCAGGTGTTTTAAGAGTTGCCGGACATTTAGAAAATGACCTTTTTAAAGTAACAAATGTTTATCCGAATCAAATTAATACAATTTCTGAAGCGAATGATTATGTACTCATTATTGGTACAATTGGAAAAAGCGAAATTATAGATCAATTGATTCGTGAAGAAAAAATTGATGTAAGTGAACTGAAAGGGAAATGGGAAAAATTCACTACACAAATTGTTGTCAATCCTTCAAAGGGAATTAAAAAAGCATTGGTAATTGCGGGATCAGATAAAAGAGGAACGATCTACGGAATTTATGATCTATCTAACCAAATAGGTGTTTCTCCCTGGTATTTTTGGACAGATGTTCCGGTGAAAAAACAATCAGAATTGCATATTTTACCTGGAATTCATACAAATGGAGAACCAAAAGTAAAATACCGTGGTATTTTTATTAATGATGAAGCCCCGGCATTATCAGGCTGGGCATTTGATACTTATGGCGGATTTAATGCGAAATTTTACGATAAAGTTTTTGAATTAATTCTGAGAATGAAAGGCAATTATTTGTGGCCATCGATGTGGGGAAGAATGTTTTATGTAGATGATCCTCAAAACGCTGTCCTGGCTGATGAATACGGAATTGTAATGGGAACTTCGCATCATGAACCGTTAACAAGAGCGCATGCGGAATGGGCTACTTTAGGGAAAGGAAAATGGGATTTTAGTACGAACTCTGAAAACCTGATTTCGTTTTGGAAAGAAGGAATGAAAAGAATGGGCAATACAGAAACCATTGTAACGGTTGGAATGCGCGGAGATGGCGATGAACCCATGACACAGGGAACCGCGATTGATCTTCTGGAAAATATTGTAAAAATACAACGAGAAATCATAAAAGAAACCAATCAAAAACCAATTGAAGAGATACCTCAAATGTGGGCGCTTTACAAAGAAGTTCAGGATTATTATGACAAAGGAATGCGCGTTCCGGATGATATAACACTTCTATTATGTGATGACAATTGGGGGAATATCAGAAAGTTACCAGAATTAAATGCAAAACCCAGAAAAGGCGGTTACGGCATTTATTACCATTTTGATTATGTAGGCGGACCCCGAAATTACAAATGGATCAATACCAATCAAATAGAACGAACATGGGAGCAAATGGATATGGCGTACCAATATGGCGTTGATAAAATTTGGATTGTCAATGTGGGTGATATCAAACCAATGGAATTGCCAACGGAATTTTTCCTTGATATGGCATGGAATCCGGAAAAGTTTAATGCCGGAAACTTACAAGAATATTATGTGAATTGGACCAAAGAAAATTTTGGAAATCAGTTTACAGCAGAAGTTGCAGAGATTTTAAAACTGTATACCAAATACAATTCAAGAAGAAAACCGGAATTATTGGACGAGAAAACGTATAGCATTTCGAATTATGAAGAAGCAGATCGAGTTGTTGCGGATTATCAAAAATTGGTTGAAAAAGCCAATGCCATAAACGCGAAATTGCAACCCGAATATAAAGATGCTTTTTATCAGCTGGTTTTGTATCCGGTTTTGGCAAGTGCAAATTTAAATGAATTGTATGTTGCAACCTCTAAAAATTATTTGTATTCAGAACAGTGGAGGCTTTCGGCAAATGATTATGGAGAAAAAGTAAAAGAGTTGTTCGAAAAAGACAAACAGCTTACGAATTATTATCATACCCAATTAGCAAACGGCAAATGGAATCATATGATGTCGCAGACGCATATTGGCTATACAAATTGGCAACAGCCAGATAAAAATGTGATTCCGGTAACAAGACATCTTTTATATAATTCAGAAATAAAAGAAGGAATTGTAATTGAAGGAACAAAAGAAGCTTTTGACGGAGTTCTTAGAAGCAAAGGGGTATTAATGGAAATAAATTCATTAGAAAATAACACAGCATACGTTGATATCATAAATTCTGCAGAGAAAAGTTATCCATTTAAAATTATTTGCGATAAAAGCTGGATTTTGTTTTCTCTTACCGAAGGCACAGTGCAGAGCGAACAAAGAGTTTTAATCAATATTGACTGGAAAAAAGCACCGAAAGGATTTGCTAAAAATCAATTTATAGTTATTGCTGATCATAAAAAGTTTACTTTTCAAATAAAAACTAATAATATAAAGTCTGATAAAGTTCGTGGTTTTATAGACAGTAATGGTTACATTTCGATTGAAGCTCAAAATTACTCAAAAGCCATAAATTCTGACGCAGTAAAATGGACGGTAATTCCAAATCTTGGTAAAACCGAATCCGGAGTTACTTTAAAACCTTCCAATGTTCCGTCAATTGAAATTGCTGAAAAATCTCCACGATTGGAATATGATATTCATTTATTTCAAAAAGGAATTGTAAAAGTACACGCTTATTTTTCGCCGACTATTAATTTTTCTGTTCATGACGGATTGAAATATGGAATCGCTATTGACGATGAAAAGCCTCAAATCATTAATTTTAATGAAAATGATTCAGATAAAACCTGGAATAAGGCTGTGGCCGATAATATTAAAATCGTAACCTCGTCGCATTCTATTGAAAATGCAGGGAATCACACTTTAAAGTTTTACGGAATTGATCCTGCTTTAGTACTTCAGAAGATTGTAATTGAAACGGCTTCAGGAGAAATATTGAAATCGTATTTAGGACCACCGGAAAGCTTTAAAGTGAAATAACTATTAACTAAAAAAATAAAAGGATGAAATTAATCAAACCTTGTTTACTTGCCCTTACTACAATGCTGTTTTTGAATTGTACATCAAAAAAAGAATTGGCTTCATTAAAAAATTCTTACAAAAATGATTTTTATATAGGTACAGCGTTAAGTGCAGACCAAATAGAAGAAAAAGATGAGAAAGTTGATTCTTTAATTCGTAAAGAATTTAATGCTATAACAGCGGAGAATATTATGAAATCAATGTTTGTACATCCTGAAAAAGGCAAATACGATTTTGCGTTGACAGATAAATTTATTTCGTATGGCAAAAAAAACAAAATGTTTATTCACGGACATACCTTAATCTGGCACAGTCAGTTGGCACCATGGATGGAAAAAATTAAAGACAGCACAGAAATGAAAGCCTTTATGAAAGATCATATTACAACAATCGTTTCTAAATACAAAGGAAAGATTGATTCCTGGGATGTTGTAAATGAAGCTTTGAACGAGGATGGTACATTAAGAAAATCGGTTTTTTTGAATACATTGGGAGAACAATATCTTATTGATGCTTTTAAATTAGCTGCTGCAGCTGATCCTAAAACCGATTTGTATTACAATGATTATAATAATGAAGAACCTGCAAAAAGAAAAGGGACTATTAATTTGATTAAAAAAATCAAAGAAGGGGGAGGAAAAGTTGACGGAGTTGGTATTCAGGCGCACTGGAGATTGGAAAGTCCGTCATTAGAAGAAATTGAAACAAGTATTTTGGAGTATTCAGCACTTGGAATTAAAGTCGCTTTTACAGAATTGGATATCACAGTTTTGCCAAATCCCTGGGATTTAAAAGGAGCAGATATAAATCAGAATTTTGAAGGCAGTGCCAAAATGAACACGTATCCTGAAAAACTTCCGGATTCAGTTCAGGAAAAACTGGCACAGCGTTATTCAGATATATTTAAATTATTTCTGAAACACAAAGACAAAATTAGTCGCGTGACTTTTTGGGGAGTTCATGATGGGCAGTCCTGGTTAAATGACTGGCCCATTAAGGGAAGAACAAATTACCCATTGTTATTTGATAAACAACTTAACCCTAAAAAAGGTTTTGAAGCTTTGATAGAATTAAAAAAATAACAGCTTTAATAATTACTAAGCATTATTTAATATATAAAATTTTAAAATAAAACTCTAAATAGATAAACTAAATTTGGTTGCTATAGATTTTTTTATAATTTTACACAACCGATTGTTTAATTTGTTTTTCTTATTTTCTTAGTACATAATATTAGTTAATTGCTCTAAGTATTTAAAAAATTAAATAAACATTTAAATAAGTTTTTTTTTAGCTTAACTAACCTAATCAAACCATAAATAAGTAATGAATTTATCCTCTCAAAAATTATCCATCAAAGAAAAAATAGGATATAGTCTTGGTGATCTTGCCGCCAATTTAGTTTTTCAGACACTGATGACTTATCTGGCTTATTTTTACACAGATATATATGGATTATCACCAACACATTCTTCCATAATAATGCTGGTTGTAGGTTTGATAGCTGCCTTTATTTTTAACCCAATCATTGGGGCTTTGGCAGACAGAACGAATACAAAATGGGGTAAATTTCGTCCCTGGATTTTGTGGACATCAGTTCCTTTGGGGGTCATTGCACTTTTGGCTTTTACAACTCCGGCATTTTCGTATCAGGGAAAAGTAATTTATGCAGTGATAACGTATTCATTATTGTTGTTATTTTATGCAGCTAATAATTTGCCTTATTCTGCCTTAAGCGGCGTGATAACAGGCAATATGGGTGAGCGTAACAGTATGTCAGCATACCGGTTTGTAGCTGTAATGTTTGCACAGTTTTTTGTACAGGTTTTTATGCTTGGAATTATCAAAAGTGCCGGAAACGGTGACAAGGCAATAGGTATCGAAAAAGTAATGACAGCACTTGCAATTATTGGTACTATTATGCTATTGATTACTTTTCTAACAACCAAAGAGCGTATCGTACCAAAACCGGAACAAAAATCCAGCGTAAAGGAAGATTTAAGCGATCTGATAAAAAACAAACCCTGGATTATCATGCTGACGCTTACTTTACTGGTTTTTGTAACACTGGCGATGAAAGGCGGCTCGTATGTATATTATTTTGAAAACTACGTAAACAAAGCGGAGTTAGCTGTTTTTATTCAGCCTATTTTAGATTTTCTTTCCAATATAGGTTTAAATACGTTTGGAGACGACCCTGTTTCTGCAGGATTCGGATTGTTTAATGCCGGCGGGATTATTTTTATGATAGTCGGAATCACATTATCAAAAAGATTCGCTGATAAATACGGTAAAAGAAACGTCTTTGGATTATTTCTGTTTATTTCGACTTTATTCATAATTGCCTTTTATTTCTTTTCGCCAACTGCTGTTGGTCTGATGTTTTTTTCTCAAATTTTTCATGGTTTTTTCTACGGCATCACAATTCCGCTTCTTTGGGCGATGATTGCAGATGTAGCAGATTATTCAGAGTGGAAAAACAATCGTCGTGCGACGGCCATTATATTTTCGGCTATGATGGTGGGGTTAAAAGCCGGGCTTAGTATTGGAGGTGCATTGACAACGTCTCTTTTAGGGCATTTTGATTATATACCAAATGCTGCTTCGCAAAGTGAAATTGCTATTAACGGAATCAAATTACTGGTAAGCATCTTTCCTGCCATACCATTTTTAATTGGTGGCGCATTATTGTTTTTCTATGAAATTGACAAGAAGATGGAAGTACAAATAGAAAGTGATTTAAAAGAAAGAAGAGCATAAATTATTATCATTAAAACAAAAATACGACTATGCCTGAAGATAGTATTGAACAAATTAATTTTGAAACAATTAATAAAATAGCCATATCGCAGCCTTTGGTAAAACATATGTATACAGCCGATCCTTCGGCGCATGTATTCAAAGGTAAAATTTATATTTATCCATCACATGACATTGATGCAGGAATTCCGTTTAATGACAATGGAGACCATTTTGGAATGGAAGATTACCATGTGTTTTCTATGGAAACTATAGAATCTGAAGTTACAGATAATGGAGTTGCACTGCATGTTAAGGATGTTCCGTGGGCAGAAAAACAAATGTGGGCGCCTGATGCTGCTTGTAAAAATGGTATGTATTATTTGTATTTTCCGGCAAAACGTGCAGACGGAATTTTCCAGATTGGAGTAGCCATCAGCGATTCGCCTACAGGTCCATTTGTTCCTGAACCTGAGGCAATTAAAGGGAGTTACACTATCGATCCGGCTGTTTTTGAAGATAATGACGGGAAATTTTATCTTTATTTTGGAGGGATTTGGGGCGGCCAGCTTCAAAAATACAGAAATAATAAATTCTCTGAAGATAACGAAGAGCCTCATAAAAATGAACCGGCATTAGGGCCGATAGTAGCATTATTGAGCGATGACATGAAGCAATTTGCCGAAGCTCCAAGAGAAATTAAAATCCTGGACAAGAAAGGTGAAGTGCTACTAGCTGGAAATAATGAACAGCGATTTTTTGAAGGGCCGTGGCTCCATAAATACAATGGTAAATATTATTTTTCTTATTCTACAGGAGATACGCATTTTATTTGTTATGCTATTGGGGATAGTCCTTATGGGCCATTTACGTATCAGGGCCGAATTTTGAATCCGGTAATTGGCTGGACTTCACACCATTCTATTTGTGAAGTAGAAGGAAAGTGGTATCTTTTTTATCATGATTCCAGTCTTTCAAAAGGAGTTACCCATTTGAGATCGATAAAAGTTACTGAAATTACATATAATGAAGATGGTTCAATTAATACGATTGATCCTTATGGCAAAGAAGAATAGATAAAACTCTTTAGATTTAATTGAAATATTTAGGAAGCATGTTTAAAAAAGAAACCATACATCTAAAAATTATAGTTGCAGCTATTTTATTGGTTTCTGTTTATTCATGTAAAAAAATTTCACAAAAATCACAATCGGTTGTTTATGCCGATTATGCCTCATTTGACTGGTTTGAGTATAAAGGAAAAGATGAAGCTTATGACAATATATCGAAATCAGACAGCGAATTTCTGAATCCAATTTTAGCCGGGTTTTATCCGGACCCCACCATCTGCAGGGCTGAAAATAAATTTTATCTGGTCAACTCTTCTTTTTGTTATTTTCCTGGGTTGCCTATTTTTGAGAGTACCGATTTAGTCAACTGGAAACAGATAGGAAACATAATAAATCGTCCGGAACAGGCTGATTTTGGTACTTCACGTTTGTCCGGTGGAATGTATGCGCCAACCATAAGGCATCATAAAGGTGTTTTTTATGTGATTTGTACTAATGTAAGCGGTGTTGGTAATTTTATCGTCACTGCTAAAAATCCAGCCGGGCCATGGTCAAATCCGATTGTGCTTCCACAGGTAAACGGAATTGATCCTGATATCTTCTTTGATGAAGACGGAAAAGTTTATATTACGCATAATGGTCCTCCGCCAAATAATGTTTCGCTTCATGATGGTCACAGGGCTATTTACATACTCGAATATGATTTGAAAACACAAAAAACGATAACTGAACCTAAATTAGTCATTAACGGAGGAACAGATTTATCGAAAAAACCAGTCTGGATTGAAGGCCCGCACGTAATCAGGAAGAACGGATTTTATTATATGATTTGTGCTCAGGGTGGAACCGGTTTTAATCATTCGGAAGTTGTTTTTAGAAGCAAAAGCATCTACGGGCCTTATGAAAGTTATGCTCAGAATCCGATTTTGACGCAGTCACATTTAGATGCAAATCGTAAAAATGAAGTTTCGACTACCGGTCATGCTGATTTTGTAGAATTACCAAATGGAGACTGGTGGGCTGTATTTTTAGGCTGTAGACCTTATGGAGAGGATTTATACAATACAGGCAGAGAAACTTTTATGATGTCTGTGGAGTGGAAAAAAGACTGGCCTGAAATTGTAGGAGGAAACCAACCGATTCCGATGATTCATAAACGTCCGAATCTGGCTCTTTCGAAAGAAAAAACAGAGCCATTGAATGGAAATTTCATTTCAAAAGATGATTTTAATTCGAATGAATTAGGACTAAAATGGAATTTAATCAGAACGCCAAAAGAAAAGTGGTACGAGCTGATTAACGGAAAATTGTTAATTAAGCCAAGACCTGAATCGATTTACACCGAAACTAACTTTTCTTTTATAGGAAGAAGACAACAGCACTTAAAATTTGAAGCTTCTATAAAATTAGAATTCACTCCCCAAGATAATGTACAGGCAGCAGGTTTAACAGCTTTTCAGAATGAAAAACATTATTTCTTAATAGGTAAACGACTGAATTCAGCTAACAAACCGGAAGTTTTCGTAGAACGAACAGTCTCTAAAATCAATAATGGTAAACCTGAAGTTATTTCAAAAAAAGAGCTTTCGGACTCAGATTCATCATTATTTGTAAAAATTGAAGGAAACGGAAGATGGTATAGTTTCTATTATAAAACAACAGAAAAAGCAGATTGGAATTTATTGATTAAGGATGTTGACGGTTCTATTTTGAGCACAAAAGAAGCCGGTGGTTTTGTAGGGACGTATTTAGGGATGTACGCTTCGAAGAATCATTTTTAGGGAATAATTTTAAGTAAAGTTTTTAGGTTTAGTTTGTCATTCCGAGGAACGAGGAATCTTCGAGAGTAGCTCTACAAAGATTGGCGACATGCTGTATGGAGTCACTTACGAAGATTCCTCGTTCCTCGGAATGACAGAATTGTCGATATTGTTTGTGATAATATTTGAAGAATTGTACTCCGTCATATCTTTTGAAACCGTACGCGTAAGGGATAGAAGTGGAAAGCCCACAGCAGCGAGGAACGAGCAGGCGAGGACTTGTAACGGATAGCCCGACCCGTAGGGATACGCCCAAATTATTAGAAATAGTAGTTTCAAAAAATTAACAATTTTATTCTAATAAATAATTTTTTATAAAATAATTTTATTTACTTTAGCATACCAGAACGGAACAGAACGGATATGCCAAAAGAAGAAGAAAAGTTTGTATTTATTATTAATCACGAGAGCGATATTCCGAAATATCAGCAGTTGGTAAATGGTATAAATAATGCTATTGCAGAGAATATTTTGCAAAAAGGAGATTTGCTTCCGTCTGTAAATAGTATTTGCAAAACAAATCAGTTGTCGAGGGATACTGTTTTTAAGGCTTATACGATTTTAAAAGAGCAGGAAATAATCGATTCGGTTCCGAATAAAGGGTATTATGTTTCCGGTGAAACCAAAAAGGTGTTATTGGTACTGGATACTTTTAAAGCCTATAAGGAGGTTTTGTATCACTCTTTTGTAAACAATTTGCCGAGTAATGTTATTGTTGATGTACAGTTTCATCATTATAATATAGATGTTTTTAAAACGATCATTAATAACGGAATAGGGAAATATTACAAATATGTGGTAATGAATTTTGATCACAAGGATGTAGCACCGGCGTTATCAGCAATTTCGAATGAAAAACTGCTTTTGATTGACTGGAATATCCATTCAAAGGGCACTAATAATTACATATTTCAGGATTTTGGAAAAGCGTTTTATAATGCATTAAAAGAAGCAGTGGATTTGTTTAAAAGATATAAAAGCATCAGTTTTATTTATCCGGCTTACACAAATCACCCGAAAGAAACAGTAGAATATTTTAAGAAATTCTGTGTTGATTTTAAGCTGAAATATGAAATTGTTACTGATGCCAAAAAGTTTAGTATTGAAAAAGGAATTGCTTACATCAGTATCAGTGATAGGATTTTAGGCCATTTTTTGGAACAATGCAAAGAGAGAAATATGGAACCAGGAGAGGACGTTGGATTTTTGTCTTATAATGAAACCCCAATGAAGAAATTTATTTATAAAGGAATTTCGGTTGTTTCGACAGATTTTAATGAAATAGGAACTAAAGCAGCAGCCTTTATTACTCACGATGAAGTAGTTCAGTGTTATGTGCCAACAAATTTAATATTAAGAGAATCATTATAAAATTATGTATTATATAGGATATGATATTGGAAGCTCTTCGGTCAAGGTTGCCCTGGTTGAAGCAGCAACGGGCAAAAAAGTAATTGTACTGAATGAGCCGCAAAACGAAATGGAGATCTTGTCATTGCAGCCTGACTGGGCAGAACAGGATCCGGAAATGTGGTGGCAATACATTTGTACAGCAACAAAAAGAGCCATTAAAGAAGCCAATGTTGATGCTTCTAAAATTCAGGGTATTGGTATTTCGTATCAAATGCACGGATTGGTTATCGTGGATAAAGACGGCAAATCATTGCGTAATTCGATTATCTGGTGTGACAGCCGTGCGGTTGAAATTGGTAACAAAGCTTACGCTGAAATCGGAGCTGATAAATGTGCTGAACATTTATTGAATTCACCAGGAAATTTCACAGCTTCAAAACTGAAATGGGTAAAAGAAAATGAGCCTGAAGTTTACAGCAAAATTGATAAATACATGCTCCCGGGAGATTACATCGCTTTGAAATTAACAGGCGAAGTAACAACCACTAAAAACGGTTTGTCTGAAGGAATGCTTTGGGATTATAAAGAAAATAAAGTAGCGGACTGGCTTTTGGATTATTACGGAATTGATCAGTCACTGACACCAAATATTGTAGAGAACTTTACAAATCAGGGAATTGTTACCGAAAAAGGTGCACAGGAATCAGGGCTTCCTGCTGGAATTCCGATTGTTTACAGAGCTGGAGATCAGCCAAACAATGCGTTGTCACTAAATGTGCTGCGCCCGGGTGAAGTGGCAGCAACCGGAGGTACATCAGGCGTTTTTTATGCTGTTACCGAAACAAATTCAGGTAAAAGTACACGTGTAAACAACTTCGTTCATGTCAATTATTCCGAATCAAATCCGAGAGTTGGAAAATTGCTGAATATCAACGGAGCCGGAATTCAATACAGATGGATGCGCAACAATACCGGAAATGAGTCGTATGAAGAAATGAACGAGAAAGCATCTCAGGTAAATGTGGGTTCAAATGGATTAGTTGTCATTCCTTTTGGTAATGGCGCTGAAAGAATGTTCAATAATAAAAACATCGGATCGCATATTTTGAATCTGAATTTTAACATTCATTCCAACGCTCATTTATACAGAGCATCTTTGGAAGCCATTGCGTTTTCGTTTGTATACGGAATGGAATGTCTGAAAGATGACAATGCGAAAATTAATGTAATCAGAGCTGGAAATGATAATTTATTTCGTTCAGAAATTTTCTCCAATACGGTAGCAACATTAATTGGGCATGAAATAGAAATTTACAATACAACTGGAGCTGTAGGAGCAGCCAGAGCAGTAGGTTTAACTGATGGTGACTTCGAAAAATTTGGTTCAGGAATTACAATCAACGATCACGTAATGACCTTTTTGCCTTTAAAAAATAAAGAAGAATATGAGAAGGCATATCAAAACTGGAAAAAAGAATTAGAATTAATAGTAACAAATAAATAAAAAAATAAAAATGATAGTTTTAGGAAATAAAGAATACTACAAAGGTATTGGCCAAATTAAATTTGAAGGAAAAGAATCTGATAATCCGTTGGCATTTAAATACTACAATCCAGATCAAATTGTAGCTGGAAAAACAATGCGTGATCACTTCAAGTTTGCTATCGCTTACTGGCATACATTCTGTGGGCAAGGTAGCGATCCATTCGGGCCTGGAACTCAGAATTTTGCATGGGACCAGTCTTCAGATCCTTATCAGGCTGCAAAAGATAAGGCAGATGCTGCTTTTGAATTCATCAGTAAAATGGGATTTGATTATTTCTGTTTCCACGATTACGATTTGATTGCTGAAGGAGCGACTTTCGCTGAATCAGAAAAACGACTGGCATTCATTACAGAATACTTAAAAGAGAAAAAAGCAGCATCAGGTATTAAATTGCTTTGGGGAACTTCAAACTGTTTCTCAAACCCAAGATTTATGAACGGAGCCGCTACAAATCCGGATTTTAATGTTGTGGCAAGAGCCGGAGGACAAGTAAAATTGGCTTTGGATGCCACAATCGCTTTAGGCGGAGAAAACTACGTTTTCTGGGGAGGCAGAGAAGGTTATATGTCTCTATTAAATACAGATATGGGAAGAGAATTAGACCACATGGCACAATTCTTAACAATGTCAAGAGACTACGCCAGAGCGCAAGGTTTCAAAGGTACTTTCTTCATTGAGCCAAAACCAATGGAACCATCGAAACACCAGTACGATTTTGATTCTGCTACAGCAATCGGATTCTTAAAAGAGTACGGTTTAGATAAAGATTTCAAAATCAACATCGAGGTAAACCACGCTACATTGGCACAACACACTTTTCAACACGAATTAGAAGTGGCTGCTAAAGCTGGGATGTTAGGAAGTATCGATGCTAACAGAGGAGATTACCAAAATGGATGGGATACAGACCAGTTTCCAAATAACATTCAGGAGACTACAGAAGCCATGTTGGTTTTCTTAAAAGCAGGAGGATTACAAGGGGGTGGAGTTAACTTTGATGCTAAAATCAGAAGAAACTCAACAGATTTAGAAGATGTTTTCTTAGCACACATTGGCGGTGCAGATACTTTTGCAAGAGCTTTACTAACTGCAGATAAAATCATTACTTCTTCTCCTTACGAGAAATTAAGAAAAGAAAGATACAGCTCATTCGATTCCGGAAAAGGAAAAGATTTTGCTGAAGGAAAATTAAGCCTGAAAGATTTATACGATGTTGCAAACCAAAATGGAGAATTAACACTTCAAAGCGGTAAACAGGAATTGTTTGAAAATATTATCAATCAATACATATAATCTTTTATTGTTTTTAAAATAAATTCTATTCATACAGTTTAGTATAAAAATAGTTATATAACACTGGATCTTAAACGGTTCACTCTCAAAGAAAGCCTTTATTTGAGATAATTTAAAGATAGCTATTTATAGAAAATTAAGGTCGGAGGTTTTAGTTAGTTCCGATGACCTTAATTTTTTTGTGCCTTTTTTTAACCAAATTATTGTTCAGAAAATTTATTAAACCATTAAAATTTAGAAAAATGAAGTTTTTTATAGATACAGCAAATTTAGAAGATATTAAAGAAGCTCAGGCTATGGGAGTTTTGGACGGAGTAACTACAAATCCGTCATTGATGGCCAAAGAAGGCATTACAGGAAAAGATAACATTTTGAAACATTATCTTGATATATGTAATATTGTAGACGGTGACGTTTCTGCCGAAGTGATTTCAACAGATTTCGATGGAATGATTAGAGAAGGTGAGGAACTGGCTGCCCTGCACAAGCAAATTGTTGTAAAATTACCAATGATTGGTGATGGTGTAAAAGCCTGTAAATATTTTTCGTCAAAAGGAATCAGAACCAATGTTACTTTGGTATTCTCTGCAGGTCAGGCGTTACTGGCGGCTAAAGCTGGCGCTACGTATGTTTCACCATTTTTAGGAAGATTAGATGATGTTTCTACAGACGGAATGCATTTAATTGCGGAAATCAGACAGATTTATGACAACTATAATTATCAAACCCAGATCCTTTCAGCTTCTGTAAGACACACAATGCATATTGTCAATTGTGCCAAAATCGGATCAGATGTTATGACCGGACCATTGTCTGCTATCAAAGGCTTATTGAAACACCCTCTGACAGATATCGGACTGAAACAATTTGTAGAAGATGCCAAAAAAATGAATTTGTAAACAGTTCATTTTCATTAAGTTTTATTTGCCCCACAAATCTAAATTTAAGTAATTCAGACTCCTTTCAAATCAATTTTGAAAGGAGTTTTTTGTTTTTTGACAATTCATTTTCTTCCTTTTTAAAATACGCTCTTATCTTTTGTAAGATTTTATGGTTTATATATTCATTTAACAGTTTTTAAACTTTAAAATCAAAAGGAAAATTCCATTCTTTTTTTCTCTTTAGGAATTTTCTGTTTTTTATGTTTTTTTTAAGAAATAATAATAAAGGTTTGTATTAATGTAATGTTTCAGCCTGAAAACTTTCATTAAATGAATAATACTTATTGTTTTATTAATATAAATATATAATATGTTTTTTTAGTAAATATTTTTTTTGAAATTGACAAAAAAAATTAACGCAACCGATTGTGTATTGTTGTAATTTATATATATTTGTTTTTATAAAGGCTACTATAATTCATTTTTGATACAACCAACAAAAAACTAACTGACTAAACTATTAACTAATTAAATCAATTATTTATGACTAACTTTTTAATTACTAAAAGCAAATCGAAATACTTTAAAAACTTAGGGTTTCTGATCCTGATGTTGGTATTTTCAGCTTCGGTAAATGCACAAACAACAGTGTCTGGAACAGTTTCAGATGCAAGCGGTCCTATACCGGGAGTAAATGTTATTGTAAAAGGAACCAAGAATACTACAGTAACTAATTTTGACGGTACATTTACAATTAGTTCTGTTCCTGCAAATGCAGTTTTAAGTTTTAGCTTTATTGGATATAAGACTAAAGAAGTTTCTACTAACAATCAAAATAAAATTAATGTAGTTCTTGAGGAAAACTTAAATAGTTTAAAGGAAGTTGTTGTGGTGGGATACGGCACAATGAAGAGAGGAGATTTGACAGGTGCCATTTCTTCTGTAAATGCTAAAGCAATTTCGCAGTCAGTAGCTACCACCTTAGATCAGGTTTTGCAAGGGCGTGCTGCCGGTATAAATATTCAGGCAAATAATGGAGCACCTGGTTCCAGTTCTTCTGCCCGAATTCGTGGTATTAGTTCAATAACCGGAGATAATGAACCAATTTATGTGATTGATGGTGTAGTAATTAGTGGATCAAGTAATTCAAATAATAATAACCCTCTTGCAGGAATTAATCCGGCAGATATTGCTTCAGTAGATATTTTAAAAGATGCTTCTGCAACCGCTATTTATGGTTCAAGAGCAGCTGGTGGTGTCATTATTATTACAACCAAAACAGGTAAAAAAGGAGAGCTTACTCTGAATTTTGACAGCTATGTAGGCTGGCAGAAAATACCAAAACAATTAGAGGTTCTTAATTTAAGAGAGTACGGAACGCTTAAAAACACTCGTGCCGATTTGGGTATTGTACAAAGAGATCCTTATTTTATTCGTCCTGAATTATTAGGAGAGGGAACAAACTGGCAGGATGAATTGTTTACAACAGCTATGATGAAGAGTTATAATTTGTCAGGTTCAGGAGGTTCTGATAATACAACTTATGCTTTTGGTATTGGCTATTTAGATCAGGAAGGGATCGCAATCGGTTCAGGATTTGATCGTTTTAATCTTAGAGGGGTTATCGATTCTCAGGTAAAAAGCTTTTTGAAAGTTGGAGTAAATTTAGCCTTAAATAAAACAAATCAGATAAATACATTTTCAGACGGCTCTTTAATACTCACAGCTTTAAAGCAAACCCCCAATGTAGCGGCTCGTAATGCAGATGGAACTTTTGATGGCCCTGATACAACAGAATTTGTTCAGAACAATCCATTAGGTCTGGCCTTAATGAGAGATAATCACAATCAAAATTATGGAATAAGGGGAAATGCGTATGCTGAAATTAGCTTTACTAAAGACTTAAAACTAAAAAGTCAATATTCTGTAGATTATAATTTTGGAAACGGTTATACTTTTAGTCCTTCTTATACTTTTGGAGCACTTGTAAATGATGTGCGGGAAGGTACAAGAACAAAATCATTAAGCGATAACTGGATTTGGAATAATCTTTTAACATATAATAAATCTTTTGGAAAACACGCAGTAACTGTAACTTTAGGTCAGGAATTTGTAGAAAACCATTGGGAGAGCTTGTATGGTTACCGTTCTGGTTATATTACTAACGGAGCAACTGATTTGGATGCCGGTGACCCAACAACGGCAAGAAATTCAAATGGAAGTATGACAAAATCTCTTAGTTCATATTTTGGAAGAGTATTTTATTCGTTTAATGACAAATATTTATTAACAGCTACTTTAAGAAGAGACGGTTCTTCTCAGTTTGCTGAAGATAATCGTTGGGATTATTTTCCATCTGCTGCTTTCGCATGGAAGGTTTCTAATGAGAGTTTCCTAAAAGACAATAAGACAATCAATAACCTTAAATTAAGATTAGGCTGGGGACATGTTGGTAATCAAAATAGTTTATACCCTTATCCTTATACATCACTTTATGGTACCTCAGCGACTAATTGGGGCAGCGGGCAAATTGCAACCAATACAGCAAACCCGGATTTAGGATGGGAGAAAACAAAATCAACCAATATAGGAATAGATTTGGGACTTTTCAATAACAGAGTTGAACTGATTGCTGATGTTTATTACAAAAAAACAGACGGATTATTACTTCCTTTATCACTTCCGGCTTATGCAGGAACAACGGGGCAAGGATCTACCACGGCACCTATTTTTAATATTGGTTCTCTTGAAAACAAAGGACTGGAATTGACTTTAAACACGATTAACATAGAGAGAGATGAATTTAACTGGAAATCTAACTTCGTTTTCTCAATGAACAGAAGTAAGGTTCTTGCTCTTAATTCAAAAACAGGAGTTTATAACCAGACACTTCAGCAAGGCTCAGACGTAACTGTTGTTACACGTACGGCAGTAGGTCAGCCAATAGGCCAGTTTTACGGATACAAAGTAATTGGGCGATTTGAGAAAGCGACTGATTTTTATTATAAAGATCAAAATGGAGTAGTGCAGCCAACAGCCTTGCCGGAAGGAATGGTAATTGGAGAAAATGGTGTCTGGATTGGAGATTATATGTTTGAAGATAAAAATAAGGATGGTGTTATCAATGAAAAAGATACAGACTATATTGGAAACCCAGCTCCGGATTTTACTTTTGGTATAGGAAATACTTTTACTTACAAAGGTTTTGATATCAATATATTAGTAACTGGGTCTTACGGAAATGAAGTATTGAATTATCAAAGACGCTGGTTAGAAAATCCTCGTGAAAATACCAATTTATTAAAATCGGCATTAGGTTATGCACAATTAGAATTAATTGATCCAAATGGTCCAAATGATTATCGAAACGTTCAAATTGTAGGAGGAGATCCTTATATGCCCAGAATTGGTGCTTCATCTGCTTCATCAGCATCAAATTACCGTTTGAGTAACCGATTTGTAGAAGACGGATCTTATGTAAGAGTAAAAAATATTTCTATTGGATATAACTTGCCTAAGAGTTTATACTCAAAATGGGGGATTTCGAACGTGAAAGTATATACAAATGCACAAAATGTATTGACATTTACTAAATACAAAGGATACGATCCTGAAGTAGGTTCTATTAACCAAAATAACCTTTTGACAGGTGTTGATAATGGCCGTTATCCATCACCAATCATCACTACACTTGGATTAAATGTTAACTTCTAAACTATTACAAACGATGAAAACGAAAAATATATTTTACAGGGTTCTTCTAATTGCATTACCATTTGTTTACACCAGTTGTAGTGATCTTTTAGATGTTGAACCAGAAGACCGAATTACAAAAGAAAACTTTTATAAAACAGAATCTGATTTTCAGGCTGCTACAGGGCCGTTATACAACAAAGTTTGGTTTGATTTTAATGATAAGTTTTATTATGGTTTAGGTGACGGTCGAGCAGCTAACATGTACGCTCCATTTTCTGATTATGTTTATCCGTTTACAGATTTAACAGAAACAGGATTAACAGGGCCATTAGTGTCCGCGTGGGGATCTTTATATAATGTGATACAACAATCCAACAACGTTATCATTGGTATTACAGGAAGTACTGTTAGTGAATCAGTTAAAAGCAAATACATTGCCGAAGCCCGATTTATGAGAGGTACAGCTTATTGGTATTTGGCTTCATTATGGGGAGATGTAATTATTTCTACAGACCCGAAAGAGTTGGTTAAAAATCCGGTAGTCAATAAAAATCCGTTAAAAGATGTTTACGAATTTGCTATGCGTGATTTAGAATACGCTGCCAAAAACCTTCCGTCACAAGCGGGACAATCAGGGCGTTTAACAAAATATAGTGCTTTTGGTATGTTATCGCGTGTTTATTTGTCTTATTCAGGAGTTAGTGATAATCCTAACAGTGGTACAAGAAATGAGGAATATCTTGATTTGGCTAAAAAGGCTGCTTTAAAAGTAATCGACGAAGGACCGTATGTGTTAATGGATAATTATGCTGATTTGTTTAAAATAGAAAACAACAACAATACCGAATCTATGTTTGCTTTGCAATGGGTACCAAACGGAGATTACGGAGTTAACAATACACAACAGGCCTATTTTGCATTTAGTTCAGATATTACCGGTGATGATGCAGCCTGGGGATATTGGACAAGAGCTTCTTATAATGTTTTGCAGGAATATGAACCAACTGATAACCGTCGCAAAGCTACCTGGATGGCAGATGATGATTTTTATGCAGAAATTAATAAATCAAATGGAGGTTTTACTGTAGATCACAGTAAAGATTTTTTAACAGTTAAAAAAGGAGTGGTTGGTTCTACCAAAGACAATTCTAAAATTACACGTATGAACTCTGCTTTGAATACTTATATGCTGCGTTTGGGTGAAGTGTATTTAAATTATGCTGAAGCGGCTTTAGGAAATAATGCCAGTACGACCGATGCAGTTGCGTTAATGGGAGTTAACAAACTTCGTTTACGTGCTAATGTCGGAACGAAATCAAGTCTTACTTATGAGGATATCAGACACGAAAGAAGAGTTGAGTTATGTATGGAAGGACAATACTGGTATGATTTGGTTCGCAGATCTTATTATAAACAACAGGAAGTTATTAATTACATTACGGGTCAAAACAGAGGGACTATTACACCAATTTTATATGATACACCTACTAATACAGTATCTGTTGATGCATCAAAAAGTACCAGCCCGCGTGCGATTGGTGTAATTGACGCTAGTATTTTTGTCCTGCCTTATCCTGAGTCTGAACTTATCCAGAACCCTTTATTGAGAGAGAATCCTGTTCCATATAAATTTACTGAAGACAGAATAACAGATTTATTCTAGTATTGTGAAAAATAATAAATATAAAAGAGCAATTAATATGAAGAAATATATTTTAAATAAAAATTATTGGACACCCATATTATTTCTTGGGATAATGATTTTTAGTATGTTGTTTACTGCGTGTGACAACAGTGACTCCAGTGAGGGTGGCGGAGAGATAACCATTACAAAAGTCTTTTTGGAAGATGTAAATTCATCAGTACCTGACAGAGAGGTTAATTTTGCAAGATTAGGGCAGCTATTACGCATTGAAGGTTCTGGTTTTAGAGGATTAAGAAAAGTTTACATCAACGGATATTCGACTTATTTTAACGTAGTTTTCGTAACAGATAAATCGATGCTGGTTAGCGTTTCTGCTGATACTCCTATTTTAGATGCTGATGCTTCAGTTAGAAATACAATTCGTTTTGCAAATGATAACAACGAAACAATTTATTCATTTGAGATTCGTGCCGGAAAACCAGCAATTACAAATGTTTCAAACACAATGCCTAATGTAGGTGAAACCATTACTGTTAAGGGAACTGGTTTGACAGAGGTAAGTAAAGTTATTTTTCCAGGAAATATTGAAGTTACTACAGGTATTACTTCAGACGAAGACGGTGAGTTTTTTACAGTAGTTATGCCAAATGGAGTTTCAGAAAATGGAGGTTCTTTATTTGTGCAGACTTCTAATGGAGGCGTTTACTCACCAGCCTATTTTAATTTTAAAAAGGGAGTTATTTTAGATTTTGACGGAAACGGGACTCAGGGGTATTGGAGTACTTCAACCATTTCGGGTATGATTACACCAACAGATCTAGGATCAGCTGCTATTGGTCAAACAAATCTTTCTCATGGGAAATATGTACCACATCGTCCAGATCGTATAGCTTCCATTCCGGCAGCAACAGCCAGAGCAACAGAAGTTTGGACCGCAGGAACAGGAGTAGACAATTGGAGAACACAATTAACACCTTATATCCCTGCAAATACTCCTCTTGATAAAGTGGCATTTCAGTTTGATATTTATGTACCGGATGCCTGGAAAGATTCGGGTTATTTAAAAATATGTACCATCAACAATTTTAATGGAGGAACCTGGGCTGGGGGTGTTTATAATTATATTCCCTGGCTGATCGAAGGAAAATCAGTTGCTTTTCAGACAACTGGCTGGGTAACGATTACTATTCCTTTTAGTAAATTTTATCAATGGTCTAAAGCTGATTTCACTTTTGAAGCAGTACTGGCTTATCGTGAAGCGGCAACTTATCAAAATTTTGGAATATGGTTTGAAAATGGCGATGTAAAAATGAAAGATGTACTGGGTAATGACAGCGAAGTCGAATTTGCTTCAAAACCAACTACGGTAAAAGTGTATACTGATAACTGGAGAGTTGTATCATTAAACACACCGGTTTACGATGATTTTACTAACTAAAAAAAAGATACAATGAAATATAAATATATCATACCAATAATTACTTCATCCTTAATGTTACTGACATCATGTGATGACAATTTAATGGAGTGGGGAAAAGTTGAGGGACATGGTGAAATTGCATCCTCAGAATTGCCTTTAGAATTAGCCGAAAAAATTACAAGATATGAACCGCTTAAAAATTATTCCACTTTCAATTTAGGAAACGGAATCGGGGTTAGTTTGTATTTAGAAGATGGAACCTATAGAAGTATTGTTAATGCAAATTTTGATGAAGTAGTTCCGGGTTACGAAATGAAACACGGAGCCATGGTAAAATCTAATGGGAGCATTGATTTTACAACAATGGATAAATTTGTAACAGAAACTAAAAAGGCTGGTTTATCCATTTACGGACATACATTGGTTTGGCATTCTAATAATAATGCGAGTTACTTAAACGGATTATTGGCTCCAACCATTATTCCGGGTTCAAGTGGTGCAAATTCATTAAATATTGCCGGATTAAAAGATGGTACTTTTAGCAGTTGGTCAAGAAATAATCCCGGTGCCGGAATTTCAATTGTTGATGCCGCAGGATTAACGACCACCTCAAAGGCCGTAAAATTAATTTCAGGTGCGACTTCATCACAAGCTTATAATTTGCAATTAACCTCACCAACTGTTCCTATTGTGAGCAATCATAATTACGAAATCTCTTTTTTCATAAAATCAGATGTAACGGGTAAGGGGCGTGTTTCTTTCAACTCAAGTTTAACCAATATGTATCCCTGGAAAGATTGGTATGCTACTGGTGGATCATTTACAGAAGCATTTGCAACTGGATCAGCATGGAAGCAAGTAAAAATTAAACTTGCTCCAGGTGATTTTGCTCCAGGGGCTACCGGTTTTCAGTTCAATTTAGATTTAGGATATTTACCAAATGTAACTTATCTAATAGATGTAAATACGCTTAATGTAGTAGATTTAGATGCTGCTCCGGCAGTTACAAATCTAATTTCTAATGGTAATTTTGAAGGAAATACATTATCACCGTGGTCTGGTTATGGAAATAGCTCAACTCGTTCTGTCTCTGCTAATGGAGACGGGCATAATGGCGGTTATGCGATGGTATTAACAAATCCAACGGCAGCAAAAAATTATGAGGCTCAACAGGTTTATACTTTTGCTTCTGCTTTAACTAAAGATAAAGAATATACCTGTACTTTCTGGATCAAATCTTCTGTAAGCGCAACATTACAACTTGAATTGCAAAATGCTTCTTATGCTGGCGATTATTACTCAGGTATTTCGGTTGGAACTTCATGGACTCAGATTACCAGAACATTAAAGCCATCAACTGCTGATCGTACAAAATTCGTTTTTGACTTTGGAGAAACCGCTGCTACTTTGTATATTGATGATATTGTGATTCAAGCAGCAGACGCTTCTTCGGGTGCGACCGGTCCAGTTACGATTGAAAAAACAGATGCAGAAAAAGCAACCATCATTGATGCAGCTATGACCGACTGGATTTCAAAAATGATGACACATTTTAAAAATGATGTTCATGCATGGGATGTGGTAAACGAGCCGGTAAAAGAAGATGGAAGTTTACGTGATGGCGTTGTTACTGATATGGCAAATGATGAATTTTACTGGGTTAAATATCTTGGAAAAGATTATGCCGTAAAAGCATTTAAACTGGCACGTCAGTATGGTAATGCTACAGATAAATTATTTATAAATGATTATAATTTAGAATCCAGACTTGATAAATGCGATGGATTAATTAACTATGTTAAATATATTGAAAATCAGGGAGCTACTGTTGATGGAATAGGAACTCAAATGCACATTGGTTTAACAACTGATAAAGCAAAAATCGATCAGATGTTCCAAAAATTAGCAGCATCAGGAAAATTAATTAAAATCTCTGAGCTGGATATTCGTTTAGGAACAAAAAGCCCAACAGCTGTACAATTAGCAGATCAGGCCGCCATGTATCAGTATGTTATTGATTCGTATAAGAAATACATACCTGCTGCTCAACAATATGGAATAACCATTTGGGGAGTATCGGATAACGAACAAGAACACGAATACTGGTTACCTGATGAATCTCCAAACGTATGGGATGCCAGCTATAAACGTAAACATGCCTATAAAGGAGTAGCTGATGGTCTTGCCGGTAAAGATGTAAGTAAAGACTTTTCAGGCGAACTTCAGAAATAACGCCTTTTTATTGTAACTTAATCCATAATATAAATCTGTAAAACAGTTTTGTATTATGGATTACTTATTTGTTTCTGATACATTTAAAGTATAAATTAATTTTGAAAAATTTAGAATGATTGGATTTTCTAAAAAAATAGTCTCAGTATTTTTCTTAACTGTTTTGCAGTTCGGATTTTCGCAGGAAAAAACACCTCGTCTTCAAAAAAAAGGCAATAGAACTCAATTAATTGTCAACAACAAACCGTTTATCATAAGAGGAGGAGAATTAGGAAACTCTTCTGCAACGAGCATGGAAAGCATGGAACCTATTTGGTCCAAAGTTGCTGATATGAACCTGAACACGGTACTGACTCCTGTTTATTGGGAACTCATAGAACCTCAGGAGGGTAAATTTGATTTTTCTTTGGTGGACGATCTGATTCTTAGAGCAAGGAAAGAAAATCTAAAACTGGTATTTCTTTGGTTCGGATCCTGGAAAAACAGTATGTCCAGCCACGCTCCGGCTTGGGTAAAATTAAATCAGAAGAATTATCCAAGGGTTAAGGATGATAAAAATAGAAGTCATGAAATTCTGACTCCTCTTAGCGAAAATAATTTAGAAGCCGATTTAAAAGCTTTTCAGAAATTAATGAGCCATGTTAAAGATTTTGATCAAAAAGAGCAAACGGTCATAATGGTTCAGGTTGAAAATGAAATCGGAATGCTGCCTACAGCAAGGGATTATTGTGTATTGGCAAACGAAGCTTTTAATAAGCCAGTTCCTGATGAATTTTTTAAATACATGCAGAAAAACAAAGAAAAACTGGTTCCTGAGTTCCTGGAAATCTGGAAAAAGAACGGTTTTAAAACTTCAGGAAACTGGGAGCAGATATTTGGAAAAGGTCTTCACACAGACGAAATTTTCATGGCCTGGTATTTTGCAAAATTCACTAATAAAATCGCTAAAGCCGGAAAAGATGCGTATGCGTTGCCTTTATTTGTAAATGCTGCTTTAAATGCTCCAGAGAAAAAACCTGGAGAATATCCAAGTGCAGGCCCATTACCACATTTGATGGATATCTGGAAAGCTGCAGGAACTTCAATTGATTTACTTTCACCAGATTTTTATAATCCTTTGTTTAAGCACTGGAATGATTTGTTTACCCGTCAGGGAGATCCACTTTTTATTCCGGAGCATCGTTTTGATGAAAGTGCTCCATTTAAAGGATTATATGCTATTGGCCATTATGAAGCAATTGGTTTTTCGCCTTTCTCAATCGAATCTGTTGCTGATGCTAAAAAAGAACCGCTTGGCAAAATTTATAATCTGGTTAAACAATTGTCGCCTGTTATCGAAGCCAACAAAGGGCAAGAAAAAATTGACGGAGTTTTATTAGATAAAATAAATCAATTACAGATAATTAAACTGGGTAACTTCGAGTTTACATTTAAACATGATTATACCTTAAACTGGTCTGATGGAGCAAAAGCAGATGTCTGGCCAATTTCCAGCGCCATGATTATTGAAATAGCTCCGGATGAATTCTACATAGCCGGATCCGGAATCGTGGTGACTTTTAAACCTTTAAAAAGTATGGAAATTAACGCCGGAATCTTAAAAACTGACCAGGGAATATTTGAAAATGACGTTTGGAAAACAATCAGACATTTTAACGGTGATCAGACTCATCAGGGAAGACATCTTAGAATTTCGGTGGGCGATTATGAAATTCAAAAGATAAAATTATATACCTATGAATAAGTGTTCTAACAGTTTACACAAAACAAATTTTAGGATATCATGATTCAATTCAATTTCAAACAGATTTGAGCAGATTAAATTTGATTTTTAGAAATAAATCTTTCAAAATCTGCTTAATTTTTTTTTAATCTGTGTAAAAAAATTAGATATAATTTTCTAGGGAAAGTAGGTTTTAGAGTAACATCTTTCCTGATTATTTAATGTTTGACGAAAGTAAAAGCAAAAAGAAAAATGAAAAAAATAATACGACTCACAATACTATTTCTAAGTTTTGCAGCTAATTCGCAAATAAAATTGCCTCGATTAATTAGTGACGGCATGATTTTACAGCGTGATTCCAAAGTGAAAATTTGGGGCTGGGCTGCTGCAAATGAAAAAATAGAATTAAACTTTAATAGTAAAATTTACAAAACCATTACGGCTGAAGACGGAACATGGACCATTATTTTACCTCCGCAAAAAGTTGGTGGACCATACGAAATGACTTTTTCAGCGAGTAATATCATTACTTTAAAAAACATCCTTTTTGGCGATGTATGGATTTGCTCGGGACAATCTAATATGGAACTTCCAATGGAGCGTGTTAAGGACAAATACAGTCATGTAATTGCAAGCGCAGATAATTCAGCCATAAGACAATTTTTAGTGCCTGATCAATATGATTTTGAAAAAGAAAATACAGATTTTTCTTCTGGCGGATGGATTTCAGTGACTCCGATTAATATCTTGCAATTTTCGGCTGTTGGATATTTTTTTGCCCGTGAAATTTATGAAAAGTATAAAATTCCAATAGGATTGATTAATGCTGCTTTGGGTGGTTCTCCGGCCGAATCATGGATCAATGAAGAAGGAATTAAAAAATTTCCGGAGTATTATCAGGAATATCAAAGATTTAAGGATAAAAACCTGATATCCCAAATTGAATCAAATGATAAAAAGAGTAATAACGAATGGTATCAATTACTGAATAAAACCGATGAAGGTTTAAAGAATAAATGGTCAAATACAGAATTGAATGATTCAGACTGGAACACGATGCATGTTCCCGGTTATTGGGCTGACAATGGTTTACCAAATACAAATGGCGCTGTGTGGTTTAGAAAAGAATTTAAAATCCAGAAAGTTAAAGAGAATTCGGTTAAACTCATTTTAGGAAGAATTGTCGATGCCGATTCAGTTTTTGTAAATGGTCATTTTGTGGGAACAACTTCATACCTGTATCCGCCCAGAAAATATTCTTTTAATTCAAATATTTTAAAAGAAGGGAAAAACGAAATTGCCATACGTATCATAAATAATTCAGGCAAAGGAGGTTTTGTCATGGATAAACAATATCAATTAGTAAATGGGAATGATTCTCTGAACTTAAGCGGCATATGGAAGTATAAATTAGGAACAAAAATGCTTCCTTTACCATCACAGACTTTTATCAGATGGAAACCGGTTGGGCTCTATAATGCGATGATTGCTCCTTTAAAAAATTATGCAATCAAAGGCGTTCTCTGGTATCAGGGTGAATCAAGTACAAAAAAGCCGGTAGAATATTCAGCATTAATGGAAACCTTGATTACAAATTGGAGAGCAGAATGGAAACAGGGTAATTTCCCTTTTATATATGTTCAGCTTGCAAATTATATGGAGCCTAAATCTGAACCAGTTGAAAGCAATTGGGCAGAATTAAGACAGCAGCAAAAAAATACGTTATCTGTTCCCAATACAGCTATGGCGGTGACAATAGATTTAGGAGAGTGGAATGACATTCATCCCTTAAACAAATACGATGTAGGCAAAAGGCTTGCTTTACAGGCAAGAAAAATGGTTTATGGTGAAAAAAAATTAGTTTCATCAGGGCCACTTTTTAAATCCATGAAGCGAGAACAAAATAAATTGGTACTAAGTTTTTCAGATATTGGAACTGGTTTGATTGCAAAAAATAATGCAATTTTAAAAGGTTTTTCCATCGCTGGTGCTGATGGAAAATTTGTGTGGGCAAATGCCAAAATCATAAACAATAAGATTATGGTTTGGAGTGATTCAATTGCAGTGCCTGTAAAAGTCAGATATGCCTGGGCTGATAACCCCTCAGAAGCTAATTTATACAATAAACAAAATTTACCTGCATCGCCTTTTGAAAGCAATATTTAACTGTTGGGCTGTAATATCAATAGAATTCCAAAAAAGTAAACTTAAAAAGCTGTATTGAATGTAATTTCAATACAGCTTTTTAAGTTTTGAATTAATTCGCCTATATTATAAAAAAAAAGAAATTATAAAAGACTACTAAAAAAGGTAATAAATAAGCTATTTGATCTTTTGTCAGTCAATTTGGCAATTCTATATTCTTTAATGCTGATAATTTTACAATTGTTAAGAATGAGTTTAATCATAAAATATAGAAAACATGGAATTTATTAACGATCAAAAGACTTTGGAATCTATTGTTAAAAAAGCATGGGAAGACCCTGTTTTTAAAAGCAATTTACTAACCAGTCCGCTATCAGCATTAGAAAGCTTTTTAGGGCGGCCGATTCATTTAGCCGAGGGAAAAACAATTACTGTTACTGACCAGTCAAATACATCTACGCTATTTATTAATATCCCTTCCAACCCTAATTTGGTTGAAGTTGTAGATGATATTGAACTATCAGAAGAACAATTAGACATTATTTCTGGTGGAGGTGACGGACAGACGCCTCCAATCATTATAAAATGATTATTAGACGGAATGAATTTTAACCGGTGGGATAAAGAAACGTATGTGTACATTGAACATATACGTTTTTAATTTAATAGTACTGATATGAAAAATTTGCACATCTATTTATTGTTTTTTCTTTTTCTCACTTTGAGTGCCGGAATAAAATTACACGGGCAAACAAATATATCAAACAAACAACTTTTTGACAATAGGAAAACTGCAGACAGTTTATTAAATAGTGGAACAAAGTATCAGGATGCCGGACAATTTCCGGAGGCAATGGTTTTATTTGAAAAAAGTTTAAAAATATACCAAAGTTTCAAAGATCAAAAAGGAGTTGGAAATGTCCTGAACAAAATTGCAACAACATATTATTATCAGGGAAATTATGCAAAAGCTCTTGCTTATTATACGAACAGTAAGGAAATTTGTGAGAAGATTGATTTCAAAAAAGGAGTCTCGTCAGCATTAAATAATATTGGCGCTGTTCATTATTACTTAGGTAATTACCCAAAAGCGCTGGAGTTTTATAATCAGGCAATAAAAATTCAAAAAAAAATTGGCGATAAAAAAATCATTGCAGCGACTACCCAAAATATTGGCGGAATATACATTGATATAAAGGATTATTCCAATGCTATGATTTATTCTCAAAAAGCCAATACCATTTACAAAGAGTTAAAAGATTCAGTAGGAATTTCCCACAATTTAAATGCGGCAGGTAAAATCTACATGATGCAAAAGCAGTATTCTAAAGCTTATAATCATTTGAGCCAGGCTTTAGCCATAGCAGATACAATAGGAGATGAACAAAAAAAAATAGAAGCACTCTACAATTTAGGTGAACTGTTTAATATTCAGGGAGATTATACAAAATCTTTATCATATTATAATCGCTGTTTAAAATTATCCCAAAAAATTAATAGTTTACAATATACAGGTACATCAGAAGTAGCTATTGGCAGTATATTGACTCAATTAGGAAAGAATACTACAGCTATAAAGAAATGTAAAAAAGGACTGGGAATTGCAGAAAATTTAGGAGCCATATCTTTAAAAAAAGAAGCTTGTAAGTGTCTTTATGAAGCTTATAAATCTTCTGGAAATGCTACAGAAGCTCTTAATTTTTATGAAAAATCAAATGCATATAATGATAGCTTACAGTCCGAAGAAACCTCCAATAAGATTTTGAACATGGAATTTCAAAAAGCACTCTTAATGGATAGTATTGCCTATGTCAATAAAGAACATAAAATAGAACTTAAACATAAAGAAGAAGTTCAGAAAAAAGAAACCCAAAGAAACGTCATTATAATTTCTTTGGGTTTCATATTATTGATTGTCATTGCTTTATGGAACCGTTTGAACTATGTTAGAAAATCCAGAGAAGCCTTAAAAATAGAAAAGGATCGTTCAGAAAAGCTGTTGTTAAATATTTTGCCTGAAGAAATCGCAGAAGAATTAAAAGAGAAAGGCTTTGTCAATGCCCGTGATTTTAATTTGGTTTCAATCCTTTTCACTGATTTTAAATCTTTCACTCAAACTGCTGAAAAAATGTCACCTAAAGATCTTGTAGAAGAAATTAATGTTTGTTTCAAGGCATTTGATTTAATCTCTGATAAGCATAAGATCGAAAAAATTAAAACTATTGGGGATTCCTACATGGCAGCAGGCGGAATACCAAATCCAAATGAAGATTCACTAAAAGACATTGTATTGGCAGGATTAGAAATGCAGGAGTTTATGATTGAAAGAAAAATTCAAAATTCAATCACAAATAAGCCTGCTTTTGAAATGCGTCTTGGTATACACGCTGGTCCTATTGTTGCCGGAATAGTAGGAGTTAAAAAATTCCAATATGATGTATGGGGCGATACAGTAAATACTGCCAGCAGGGTAGAAAGTAATGGAATGGCAGGTAAAGTCAATATAAGTGAATCTCTTTATAATCTGATAAAACACGAAGAGTGCTTTTTGTTTCAGTACCGTGGTAATATTTATGCTAAAGGAAAAGGGGAAATCAATATGTATTTTGTCGAAAAGAATGTTTTTTTTGTCGATAAAAAGAATGTTTTTATCGACAAAATACATGTTTAAGTATTTTTTGTCAGTTTATTTGGCATTTTTATAATATAATGTAATTCTAATTTTACATTGTACAAAAGGAAATAAATCATGGAACAGAAAAAAGAAGAAGAGGTTTTGAGATTAATAATATCTAAAGCATGGGAAGATATTAATTTTAGAAAAAGCCTTGTTTCAGATCCAATAAAAGCAATTGAAGATTTGACAGGTGCGAAGATTGTTTTACCAGAAGGGAAGACGCTGGTAATAAATGATCAGACTGATAAATCTAAGGTTTATGTCAATATTCCAAGTGAACCTAGTATTGAAGACATTGAACTTACAGAAGATCAATTAGAAATAATTGCCGGCGGAGGACAGACAGTTTGGCCGGATCTGGTTAATAGTTTATTTCCCGCATTAAAGAATTACATCGTTGTATAATAACCTTAGAAGACTTTAAATTAAGTTTTATAGGCATAATTATAAAATAATATTTTTTTTAACCCATATTTTACTATTAATAACTCAAAAAAAACATTATCATGGAAATTACTAAAGAACAAAAAATCTACGCAGAAATTGTGCAAAAAGCATGGGAAGATGCTGAATTTAAAAAAGAATTAGTAGCAAATCCGGTAGCTGCAATTGAAAAATTTACAGGAAAAAAATTGAATTTGCCGGAAGGAAAAACATTTGTTGTAAGAGATCAAACAGACGAATCGGCTGTATATATCAATATTCCTGCAAAATCAAGTTTAGATAATGTTGAATTAAGCGATAAACAACTGGAAGCTGTTTCAGGAGGTGTAATATTTCCTATAATTCCTATTGATATCGTTCTTCCGATTATCAAATGGCTGGTTTAAATAAATTTAAATATTAATATTAAAAATACAAATCATGGAAATTACACAAGAACAGAAATTGTATGCAGATATTGTGCAAAAAGCATGGGAAGATACTGAATTCAAAAAAGAATTAGTAGCAAATCCAGTTGCTGCAATCGAAAAACTTACAGGAAAGAAATTGAATTTGCCGGCAGGTAAAACATTCGTTGTAAGAGATCAAACGGACGAATCGGCTGTATATATCAACATCCCTGCAGCACCAAAAAAAACTCAGGATACACAATTAAGTGACGAACAATTAGAAGCTGTTGCGGGAGGAATTATAGGACCAGGAGGTTGTATCCTTTTGCCACCGGGACCATGGAATCCAACTTTTCCTAAAGACATTGTTCTTTACTAAAATTTTTAACTCAAAACCTTAAAATCATGGAAATTACACAAGAACAAAAATTGTATGCAGAATTGGTACAAAAAGCATGGGAAAATGCTGAATTTAAAAAAGAATTAGTAGCAAATCCAGTTGCTACAATTGAAAAATTTATTGGCAAAAAATTGAATTTACCAGAAGGAAAAACATTAGTGGTAAGAGATCAAACAGATGAATCTGCTGTTTATATTAATATTCCGCCTGCAGCAAAACAATCTGCAGATGCACAATTAAGCGAAGAGCAGTTAGAAGCTGTAGCAGGAGGTGTTGGAAGTATTGCAATTTGGCCTCCAATTACAACACTGCCATGGTTACCGAGTCCAACTTTTCCAATAGATGTTATAAAATATTAATTCATACTAACTATTAAAATTATAAAAATGAAATATACTAAAGAACAACAGGAAAAAGGTGCTGAGTTGATAAAAACTCTAGTCGAAAAAGCTTGGGCAAATGCGGCTTTTAAAGATCAGTTGGTTAAAAATCCTGAGGCAACTATTCAGGAATTTACCAATAAAAGTTTTTCATTGCCGGATAACAAAAAAATCGTTGTTGAAGATCAAACCAATGAATCTGTTATCTATTTTAATATTCCGGCAGAACCTAATTTTGATGAATTAGAACTGACTGATGAACAGTTAGAACTAGTTGCCGGTGGAATTACACCAGCATTTTATGTAGGAGTTACAGTTGGAGTTGCAATATGGGCCGCAACACATCAATAATAATTTGAAAATATAAAGACATGAAAATCACATTAGAACAACAGAAAAAAGGAGCAGAGTTAATAAAAGCTCTAGTAGAAAAAGCTTGGGAAAGTGCAGCTTTTAAAGATCAATTGCTAAATAATCCAGAACAGGCATTGCAACAATTAACAGGTAAAAATATTCCTGTTCCGGAAAATGTTAAAATAATAGCTGAAGACCAATCAAATGAGAATATTATTTATTTCAATATTCCGGCAGAACCTAATTTTGATGAATTAGAGCTAACTGAAGAACAATTAGAATTAATTGCAGGCGGTTTGACCCCGGCATTATATTTTGGTGGTGTGGCAGTAGGTATTGGTATCTCCTGGGCGGTATCTCATCTTTAAGACAATAAAAACCCCTTGATTACCAATAAAAATCAAGGGGTTTTATATTAAAAAATCATAATAATGAAATTGCAATTTAAATATAATTCAAATTAAAAATATGGACACTACGTTTTATCGAACTTCAGGAACTATTTGCGCAATTATTTTAGGAATAGCAGCTTATAGACAATTTGATTTTGAGCACTTAAAGTTTCAAAATTTAGGTATTGGAATTGTATATATAATTGGTTTTATAGTTTCACTTTTTATTGTTTTTAAAAGCACACAAAAAGTAGAATAAAATTCAAAAACAGCAATTTACAGCTTCATTTTAAAGTTTATAATTAGAGGTGAATATGTTGCATAATGCTAATAAAACAATTAGAAATTTTTATAGATTTTAAAACGAATAATTTGAAAATGAATACGGAAGCAACATATTTTATAAAAGAAAATTTTCAAACTATTCCTTTTGTTGATATAATTATGCCCTATACGTATAGTTTTATTAGCAATTCTAATATAGAATTGTTCATACTAAAAGATAAGTTGCATACTAAACTATTAGAAGAATTAAGTGTTATTGCAGAGCTAACATTACAATTCGAATTAGATAATTTTATTAAAAATGGCAATGATGATTATAATTTGTTTGTTGACAAAATGTCCATGTCAATAATGAATGATTTTCCCGTTTTGGATAACTTACTTAAGATTAAGACAGAAAATTTTTCAAAACATATTAATAACATTTTTTCTCGTTTTTATAAAGATCTTGAAATAATAGAATTTACATTCAATCTCAACGATATACGAATTGTAGATATTGATGTAAGTCTTGGAGATGGTCATAAAGGCGAAGGTACCTCTATGGTTTATTTATCTAATGAAAAAAAACTAATATATAAGCCCAGAAATATAAATATAGTGAGTTCGTATAATTCATTTATTGATTGGATTAATAATAAATTAGAAACAGATTTAAAAACATTTCAAATACTGGATTGCGGAGATTATGGGTGGCTTGAATTTGTAAATAATGATGAAGCAAATTCTAAAGAAGATTTACAAGAATATTATTTTAAAGCAGGTATGCTTCTGGCTGTTGCTTTTCTCTTGGGCAGTAAGGATTGTCATCGTGAAAATATTATTGCTTCAGGCAAAAATCCGGTTATGATAGATCATGAAACTATTATTCAGCCTTTTTTGGCCGGTCAGTCTGTAGAACGATCCTGGGATGAGTCACAAAAAATCCCTCTTTTTTCTGTATTAGAAAGTGTACTCATAGTTAATAGTAATACTAAAGTTCCTATAGATTGTACAGGTTATGGTGTAAGAGGAAATTTGCATGTAACAGATTTTGGAAAAAAAATTGTCAATCCAAATACTATAAATTCTAAAAGAGTAACCCGTTTTATAACCCGCGAATTGGTCGAAAAAAATATACCTGTGTACAATGAAAATCGAGTTTTTGTAAATGATTACGCTAAAAATTTTGTTGATGGATTTTCTTTGACTTATGATTTGTTTACCAATTCTAAAGAAGAATTGAAATCCTCAGTTTCACCAATTAATTCCTTTAAGAATCAGGAAGCGAGGTATGTCTGGAGGCCAACTTTTGTTTATTTTAATATATTAAGATATATGAGATCACCGACACTTATGTCTAGTCATGAGAACTATAATTTCAAACTAAAAGAGTTATTATCTAAAGCATATCGTGCAGACAGTATGAAAAATTATAAATTTATCATGGACTTCGAAATTCAGCAAATGCTTAACGGAGATATTCCTATTTTTAGTTTAAGTAGTTTAGATGACTATTTGGAGGGGAATGAATCATTTAAAATATTTGAATATAATTGTATAGATAATATTATTAAGAGAATAGATATTCTTTCTCATGATCATAAAAAAGAGCAGTTAGAATATATCCATCGATGGGTTACTATTTAATGCTAAAATAGTTTGATATAGTCGTAGAACGTTATTTTTAAATTAGCTTATTATTAGTAGCATAAACTATAGCTTCTGAAATATTGGTTACTTCTAATTTTTCAAATAGTTTTCTTCTGTGAAATTTTACGGTATCAGGAGAAACAAATATTTCATTTGCAATTTCATTTATATTAAATGCCCTGGTAGAAAGTTGTAAAATTTCTTTTTCTCTTTTGGATAAAGATATTTTTTCAGAATCTTCCCATAAGCCCTGATTAAGATTATAATTATAGACCTTATTCTCTCCGTCTTTATAGATTTTAATATTGCCAGCTTTACGTTCTGATGATAGCGTAATGATACATATTGCTTTCCATATTTTTCCGGTATCAGTTAGAAAAACAGGAGTGAGTTTTTGGTTTATCAAAATCAATTTTCCTTCTTTATTTTTCAAATGAAAATCGTACGTGATGGTATGGTGAGTTCTTTCTTCTACGGGCAGCTTTTCATAAAAATCAAACCCTGCAGAATTAATTTTTAACAATAACTCTAAATCTACTTCAGGTACATGATTAAAATAAAACACATATCCCATTTCCAACACTTCTTCAGCAGTATTTCCACATAGAAATAGCGGATTTTCTGAAACAAATTCAAAACCTTGTTTTAAGTAATCAATAACATATATACTGGTACATGTAGCCCTTGAAAACGCTTTTATGGGCTCTAAATATTCCATTTTTTTCGATTTTTCCTCATCTGTTAAGCCATGGATCGCATTTCTGGAATAAAAAAATGAATTTAAATCAGCTGCATTCATCATATTTTAGTTTTAATTCAAATTTAATTATTTTTTTTTATGTATGAAAATAATTACATAAATATGGTAGTTATTTAGTAAATAAAAATATACAGGACATTTATATAGAAATAATTTACATTTTTAACTGATTATCAATTGATTAAATAAGTATAACCGCAAAATATTGCAATCTATATTCAATCTCATAAAATCAAAAAATTAACGAAAGAGATTTAGTTTCTCAAAAGAGTTAACTGTCTATTTATTATTTATAAAGATTACTAAAAACAGCATCAGATCGATTTAACAATACTTCTTTTTGCTTTGAATTAATTAAAAACCAAACTACCTAAAAGTGTAGTTTGTTGATTTTCAATAAAATACTACTAATTAGGGTAGCAAAATAACAATGTAGGAAAATTAGCTTTGTAATGAATCTAAAAGCTATGAATATTACTTAAAATTATCTGAAACAATTAGAATTAGATCAGGTAACGGAATTAGCAAATTTTAAAATTTCAGTCATATTGCCAAAGTTTAATTAGAAAGGAAATTGTAACTGGCATATGCTCCAAAAGGGAATAAATATTTTTCAGAAGATTAATAATGTTTGCTAGCCCCAAATATGCAAACAAAAAATGTTGTCTTTGCTGAGTGTGTCAACCAATTATTAAGAATTATGAATTTCGTTTGAAAAACAGAGGCTACATGAACTTCTGTTAATTATATAATTTTTCCAAAATAGATCAGTTACGACGAATTAAAAGATTTTTTTATTTTAAAAATAAGTGCTTTGGTAACCTTCTCAATATAAATATCAGCCAATATTTTGAAAATACGAATATAACTATCAGGCATAATATTAAAATATCCTTTTCTGAATGATAAAAACAGATTAAAATTAACAAAAAGACTTGTCAGAGCCAGGTTTTTAAAATTGTTGACTAACAAATTAATTTCCATTAAAATGACAAATCAAATTACAAAAGGTACTACAATAGATTGGTCCTCTCCAGATATTTTAAATCAGATTATTCAAAACATCAAGAATCCATTAGCAAACATTATTACGGCAAGTAAACCGGATACTATTGATAGTAAAGCTCAAAATGAGATTATATTTTCAAGCAGCACTCAAATAAATGATCTTATTGAAGAAATTTTAAAAGAAATCAAATCAAAATCTGTAAGCCTTACTATTCAGGGACGTCCTGATATTTTTGACATTTATGAAACTAATAAAAATGTTCAGAGTTTATGTCTGAACAAAATAAACCCGCAAAAAGTCACAAGATTAGATCAGGACTGGTTAATAAATCTGGAAAAGGAAATTTATAGTTCAATTAATCAAAATGATATGAATTTATATGAACTATCATATAAAATGGCGGTTAGCGAAAGACAATTGCATAGAAAAATAGCCCATTTAGTTCATTTAACACCTAATAAATACATAAGAATACTTCGACTGCACAAAGCAAAACATATTATTGATAATTACATTCAAAACTCCATTTCGCAAGTTGCTTATTCAGTCGGTTACAATGATGTACATTATTTTTCTAAGTTATTTTCAAGTCAATATGATATTTCGCCTAAGGAACTAATCAATTCTTTAAGATGAAAATATAAAATAGCAATCAGCATAAATAAATTAAAAAGTCGAAAATGATATTAACAGAAGAACAAAAAAAAGGTCAGGATGTATTTCTCAGAATCATAACTGAAGCCTGGGAGAATGATGAATTTAAAAAATCATTGCTTACTAATCCTGAAGAAACATTAGAAAAGTTTTTTGGAAGAAGTCTGCCAACAGGAAAAAAAATTAAGGTAACAGACCAGTCTAATCCGGAGTATATTTACATAAATATCCCTGTAAAACCACAGCCTAAAGATGTAGAACTGGATGAAAAAAAATTGGATACTGTTAATGGTGGTGCTTCAAATGGAACAAACGTGTCTGATCATGAAAGCTTGTACGATTCTTTGCGCAACATGTATAAGTAAATCGTTAATGTCAGATATATCAGACTTTTTGTCTTAAACAGCAGTATGAATTCAAATAAATTAGTATAACCTTAAATAATACATTATGAAAAGAGCACTTTTTTTCTTAGGCCAGTTAGATAGCAGAGATGTAGAATGGATGATTCAGAATGGTCAAAAAATAGAATTAGGAATTGGTGAAAAATTGATACAAAAAGGTAATTTTATTGACAATCTATATATCATACTTTCCGGTCAATTGTCGGTATGTGCAGAAAATGGCGATAAAGAAGATATTGCAACATTAGGATCCGGAGAAGTTGTAGGCGAAATGTCATTTTTAGAAACAAGGCCTCCATCGGTTTCTGTAATTGCTACAAAAATAGCAACAGTATACAAAATTTCTAAACAGGTTATAGAAGTAAGACTTTCTACAAATCCTGATTTTAAAGCCAATTTTTATTATGCGCTGGCATTATTTCTTTCTAACAGGTTAAGAAAAACGACAGATCAGTTAGGATATGGTACTCCGGAAGAAGAAGATTTAATAGATACTAAAATACTGGATCATGTGGCACAGGCCGGATCTCGTTTTGGGCAAATTTTAAATAGGTTTTCACAGGCATAATGATATATAAATCATAAAGATCAAATTTATATGAGGGCTTACTATTTCTTTTTTATATTATTGATTGTTGTTGCTAATAACCTCTACAGTCAGTCTAAAATTAAATGCGATTTGATTGAAATTTCCAGTATCGCATTCAATAAAAATCCAAATATTAAAAGCACTTATTATGCTATACAAACTGCAGAAGTAGGCGTTCAGGTACAAGCAGGTACATTTGATTATAATTTAAATTCGGCACTTACATACCAAACCGGCAGATATAATCTGTATGATGCTGATCCCAGAAACGAATTTATTGATCGTTCATTAAAATCCAATTCTGTAGATTTTTTTGCCAGTATTCAAAAAAGATTCCGGACATCACAAATTGCAGAAGTTGGTATAAAATATCTTTACAACGACAGCAATTTTCCCTATAATTCATTTAATGAATTTGTAGGGCCTTTTTATGGCAGGCATACAGGAGTGATTAATTTTTCATTAACCCAGCCACTTTTAAAGGGGCGGGGAAAAAGAATCGCTACAATGGGAGAAAGGATTTCCAGCCTTTATATCGATAAAAATAAGCATGATTATGAGTTTACAAATTCATATGAAATTTTACAAATTGGTGTTGCTTATTGGAGTTACTATACAGCATATAAAAGCTTAGATGTTTACCTGCAAAATGAAACACGAGTGCGAAATTTGTTGGAAATGACAAATGAACTGATTAAAGCCGATAAAAAACCTCAGGGAGATCTTGCCCAAATTAATGCAGATTTAACCAATCAGGAAAGATTAACGGTTGTTGCCAGACAAAATTTATACAATGCAAGACTAAATCTGGGTAGAGTTATTGGCTTATCTGATGAAGAAAGTCAGCAATTAGATGTTCCTTTGAATGATTTTCCGGCAGTTGGAGAGAGTGGTTATACAGAAAACACCAATAAAGAACCTTTTCTGAAAGCCGCGATAAATAACAGAGGAGATCTAAAAGCGGTTAAAAAAGTGACGGAGGCTGTAGAACTTCAGTATCAATTGGCTCAAAACAATTTGAAACCACAGCTGGATTTGACCGGTTTCGTTTATTATGGAAGTACCAGTAACGGAAACGGAATGGATAAAACCCTGACTTCTTTTGTAAATAATCAGGGACAGGATGTTGGAGGAGGGGCAAAATTAACTTTTTTATTTCCACTAAATAACAATGCAGCAAAAGGAAACTATTCGATCAGTAAAATTGCAGTAAAAGATCAGGAAATAATAAGTAATAACACACAAAGAAACATAGAATTAAATATCAATATTGCATTCAATAATTTAAGAAACAGCGCTTTAATTGTTGACAAAGCAAAAGAATCAATGGCGTTCTATCAGCAAGCTTTTAATAATGAACAGGAGAAATTTCAAATTGGTCTTACAACTCTTTTCAATTTGATGCAGTTTCAGGAAAGATTTACCTATTCAGAATTGGAATATCTGAATGCAGAGCAACAGTTTTCAAATGCAATTATAAGCCTCAGACACGAAACAGGGACACTTGTTTCTAAAGAAAAACTGGATTTTGGTATCCTTAAAAATACATTTTATACGGTTCCTACTATAGAAAATTAATAAAAAAGAGAAATCATGTCAGCAAGTTTTTTCAGAAAATCGGCGTTAGAAAAGCTTTCTACTCCCGAAAAATTAGATCAGTTAATAAAAGTCACCGGACCAAAAGCATGGATAGCCCTTACAACAGTTGCACTTGCATTATTTACCGGAGTAGTCTGGTCATTTGCTGGTACGGTAAAAACAAAATTAGATGCTGTTGGAGTGGTTTTAGGAGGCGAAGTTCATGAGGTTGTAGCCACTTCACAAGGGCAATTGGTAGAATTGAAAGTAGCCATTGGTAATAAGGTGAAAAAAGGAGATATCATCGCAACCATAAAACAGCCTGACCTGTCCCAACAAATAGAAGATGCAAAAGCAGTTGTTTCAGACAGAAAATTCGAGATGGGGAAATTATCATCGTACGGAAACCAGGGAACACAGCTCCAAAGCGAAATGATCAAACAGACTCGTGTGAGTATACAGGGTGAGATTGAATCAGAGAAAAAGAAATTATCGTTTTTAAACAATCAGCTGGAATCAGAGAATGTTCTTCTTAATAAAGGTTTGATAACAAAATCTGAAGTTGCCAATACAAAACAGCAAATTGAAGCTTCAAAAAATACGATTGAAAGGCTTAAAGGCCAAAAAGTAGAAACATCAAACCAGCAGCATAATTTAGGTTTTGATATGCAGCAGAAAATTACGCTGCAAAATCAAAGAATAGCCGAAGCTGAAAGAAATTTACAGTTCCTGACAGAACGCTATGATATTCAGCGAAATATAAAAAGCCCTTATGACGGAGAAGTTGTAGAGGTTTTAACCGATGCGGGAGTTGTCGTAGGTGCAGGAACTCCATTATTTAAGCTTAAAAACCTTCATAGAAGTTCAGAATCAAAATTAAAAGGGGTACTTTATATCCCTTCGCAGGACGGAAAAAAAATTAAAAAAGGAATGGAAGCCTTAGTGGTTCCTTCTACGGTCCAGCCACAGGAATATGGCTTTATAAAAGGAAAAGTGACTTATGTTTCTGATTTTCCGGTAACACAACAGGGTATGCTAACCTCTGTTAAAAATGACCAGCTTGCAAAAGGCCTTTTAGCCGCCGGACCACTATTTGAAGTTCATGTAGATTTTGAGAATGACCCCGATTCATATAGTGGTTTTAAATGGACTTCGGCAAAAGGACCGGATGTTTTTATAAAAGAAGGTACTTCCTGCATGGGTAAAGTTACGATAAAAGAAGAACCTCCTGTAACTATTGTTGTTCCGGCATTCAAGAAATTTTTTGATCTATATTAATACATACAAATGGCAACCAGTACAACTTTTGTTATAGAAAAACAAGCCAGGCCCGTTAAGGTTCCAACTGTTTTACAGATGGAAAGTGTAGAATGTGGTGCTGCGGCTCTGAGTATTATTTTAGGCCATTTTGGAAAGTTTGTTCCTCTTGAAAAATTAAGAATAGCTTGTGGAGTTTCCAGAGATGGTCTAAAAGCTACAAATATCATAAAAGCCGCCAAAGAGTTTGGACTTGAAGCAAAAGGATATGCAAAGTCTATAGAAAAACTGATGCAGATCAAAACACCTGCGATTATTTTCTGGAATTTCAATCACTTTTTGGTTCTTGAAGGATTTACAAAAAACAGAGTTTATTTGAGTGATCCTGCACAAGGAAGATATTATGTAAGCCATCAGGAATTTGATGATTGTTATACAGGAGTTGTCTTAACTTTTGAAACCAATACAGCTTTTGAAAAAGGAAATGAGAAACGCGGTTTAATTTCGTCATTATTGTCCAGAGTGGCCAACTCTAAATTGAGTATTTCTTATATCATTTTAGCCAGTCTGTTTTTGGTGATTCCGGGGTTAATAATTCCTTCTTTTCTTAAAGTATTTATAGATAAGTATTTAATCAACAGTTTTTCAGGATTCGTAATGCCATTGCTTTTGATCATGGCAGCAATCTTAATTATTAATTCGGTTTTGGTTTATCTCCAGCAATATTTTCTACTCAAATTAGAAACAAAACTGGCATTAGTCACATCCAGTAAATTTCTTTGGCATGTTTTTCACTTACCAATAGCATTTTTTACACAGCGTTACAGCGGAGAAGTAGGCAACAGGGTGTCTCTGAATGACAAAGTAGCCAAATTGCTAAGCGGAGATCTGGCTAATGCAGCATTAAATGTTATCGCAGTATTATTTTATGCCACCCTAATGTTTTCTTATAATGTTATCCTGACGTTAATTGGGATTTTTATGGCCGGATTAAATATTTTAATTCTTAGATATGTTTCCACAGCCAGAAAAGATGGAAGCCGCAGGCTTAGCAATGAAACGGGAAAGTTATTAGGCACAACAACTTCCGGAATTAGTATGATAGAAACCCTAAAAGCATCCGGAAGAGAAAATGATTTTTTTACAAACTGGATAGGATATCTGGCAAAAGTAATGAATGCCCAACAGGAATTAGGATGGCTAACGATTAGACTGAATGTTATGCCCAGTTTAATCACTTCATTAACAAACTCTCTGATTCTAGGAATAGGTGCATTGCAAATTATGAATGGCGAAATGACTTTGGGAGCTTTGGTTGCTTTTACTTATCTAATGTCAAATTTTATTAATCCTGTTAATCAGTTGGTTAGTGTAGGAACGTTGCTTCATGAGACTGAGAGCGATATGAACAAAATTGATGATGTTCTGAACTACGAGATTGATAATCAGTTTAGAAAAAAAGAGCAAAATGAAAATATCAAACAAGCTAATAATGAACAAAAAAGCAAATTAATTGGATATTTTGAAATGAAAAATGTCACATTTGGATACAACACTACTATGCCGGCATTGATTGAAAACTTCAATTTAAAGCTAAGACCAGGAAGCAGAGTCGCGTTAGTAGGAGGTTCTGGAAGCGGCAAATCTACAGTAGCAAAGATTGCTTCCGGGCTTTATGATCCATGGGAAGGAGAAATTTTGCTGGATGGAAAAAATCGTGTAGATATACCAAGACACATCATTACAAGTTCATTAGCAGTAGTAGATCAGGATGTAATTGTTTTTAACGGTACCATCAGAGAGAATATTTCTTTTTGGGACACCATGATTCCTGAAAAACACATTATAAATTCTGCCCGTGATGCAGTCATTCATGATGTTATTGCAGCCAGAAATGACGGATATGAAAGTAATGTAATGGAGGGCGGAACCAATTTTAGCGGAGGACAGCGCCAACGTATTGAAATTGCAAGAGCTCTTGCCGTTAATCCGACTATTTTGGTAATGGATGAAGCTACAAGCGCTTTAGATCCTACAACAGAGAAAACAGTAATGGATAATATAAAAAAAAGAGGGTGTACCTGTCTGATTGTTGCCCACAGATTGAGCACCATAATGGATTGTGATGAAATAATTGTTATGGAATTCGGAAAAATCGTGGAGCGGGGCTCTCATCAGGAATTATTAAAATTGAATGGTGTTTATTCTCATTTGATCGAAACAAAATAAATTTAGTCATTATGTCAGTGAAAGAGAAAATACATATCAGGGTCGATAAGCCATTGATTCTTAATAATACAGACTGTTTCTGGATGATTATTTCGGGAGAAGTAAACGTGTTTCATACCAAAATTGATGATGAGGAAGAATACTTATGTGCCTTAAAATACCTTTATTCAGCAAAACAAGGAGAATTATTATTTAGTTTATTGCCTCATGAATGCGATAATAATATAAGACTGATTGTTTTTTCAAATGAAGCAAAATTATTAGCTATTCCAAAAAACGAACTTTTGAATGTGGATCGTTTCTTTTTAAAAAATATGATTAACAAATGGATTTTAAAAACTTCATCTGAATTAAGCTTCAACACCACACCAAGGGTTTACACAGCGCTTAATGATTTTGAAAATTTAACTTTAAAAGAAAATCATATTGCATATCCTTCTAATGGAATAAATTGGGTACGATTACTTAAAGGAAATATTTCAGTTTTTTCAAATGAAATTAATATATATTCAACTAATAACGAACCTGGTTATCCCATACCGGTATCTAATAAATTATGGATAAAATCGCTATCTGATAACACAGAAATAAAAATATTAAGTACCAGTGAAGTTATCGAAGAAGAAATTAATTTTTTAATTTCTTTAGAAAAAATGCAATCTTATTTTTATAATCAACTTAATAAAGATATAGAAAAGAACAGTAAATTAGAAAATACACACTTTATTGAGAAACTTACGAATGAGGAAGAAGAATTAGAAACTACGCTTGAAAAAATAAAATCTATAGTTACAGGCTATAAAAAAAATACTTCAATAGCATTCAATAAGATAAACAAACAGAGTATATTTTTTTCGACATGTCAATTAATTGGGGATTATAGCGGATTTAAACTTGAGGAACCAAAACATATTGAAACATTTCAAAATACGGCAAATAATCTGTTATATGCAATTGCAAAAAGCTCTAAAATAAGAGTACGCAAAATTATCTTAAGAGATGTTTGGTGGAAAGAAGAAAACGGACATTTATTGGCTTTTTTAAAACCAAATAATACACCTGTTGCCCTAATACAAAAAAAATCAGATTCTTATTTGATCAAAAATTTAGAAACGGGTACAGAGTCTGTTGTAAATCAAAAAATCGCAGAGTCATTAGAGCCAATTGCATATATGTTTTTTTCAGGATTCAATGTTAAAATGGATTCCATGAAAAAAGTATTACGCTTTGCCATGAACGGAGTCTTAAGAGATGCCAAATTATTAATTTTAGCCTCATTTGCCGGCAGTTTAATTGGTTTGTTGATTCCAATTCTATCGGGTATAATTTTTGACGATGTTATTCCAACAGCCGACAGATCAATCCATTTTGAAGTATTTAGCATTATGATCATTATTGGATTAGTTTCGGCTGGTCTTCAGCTTGTCCAGGGCGTATTGCAAATGCGGGTTGAATCTAAATCCAGCATTAATTTGCAGGCCGGCGTTATGGACTACATTTTAAGATTGCCAGTAACATTTTATAAAAAATATACAGCTGGAGATCTCACTAACAGAGTACTGAGTATTAATTCTATCAGGCAAATATTATCGAGTACATTGATGACAGCGGTTTTGAGTGGTGCATTTTCGTTTGTTAATCTTATACTTTTGTTTTACTACGATTCAGGTTTAGCCTGGGTAGGAGTAGGTTTGGCTTTAGTTGCTGTTGTATTTATGATAACCATGGGCTGTTTAAAGCTCAAATACGACAGAGAAGTTTCTAAATATCAGGGAGAAATTCAGGGTTTTCTTTTTGAGTTTTTATCCGGAATTAGCAAAATTAGAATTACAGGTGGCGAAAGAAGGGTTTTTGCACTTTGGGCGAACAAGTTTTCAAAACTAAAAACATTAGGATTCAGTTCCGGAAGTTATCAAAATTTTGTCGAAGTTTTTAATAGTTCTTATCCGCTTTTTACAAGTATTTTCTTTTTTTCATTTATATATCATACTGTTCTTAATTCTGACAAAACAACCAGTATGCTGACGGTAGGTGCATTTATGGCTTTTATTACTGCATTCAATAAGTTTTTGAGTGATAGCCTGAGGTTGAGTATGGCTTTTATTACGTCACTCAATGTTATTCCGCTTTATGAAAGGGTAAAACCAATTTTAGAAGAAGAAACCGAATCTGTTGAACAAAGTATTGATCCGGGAGAATTAGCCGGTGAAATTGAAATGAATTCGGTTTCATTTAGATATAACGAGAATCAGCCTTTGATTTTAAAAAATATTACTTTCAAAATTAAGCCAGGAGAAATGGTTGCCTTTGTAGGTGCTTCCGGCTCAGGAAAATCAACTATTATGAGGCTTCTTCTCGGATTTGAACATCCGGAAATGGGCTCTTTATTTTATGATGGAAATACTTTTGACACTATGAATAAGGAATTGGTAAGAAGGCAAATAGGAGTAGTATTACAAAACGGGGCACTGATGTCGGGCAGTATTTATCAAAATATAGTAGGAAATTCAGAATTGACACTGGATGATGCCTGGGATGCCGCACGTATGGCCGGAATGGAAGAAGATATCAAAAATATGCCTATGGAAATGCACACTTTTATAAGTGAAGGAGCGGGAACATTTTCCGGCGGTCAAAGACAAAGGCTCATGATTGCAAGAGCTATTGTACACAAACCAAGATTGCTTTATATGGATGAAGCAACCAGTGCATTAGATAACAGAACGCAAAATATTGTAGCAGAAAGTCTGGATAAACTTCAGGCAACCCGTATTGTTATTGCACACAGACTGAGTACCATCGAAAATGCAGACCGCATTTTTGTTTTGGATAAAGGAGAAATTACAGAATCGGGAACATATGAAGAATTAATGCAATTGAACGGTTTGTTCACACAACTTGCTAAACGACAAATAGCCTAATATGAATTCACCTTCCTCAAAACTGCCTGATAATTTTCCTTTTAAGTTATCCCCCGGTCTTAAAGAATATCTTTTTAATAGATTTGAGAAGACATTCAAAAAACCATTTTTTACAGAAGAATCAGCTTGTGAATTTTGGCATGACCATTCAAAAAATAATGATGGCAATACTATATTTGATATTCTAAAAAAATGCTATCCTCAACTCAATTTTCCGATTGAAACAGGAATCGAAAAATCTGAGTTGTACAAAGACTTCGTTTTAAGAGGTAAAAAAAATTTCACAAATTTAAAAGCCTGCACGGAATTAAATGATTCCAAAAGTATAAAATTTGAAGTCAGTAAAAATTTAGCGGGCAAAATACCTCTCTTAACAATCTCAAATGAAGAAGATTTTGTAAGACTCATACAATCTTTATTGTACAAAAATAATCCTGTTGAAATTCCTCATTCAATGGGAGCAGTATTAATAAATGGTATTAATAATTGGGAGAGAATCAATATTTTAAAAAATCGTTGGCTGGCAAAGAATCCGTTAGGAAACTGGAATCAGGAATTTTCTAATGTGATACTTAATAAATCTTTATACAAGGATAAATTGATTATTTTGAGCACAAAACCTTATAGCAATGTGCCTGCAAATCAACTGGGGTTAAATGATGATATATGGATTTCACATTCCATTTCGATTAGAAAGGAACATGAATTTACACATTTGTATACTTTAAAAAGATACGGATTAGCTTCAAACAATCTGCATGATGAGTTAATTGCAGATTATATAGGAATTATTAAAACAATAGGATATTTTGATAAAGGCTGGATGCTGAATTTCCTGGGATTAGAAGAATATCCAAAGTATAGAAGAGGAGCGAGATTAGAAAATTATATAAAAGAAAACAGATTATCTCAGGAAGATTTTAAGCAATTGATAACGATTATCAAAAATGCTATTGAAGCCATCGCTATATTTGATAAAAAAATGGGCAAATTAATATCAGCCAAAGACCAAAGGTGTAGGATAGAGGCGCTTTGTGAAACAGGTCTTACCATATTAGCTTCTCAAAATGGTTCTTCTGTATTACTTGATAATTACTATGAAAGCTTTAATATTCACGAAAGTGTTGACTTAGAATTCCCAAATTAAATATAATAGTTACTGACTATAATCTTTTGCACCTTTAATTTCCTGTTCTATTCTTTTATTGATGTTGATTTTCGCATTTGTAAAAACAAAAAGGGTGGTTTTGAATTCTCTTGCGTATTTATTGGTTATTTCTCCTGCTTTAAAAGCAGATTGAAAATACGGACCGGTTTCTTTAAGTTCATTACTGTTTTTCTCAAATTCTTTAATTCTTATCAGGTTTTTATATTGAATTTTGAGATTAAACCAATTTACATAATCGGCATTAAAAGAAACTGCTTTGATGCCTTTTTTTGTATAATAATTAATAGCTCCCGCTTGTCCGTAATTATCACAAAGCACTAATGTGTTTTGTTGATTGCCTAAAACAGTATAAACAGAATCGGTTTTTCTGGCGAGTTCTTTCCACCCAAGCATATCTGCAAAATCCTGTGGCAAAACATGATCTTTCCCGTCTTCCCAGCGAAGCATTCCCAGTTTTTGATATCTCTCCGGATTGGTACTTATTTCCTGTGGGCTTTTATTTGGAAAAGCAATATCATAAATTGGAATAAACAGCAATAAAGGAATTGCTATAAATATAGGCTGCAGAAAACGTTTCCAGCCAGATTTTAAAAATTCTCCCAAAAAAGCGGCTCCAAAAGCAATATAAACGGGATATAGCCCAATAGCGTAATAAGCTTTGGCTTTAAAATATATAAAGACAAGAAGTGTAAAAATGAAAGAGGTAAAAAAGAATTTATACTTTTTGAAAGGTTTAAAAAACAACAAAGCATAAAAAGCTGAAAGAATAACTAACAGCCCACCAATAAAAAACAGCAATTGTTCTTTTAAAAATTCAACACGGTCAACATTCACCAGTTGTGTTTCTGCCAATTCTTTCATATGATGTACAATAGGAAACTGGTTATTATACTGCCATAAAATATTGGGAAGAATCAATACCAGTCCAAATAATAAAGCTAAATAGAGTTTTTTTTCTGCTAAAATTAGTCTTTGATCAGAAAGCAAGATAGCCGGGATCAAACCAATAAGTAAGAAAATAATATTGTATTTATTTAAGAAACCGATTGCAAATACCATTGCTGCTACATAAAACCACTTTGTTTTTTGAGTTGCAACATATTGAATAATCACATAATAAAAAGCAGTCCAGCACAATACATCAAACGAATTGGGTTGAAACAACATATTAATTCGCAGCAACGAGGAAAATAAAATACAGACTGAACTCAAAATCTGTGCGTATAAATTTCCTTTTAAAGTTTCAATTGTTTTCCAAACCACAATAAGCGTTAAAACTCCAAACAAAGCAGGAAAAAATTTCACCCAGAAAACAGAATTTCCAAGCATAAGAATTATATAGGAAATCCATGAAGTGAGAGGAGGAACTGATAAATATCCCCAGGCTAAATGATTTGCCTGATCAAGATGCAAATATTCGTCTCGTTGCAGGTCATATTCAGGACTTAGCAAAACATATTGCAAAACAAATTTCAGGACAATAAATCCAATTAAAATGATTGTTTTTTTAGTCATAATGCTTAGTCGCTTAATTATAATTAGCTGAATTAGGTATAGAAATCCTGTTGAAAAATTAATAACATTTCAGGAAAAATGTGACTACTTAGAGTACGATTTGTAAACATCACTTTTGAGCATTTCTTTTTCTTTTTCACGATCAATAGCTTTAAATTCTTTCTCAAAATTGCCTTTAAAATTCTTTTTCAAATCTGTTACACCTAATTTTTCTAAGCAGTACAGATATTTGTAAAGAGATTTATCAATTTTTGAATAAGTAGATGTATACCAGAATAATTGTGCAGCAAAATCATAAACTTCCATATCCATTGCGATATCTGCGTATTTATAAATGTCCTCGATTTTATTGTCTTTATTTCTAAATAATGTATCAATCAGACTTCTTCTGTAATGCTGATATGCTTCTCTGGCATCTTTTGCACTCATGTTTACATTATATAAAGGATTATGGCTAAAAATATTACCTTTTATTTTTTCCCAATTTTCAAAACTATTCAGATGTTTGTTTCCAAGTTTATTATTCAGTTCAGACTGAGAATAAAATAATTCAAAATTTGCCCACGATGAATTCGGATAATTTTTAAGTATTTCAGTGTAGATTTCAATAGCTTTTTCAAATTCTCCTTTATCATGTTCTACAATTCCTTTCTGAATTTCAGAAGCTAACTGATTATTGAACAAAATTAGTCTTTCCTTTAGATGAATTAAAAAATTATCGGCATACGTTTCACGCTTAGAAAAAAATTGTACAATTTCGAGATATTTCAAAGCATAATCAAATTCACCCTGAGAAATAAGTATAAAAATTTTCGTAACCGGAATCAGTTCATTGCTTTGCTCCATTTCCATTGTTGCACGCCAATAGTCAGAATTATTAGCTGTTAATTTAGTAATATCCTGATTGTTATTAAAATTAGTATTGGCGACCAGGTTTCCGAAATTTTTCACTCCGGCAAATTTTTCATCCACAATTGTCTGATAGGAACTTAAAACTGGTAAAGCTTCGTTTATTGCGAAACTTTTATTCATCTCAAATTTTCCTTTCAAATCTGCCTTTTTATAATCTTCAAGTGATACATCTTTTATTACAGGAGCACCATTTTGTGAAAATAATATAGAACTAAATAAAAGAATACAAAAAGTAATGTTTTTCATTTTTTAAGATTTAAAGAGATTTTAAAGGATTTGATATAATGATTTCTTTGACGAATGTAGGAAAATTTATAGTGTACTTTCCAATCAGGTCAGCTTAATTATTTAAATATTTTGTTGAATAACCAAGGAATAGGTCCGTAATGGTTTAAGATAGATTATATACATTTAACATCTGTAATAATTATAATCTAAGATGTTAATATAAAATCATAAAAATGAAAATTAAAAGAGAACTTATTTATTTCGTTTCAGTACTTATATTCGCTTTTTTATGTTTAAAATTTCCTCAAAACAGGCATGATAAAAATAGCAACATAAAAACCAACCAATTGCCTAAAGAAGAAATGCTGTCGGAGGAGACATTAAAATCAATCGATTCTTTAAATAAAAGTATAGATTCACTTACGATTAAAAATAACACTAAAATAGGACCGGTTATAGAGGTGAAAATTAATTGATGAGTTTGAAATATTTTTAAGTAAATATTGTAATACAAATGATTACATGTCAATCTTAGTAGCCATAAAGCTTTCTACGCCAACAATAATATTTCTAAAATATAAAAACTGCAACCCTAAAAAAGTTGCAGTTTTTATATTTAACAGAACTCCTAAGCAAAGGAACAAACTATGGATAATATGTCTATAGTTTTGAATAATGCGTCCATCTCTCAAAGGTTTTATATCAATAATTTTATCATTAGTTAAACATCTGATTTTATTTGATGGTTATCAGATGGTATAAAGTGTTTCATGTCCATTATTGCAATCAATACTGGATTAAAATGAGTTAGTTTTTGTGTTAGTTAAAGGGAGATTTATTAATGATCTCCCTATTTTTTGTACTTATATTTTAAGTAATAATTTGATTTTAATCTAATATAATATATATGAGAAGTGAGTGTTTGAATATTAAAAATTATAATGCTTTGAAGAATAACGTTATTCTGTTTTTTGTGATGCTGCTTTTTTTAGCCCCTAATGGATATTGCCAAAATAAAGAAAATACAAAAAGTGCCAGAGCGGTAATAGAAAGACTAATTGGCAATCGGGCAAAGGATTTTGATTTAAATATTGTGCAAAGCAAAAACCAAAGTCAGGATTCGTTTGAAGTAGAATCAGCAGGTAATAAGATAATAATTAGCGGAACTTCAAATGCATCAATTTGTTATGCAGCTTATACTTTTCTAAAAGATATTGGGGCAGTTTCAATTAGCTGGGAAGGAAACCGGATTGATTTGCCTAAAACATGGCCTAAATATTCCAAAAAACAGGATACTCCTTTTAAATACAGAAAATATTTAAACGCCTGTACATTTGGTTACACTACACCCTGGTGGGATTGGAAACGATGGGAGCAGGAAATTGACTGGATGGCACTGCACGGGATTAATCTGCCTACCGCTTTGGAAGGTCAGGAATCAATCTGGCAGCAATTATGGAAAGAGTATGGATTAAAAGACAAGCAATTGCAGGAACATTTTACAGGACCCGCATTTTTACCCTGGCAGCGAATGGGGAATATAAATACCCTCGACGGACCGCTGCCACAGGAATGGATTAATAAAAAGCAAAACATTCAGAAGAAACTATTGCAAAGAATGAGGGATTTGGATATGCATCCGGTAGTACCTGCTTTTAGTGGTTATGTACCTAAAGCTTTTGCAGAGTCACATCCCAACTCAAAAATCAGTGAATTAAAATCATGGTCAGGTGGAGGTTTTGAAAGCACTTATTTATTAGATCCCAATGATCCCTTGTTTAAAGAAATAGGAAAACGATTTATAGAAATCTACACTCAGGTATATGGACCGTCTGACTTTTATCTGGCCGATTCTTTTAATGAAATAACGCCACCGGTTTCAGAACAAAATAAATACGAAGAACTCGCAGATTATGGAAGTACCATTTTTGAAACTATAAATGAGGCTTCCCCAAAAGCAACCTGGGTAATGCAGGGATGGCTTTTTGGTGATAATAAGGAGTTCTGGACAAAAGAAGCCACGAAAGCTTTTCTGAGTAAAGTACCCAATGACCGAATGATTGTTCAGGATTATGCAAACGACAGATATAAGGTATGGGAAAATCAGGAGGCTTTTTACGGAAAACAATGGAGTTATGGTTATGTACATAATTATGGAGGATCGAATCCTGTTTATGGAGATTTAAATTTTTATAAAAATGAGCTTACAGGCTTATTAGACAATCCTCATAAAGGAAATCTTGTAGGTTATGGCGTAATGCCCGAAGGCCTGAATAATAATTCTATAGTCTACGAATATATTTATGACCTTCCATGGTCACAAGGAAAAGAACCTGTAAATGACTGGCTAAAAAAACATTTAAATGCGAGATATGGAAAAACTTCAGATGCTGTTTTTCAGGGTTGGCAATTGTTAATCGAATCTGTTTACAGTACTAAATATTGGGAAACCCGCTGGTGGAATGACTGGGCAGGTGCTTATTTATTTTTTAAAAGACCTACGCTTAAAATAACCGAATTCAAAGGTAATCCTGGAGATATGGATAAACTAAAACAAGCTCTGGATATTTTAAATAAAGAAAGTAAAAATTACAATAAAAATAAGCTGTATAAATATGATCTTATAGACGCTTCCAGACATTATTACTCACTTTATATCGATAAAATACTCATAGAATGTGTAAAAGCTTATGAATCAAAAGACATTCAAAAAGGAGATGAGTTATTTAAAAAAATAGAAAAAACAGCATTGGATATTGACAGTATGATGTCTGCTCAACCTTTGAACAGCCTGAAAAACTGGGTAAAATCGGCATCAGATTACGGAACAACCCCTGCCGAATCCAGATTATATGTAAAAAACGCCAAAACATTAATAACGCTTTGGGGCGGAGAAGGACACCTGAATGATTACGCTTCAAGAGCATGGAAAGGAATGTACAAAGATTTTTATTGGCCAAGATGGAAAAAGTTTTTGCAGGCCCAAAGAGAATCAGCTGTTAATAAGACAGTATTCGATGAAGAAAAAGTAAGAGCTTCGATAAAAGAATGGGAAACAAAATGGAGCGAAAGCAGTGAAATGTAGTAGGGATTATAATCAAATATTAACAATAAAAAATAAAGCAATGTTAAAAAGCAGTATAGACAAAGCAACAAGTTTTGAAAAGCGATTTGAGAATATTGGTACTGTGGTTTATGAAAATTCAGTGATAGCATCTAAATCAGTAGCCAATGAAATAGCAGGTCTGATTAGAGAAAAGCAGTCTCAAAATCAGTTATGCATATTAGGTCTCGCCACCGGATCCAGTCCAAAGAGTTTGTATGCAGAGCTGGTTCGGCTTCATAAAGAAGAAGGTTTGAGTTTCAAAAATGTAGTTTCATTCAATTTAGATGAATATTATCCTATGGAACCCGATTCGATCAATAGTTATGTGCGTTTTATGAAGGAGCTGCTATTCAATCATATTGATATTTTACCGGAGAACGTTCATATTCCGGATGGCACTTTATCAAAAGAAGCAATTGGGGATTACTGTGCTAATTACGAAACGAAGATCGAAGCACTTGGTGGTATTGATCTGCAGGTTTTGGGAATTGGAGGAAACGGTCACATCGGATTTAATGAGTCAGGTTCACTTCAAAATTCAAAAACACGTTTGGTAGCTTTGGATCATATTACGCGTGTTGCAGCCAGTAACGATTTTTCAGGCCTGAATAACACACCAAGAACTGCCATTACACTGGGAGTTAAAAAAATTATGGAAGCCAAAAGGGTGATACTTCTGGCATGGGGCGAAGGAAAATCAAATATTATTAAAGCATCTGTAGAAGGTACAGTAACTAATCTCGTACCGGCAACTTTTTTACAAGAACACAGTAATACCACATTTGTACTGGATAAAGCCGCAGCTTCAAAGCTGACACGCATTAACACACCATGGCTTGTTGAAAAAGTAAACTGGACAGACAATCTTATACGAAAAGCAGTTTTAGGTTTGGCTTTACATCTAAAAAAACCAATCTTAATGCTTACAGATGCTGATTATATTGAAAACGGAATGAGTGATTTACTGGCAGATTTAGGTCCGGCCTATGATATCAACATTAAAATTTTTAACAAACTGCAAAACACTATTACCGGATGGCCAGGCGGAAAACCAAATGCCGATGACAGTAAAAGACCGGAAAGAGCAGAACCTGCCAAAAAACGTGTCCTTATTTTTAGTCCGCATCCTGATGATGACATTATAAGTATGGGAGGAACTTTCAAGCGCCTGCATGAACAGGGACATGAAGTACATATTGGGTATCAGACTTCAGGGAATATTGCAGTTGCTGATGATGAAGCATTGCGATTTGCCGGTTTTGTTTGTGACTATAATGATAAATTCGGTATTAAAAGTGTTGAGGCCGATGATATTTATAAAGAGTCCTTGAGATTTCTACAAAATAAAAAGAACAGCGAAATTGATATTACCGAAGTTAGAAACATTAAAGGATTAATCCGAAAAGGAGAAGCACAGTCTACTTGTTACTTTGTTGGAATCCCGGATAGTCAGATTCATTTTATGGAACTTCCGTTTTATGAAACCGGAACAATTGAGAAAAAACCGCTTGGAGAAGAAGATATTCAAATTACGATGGATCTGATTGAAAAAATTAAGCCTCATCAGATATATGCTGCTGGAGATTTAGCAGACCCACACGGAACACATAAGGTTTGTCTGGATGCTGTTTTTGAAGCAGTAACACGTTTGAAAACAAAAGATTTTATGAAAGACTGCTGGGTTTGGCTTTACAGAGGTGCATGGCAGGAATGGGGAATTGATGAAATTGAGATGGCTGTACCAATGGGACCGGATCAGGTCATGGAAAAAAGAAAAGGAATTTTTAAACATCAGTCTCAAAAAGACGGAGTCGTTTTTCAGGGTTCAGACAGCAGAGAATTTTGGCAAAGAGCTGAAGACAGAAACAAAGAGACCGCAGATTTGTATCATGAACTTGGATTAGCTCATTATGCAGCAATGGAAGCTTTCGTAAGATGGATGTATTAATAAGATTTTAGTTATATAATTTTATAAAAAAAAGCTTCGTAAGTCCTTATTTTATTGGGTTTAACAAAAAAATCCATGTTTCTGAATAACCTGTCCATTTCTTAACAATTCTTTAATACTAATTTCGACAAAACTATTTAACCAATTAACTAAATACTGAATATGGAAAAACTTAAACTTTTATTGTTAGCCTTTTTTCTAGGTCTTTCAATCAATTCATGGGCACAAAAAACAGAAGTGTCCGGGGTCATTTTAGATGACAAGAATTTGCCGCTTCCCGCAGCTAATATTCTTGAAAAAGGTACTACTCGTAGTGTAGTAACAGATTTTGATGGTAAATTCAAAATATCTGTTTCAAATCCTAATGCAGTATTACTTGTATCCTTTCTTGGATTTGCAGATCAAACTGTTAAATTAGACGGAACAAAAACAAATTTGACAATTAAACTGGCTTCTGCTACTAACGCTTTAGAGCAAGTTGTAGTAGTAGGTTACGGAAAAGGATCCCGTAAAAATTTGACAACATCTGTAACCTCTATTAAGGCTGATGAATTAAACAGAGGAGCAATAAGTGATGTTGGACAATTACTGCAAGGTAAGGTATCAGGTCTTAACATTTCATCAAGTGGAGATCCTACAAGAACAGCTTCTGTTGTTTTGCGTGGTGTTTCAACATTAAACAGTTCTCAGGGACCGTTTTATGTAATCGATGGTGTTCCGGGTGTTGATATTTCTATGATTTCACCAGATGATATCGCAACTATTGATGTATTAAAAGATGCAGCTGCAACTGCAATTTATGGTAACCGTGCTGCCAATGGGGTTATTATGGTTACTACAAAAAAAGGCAGTAAAGACAGAACTCAAATTGCTTATAACGGATATGTTGGCTGGGAAGAAGTTTCGAATCAGCTGGATATGATGGATGCAGCTCAATTGAGAGCATTTACCACAAAAAACAATTTGAACTTTACTCCTGAAAATGATAAAGGTGCTAATACAAACTGGCAGAAAGAAATTTTAAGATCAGGAAAAGCAAAATCAAGCAGTCATAACTTATCGATGAGCGGTGGTGGTAAGAATGGCAGCTATACTGCTAGTATTACTTCACTTAATAAAGAAGGGGTTCTTTTAAAAAGTGATTTTTCACGTGTAATAGCCCGTTTATCTGTTGAGCAATTTGCTTTTGATGATAAAGTTAAATTTGGTTTAAATGTAACCAATTCTAATAGTAAATATACAAATGTACCACAGCGTAATACTGTACTTTTACAGGCAGCAAGTTATCTTCCGGTTTCACCTGTAAGAAATGCTGACGGAAGTTTTTTTGAAAATTTCACAAGTACTGGCTATTTTAATCCTGTTGCTTTAATACAACACGGAACAGACGAAACAAAAACAAATAATCTTGTTGGTAACCTGACTGCAGAGGTAAAACTTCCTTTTGGATTTACCTATAACTTAAACATTGCACACCAAAAGCTGACTTCTTCACATGGAGAGTTTTACGATAGTTATTATTCGAGATATAATAGTGCTAATTTCTACAATAACCCAGATCCACCACAAACTAAATCGTTAATTAATTTTGGTATAAATGGTTCTGCCTTGAGAAATAATTATGAAAACACAAATAACATTATTGAAAGTTTCTTAACATGGGACAAAACTCTTGGAGTTCATAAGATAAAAGCTGTTTTAGGATATTCCTGGCAGGAAAATACATTAGGAGACGGATTTCAGGCAACAGCCACCAATTTTCCTGTAGATAACGTAGGATATAACAACCTTGCACTTAGTAATTATACATCAGTGAATGGGTATGTTGTGAATTTTGGAGATAGCAGAGCCTACCAAAAAACACGTTTAATAGGTGAATTTGCCCGTTTAAATTATAATTATCAGGATAAATACCTATTACAGGGAACAATTAGAAGAGACGGAGGTTCTGTATTTGGAGCAAATAACCGTTGGGGATATTTCCCTTCTGTAGGAGCAGCATGGAGAATTGACAAAGAAAATTTTATGAAAAATCAGCAAATTTTCAGTGACTTAAAATTACGTGGAAGTTATGGAGTTACAGGAAACTCATCAGGATTTAATGCTTACACAGCTCAGTTTATTTCAGGAAGCTTAGGAACTTTTTACTACAATGGACAGCAAATTGGAGCCTATGGACCAAACCAGGCTGCAAATCCGGATTTGAAATGGGAAAAAACTGCAACTAAAAACATTGGAGTTGATTTTGGACTGTTTAATGGAAAAGTTACCGGTTCCGTTGATTTGTACGACAAGAGAACAACAGACATGATTTTTAATTATTCTGTTAGTCCGGTACTTGTACCAGTAGGAACAATTGTGGCAAATGGTGGAACGATGTCTAACAAAGGTATTGAGGTGAGTCTATCGGCAACTCCTGTTAAAACTGCAAACTTTACATGGTCAACGAATTTGAATGTAGCAAGCAATAAAAATGAAATTGTTAAATTAACAAATCCATTCTTTATTGGTGGTGACTCTATCCGCAGAGTACAGCCTGATGGAGGAGGACAAACTGGTAGTACACTACAAATTTTTAAAGAAGGAAAACCTCTTGGGCAATTCTTTACTCTTAAATATGCAGGGAAAAACGCTGCAGGTGTTTCTCAATATGTTGCCAAAGACGGTAGCTTAACCACAACTCCTGCAATTGGTACAGATTACCACTATGCAGGAAGTGCACAGCCAAAAGTTTTATTAGGCTGGGGGAATAATTTCCAGTATAAGAAATTTGATTTGAGTGTTTTCTTCAGAGGAGTTTTTGGAAATAAAATTTTCAATGCTACCAAAGCTGATTTATTCAGACCTAGTACTGCAATGACCACTAACATCTTAACAGATGCGGCAAATGAATCACCAAATGATCTTAATTCTTATAAATATTCATCACGTTTTATAGAAGACGGTAGTTATATCAGATTAGACAATATGACTTTAGGATATAATTTTGGTAAAGTGAGTAAATTTATTCAAAGCGTACGTGTATATCAAACGATCAATAACTTGTTTGTTATTACCAAGTATTCAGGAATTGATCCGGAAGTAGAACAGGGAGGAACAGCTCCTGGTGTAGATTCGAATAATTTCTATCCAAAAACCAGAACATTTATGTTTGGCTTAAATGTGATATTCTAAAATTTAATTCTAAAAATTATGAAAAATATATTAAAATATTTGGGACTTCCGGTACTTATGGTTGGATTATTCTGGTCTTGTGAAGATCTTGATGTGCCCATTACAACACAACTTACCCCGGAGGTTTTCCCTCAGAACTCGACACAATACATACAAACTACAGGGCCGGTTTATTCTGCTTTCCGAGGTGACTTTGCATTCTCCTGGTGGTGGTCACAATCATTGTCTACAGATGAAGCTATTTTGCCTGCAAGAGGAGGAAACTGGTTTGATAACAGAAACTACATTGCTATGCATTTTCATGACTGGACAGCTGACAACGGAATCATAGGAAGTCTTTGGGACTGGTCCTCTAAAGTAATAGGTATCAGTAATCAGACGATTTCAATTCTAAATCAGGCAATGCCGGCAGGTGCAGAAAAAAATACTTTGATTTCTGAAGTAAAAACAATGCGTGCTATTTCCTATTATATGTTAATGGATGGCTACGGAGATGTACCGTTGGATACGCTTTATGGAGATTTTAGCTCTCGTCCTAGATCGAGCAGAACTGAGGTATTTAATTTTATCGAAAAAGAATTAAAAAAAGCAATTCCTAATTTGAATGCGGCCTCAGGAATTACGACTTACGGAAGACCTAACAAACAGACTGCAAATGCATTGCTTGCCAAATTGTATCTGAATGCTCAGGTATATACAGGAACACAACGTTATAATGATTGTGTTGCAGCTTGTGATCAGGTAATTGGTTCAGGATTGTATAACATTGAACCAAGAGCCACTTACCTTCAGATGTTTTATCCAAATAATGGTCCACAAATGAAAGAGTTTATTTTTGCGGTACCTTATGATCCTATTGCTACCACAGTTGGATTTAATGGTCAGATGTATCATGCCCGTTATGATGTACCAAGATCTGAAAGAGCGAAATTTGGTCTTCCTTTCACGCCTAGTGCTCCAAGAAGTACCTTACCTGAATTTTATGCTTATTTTAATGATGCTAATGATATTCGTAACAGACAATGGTTAACAGGTTTACAATACTTGAACGATGGCGTTACTCCGGTAAGAGTTACTACAACCAAAAAAGGGTATGACCAATTCTATACCGGTTCAGATGGTGGTGCAGCTTTCACCTATCAGGTAGACCTTACACCTAATATTGTACCTCGCCAAAACACTACTTTGTTTGATTTAGGAAATGACGAAATTGCATGGAATATGGGATACAGAAATATTAAATTTTATCCTGACAATACTTCCACAAGCCGTAATCAAAATAATGACGTGCCATTTTTACGCTATTCAGATGTATTGTTAATGAAAGCTGAAGCAATTTTACGCGGAGGTAGCGAAACCTTAGGACAAAATGCTTTAGCACTCGTAAATATGGTTCGTTCAAATCGTACCACTTCTGCAGCATTCAGCAGCATAACACTGGAAGAACTTTACAAAGAGAGATGCCGTGAGTTTACATGGGAAGCATGGCATAGAAATGATATGATCCGTTTTGGAAAGTATGAAGGACAATGGGGATACAAAACAAACACTGATACATATCGTCGTGTTTTCCCAATTCCGACAGGAGCAAGAGTTTTAAATCCTGCTTTAACTCAAAATGAAGGATATCCTCAATAGGACACCAAGGAAAAATAATTGCAGTTAGTTTTAATTATAAAAGGGAGAGGAGAATTTTCTTCTCCCTTTTTATTAAGAAGTTTTTAAAAAATTTGTAAAACTTCATTTTACCCTTATGAATTCACGAACTTTTTTTGCCCCCAAGCTGATTACCAAAATCAGAATTCTAATGCAGAACAATTTAGAATATAAGTTGTTATGCAAACCTAATGTTGATTGAATTTTCCTGAGAAATAGATAATACTTTTCTCAGGTAATTCTTCAATACTGTATTTTAAAATCAATCGGTCATAAAAATCATTCAGCATAAAACAAATAGGTTGTTCTGACAATACAAAGACGATAATGAAACTAAATAAAATTTATAAAATTGGACGCATAGGAATAAGTTTAATTCTTATTTTTTTAGTGTCATGCAAAGCTGAAAAAAATACTTCTGCCAATAAAAATAAGGCGGTAGATATGGTTTATCCTTTGTTGGACACTGAAAATTCAAGATGGTTTTTCTTTTCTTCCGCCAGTCGTCCGTTTGGAATGGTAAATTTGAGTCCCGATACGCAAATTAATGGCGATTGGGGAGGTGGATATAAGTACACAACAGATACAATAAAAGGTTTTAGTCATATCCACGAATGGCAATTATCCGGAGTTTCAGTTATGCCGGTTACTATTTCTCCAAAAAATAAAGAAAAGATTTTTACCGATTTTTATTCTAAATTCAGTCATCAAACAGAAAAAATAATTCCCGGATACCATTTGCTGAAATTAGACAGATATCAGATCACTGCAGAATTAACCAGTACAAAAAGAGTTGGTTTTCATAGATATACATTTCCGGATTCAGCTGAAAAAGCAATTCTGTTTAATTTGAATACTATTTTAGGTCCTTGCGAAAATACGAATGGAAAATTGGAAAAAAACAATGATCAGGAACTATCAGGCTCATTAGTTTTAAGCACTAATTTCAGACGTCCAAAACCTTTGACTGTATTTTTTAAAGTTAAATTTAATGAGCCTGTAACCTCAATAGAACAAAATACCACTACAAGGAATTATTTGGTGAATTTTGGAAAATCAGATAAACAAATAATAATGAAAGTCGGCATTTCGTATACTTCAATTGAAAATGCGGCTATCAATATGGAAAAAGAATTACCACATTGGGATTTTGACAAAGTGGTAAGCGATTCAAAAACAGAATGGAATAATTTGTTGGGCAGGATAAAAGTTGAAGGTGGGACACCAACAGATCAAAGAAGATTCTACACCGACCTCTGGCATGCCCTCCAGGGAAGAAAAATGATCAGCGATGCAAACGGTGCTTATCCGGACAACTCAGGAGAAAAATTCAGAATAGGACAATTACCGCTTGATGCAAACGGAAAACCCAAATTCAATCATTACAATTCAGATGCTTTTTGGGGAGCACAATGGACCATTAATACACTCTGGGGACTTGCATATCCTGAAATAATGGAAGAGTTTGTACACTCATTAATGCAATATTATAAAGACAGCGGCATGATTCCTCGTGGTCCTTCGGGAGGTGATGACACATTTGTAATGACAGGTGCATCAGCTACCCCCTTTATTGTAAGTGCTATCCAGAAAGGATTGGTAAAAGAGGATCTGCAAGAAATTTATACCGCACTCAAAAAAAACCATATGCTAAATGGTATTATGGGAAAAGCCGGATATGAACACAATACAGACATTGGCGGCGGTTTAAAATATTATTTAGAAAAAGGCTATGTTCCGTACCCGCTTCCGGATGGAAATTTCGGAAGTCATCAGGACGGAGCCAGTCAGACTCTTGAATATGCTTATCAGGATTGGACTTTGGCACAATTGGCAAAAAAGTTAAACCTTCAGGAAGATTACAATTATTTTATAGGCAGGTCTAAAAACTATCAAAACGTTTTTGATAAAACAACAGGATGGATGCGACCTAAAAACGTCGAAGGAAAATGGCTTGATAATTACGATCCTTATAAATACGAAAACGGTTTTATAGAATCAAACGGTGCTCAGGCGACCTGGTTTGTACCACATGATATAAATGGTTTGGCCGAATTAATGGGCGGAAAAGCTAATGCAGCTTCAAAATTAAACAGCCAGTTTGAGACTGCCAAAAATTTAAAATATACTTCTGGAAATTCTCACGATGCAGAATTACATCCTGAATTTAGTCGAATTCCAATTAATTTCGGAAACCAGCCATCGATGCAGACTTCTAATATTTTTAGTTTATTAGGAAGACCGGATCTGACACAATACTGGACAAGAAATGTTGTAAAAGAAACTTTTAGCGGATTAGCTCCGTCAACAGGTTACAATGGAGATGAAGATCAGGGATTGATGGGAAGTTTAAATGTACTGCTAAAAATTGGTATATTTCAAATGAATGGCGGAACCGAGGAAAATCCCGTTTACCAGATCGGAAGCCCAATTTTCAATAAAATAGAAATTGAGCTAAATCCAAAATATTATACAGGTAAAAAGTTTATAATCAATGCTAATAACAACAGCCCGGAAAACATTTACATAAAGGAAATAAAATACAATAATGCTCCTGTAAACGATTATAGTATTTCTCAAGAGAAAATTACAGGTGGGGGAGAGTTAATTTTAGAAATGTCGAGTACATCCAAGTAGTAATATTAAATTTAATCTGATGGTCATTCTGAGTTAGTCGAAGATTTTTTACCACGAAAAAACTTCGACTCTCAGGCTGACATACTACTATCATTCTCAGTTTATCATCAAATGATTTTGAGTCCGGTTTACAGGAAAGTAAACCTCCAAAAATGCAAAAAAAAGTGCTAAAGAAATAAAATAAACAATGAAAATATATCGCAAAATTATACTTTTAGGGATATCATTATGCTGCACAATTACCATAAATGCCCAACAAAAAGTTCACACTTATGTAGATCCAATGATCGGCTCTGAAGGAGATGGGCGGGTTTTTATTGGTCCCTCATGTCCTTACGGAATGGTGAAACCAAGTCCGGATTGTACGGTAAGCCCTAATAGTGGCTGGCTGCCATTGCCTAAAGAGGTTACAGGTTTTAGTCAGGTTCATGTGAGCGGAACCGGTGGAGGGCCTAAATACGGAAACATACAAATTATGCCTTTTTCCGGATCTTTAGACAAATTAGACCAAACTTCACACAGAGCAGAAGAAAACGTAAAGCTGGGGTATTATGAAACCGTTTTCAAAGAAAATCAAATAAAAACAGAAATAACAACAGCCGAAAAAGTTTCTTTCTATCGCATAACCTATCCAAAAAATGCATCAAAAGAATTAAAAATTGATCCCGGATTTTTTCTAGGAGAAAATCCGGAACCCAATGCAAGAGAGGCACAGCAATTTGTAGGTTCCCAGATTGAAATTGTTTCAGATACTGAAGTTCGTGGGTACAGCAGAATCAGAGGTGGCTGGAATAACGGACGTGCTTATGCCGTTTACTTTTGGGCAACATTTGACCAGCCCATTGCAAAATATGTTACATGGAAAGACGGAAAATTTTACAGCAGCCAATCTGCTCAGTTTGATTCAGGTAAAAAGACTGCGGCTTTGCTTTCTTTTGGTGCAACAGGAAAACAGGAAGTCAATATTAAAATTGGAATCTCGTTTTTAAGTGAATTAAAAGCAAAAAATAATATCGAAGTCGAAATTCCGCATTGGAATTTTAATACCGTTTTAGCTGATCTGGAAGGCAAATGGGAGCAATTACTCGGTCGTATTAATCTTTCTGACGATACTTCTGAAAAATATAAAAAAATGTTTTACACAGGTTTGTATCACACGATGATAATGCCTGTTAACAGAACAGGAGAAAATCCGTTATGGACAAATGATGAACCTTATTATGATGATTTTTACTGTATTTGGGATACTTTCAGAAGTTCGAGTCCTTTAATTACGCTAATTGACCCAAAACGTCAGGTAGAAATTGTTAATGGGATGCTGAATATTTACAAACGCGAAGGCTATTTATCCGAAGGAAGAAGCGGTAATGACAATGGCCGTACCCAAGGCGGTTCAAATGCTGAAACTGTACTTGCTGATGCTTTCGTAAAAAGTTTAAAAGGAATAGATTATGAATTAGCATTAAAAGCGATGCTTAAGGATGCAACAATACCGCCCGGTGGAAATGAAGAACGAGAAGGAAGGGGCGGTTTATTAGATTATTTACGTTTGGGCTATGTGCCGTTTGGTACAGATCGTGCCGGAAACCGTACGATGGATTATGCCTACAACGATTATAATATAGCTATTGTTGCCAAAGGTTTGAATCATACCGAAATTTATAATCAGTATATCAAGCAGGCTGATAACTGGCAAAAGTTATGGCGTCCGGATTATGAAAATAATGGAGCCAAAGGTTTCATTATGCCAAAAGACGCTTCCGGAAACTGGCTGGATGATGTTGTTTTTGGGGAATCAAAAATTCAGAAACCAACCTATAAATATACACCAACCATTACAGAATCTCCTTGGTATGTTTGCCATTGGTGCGTATTTTTTTACGAAGGAACTTCATGGGAATATTCGTTAAGTGTACCGCATGACCTTCCTGAAGTGATTCGCAGATCGGGTGGTGATATGGCTTTCAAAAACAGACTGGATACTTTTTTTGATACTAAATTGTACGATGTTTCAAACGAACCTTCCTTTTTGGCACCAACAATGTACCACTGGATCGGGAAACCGTATTTGAGCAGTGACCGCATCAGAACGATTATAAAAGATAATTTCAATACATCACATGAAGGTTTGCCCGGTAATGACGATTCTGGAGCGATGTCTTCCTGGCTTGCTTTTCATATGATGGGATTGTATCCAAATGCCGGTCAGCCGTATTATTTATTAAATACACCATTAATTAAAGAAATCACTTTGCAGTTGGAGGAAGGCAAAACTTTTAAGATTACAACCAAAAAGCTGAGCGAAAAAAATAAATATATTAAAACTGCTTTATTAAACGGACAGCCCTACAATAAAGCCTGGATTTTGCACGATGATATTGTTAAGGGAGGAGAATTGGTCCTTGAAATGGATTCGAAACCTTCTGCCTGGGGAACTACAATTTTACCACCAACAAAATAAATTACCAATGAAAAATACAATCTTAACTGTTCTCTTTTGTGGAATATTTCAAATGGTAACCGCACAAAATTATATTCCAACAATTAAAAACAATACAGAATTACATTATATCTGTAAGCTGCACGGTCAAACCAGAACTCTAAAACTGACGTCTAAAACAGATAATAATAAACTGGTTTTAGATCTGGACACAAGAGGTGTAAAAAGCAGTATTATTACCTTGCCGGAAGCATTAAAAAACGGTACTGAATTGAGCTATAACCAGGGAGAATTTGAACCCGTTTTGAACTTAAAACCAACAGAGACTTTCTTTATGATTTCGCAGTCGGCTTATAAGGAATTATTAAAAAATAATAAATTCATTTACAACAATACCACTTATGTTTTAGATCAGAATTCAGAAAACAGCAATGTGTTGATTGAAGGAAAAACGGTTGATACCTTACATGTAATTGCACAAATTGATGAAACCGAAATGTGGATCGTAAAAAATCCGGAGTTTCCTTTAATCTGTAAAATAACCAAAAATCCATTGGGTATCAATTGGACATTAGTAAAAGTCGTAGACAAGTAGTTTGATTATAATTTCAGAAGTAACTAAGTTGAATGATAAAAAAACAACAGCATGAAAAATCAAATGAGTCGTGGAGAGTTTATTAGATTATCAGGCCTCACATTAGCAGGAGCTCTGGTTACTGATATCGTTTTTGCAAATGATATGTTATCTGATAACAGCAAAGTTAAAGAAGATACAGAGTTAATGAAAAAGCTCATTTTGAACAATGACGCAAAAGTTAAATCTATATTGAATAAACCACCGTTTGATTCTGCTATCAAACTCAGCAGTTTTCGTGGTGTTGCAAGTTCAATAACCATTATGACTGCTTCAATGTCTAATTCAGATTCAGAATATTATAAATCAAAAATACTGGCTGAAAAACTGAATGAGGCAATAGACTTTTTGTTAAAGGAGCAATACAGCGACGGTACCTTAGACGCAGGGGGAAACAGGCAATCTCCACCGGATACGGCCTTTATTCTGGAATATATTTGTCCGGCAGCAGCAATATTAAAAAATAATAAACAAGCTGATTTAGTTCAATTAAAGGATAAATTGAAAAAATTTATTCTAAATGCAGGCGAAGCGATGGTTACGGGAGGTGTTCATACGCCAAACCACAGATGGGTTATTTGCGCAGCTTTGGCCAGTATAAATTCATTGTATCCAGACACAAAATATGTGAAAAGAATTGATGAATGGCTGGCAGAAGGAATTTATATGAATGAAGACGGACATTATGCTGAACGAAGCGGGATTTATTCTGCCGTTATTGATAAGGCATTAATTACGATGTCCCGATTGTTAAACAGACCTCAGTTACTGGAAATAGTAAATAAAAACCTGACAACCTATTTTTATTATACAGAACCAAACGGTGATTTGGTTACGGTTGATTCAAAAAGACAAGATCAGTTTATGGATTTAAAGGTGACGAACTTTTATCTCCAGTATCGTTATATGGCAATCCGCACAAAAAATCCAATGTTTGCGCACATGGCAAATCTGATTGAAAATCTTCCAGCTTTTGCCACAGATATTTTATCAGGTTCGCTTGCTTTTTTTATGGAAAATGAAGAACTCAGAAAAAAAATTACTGTTGACACCGCGGTTGAAAATGATTTCGAAAAGTTTTTTGCCATTTCAAATCTGGCTAGAATCAGACGCGGCAAAACATCTGTAACCTTATTTGGCGGAAATGACAAACCGGTAATGATTGTTTCAGGGAGATCATCAAATCCAAATTTTTTAATGTATCGAAAAGGGGAGGCTATACTTAAATACATGCGTCTTTCTACCTCATTTTTCAGAATGGGCTATTTCAGCAGTGATGGAATTGTAAGAGAAGGAAATAAATACATTCTGAACGAAACTAAAGAAGCCGATTATTATCAGCCTCTTGCAGAAGAATTTCGAAAAGCAGATGGCGATTACAAATTGTCAGAGTCACCTGATGGGCGTTTTTGGAATAAAATGGATTTTGATTCCCGAGTAAAAAGCAACGTAAAAACGCAGACCACAGTAATTGAAATCACAGAAGACAACGGAACATTAAGTCTTGATTTTAAAGTAGACGGCCCTCCAAATGTAGAAGTAACCATAGAAATGTGTTTTAAAGAAGGAAGCAATATAACCGGAGCAACATTGGATGAAAAAAAGAATTATTTTTTGAAATCCGGACAGGGAGAACTCTCCATAGGATCAGACAGCATACAATTTGGTCCCGGAAAATGCGAACATTTAAACATAGAAAATCTAGATAGTGAGGAGTATACGTATCATCAGGGAAGTTTGCGAACAAACGGTGAACATGTTTACATTACAGGATTTACGCCATTTCATCATAAAATGGTAATTTCTTAAATATTCAATTTGTTTGATTTAATTGAAAGCAAATGTCATCCTAAGCGGAGTCGAAGGCTTATGAAATTTAGTGGATTCAACTGATTTTATTTTAAGCAAAGCCAATGGACTCAGTCTGACATTCATTTTTAATTCCACTAAACGAGTTAATATTATAAAAAATGTTGCTGTATTATTAAAAGGTTGTTTTATTTTTACGGAAATTAAATTAATCTTATAAATAATTGAAATTATGAAATTATCATTTTTAGCTGCTTTGCTGTTTTGCTGTATTGGTTTTGCACAAAATAATACAGACACCAGTTTGTATATGAAGTCTGATAAAATAACGTATTTAACAGATATAGGTTCAGAATCAGGAGATTTGTACAAAACAATCGGGCATCACGGACCGGCAATTGAAAACGAATGGATGGCATTGAGAATCTATTTTAGCGATAAAGTAGCTATTGATGTGTACAATAAAGCAAAAGCAGGTTTGGAGCTGAAAAAAGCACAATGGTACCCAACTCCGGAACAGCAAAAAGAAGGATGGGGAGCTGATTATTATAAAGTAGCAGCAACCAGTGGTTTAGGCGGTGTAAAGCTTTGGGATGGTGAAAAAGTGGTGCCTTTGAATCCTGTTACGAACCGTTTAGCTCGTGTTGGAAAAACAGATACGACTTCATGGATGGAAATGATTTCAAGAGGAGTGCCATACAAAGGAAAAAAAGTAGATATTTTAGTTCGTGTAACTGTATTTTCAGGAAAAAGAGAGGCAAAAGTGGAAGCTTTTAGCTTAAATGGAGAAAAAGTACAATTTGTTACCGGAGTAAATTATTTTAAAGATTTTCAAACTAAAAAAGGAACTAATTACATCGCCGTATGGGGAAAACATCCTGAAGACGTAGCTGCAGAAATTGTTGAAGTTGGTGCTGCTATCATGTACAATCCTAAAGATTATGTAAAAACGAATGATGATGGAACACAATATTTGTTAATTTCTAAACCAGCAAAATACTTAGAAACAAAAATTATATCCTCTTGCGCAAGAGAGACAGAACTTAACACTTTAGATAAATTAGAAGCTTACATTAAACAGTAAGATTTTTTATAATTTGTTGCTGGCAGTTTTAGTTTAATTTTTTTTGTTTGGCGGTATTAAGTACTAAAAGAATAAAAATGTCAAAAATTAAACTAAAACTGTTTTTTATTTCCCTAATAATCCATCTTTTCGCATTTGGTTTTGAGTCGAACGCACAAAAATCTCAAAAGGATTTTCGGATTACCAATTATGGTTCAAAAGCAGACGGAAAAACGATTAATACCATTGCAATCCAAAAAGCAATCGATGCCGCTTTTAAAAATAAAGGAGGCCGTGTAGTTTTTCCCAAAGGGACCTTTTTATCAGGAAGTATTATTCTAAAAAGCAATGTAACCTTGTATTTTGAAGAAGGATCGGTATTGCTTGGAAGTACAAATCCAAAAGATTATCCCAATATGACTTTTGAAGGAAGACCTGATTCTCCTAAAAAAGACGACAACTCCCAAATGGCTTTGATTATTGCCCATAAAGCTAAAAACATTTCACTTAAAGGAAAAGGAACAATTGATGGTCAGGGTTTACAATTGGCTTTGAATATTGACAGTCTTCATCACGCCGGTATTGCTGTAGATCCAAAATACAGTCTTCGCAGAAACAGACCAAGCGAAACCATGCGCCCAAAACTATTTCGTTTTTCACAATGTGAATCTATTGTAATCGAAGGACTCAAAGCAGGTGAAGCTTCCTGTTGGGGACTATCATTTGAATTATGTCACAATCTTGTTTTGGATAATCTCAAAATTGTAAATCGTTCGTACTGGAACAATGACGGAATCGATATCACGGATTGTAAAAATGTAAAAGTAACCAACTGCGATATTAACGCTGCCGATGATGGAATTTGTTTAAAATCCTATTATCCGGGATTTTATAATGATTCAGTCTATATTGCCAATTGTACCATTAGATCCAGCGCCAGTGCTATAAAATTTGGTACTGCTTCTTTTGGGGGATTCAAAAACGTTACCATTAGAGATATTAAGGTTTATGATACGTTTCGTTCTGCCATTGCAATAGAATCTGTTGATGGCGCTTTTATAGAAAACATTGAAGTTTCAAACATAAATGCCATTAATACAGGCAATGCTATTTTTATATGTTTAGGAAATCGAACCGGCGATAAACCCGGAACTATAAAGAATGTTAGTATAAAAAACATAAAAGTACAAATACCTTTTGATCGTCCGGACATTAATTATGACCTGAGAGGCCCTGAAGTTGATTTCTTTCACAATCCTTTTCCATCATCAATTGTGGGTTTGAAAGGGCATAATATTGAAAATGTGGTTTTGGAAAACATCGAAATCAAGTATCCCGGAAGATCCTCAAAAGGAATGGCCTATATTCCGCTAAACCGTTTGAATCAGATTCCTGAAGCTGCTCAGGATTACCCTGAATTTTCTATGTTTGGTGAACTGCCTGCTTATGGATTGTATGTAAGGCATACTAACGGAATAAGTATGAAAAATATCAAACTTACATTAGATGATTCTGATTTCAGACCGGCGTTTGTATTTGATGATGTCCAAAATGTAAAGATGCAGGAAATAAATCTTCCTGAAGCAAAACATAAACAGATTGTTTTCAAAAATGTCATTTCATCATACTTAGAAAATCAGTTATTAGAACAAACAATAGAAATTAAGAACTAAGTATTTTTAAACGAATAAAAAAGAATATGATGAATTACAGAACTAACTTTTTTCGATTACTGACTTTTTTGAGTTGGATTGTTTCGGCTTATAGTCAGGTAAAAGCTCCTGAGGCATATGGTCCTGCTCCCAGTCAAAATCAAATGAAATGGCAGGAAATGGAATATTACGGCTTTATTCATTTGTCTGTAAATACATATACGGACATGTCTTGGGGAAAAGGAGATGAGGATCCAAAGATATTTAATCCAACCAATTTAGATTGCAGACAATGGGTTCGAATTTGTAAGGAAGCTGGAATGACAGGGGTTATACTTACTGCAAAACACCATAGCGGCTTTTGTTTGTGGCCATCAAAATATACAGACTATTCTGTAAAAAATTCCCCGTGGAAAAATGGTAAGGGAGATATTATGCGTGAAATGGCTGATGCCTGTAAAGAATACGGATTGAAATTAGGAGTCTATCTTTCGCCATGGGACAGAAATCATCCCGATTATGGAAAGCCGGAATATATTACTTATTTCCGAAATCAGTTAACCGAGCTTCTGACTAATTACGGAGAAATTTTTGAAGTGTGGTTTGATGGTGCAAATGGTGGCGACGGATATTATGGCGGAGCTAATGAAACACGTAAAATTGATCGTAAGACCTATTATGATTGGAAAAACACTTACGCCCTTGTTCGTAAATTACAGCCACACATTGTGATTTGGAATGACAATGGTGACAGGGCAGATCTTCGTTGGGTAGGAACAGAAGCAGGCTACGTAGGCAAAACCAATTGGAGTTTACTCAATGCTACAGGGACTGTTACAGAAAACATGCTTCGTTATGGTTTAGAAGATGGAGATTCCTGGGGTCCTGGAGAAGTCAATACTTCCATTCGACCAGAATGGTTTTATCATGTAAGAGAGGACAGTAAAGTAAAAACGGTTCCACAACTTATGGAAATTTATTATAACTCTGTCGGACGCAATGGCACTTTACTGCTTAATTTTCCAGTTATGCCAGACGGTCTGATTCATAAAAATGATGAAAAAGCAGCTTTAGAATTTGCTCAGGCACAAAAGGAAGCTTTTGCTGTCAATCTTGCTAAAAAAGTAAAAGTTGAAGCTTCAAATTTCAAAGAGAACAATACAAAATTTGAAGCAGCGAATGTTATAGATAATAATAAAGAAACTTTTTGGACAACTGATGAAAAAGTTAATTCGGCATCATTAACCATAACTTTTGACAAACCAACAACTTTTAATCGTTTTTTAGTTCAGGAATACATTCGGTTGGGACAGCGGGTTAAATCTTTTACTGTAGAGGCGTATGTCAAAGGAGAATGGAAAGAACTGGCAAAGGAAACAACTATTGGTTACAAACGTATACTTTGTTTTCCAACGGTAGAGACTACAAAGCTTCGCTTTACTATCAATGATTCAAAAAGCAATCCGATTATCTCTACTATTGAAATTTATAATGCACCACAAATATTAATTCCACCAACAATAATTCGTGAAAAATCTGGAAATATAAGTATTATTCCTGCCGATTCAGAATCAGAGGTTTATTATACCCTGAACGGAAGTAATCCTACTCCAAAATCAAATAAATATACAGGACAGATCAAAACCAATGGTAAGAAGGCAATAGTTAAAGCCATAGCCTATAATCCAGTTACAGAAAAAGGCAGTCCTGTAATTGAAGAAAAGTTTGATATTGCCAGAAAAAGCTGGAAAATCATGAATGTTAATGATGAAGGGGCCTATAAAATCTTAGATGGAAATCCGAATTCATTTTGGTTCCAGGATAAAACCAAAATGCCTGTTGATTTGGTAATTGATTTAGGGAAAGCCGAAAAATTAATCGGTTTTAGATATCTGCCACATCAGGAATTAAGATCTAAAGGTATTATCACCAATTATAAATTCTATGTTTCACAGGATAATATCAAATGGGAATTGTTAGATGAAGGGGAATTTTCGAATATAAACAATAATCCCTTGTGGCAAAATAAAATGTTTAAACAGGTAAATGCTCGCTATATAAAACTTCAGGCGTTAAAGAATACTCAGGACGATGATATTGTTGGATATGCAGAAGTTGATGTTATTACCAACTAATTTACTAACCAAAATTAAAAATTAAACTATATGTTAAGAGTATGGTGTTTAATACTGCTATTGTTTTCTTTATACTCCTGTAAATCTAACCAGGTAAGTACAAAAGATGTTCAGATCGCTTTTATTGCCGATGCTCATTTACAGGATATTTTTGCAAAATTTGAAGACAATAATTACCAGGGAATCCAAAATCCGGTGACCGGTGAATATGCCAATATCAGGACTATGAATGCCCAATTGCATTCCACCCGAATATTCAACGAAAATTATTTTGCCTTTCAGGAAGCCTTAAATGATATTGCAAAAAGAGGAATCAGACAAGTTGTTCTTCCGGGCGATTTTAGTGATGATGGGCAGCCGGTTCATATACGCGGATTGAGGAAAATATTAGATGAGTACTCGAAAAAATACGGTATGTCATTTTTTGTAACCACCGGAAATCACGATGCAGTAAAACCTTTTACTCAGGAAGCCATTAAAACCGATTTTTTAGGGAAAGAAGGAAAAGAACAAATTATCAGCAGTTCTAAAAACAATCTGCCTAAACATGAAAATCAGTTAGAACCCATCATTACTGCTGATATTAAAAACTGGGGATACAAGGAAACCCTGAATGAAATGCAGACCTTTGGATTCTTTCCGCAAAAAAACTATTTGTATTGGGAAACTCCATTTTCAGATTATAATTATGAAAATTATAGCTACGAAAAAGCTTTAGCCGAATCTGATCTTGAAAAAAGAACTTATCTGGTAAAAAATACCAATTTATATCTTCCTGATGCGAGTTATCTCGTAGAACCTGTAAAAGGAGTCTGGCTACTGGCTATAGACGCCAACGCTTATGTTCCGAATGAAAAGCTATCAGGTCTGCCAAATGATCCGCATGATTTTTCCGGTGCCAGTATTGGTTATAATAATGTGCTTATTTATAAACAACATTTGATAAACTGGGTAAAAAAGGTTGCTGTGGAAGCAAAACAAAAAGGGAAAACCTTAATTGCCTTTAGTCATTATCCGATGATTGATTTTAACGATGATGCATCGCCAGAATTAAAATTACTTTTTGGATCGAACAAAATGCAATTATCAAGAGTTCCAAATGAAGAAGTAGCCCAAATATTTGCCGATGCCGGAATTCAGGTTCATTTTGGCGGACACATGCACATCAACGATACCGGAGTGCGAACTACTTCAAAAAACAATACATTATTTAATATCCAGACACCTTCTCTGGCGGCTTATATGCCAGCTTATAAAATACTTACCATTCATAAGGATGCTATTCTTGAAGTACAAACTGTGGTGATTGGCAAAGTTGCAAAGTTTAATAGTTTGTTTCCTTTTTATAATGAGGAATACGCTCATTTACAAAATATAAAAAGCAACACTATTTGGAACAAAGAAATTCTTAATACAAAAGATTATGAAGACTTTATAAAATGGCATTTAAAGGAATTGGTGAGGCTTCGTTTTTTGCCTGAAGATTTTCCTGTTGAGTTTTCTACATCACTTTTAAAACTTTCAGGAGCAGATTTATTGTATATAAATAAAAATAATGCAGAAGTTGACACACAAATTAAAACAAATTCACTGGTTCTAAAAGATTTCGAATCCTGGACAGGTTTTGATATGATTTTCGATTTCTACCGATTGAAAAATGCTGATGAATTAGCCATTCCGGAAATTGGCTCCGGCAGATTAAAACAGTACAAAATGGTTTGCAGACAATTAGAAAAATCCGGTAATGAAAAATTGGTTTTATGGGCAAAAATATTTCTGAAAACAATGAATGGTAAACCTTCAAATCATTTTAAGATTAACTTAAAAACAAATCAGATTGAGCGCATAAATCCTTAAAATTTGTTAACTTTATTTTAACCAAAACCACATCTGCATTTTATAATTCATTTTTATGAAAAAAAATACTTTTTTACTATTAGTTACCTTATTTATTTTTTACTATTCGCATTCGCAGAATATAAAATTTACGCATTATAATGACAACAACGGATTGTCTCATAATTCGGTTAGGCATATTGTGCAGGATAAAAAAGGTTTTTTGTGGTTTGGAACTTTTTTTGGATTGAATCGTTTTGACGGTTATCAATTCAAAACCTACATGAGTTCATCACCGGGTAATAATAAATTGTACAATGATGATATTACAGCATTAGAATTAGATGAAGCATCAAACCATTTATGGATAGGAACGCGAAAAGGGTTGACGCTTTTTAAAATGGACACGCATGTTTTTGTGACTTTTCTGCCTAAAAAAAATGACCCAAACAGTTTGCCCGAAGGCGAAATACGATCGGTATATGTAGATAAATTCAAAAGAGTTTGGGTAGGCACTAAAAATCAGGGGCTTTATATGTTTTTTTTGAATGAAAACAGGTTTGAAAAGATTCCAATAAAAGGTTTTGATTATGTAAAAGAAATTTTCGAAGATAAAAAAGGAAATATCTGGGTAGGAAGTTATGACAAAGGATCTGTTGCCAAAATAACCTTAGACAGCAAAGGAACAATCGTAAAAATGAATAATTATACGCTTTCTGTACCTTATTCGACTGAAAAAAACCCTTACATCAATTTTATTTATGAAGATGCTAAAGCCGATATTTTTGTGGGAACCCGAAAAGGACTTTACAAATTAGATAAAAAAAAGAATGAATTTGTAAATTTATATATTGAAAACAAAGAAATCAGAGGTAATTTAGGCCCTTATTTTTTATCAGTTGCTAAGGCTCCGGATGGGAAATACTGGGTAGGAACTTTAGGAGGTTTGCTGGTTTGCAACCAATTAGAAGATATCCAAAAGGGTATTTACAAATGGTATTATTCAGTCTTGTCAGATGATACATCTATCGTTGATAATTTAATTTCTGCTTTATATTTTGATCGTGCAGGAGTTTTATGGATTGGGACAGAAGACGGTCTCGACAAGTTTGATCCATACGAAAACCAATTCACACTTAATAAAGATATTTCCCGCTACATTGGCAATCAGGCACCTCGTATAAGAGGGTTTTCTAAAACATACGACGGAAAAGTAATTGTGGTTACCAGTCATAACGGACTTTTTATTTCAAACGGAAAAGGGTTTACGCCTTTGTACAATAAATCAATCGATATATCCAGTATTTATTCTGAAGACGGCAAAATTTTTTATTGCGGTCTTTGGGATGGCAGAATGATGGTGTATAACTACAGTACCAATTCATCAAAAGAAATCAATCTTGGTTTTGATACATCGCCAATTTTTGCTTTCAATAAAATAGGAAATCAATCCTTAATGGTAGGTTCGTTTGGAGAAGGAGCTGTTATATTAAATACACAAACTTTAGAAGTACAGGCTTCAAAAGGCAAATTATTGCCGGGTTTTCAAATAAATGCCATAGAAAAAGATGCTCAAAATAATGTTTGGTTTGCAACAGAAACAGGTGTTGTAAAATACAATCCATTGTCAGGTAAAATAGAAACTTACAAATCCCTTTCTAAAAAAGAAAACGGATTACCCAATGAGGACAATGTGAGTGATATTATGATTGACAAAAAAGGTAAAATATGGGCATCAACACGTTTTGGATTATGTTTGTACAATTCTAAAAAAAACACTTTTGCAACAATAAAAAATTTTAAAGAAATCTCCGGTACATGGATTACAGATATGTTATCAGATGCAAACGGAAATTTATGGCTAAATATCAATAATAATAGCATTGCCTGGGTAAAATCCGATTTAAAAGAGATTAATATTTACCATGTAAACAGTGGAAACAGACTGGATGTTTTTAGCTCAAGCGGTTTTTTTAATTTTAATAATTCTACAATTTTTCTGGGAGGTAAAAACGGTGTTATTTCTTTTTCTCCACAAACAATGAAGAGAAATAACTGGTCGCCAGAACCTGTTATTACCGAATTTAAAATTCAGAATGAAGAAATCTTTCCGGAAATGGAAATTAACGGAGATATTCCGCTTTCAAAAGAATTGAATTATGGTAAAAAGGTTGAACTCAATTATAAAAACCGTAATTTTTCATTACAATTTTCGACTCCGTCATTTGCAAACGAAAAACTGAATAAGTTTCAGTATATGCTGGAAGGCTTTGACAAGCATTGGATTACTGCAAACAGCAATTCAAGAACAGTTCAGTATACAAACCTTTTTCCTGGCAAATATGTATTTAAAATAAAATCCAGTAATAGTGATGGTCACTGGAGTAAAGTTGTTTCGTATCAAATAAAAATTCTTCCGCCTTTTTGGTTAACGCCTATATCCTTTTTATTGCTCTTTTTGTTGCTGATTTCTATTTTTTATTTTATCAGAAGAGAAATTAAAAATCGTATCCGGTTAAAACAGGAGTTACTTACCGAAAAAGTAAACAGAGAGCATGATGTAAAACTGAATAATGAAAAGCTTCGATTTTTCACTAACATTTCGCATGAGTTAAGAACACCGTTAACGCTTATTTTAGGTCCTGCCAAGCAATTATTGGATGAAAGCAGTAATGCGACAGATTATGAAAAAAGCAGGTACAATCTTATTTATCAAAATGCCAGCAGATTGTTGAATCTCGTAAATCAGGTACTTGATTTTAGAAAAGCGCAGTCTGGTGAATTAAAACTTAAAGTTTCAAAAACAGATATTCTGACCTATTCTAAAAATATCTTTGATTCTTTTAAAGAAATGGCGTACAATAAGAAAATTAAATTAAATTTTATTGCTGAAAACGAAGATATTACAGGTTGGGTAGATAATGATAAGTATGATAAAATTCTATACAACCTCTTATCTAATGCATTGAAGTTTACCAATAAATATGGAAATGTAGATTTATTTATCAGACTAAAAAGCAGTAACGAGGAAATTTTAATTCTTGAAGTTATTGATGACGGAATTGGTATTCCTTTAAAAAGCCAGGAAAAAATCTTTAAACGATTTTATCAGGCTACCAATAGTAAAGCTCATAATACCGGATCGGGTATTGGTTTGTCGTTGGTTAAATCATTAGTAGCCATTCATAAAGGAACTATAACAGTAGAAAGTGCACTCGGAAAAGGAAGTACATTCAGGGTTGAAATTCCTATAGACCGTATTTCTTATGAAAGTAAGGAAGTATTTGAATATGCATTAAAAAATGACAATTTAAGCATGCTGATTCCTGAGAAATCGGTTAAGAAAACAATTCAGAATACAGAATTGAAGCAAAAGATATTGGTAATTGATGATAATATTGAACTTAGAAAATATCTGGTCGATTATTTATCTGATTATTATAAAGTTTATGATGCCGAAAATGGGGAAGAAGGGCTTAAAATCTGTCGACAAATTAAACCAATTTTGTGTGTGGCTGATGTAATGATGCCTGTTATGGACGGTTTAGAATTTTGCAGAGAACTGAAAAGTGATGAATTTATCAGCCATATACCAGTCGTGTTGTTAACGGCACTTGCAGAAAATGTAGATAAGGTAAAAGGATATGATATGGGGGCTGATGGTTATTTGGTAAAGCCATTTGAACCACTATTATTAAAAACGGTTATTGAAAATATTATTAAGTCAAGATTAGAACTTAAGGTGAAATTTTCCGGTGAAGTAGAAAGCAAAGTCAGCCTGCTGACGCATTCGCCAATTGATGAGGAATTTATGGAAAAGATCACCAGTTTAATTAATAGTAATCTAAGTGAACTGGACTTGTCAACAGAATTTTTATGTGATAAATTAGGAGTAAGTTCTTCTAAACTGTACAGAAAAATTAAAGAATTAACCGATTTGGCGCCTAATGAATTTATTAGAACCATCCGTTTGAAAAAATCGGCTGAATTGCTGAAAACAAAAAAATATAATGTTTCTGAAGTAACCAATATGGTTGGCTTTAATGATCCGTTATATTTTAGCAGATGTTTCAAAAAGCAGTTTGGTTTTCCTCCAAGCAAACTCATTAACTAAAAATAAATACCAATTTTTTAAATTTTGAATTCAAAAAAGTAAATCCCAAATTCCAATAGCTCACTGAGATTGGAATTTGGGATTTTCAGTATTAGAATTTATTTTTTACAATTTATTAATGTAAAATTCATACAAAATTAAATTCTATCCATGTTTTTGATGTATTAATCCATTTTGATCTGTATATGTAATTCTATTTTTGTCTTATAACTTTTAATTTAAATCTTTATGAAAAAGCATATAGACACTGATAATCCATTGCATAATTTAGATGAGTGGGAAGATGATTTGTTAATCCGATATCCGGATCCGTCTGAACCCGTAAAAGAAAAAGAAGAATTTAGAAATTATGTGGATTCAGAAAGAGTCGAAACCGTTAGAGAGTTTTACAGAATAAACCACACCTATCAGACATATGATTTTGTGTGTAGCAAAGAACAGGAATTTTTACAGTTCAATAAAAAACAAATGTCAATTTGGGAAGCAGTAGATTTTTTGAACACGCTTGTTGATGACAGCGACCCGGATATTGACTTAGACCAGACACAACACCTTTTACAGACTTCAGAAGCGATCAGAGCAGATGGTCATCCGGACTGGTTTGTACTTACCGGTTTTATACATGATCTGGGCAAGATTTTATGTTTGTTTGGAGAACCGCAGTGGGCAGTTGTGGGAGACACTTTTCCGGTTGGCTGTGCGTATTCAGATAAGATTGTTTATCCTGAATTTTTCAAAGAAAATCCGGATTATACTGATGAAAGATTCAATACTAAATTTGGAGTTTACACAGAAAATTGCGGTCTTGATAATGTAAAAATGAGCTGGGGACACGATGAATATTTGTACCAGATCATGAAAGATTATTTACCGGATCCGGCTTTATATATGATTCGCTACCATTCATTTTATTCGCAGCATAAAGAGAATGCCTATGCACATCTGATGAATGAGAAAGACATCGAAATGTTCGACTGGGTAAGGAAATTCAACCCGTACGATTTATATACAAAAGCGCCTGTTAAACCAGATGTTAAAGCATTATTGCCATACTATAAAGAATTGGTAGCTAAATATTTGCCGGAAAAACTGAATTTCTAAACGGAATTTACTATTTCTTAAAATTTTGTAATTCTTTCTCTTTGGGAAGATTTAAAATAGAATAAATGCAAAAAATCAAAACGAAAATATTTTTATTTGGTCTGTTAGTAATTTTTGTTTCAGGTGCTGTAGGTCAGGAAAAAGACAGAAATGACTGGGAGAATCCGGAAGTATTTCAAATTAACAGAGAACCGGCACGAGCGTCTTTTCTCCCTTATGCAGACGAAGCATCTGCTGTAAGCGATCAATATGAAAACTCACCATGGTATTTTTCCCTAAATGGTAAATGGAAATTTTCCTGGTCCCCAACACCCGATCAAAGGCCAAAAGATTTTTATAAAACAGATTTTAGCACGCTGCACTGGAACGAGCTTCAGGTGCCTTCTAACTGGGAATTAAATGGTTACGGTGTACCAATCTATACCAATATTACCTATCCTTTTGAAAAAAATCCGCCTTTTATCAATCATTGGGATAATCCGGTAGGTTCCTATAAAAGAGGTTTTGTACTACCTGATAACTGGAAGGGAAGGCATGTTTATCTTCATTTTGAAGCAGGAACATCAGCCATGTACATTTGGGTAAACGGAGAAAAAGTAGGTTACACGGAAAATACCAAAAGCCCGGCCGAATTTGATATTTCGAAATACCTCAAACCTGGTAAAAATGATCTTGCTGTAGAAGTATACAGATGGAGTGATGGTTCATATCTGGAAGATCAGGATATGTGGAGACTTTCTGGCATAGACAGGAACGTGTATTTGTACAGTACCCATGATATTCGAATTGCTGATTTTTTTGCAAAACCTAATTTAGATACCAATTACAAAAATGGAAGTTTAAATGTTGAAGTAAGTCTAAAAAACCTTACTTCTTCTGCTGTAAACAATCAAAAGCTAACCGCTAAACTGGTTGATGCTTTAGGCGCAACTGTTTTTGTTAAAGAATTGCCTGTAAATTTTGAGGCAAATAAAACGCAGGTTATTAATTTTTCTCAAAATGTTTCCGGTCCAAAATTATGGAGTAGTGAGGCTCCTAATTTGTATACTTTAGTCCTGACGCTAAAAAATGAAAAAGACAATATTATCGAAACGACTTCTACCCAAATTGGCTTTAGAAAAGTAGAATTAAAGGGAGGCCAATTATTGGTAAACGGTGTACGATTAATGGTTCATGGAGTTAATATTCACGAACATAATCCGGAAACAGGTCATTATCAGGATCAAGCTACCATGATGAAAGATATCAAGATGATGAAACAGTTGAACATCAATTCGGTTCGCTGCAGTCATTATCCAAATAACATCTTATGGGTTAAACTTTGTAATAAATATGGTTTGTTTCTGGTGGATGAAGCCAATATTGAAAGCCACGGAATGGGAGTAGAAGGACAGCCTCTAATTTGGATGAATCCAAAAACTAATCCGGGCTATCTTCCGGAATGGAGAGAAGCACATCTTGATAGAATTTATAGTCTTGTGGAAAGAGATAAAAATGCGCCATCGGTAATTCTTTGGTCATTAGGTAATGAAAGTGCCAACGGACCTGTTTTTCATGAAGCCTACAAATGGATAAAAAAGAGAGACAATACGCGTTTGGTTCAGTTTGAACAGGCGAAAGAAAACGAAAATACCGATATCGTCTGCCCGATGTATCCAACTATTGAATACATGAAGGAATATGCAGCACGTAAAGAAGTTACACGTCCGTATATTATGTGTGAATATTCGCATGCTATGGGCAATAGCAGCGGGAATTTTCAGGAATACTGGGATATCATTCGCGGAAGCAGAAATATGCAGGGTGGTTTTATATGGGACTGGGTGGATCAGGGATTTAAAATGAAAGATGAAATAGGGCGCGAATATTGGGCATACGGAGGTGATATGGGTGGCCAAAATTACACGAATGATGAAAATTTTTGTCATAACGGATTGGTTTATGCAGACAGAACACCACATCCCGGAGCATTTGAAGTTAAAAAAGTATATCAGGATATTTTATTTCAAGGTATTGATATCAAAAATGGAGTTATTGAAATCATAAACGATTTTGGATTCACTAATTTGAATAAATACGACTTTAAATATCAAATTTTAGAAAACGGAAAAAGTATTAAAGAAGGTGCTCTTCATGTTACCCTTAACCCAAAATCAAAAAAACAATTCAAAATTGATTTGTCAAAATTACAGTCAAAAGAAGGAGTTGAATATTTATTGAATGTTTTTGCATACACCAAAACGGGTTCTGAATTACTACCTGAGCATTTTGAAGTGGCAAGAGAACAATTTGTGATTGAAAGCGATACCTATTTTGCAAAAGCAGAATCGATGAATTCTTCAAAAATTAAGGATGAAAAAAACGAATTTGTTTTGAGTTCAGCTGATGTTATTGTTAAAATCAGTAAGACAACAGGGTTGATTTCGAATTATAGTTTGAAGGGTGAGGAATACTTTAAACAATATCCGGAACCTAATTTTTGGAGAGCACCAACAGATAATGATATTGGTAATAAAATGCAGATCAGATCTAATGTCTGGAGAACAGCCGGAAAAAATACCACTTTAGAAAATATTCAGGTTGTGGAGGAAAACGGGAAAAAATATGTGACAGCAAAATTAAAGCTTAACGATGTTTTTTCAGACTATACCATCAAATATTCGCTAAATAATGATGGCGCTTTAGAAGTTCTGTCTTCATTTAAAAAAGGCAGTAATCCTTTACCTGAAATGCCTCGTTTTGGAATGCTTTTCGTCTTAAAAAACAATTTTGAAAATCTGGATTACTACGGAAGAGGCCCTTTAGAAAATTATCCCGACAGAAACACAGCGGCTTTCAAAGGAATTTATCAAAGTAAAGTGGCGGATCAATACGTGCCTTACACACGCCCGCAGGAAAATGGATATAAAACAGATGTTCGCTGGTTTTCACTTTTAAATAATAAAGGAAAAGGACTGGAAATAAAAGGGCTGCAGCCATTAGGAATCAGTATACTGAATAATTATCCGAGTGATTTTGACGGAGGAATTTCCAAAAAGAATATTCACTCCAGTGATATTACTCCAAAAAATGAAGTGGTAGTTTGCGTTGACTTAACCCAACGAGGATTAGGAGGAGACAACAGCTGGGGATTACCGCCGCATCAACAATATCAGCTTACACAAAATGAATATAGTTACGGATTTGTTATAAAGCCAATAGAATAAAATCAGAATTAAAAAGGTTACCAAAATCTGCCCCCAATTCAATTTTTAAATATTTCAGTTTTTACACCCGATCACGTTCATTCTGTTGAACGTGACGGTTGTAAAATTTCAAATCATCAAAAATAGTGACTGCCAAAATTTTGGAAAATAGCGTTGTAAATCAATAAATACGAATAAAACAAAACAGTAAGTTGATACTCTGTGGAGGAATCAACAGGTAAAATATGCTTTAAAATATATCCCCTATGAGCAAAATTATTACAAATGACAGATTAGTTTCTTTAGACGTTCTAAGGGGATTTGTTATGTTTTGGATTATGAGCGGTGAACATATCATTCACGCTCTGGCCAAAGCGGCACCAATCCCAATTTTTGTCTGGATGTCTTCACAATTACATCATACAGACTGGGATGGCATTACGTTTTATGATATGATCTTTCCTGTATTTTTATTCGTTGCCGGGGTTTCGATGCCGTATTCTTTCGATAAAAAAATAAAACAGGCAGGAGTAATCGCACCAAGTGAACTTCCGTCAAATGAAAAGAAAAAAATATACTGGTCCATGTTAAAAAGGACTTGCATTCTGGTATTTCTTGGATTCGTAGTCAACGGATTATTGCGTTTTGACGGGTATGACCAAACCCGCTTTGCAAGCGTATTAGGCCGTATTGGGATTGCCTGGTTTTTTGCCGGACTGATTTATTTGAATTTTGATTTAAAAAAGCAACTCATCTGGTTTGCAGGAATTTTAATTGGTTATTATTTAGCCATGAAACTAATACCTGTTCCCGGATTTGGAGCAGGTGATTTAACTGCAGAAGGGTCACTGGAAGGATACATTGACCGTCTTTTTCTTCCGGGAAGACTGCACAGCACAGTATATGATCCGGAAGGCATATTTTCAACCATACCAGCCGTTTCCACAGCTTTGCTAGGAATGTTTCTGGGGACTTTTTTAAAGACACAAGCAAACATTATTTCAGTAAATAAAACAATAGGGATACTAGTCGTTGCGGCTATTGTTTTAATAGGCCTGGGACTTCTTTGGAATTATGATTTTCCAATCAACAAACATTTATGGACCAGTTCTTTTGTTTGTTTTGTTGGCGGATTCAGTATTCTGTTTTTTACTTTTTTTTACGTGATTATCGATGTACTAGGCTTTCATAAATGGGCATTTCCTTTATTATTGATTGGCTCAAATTCGATTTTGATTTACATGGCAGCCGAAGGTCTGGTAAATTTTAAACATACTGCAGATTTTGTATTTGGAGGACTTATCAAATTCGCACCAATTATTTGGCAACCTGTATTTATAACCATATCGGTAACGTTTGTACAGCTCCTTTTGCTTTACTTTTTATATAAGAAAAAATGGTTTTTAAAAATTTAAACCAAGTTTATACTACTAATAACTAACAACCACCAACTAACAACTATCAACCAAAAACAAACTTCATTATGAATACTTTACAAAGTGCAGATTACATTGTTTTTCTTATTTATTTTGTGATTGTCGCCTCCTATGGGATGTACATTTACCGAAGTAAGAAAAATGCAACAACCAGTTCAAATGATTATTTTCTGGCTGAAGGCTCACTTACATGGTGGGCGATTGGAGCATCCTTAATTGCTTCAAATATTTCGGCAGAACATTTTATAGGAATGAGTGGTTCCGGTTTTGCCATCGGACTGGCGATTGCTTCTTACGAATGGATGTCGGCTGCAACACTTATTGTAGTGGCCATGTTTATTTTACCCGTTTATCTTAAAAATAAAATATTTACCATGCCACAGTTTTTGGCAAAAAGATACAACGGAACCGTAAGTACCATAATGGCTATCATATGGTTGCTGATCTACGTTTTTGTAAATCTGACTTCAATTATTTACTTAGGTGCTTTGGCTATTTCCTCAATCGCTCCCATCAGCTTTCAATTTTGCGTGATCGGATTGAGTTTATTCTCGGTGATCGTAACTTTAGGCGGAATGAAAGTAATTGGCTATACTGATATGTTTCAGGTCATAGTGCTGATTTTGGGAGGTTTGGTTACCACTTATTTATCTTTAACATTATTATCAGAACAGTTTGGTTTTGGAAAAGACATTTTAAAAGGACTTTCTGTTATAGCTGATGAAGCACCGGGCCATTTGCATATGATATTAGAAAAATCAAATCCGCATTATGCTGAATTACCGGGAATTTCAGTATTGGTAGGAGGAATGCTTATCAATAATCTGGCATATTGGGGCTGTAACCAATACATTGTTCAGAGAGCTTTGGGAGCCGATTTAAAAACTGCACGAAAAGGAATTTTATTTGCTGCTTTCTTAAAACTATTAGTTCCAATTATTGCGGTTTTACCAGGTATAGCCATGTATGTAATGCATCAAAACGGAATGTTTCAACAAGAAATGGTTGATGCTGCAGGTGTTTTAAAACCGGATCACGCTTACCCAACATTGATGAATCTATTACCGGCAGGTTTAAAAGGAGTAGCTCTTGCAGCCTTAACAGCAGCAATTGTAGCTTCATTAGCAGGTAAAGCAAATAGTATTTCAACGATTTTTTCTTTAGACATTTATAAAAAATATTTTAATAGAAATGCTACAGAAAGAAAACTGGTACTTACCGGAAGATGGTGTGTTGTAGTGGCTATGTTTATTGCAGCTCTTGTTGCTCCGGCCTTAAAATCGTTAGATCAGGCATATCAGTTTATACAAGAATATGTTGGTTTCTTTTCTCCGGGAGTTTTAGCTATCTTTTTATTAGGAATGTTTTGGAAAAAAACAACGCCTACAGCAGGACTTGCAGGTGCATTGCTTACAGTTCCAATTGCCGCAGTATTAAAATTCCTTCCAATGTGGACAAACGGTGCTTTTCCTGATTATCCATTTTTAGACCGAATGACAATCTCTTTTTTTATAATAGTCTTTTTAATGGTTGCTATCAGTCTTTTAAACCCTCAATCTGAAAACCAGCTTGAGGCTCATAAAATTGAAGTAGATAAATCAATGTTCAAAGTTTCATCAGAATTCATTATTGGCTCCTTTATTATTAGTGGAGTATTAGTCGCATTATATACCGTTTTCTGGTAATATAAAAACTGATTAAAGTTTATATAAAATAATTATAAATCTGATTTTCATATTTTTAAGTAATATGATTTGAAGTTTTAATAAAATAAAAAGCAAATGATAAAAAAAGCTATAACTGCAATGCTCATTTTTTGTATTTCACTGACTGCTGAAGCGCAAAAGGTATATGATATCAAAAAATTTGGAGCAAAAGGGGATGGGAAAACTAATGATGCAGCTGCAATTCAGAAAGCCATTGATGCCTGCAGTAAAACAGGCGGGCAGGTATTGATTCCGGCTCCGTTTACATTTTTGGCAGGACCTTTTAATGTAAAATCAAATGTAGATCTGCATATTGAAGGAGGAGCAAAAATTTTGGCAAGTCCTGATGAAAAATTATATACTGAAAGTGCTTTTCGTGAAAACAAAGGCGAAGGTACAATCTGGATTGGCGGAAAGAACGTAGAGAACTTTAGCATTAGCGGAAGCGGTAAAATTGATGGAAACGGAATCTCATTTATGGGAGCCGAAGAGGAAGATGCCTACATTTTGAAACCTTTCAATATTTTAGACCCGCGTCCTCATGTATTCACAATTATAGGAGGAAAAAATATAAGAATAAAAGACGTTCATATTGGAAATTCAGCTTATTGGACCATTCATCTCGTGGGCTGTAACGACGTAGTCATTAGCGGTATCACATTACTAAACAGCTTAAAAGTTCGTAATAGTGACGGAATTGATCTGGATCATTCAAAAAATGTCCGCATCAGTGATTGTTATATCGAAAGCGGCGATGATTGTATTTGCTTAAAAAACAGAAGAGAATTTGAAGAATTTGGTGCCTGTGAAAACATAACGGTTACCAATTGCACAATGACCAGCAGTAGTTGTGCTATTAAGATTGGTTCAGAAAATATGGATGCCATCAGACAGGTAGTTTTCAATAATTGCATCATTAAAAAAAGTAATCGTGGCGTAGGAATTCAAAATCGTGATGAAGGAACTGTGAGCGACGTTATTTTTTCGAATATGATTATCGAAGGTCAGCTAACGACTGATACCTGGTGGGGCAAAGCAGAACCTATTTATGTAACAGCTTACAGTCGTGCAAGCGGAAACCACAAAGATGCCAACTGGCGTTTTCCAAAAGGTGCAACCGAAGGAAAAGTGGGAGCAATCAGTAATATTTATTTTACCAATATCCAGTGTTTTGGAGAGAACGGAGTTTATGTTAGCGGTGAAACTAAAGACAAAATAAAAAATATCGTTTTTGAAGATGTGAATGTTTCTATTGATAAAACATCTAATTTTCCGGGAGGAGTTTATGATCGTCGCCCATCAAAATTGGATGGTTTTGTAAAAGGGAGTACATCAGGATTTTATTTTGATACAGCAGAAAGTATAAAAGTTCAGAATTGTTCAGTAACCTGGGGTAAAAACAAACCGGATTATTTTAAATATGCTGTTGAAAGCAAAAATGTAGCTATTTTGAAAGTGAATAATTTAGATGGAGAAGCGGCTTTTCCGGAGAAATATGAGGCTGTGAAAAAATAATGTGTACGCGACAGATTAAAAATGCAAATGTTCGAATAGTTGGATTAGTAAAATTGCATAAGTTTTTTCACGCTTAGTTTGTCATTCAAATTTGAATATTTGTTTTATTAAAACTGGTTAAGCCTAAAATATTCTAAAACTTTAAATAAATTAGCAAAACTAAATTATCAACCATTACACAAAATGAAGAACAACATACTTTCAAAAATCATCATTGGTGGTTTATTATTCACCAGCTTTTATGGAAATGCACAAAAAACAAATTTAGAAGTTGACGTCACTGAAACCATTACGAAGATTCAGCCCACCATGTTTGGTTTGTTTTTTGAAGATATCAATTTCGCTGCAGACGGCGGTTTGTATGCCGAAATGATTAAAAACCGATCTTTTGAATTTGAAAAACCTTTGATGGGATGGGAGCAGCCTAATACAAAAAGGTCATCTTTGAATATGAATTCGGGTGTTGCAACTCCTATAAAGGTAGCAGAAAACGAAACCAATCCAAATTTCTGCCGTGTTCTTATAAATGATGACAAAGGATATGCTATCATAAATGAAGGTTTTAGAGGAATGGGTGTAAAAAAAGATGCAAAATACAATCTTTCTTTAAAGGCGGCCAATCATAACGGTGCTATCAAAAAAATAATTATTCAGCTTATTGATAAGGATAAAAAGGTAATTGGTGAAACGAGTATTGTTCCTGTTTCAAATGAATGGAAAAGTTATTCAACACAATTTACAGCTACTCAGACTGAAGCTAAAGCCAAATTAAAAATAACATTTGAAGGAACAGGAACGATTGATCTGGATATGATTTCATTGTTTCCGGAAGATACCTGGAAAAGCCGAAAAAATGGTTTAAGAAAAGATCTTGTACAGCTTTTGTATGATATGAAACCAGGATTTTTGCGTTTTCCGGGCGGCTGTATTGTAGAAGGAAGAACTTTGGCAGATCGCTATCAGTGGAAAAAATCGGTGGGCGATATTGAGAATAGAAGAACGATGATGAACCGCTGGAATGTAGAATTCAACCATAAACAGACTCCGGATTATTTTCAAAGTTTTGGATTAGGATTTTATGAATATTTTCAGCTTTCAGAAGATATTGGTGCAACACCATTACCTATTTTAAGCTGTGGAATGGCTTGTCAGTACAACACAGGTGAATTGGCTCCAATAGAAGAATTAGATCCTTACATTCAGGACGCTTTGGATTTAATTCAGTTTGCCAATGGGGCAGAAGATACCCCTTGGGGAAAATTACGCTCTGATATGGGACACCCAAAACCGTTTAACCTAAAATACATTGGTGTTGGAAACGAACAATGGGGACCGGATTATATTGAAAGATATAAAGTTTTTGAAAAAGCAATAAAAACCAAATATCCAAACATTATTATCGTTTCAGGAAGCGGCCCTTCGCCTGATGGTGAGCATTTTGACTTTGCAATGGCAGAACTTAAAAAACTGAACGCAGAATTGATAGACGAACATTATTACAAAAGTCCACAATGGTTTAGGGAAAATGCTTCCCGTTATGATAATTACGACAGAAAAGGACCAAAAATATTTGCCGGTGAATATGCTGCGCAAAGTGTTTCGGGAGCAAATCCAAATAACAGAAACAATTGGGAATGTGCTTTTTCTGAAGCAGCTTTCATGACCGGATTAGAAAGAAATGCAGAAGTTGTCAATATGACTTCGTATGCTCCGTTAATGGCTCATGAAGATGCATGGCAGTGGACACCGGACATGATTTGGTTCAATAATCTGGAAGCTTATGGTTCGGCTAATTATTATGTTCAAAAATTATTTTCAACCAATAAAGGAACTGATTTATTAAACATTACCAAAGAAGGAAAACCGTTAACCGGACAAAATGATCTTTATGTATCTGCCGTGAAAGATATAAATACTAAAGAAATCATTATAAAACTGGTTAATACAGCGGTAAAATCACAAGATATTACAATTGATTTAAAAGGAAGCAAATTAGCAGCAAAAGGATCAGTAATTACGCTTACAAGTCCAAATTTACAAGATGAAAATACTTTTGCCGAACCTAAAAAAATAAGCCCGAAAGAAAATGTGTATAACTTGAAAGGAGAAAAAGCAGAAATAAACCTGCCATCTTATTCGGTTATTGTTTTGAAGTTTAAAATTAAGTAAATGATTATGTAAGATTAAAATACAGAGATTTATCTGGTTTTAAATCAGTTAAATCTCTGTATTTTGCATAATATCTTTTTTTTGTCTCAGGGGTAGAGTTACGGTAAACTCGCTTCCATTATTTATTTCACCTGTGGCTGTAATTGTGCCATGGTGTCTTTTAACTATTTTTCTGCAAAGGGACAATCCAAGACCGTTTCCTTCGTACTGATCCTTAGAGTGCAGTCTTTCAAAAGCATTAAATATTTTCTCAGCGTAAGCCGTGTCAAGCCCTATTCCGTTGTCTTTTATGCTAATTTGAACTGAGTCAGTTTCATCAATATTTATTACCTCTCCTGATATTATTATTTTAGGGGGCTCTTCTGATTTTGAGAATTTTAATGCATTGTGGATAAGATTGTAAAAAAGCTGATTGATTAAGATTGGTGCTCCTTCTATTACAGGTAATTCACCAATGATTAAGATAGCGTCTTTTTCATTTATAATCAGTTCCAGATCTGTTTTTATGTTTTCTATAACCTCATTAAGGTAGATCTTTTCAAACGGCTGCTTGTTTTTATCCATAGTTGAATAGGTGAGAATCCCTTCAATTATATTTTGCATTCTCTCTGCAGACTGATCTATTTTGTTTTGATATTTAATAATACTTTCACTAAAATTTGCTCCTTTGTCATTTTTAATCAGCCCATTAAAAATCTTAATTTTGCGCACAGGCTCTCTGAGATCATGGCTTACCACGTTAGCAAAGTGAAGTAAATCATCATTAGACCGACGTAATTCTACAGTGTTTTGTTCAACCTGTTTCTTTAATTCTTCCTGAAACTGTTTATGTTCATGAATATCAAGGATACTTCCTATAATCTTTATTGGCAAATCATTTTCATCGCAAATTATTTTTCCGCTAACCTTAATCCATTTTGAGCAAGTTTCATTTATTATTCGGGTTTCATACATTATTAAACCTGTATTCTTGGATTCTTTAATCGCTTTTTCACGGGCAAACAAATCATCCGGATGAAGTTTTGATAGTAATTCATCTATGTTGGGTGTGTTTTCGCTGCACATGATAGTATTGAAATTATCACATGTTTTAATCTCCTTAGTTAGTAAATCAATCTCATAAGTTCCTATTCCGGATGATTCAACGGCAATTCGCAGTCTTTCTTCGATACTTTGGATTTGTTGTTTGGCAAGGTATAAATCAGTAACATCAACACCGGTATTCATCACACCATACACTTTTCCATCCGTATCAAACAATGGGATGAAGCTGTAATTGAAATAATGGGATCGCATAGTACCGTTAATGAGCAAATCTACTTTTTTGTTTTCACCATGAAAGGCAATTCCGGTAGAAAGTACAGTAGTTGCCTGATCAAAGAAATCTTCTTTTTTGATCTCAGGAAGAACGTCGAGATAATGGTTTCCTATTACATTATCACCCTTACCCCATGTTTTTATCATAGCGGTATTAGCTAATTCAATTTTTAATTTGCTACCTGTATAAACCGCTATAGGCAAAGGTGTATTATCAATTATATCCTTTAAGATTCTGATGTTTGAATACATGACGATATGTTAATTTTATACGAAGCTAATCTTTAAAAATTCAATTTTGTTATATTAAGTAAGTAAAGTGTTTCATAATTATTACACTTAAAAAGTTTAAATTTTACTAAAAATACTTAAACGATTCTTAAACATCAAAATTATTATAGCATTATTAAAATATAAATTAAGATTTTTTTTTGATTAAATTGTTACTATTTTTGTCTAACAAAGTAGTTTATGAGTTAAACAAAATTGCTTGCTAAAGAGTATTGTTAATTAACATAATTTGAAGTGTTTACAAACGTTCTATTCTGTCGGAAGTAAAACATTTTTTTTACATTTGTCAGGAGAAGTAATAATTTAACTCTCCAAATAAAATAATACTGTTAATTAATGAGTGGAAATTTGACTTCTTTAGTACCTTCAGCCTTTCTTAGTGATTTAAAAAATAAAACTTCAGATTCCCACAGAAAATTAGAAAGCCTGCCAATATCAGCCTCGATCTTGTCTCCTCACATGAAAATATCAGATTACATTCATTATCTGAGTCTGATGTATGATGTACATAAAAACACTGAAAATGTTATCTTTCCATTATTATCAGAGATTATAACTGATTTACATGAAAGAAAAAAAAGTCATCTTATCGAGGATGATTTAAACTTTCTAAAATTTAATAAAAGGGATTCAAATTCTGTTTTTGATACTCAGGAAATCACGATACCTTTTGCTCTTGGAATTTTATATGTTATAGAGGGTTCTAGTCTGGGCGGAAGATTTATATTAAAAAATATTTCAAAAATTCCGGGTCTTGACAATGGTCAGGGAACTGTCTATTTTCAGGGTTATGGAGATACAACAAGTAATTTTTGGAAAAACTTCCTCGGCTATTTGTCAGAATATGAAGAGAATCATAATTGTGGAAATGCAATCATAGAAGGAGCAACCTATGCTTTTGATAGTATTTACAATCATTTTAGGAGTACAGAAAAATAATGAAAATTAAAGACATTGTTAATCGTGATCTTGTTACATTAACGAACTGCGAACATGAACCTATTCATATACCGGGTAAAATCCAGCCACATGGTTTTCTGATTGGTTTAACTTCCGAAGGGAAAATAGATTTTTGTACCGCAAATATTTCCTGGTATGTTAGTGTTACACATACGGAAGCACTTGGAAAAAAAATTAGTGATATTTTTGGAACAAAAGCAGAAAAGCAAATTTTTGAATATATCAATAATGACAAAAATAAGGATGTTTTTCCCCTTGAAATTGATTTACTTGGAAAATTTTTTCAAATCAGCATACACAAAAGTTTTGATATTTATGTTTTAGAAGCCGAATTCCAATTTGCAGGTAAAGAAAAGCTGGCCGATGTCTACACACAGACCATTCAGTTTGTAACCCAGATGAATGATACTACTTCACTCAAAGATTTGTGTGCCCTTGTTGCTGAAGGAACACGCAAAATAACAGGGTATGACCGTGTAATGATTTATCGCTTTGATGAACAGTATAATGGTGAAGTTTATGCTGAAAACTGCAGAGAAGATTTAGAACCATTTTTAGGACTGCATTACCCACACACTGATATCCCGGCTCAGGCAAGGGAATTGTATATAAAAAATCAGCTAAGACTTATTGTTGATGTTGATTATGTACCAGTTCCGATTTTTACAGTTGATGATAAAGAAGGTAAAAATCTGGATTTAAGTCTTTCGATATTAAGAAGTACATCTCCAATTCATGTTGAATATTTGCAAAATATTGGTGTCGGCGCGACGCTTACCATTTCGCTTATCCATAATGACAGATTATGGGGGTTAATCGCATGCCATCATTATTCAAGTAAAAATATTTCTCCTGAAATCAGACTGGCTGCTAAGCTTCAGGGGCAATTTATTACTTCACAGATTGATATACGCCAGTCAAATGATGAAAATGTAAACGCCCAACAAACAGCTTTAGCTCTGGAACAATTATCAGGGATGCAGTTTCCTCTTTTGCAGGAATCAGTTCAAACTATAGTAGAGGCGCCTGAGTTATTAAATATTTGTAATGCAGCCGGTGTATCGATTATTAGCAAAGGTAAAATATACAAAAACGGTCTGGTTCCTGCCGAAGAACAAATTGAAAATTTAATAGCTAAAATTAAAAATAAAACCTCTGACAAACTGTTTGTCACTAATAAATTAATTGATCATTATGATGATATAGGTAAATATTCCAGTTTTGCCGGAATTATTTATCATTCCGTTGGAAACTCTGATTACATAATCTGGTATAGACCTGAAACAATATCCGAAATCAACTGGGGTGGAGACCCTGAAAAAGCCATTATCAAAGACAGCACTGGTCTTCATCCGAGGAATTCTTTTGAAATCTGGAAACAGATCATAAAAAACCAGAGTACTCCCTGGAAACAATATGAAGTAAACGGAGCAGTACAATATGCGAATACGCTGCACAACCAGCTTATGATGATTTCGTTGAGTGAAGAAGAAGAAAAGTATCGAAACCTTAGCGAAATATTAAAAGAAACTAATTCAGAACTTGAAAACCTTAACTGGATTAGTACTCACGATCTTCAGGAGCCCTTGCGTAAAATTCAGTTATTTACTTCCAAAATGCTGTCTGAACCGAATATTAACCAAAGTGAATCTATTTTTACATCTTTACAGAAAGTATCTAAATCTGCAGGCAGAATGAGAATTTTGCTTGATGACATTCTTAAGTTTTCACGAATAAAATATACAAGGGAGAATTTAGAAAAAATCGATTTAAATAATATTCTAAAGATGACACTGGTTGAAATGGAAGAAACCATTTCTGAAAACAATGCAGTAATCGAATATGAGAATCTGCCGGAAGTTCATGCGATATACTTTTTAATACAGCAATTATTTTCTAATATTATCCAAAATTCTTTGAAGTTTGCGTCTTCTGAAAGAACTGCTCATATTAAAATAACAGCCTCTCAGGAACCTGAATTAGTACGCCATTCTAATAAGATTTACTGTCATTGGATTTGTTTTTCGGATAACGGAATTGGCTTTGAGCAAAAGTATGCAGAAACTATTTTTAAAGTTTTTGGAAGATTGCACAATCAGGAAGAATATAAAGGCTCAGGTGTTGGCCTTGCATTATGTAAAAAAATTATGCAAACCGTTGGAGGTACAATTCATGCTACAGGTAAACCAGGAAATGGGACTGAGGTAAAAGTTTATTTCCCGTGTGATCCTTTGGATACTCTTTTGTAATCATTTCGTAATTGAAAACAAAACTCATTTTAAATCGGTATTTTGATTGCGGTACTCACCTGGTGTCAGGCCTAAAATTTGTTTGAATATTTTTGAAAAATGAGGTAAATTAGAAAAACCTGTGTCCATAGCGATTTCTAAAAATGTATTATTTGTAGTTGTAATGAGGTATTGGGCTCTTTCTATCTTCTTTTCATGAATATAATTTAACGGTCTTTGGCCTGTATGAATTAAAAATTGTTTTGAAAAATAATCCTGATTTTGATTTATTCTTTTTGCTAATGCTGCGACGGTAAGATTTTCACTTATATGAAGCTGTACATAACTCATTGTATCCAGAATTTTGGAAGGTACTAATTGTGAATTGTTTATTTTGAAATCTTTTGAACTCAAAAATCTGGAAACCAATTGGAGAAGAATACCCTGGTTTTCAAATTGATGGTGCGTTTTCATTTTATTATTAAGTGACTGATATTCCTTGTAGTAAGCTTCTTTCTCATAAACCTTCGGATTATCTGACCGGTTAATTCCTCTTCCCGGATTAGTTTTAAGTAATCTTTTAATCAGTAAAATATCAATTTCACTGGCAGGCAATTTCATTACGCTTCTATTATTGTTAAACAATGATATTCCATCAGGAGATTCTTCAAAAAATTGAATAAAATACTGACTCAGATAAGCATCACAATTTAGGTTACAAATGCTAAAACTTGGTATAAGATATAAATTACCAGGCTCTAAAGTCAGACGCTGAGTACTGTCTGAAATAAATCCAATTCCATCATCAATATAGTAAAGTCTGTAATAAGGACTAATAACATTATCATAATTCCAGTGATGATTCAGTTTAACATAATCTACATGTAATAAGGAGAACGAATATTTGAAAATACTTTTAGACATAATAAGTAGTAAAAAGACGTTTTTGAATAATAAAAAATCGTTTTTGAATAAAAAACGTTTACTCCTCTTCGGTTATATTTGTTTTTATTTATCCTGAATTTTAAGAATAAAAAAATAATACCAAAAATAATAACAGATAAATTTATAGAATACTTAATTATATATTGTTTTATGAATATTTAAAACAATATAGCAAAGTAAATAAATATAATCGGAAATATATAAAAAATATGAATAGACGTAATGCTTTAAAATTAGCAGCTTCAGGATTAGTAGGCTTATATCTGTCACCCTTATTAGCTCAGAAAAATGTATTTAGTTCTTCGGTATCCAATGGACCCTTTGAACCTAATTGGGATTCTCTTGCTAAATATGTGGTTCCGGACTGGTTTCGTGATGCCAAATTTGGAATGTGGGCACATTGGGGGCCGCAATGCGAACCTGAAGCGGGTGATTGGTACGGAAGAGGAATGTATGAGGAAGGCTCACGACAATATAAAATTCATGTGGAGAAATACGGACATCCCTCAAAATTTGGTTTTAAAGATGTAATCAATGTCTGGAAAGCTGACAACTGGAACCCGGAGGAATTGGTGAATTTATATAAAGATGCAGGAGCCAAATATTTTATGGCAATGGCAAATCATCATGATAACCTGGATCTGTACGATAGTAAATACCAGCCAGAATGGAATTCGACCAAACTAGGGCCTAAAAAAGATATTATTGGAGGATGGGAAAAAGCAGCCCGTAAAGCTGGTCTGCCTTTTGCAGCAAGTGTACACGCAGCTCATGCATGGAATTGGTTTGATACTTCTAAAGGTGCTGATAAAAATGGGCCTTTGGCAGGAGTGCCTTACGATGGTAATTTGACTAAGGCTGACGGAGCAGGAACCTGGTGGGAAGGATTGGATCCTCAGGATTTATATGCACAAAATCATCCATTAAGCGGAACACCTTCAGATAATTCATCCATACACAGTCAGTGGAACTGGGGTGACGGGGCTTCAGTACCATCATCAGCCTATTCTGAAAAATTTCATGACAGAACGATCGATTTGATCGAAAAATACAATCCTGATATGATTTATTTTGACGATACGGCATTTCCGTTGTGGCCTGTTAGTGATGCCGGTTTACGTATAGCGGCACATATGTACAATAAAAGTCTTCAGAAAAATAAAACCGTTCAGGCAGTAATTACAGGTAAAATTTTAACTGAACAACAGCGCAAAACCATGGTTTGGGATATCGAAAAAGGACAAAGTAACAATATCGAACCTTTGCCCTGGCAAACAGATACCTGCATTGGTAACTGGCATTATGACCGAAACGTTTATAATGATAAGCGTTACAAATCGGCAAAAACAGTTATTCATACTTTAATAGATGTAGTGAGTAAAAACGGAAACTTAATGCTTAATATTCCGGTACGTGGTGATGGAAGTATTGACGAGTTAGAACGTACCATCGTGAAGGAAATTGGTGTCTGGATGAAATTAAACAGCAAAAGTATCTATGGTACCCGTCCATGGAAGATTTTTGGCGAAGGCCCTCAGCAGGCAAGTGCGGGAGCCTTAACTGCACAGGGTTTCAACGAGGGAAAAGGTAAACCTTATACAGCAGAAGACATTCGTTTTGCTCAAAAAGACAAAAAACTGTATGCTACGGTAATGGCCTGGCCAGAAAACGGTACTGCTGTTATCAAAAATTTAGGGACATCAAATCCGTATCATACAGAAAAAATAAGACAGATAAAATTAGTAAGTACAGGAGAAAAACTAAAGTTTAAACAATCTGAGCAAGGTCTTGAAGTATACTTTCCAAGTAAGAAACCGGAAGCTTCTTATGCAAATCCTTTAGAAATAATTTAGATCTAAAAAACTGCCTGCGAAAATGATGATAATATTGACTTCATAAATTAAAAAAATATCTCGGCACTTTAGAATTCTTATAAAAATAAATTGAAACAATGAAGCAAATAACAATTTTATTTGTCTTGCTTATTCCTGTATTTGGTATTGGACAAGTGGTTAAGAGTTATAAAAAACATACTGATAAAGTAGTTATAACTCTCGATAAAGGAGAATTACATTTAAGTCCTTTAACCGAAAATGCCATCAGAGTTCAGTATGGACTGGAAATGAAAAGTCAAATTCCTGAATTAGTTTTTACTTCAAAAGTTAAGATGCCAGATTTTAAGATTTCGGAGTCCGGCACATTAATTGAAATTGCTACATCAAAAATGACCGTTGTAGTAGATAAAAAGAGTGGTGCATTGTCTTATCGCAATTATGAAGGAAAAGTTTTTCTTAACGAAAAATCAGGCGGACGTATTCTTAAACCAGGTTTAGTACAAGGAGAAGCATGCCATATTGCTGAGCAAAGGTTTAGTACTTTACCTGACGAATATATCTTTGGTACAGGTCAGTTTCAGGACGGACATTTGGATATTAAGGGATTGCCCAGAAGGTTAACTCAGGTAAATACACAAATTGCCATACCATTTATTATGTCTAACAAAGGCTATGGTTTGCTATGGCATAATTACGGACTTACTGATTTTAATCCTGCCGATAGTATTGTGAATTTAAAGCCTTCAGGTACAAGTGGAGAAGCCATCACAGTTGATGTTACCACTACTAGTGGAAATCAAAAAGAAACTCGCCAGGACGGGGTCTTTACCGGAAATTTTGAGGTTAAAGAAAATGCTGAATATGCGATTCTATTAGATGTAGGGCAAAAAATGGCCAGAAAATGGCAGTTATCTATTGATGGTAAAGAAGTTATTAATTTTAAAAACCATTGGCTGCCTCCCACAACCAGTATATTGGTTAAACTAATGGCAGGTAAACACCATATTGTAGTTACAGCAGAAAAAAATGATCTTCCTGTAGTGCATTATCGCAAAGTTGTTAATGAAACCGTTTTTAGATCTCCTGTCGCTGATAAGCTGGATTATGTTGTTTTTGCAGGAAATTCAGATGAAGTTATTTCCAGCTATCGTAACCTGACAGGACAGGCCCCGCTTATGCCCATATGGTCTTTAGGTTATATTCATTGTCGTGAACGTTTTACCACTCAGGATGATTTGCTTGAAAATGCCAGAGTATTCAGAGAGAAAAAAATACCAATGGATTTAATTGTTCAGGATTGGCAATATTGGGGAAAATACGGATGGAATTCGATGAAATTTGATGAACAAATGTATCCCGATCCTTCTGCAATGGTAAAAGAACTGCATCAAATGAATATGAGGCTGATGCTTTCTGTTTGGTCCAAAATTGATAAAGAAAGTGTACTTGGTCAAGAATTTGACAAGAAAAATTATTATATCCCAAATACCCAATGGGTCGATTTCTTTAATCCCGATGCAGCAAATTATTATTGGAAGAGTTTTAGTGAAAAGCTTTTAAAACCATATGAAATTGATGCCTGGTGGCAGGATGCTACTGAACCGGAAAATGATGATTTGGTAAATAGAAAAATAAATAACGGAACAACACCCGGAGAGCAGATGCGAAATGTGTATCCGATGTACGTAACAAAAACAGTATATGAAGGTTTACGAAAAGATGCTCCGGACAAAAGAGTTTTTATTCTTACAAGAAGCGGGTTTTCCGGACAACAGCGTTATGCATCAGCCGTTTGGACCGGAGACATAGGTAACGACTGGGAAACCCTGCGCAGACAACTAACAGCCGGATTAAATTATTCGATAACAGGATTGCCCTGGTGGACTTTCGATTCAGGAGGATTCTTCCGTCCCGGTAAAAGCCAATACACAGATACTAAATTTCACGAACGCTTTTTAAGATGGTTTCAGTTTGCTACATTCTGTCCATTACAAAGAGTCCACGGATATGAAACGAATACTGAATTCTGGCGATATGGTGAGAAAGTAGAAGCTGAATCTTTAAAATACTTAAACCTTCGTTATCACCTAATGCCCTATATTTATTCGCAGGCAGCTGACATCACTTTTAAAAACGGAACCTTGATGCGTCCGTTGATAATGGATTTTGCAAATGATACAAAAGCACTTCAGCAAAATTACCAGTATATGTTTGGTTCAGCTTTTCTTGTTGCCCCTGTTGTTTCAGAAGGTGTGGAGAACTGGGATGTTTACTTGCCGGAAAACCAATCAGGATGGTTTAATTTTTGGACAGGAAAACACTATAAAGGCGGACAGACAGTACAAACAGCTGCATCTCTCTCGACCATTCCCTTATATGTAAAATCGGGTTCTGTAATTCCAATGGGAGAAAAAATGCAGTATACAAATGAAAAAAAAGCCGATACATTACAAATTAGAGTGTACACAGGAGCTGATGGCAAGTTTGAACTTTATGAAGATGAAGGAGTAAATTACAACTATGAGAAAGGAGCTTTTTCGACGATACTTTTTGAATGGAAAGAACAAAAACAAACGCTGACCATTGGAAAACGAAAAGGTGGAATTTTTAAAGGATTAATTGAAAAGAGGGTTTTTAATATTCTTTGGGTTGATGAATCAAACGGTATTGGTATAGAAAACGTAAAAACAAATGTTTCGGTAAAATACAATGGAAATAGTATTGTTATTCGAAAAAAAATAAAAACATCAAAGTAAGATCAATGAAATACATGTATTTAATATTCTGTCTCCTTATTTCGACTTTGTTTACAATAAATGCTCAGGAAATTGTATCCCCAAATAAAAAAATTAAGGTTATTGTCTCTCAAAAAGAATTTAATGAAAAGCCGTATGGACAAGTATACTTCAAAATTTTGTATAAAAACAAATTGGAATATATTGAAGTAATGCCAAATTCACCAATGGGTATCTACAGAGAGGATCAGCAGTTTACTAATAACCTGAAATTTGTGGGTGAATCAAAAATGCAAGAGATTAACCAAAAATATGAAATGATTTCCGGTAAACGAAAATTGTGTGCTAATTTAGGAACTGAAAAAGTTTTCAAATATGTAAATTCGAATAACAAACCCATAAATATTGCTTTTAGAGTTTATAATGACGGAGTAGCATTTCGTTATGAATTTACAGAGAAAACAGATTCATTAATTAATATTACAGACGAAAGCACCACTTATGTTTTTCCACCAGCTACTAATCGTTGGTTGCAGACATATACTGAATCGTATGAAGATTTTTTTCCCTTTTCAGACACAGGTAAGAGCGATAAAGATAAACAAGAATGGGGATTTCCAGCCTTATTCAAAATAAATAATAATCCTGTTTGGGTATTAATTTCTGAGGCAAATATTTCAAAGAATAATTGCGCTGCAAAATTAAATAACGCTACAAATCCAAACGAATACAAAGTAAGCTATGCTTCACCCAGAGATAATTTTAAACAAACGGGAGTTAAAACTAACTTACCATGGCGTTCGCAATGGCATACATTAATCATTGGTCAATTATCAGATATAGTAGAATCAACTTTGATTACTGATGTCAGTGAACCTAACACATTAACAGAAACGAACTGGATAAAACCGGGTGCGGTTTCCTGGATCTATTGGGCTTACAATCATGGGTCTAAAGATTATCAAAAAGTGGTAGCATATACAGATTTGGCTGTTGAAATGAACTGGCCCTATCTTCTTATTGACTGGGAGTGGGATGCAATGAGTAACGGCGGAAATATAACTGATGCGGCAAATTATGCTAAAAGCAAAGGTATCAAACCTGTAATTTGGTATAATTCGGGAACTTCATGGCTTGAACCAACTCCTGTTGACCGTTTGTTAACAGCTGAAAAAAGAGCTGAAGAATTTGCCTGGCTTAATAAAATTGGAATATATGGTATTAAAGTTGATTTTTTTGCCGGTGACCAACAGGATATGATGAAATATTGTATTGCTATTTTGAAAGATGCGGCAAAATATAAGTTAATGGTAAATTTTCATGGCACAACAGTACCGCGCGGCTGGGCTCGTACATATCCGAATTTAATGACTACCGAAGCAGTTTATGGTGCCGAATGGTACAATAACAAACCCGTTCTTACTTCTAAAGCTGCAGTACACAATACAACACTTCCTTTTACCAGAAATGTAATTGGCTCGATGGATTATACACCGGTAACTTTTTCAAATTCGCAACACCCTCACATTACATCATATGCACACGAACTGGCATTATCAGTAGTTTTTGAATCTGGTTTTCAACATTTTGCCGATAGACCAGAAGCTTATATCAATTTGTCTGCAGAGCCCAAAGAATTTCTAAAAAATGTTCCTGTAACCTGGGACAACACCAAGCTTTTGGATGGTTTTCCGGGGGATAAAATTATTATAGCCCGAAAAAAAGCAAAACAATGGTATTTGGGAGGACTTAATGGTAAAGACGAATTACAAACATTAAAAATAAATTTCGATTTTCTTGATGTCGGAAATTTTAAATTAAAACTTATTAAAGACGGCTTAGATGATAAATCATTCGGTGTTGAAGTAATAAAAGTAAAAAAAGGAGATATTTTGAATATTCAATGTCTGCCAAGGGGAGGATTTGTAGCAGTTTTGGAGAAGTTAAGTACAATGAAAAATTAATAAAGAATTTAAAAAATTATGACTTCAAAAAAACTATGTTATGCCTGTGATTTAGTTAATAATCCGGAATTAATAGAAGAGTATAAAAACTATCATTCTAAAAGTAGTACCTGGCCCGAAATCACTAAAAGCATTAGAGATTCCGGAATTTTAGATATGGAAATTTATATACTTTCCAACAGGTTGTTTATGATTATGGAAGTTGATGAAACCTTTAGTCCCGAGCGCAAACAAAAGATGGATAACGAAAACCCCAAAGTTCAGGAATGGGAAAATTTAATGTGGAAATTTCAACAAGCCCCTCCAACTGCAAAGGAAGGAGAGAAGTGGTTACCTATGGAACAAATTTTTAAATTGTAATTTTTTAGATTACAATTTTAACTAAATTATAAAGCCTCCAAAGTCACTGATTTTGGAGTTTTTTTGTTCAAATGAACGAAAAATCTCTAATTATTGTTTAGATTTTTTTGATACAATTTAGAACAACTTATAAAAATGTTTTGTTATAATAAATAACTAATTTTGATTGTGCTAAATTTTCAGTTTAAAAAAAACAATAAATAGAATCAAAATGGTGAATGAGAGAGTGATGGAGAAGTTAGGCATATTGGCTGATGCGGCCAAGTATGATGTTTCATGTTCGTCTGCACTAAGCAAACGTGAGAATAAAAATAAAGGACTGGGCAATGCTAAAGGTTACGGAATTTGTCATGCTTTTACTGAAGATGGACGGTGTGTATCACTGCTAAAGATCCTGCTTACCAATCATTGTATTTTTGACTGTGCTTATTGTGTAAGCAGAAAAAGCAATGATGTGAAACGAGCCGCTTTTACGGTAGAAGAAGTAGTAGATCTTACCATAGGTTTTTACCGAAGAAATTATATTGAAGGACTGTTTTTGAGTTCAGGTATTTTTGATAACGCTGATTATACGATGGAACGGTTGGTAAGAATTGCCAAAAAATTGAGATTGGAATATAATTTTAATGGTTACATACATTTGAAAGCAATTCCCGGAGCCAGTGATGAATTACTAAAAGAGGCTGGACTGTATGCTGATCGTTTAAGTGTAAATGTTGAAATGCCAACGGAACAAAGTCTTAAATTACTGGCACCCGATAAAAATCATGTTGATGTGATCAATCCAATGAAATATCTTAAAAACGAGATTATTGGATACAAAGAAGAAAGAAAATCAAATTATAAAGCACCACTTTTTGCTCCTGCAGGACAAAGCACACAAATGGTAATAGGAGCAACACAGGAAAGCGATCTTGAAATCCTGGGTATGGCAGATTATTTTTATCAGCAAATGAATATGAAACGCGTCTATTATTCGGGTTATGTTCCTATTAGTTATGATAATCGTCTTCCTGTAATTGGCACACCGGTTCCAATGATACGTGAGAATCGTTTATATCAGGCTGATTGGCTGGTTCGTTATTATGGTTTTAATGTAAATGAGATAGTCGGTTTTAATCAGCCAAATCTCGATCTGGATATAGATCCTAAGCTGGGGTGGGCTTTACGCAATCTAAATCAATTCCCCGTTGATATTAATACAGCCGATTTAGAACTAATAAAGCGTATTCCAGGAATTGGATATTTGAGTGCTACGAAAATTGTCGCAGCAAGAAAATTTAAAAAAATAATGCCTCATGATTTACAAAAAATGGGAATTGCTTATTCCCGGGCTAAATATTTTCTCGCCTTTGCGACACCATTTCAAATACAAAGGGATTTAACCTCCATCCAAATCAAGGATCATATTTTAAATTCTCAAAAAAGTAAATATAAAAATGACTTCTCAAATCAGCTTGCATTATTTTAAACAAAATGACTGAAGTAATTTACGATGGGACTTATGAAGGCTGGCTTACAGCTGTCTTTGAAATTTATGAATATAAATTTTCAGATATAGTTTTTGCAAAAAAAGAAACTTCCGGTACTTTGCTTTTTGCAGATTCTCATTGGGTTATAACAGATATTTCGAAGGCAAAACGTGTTTTAGACGGATTGAAAAAACGTCTTTCGGCAGGAGGTCTTGCGAGTATGTACAACGCATTTTTATCCGAAGTTCCACAGATTGAAGAAACCATGCTTCAATTTACGAAACACGTATTGGCTAATGCAAAAAACGTAGAAGATGATTTTACCAACAATGCTGTATGGAGCCTTAAGAAGGCTGCCCGTCTCACCGGAAAAGAATCGCATCGTATGGAAGCATTTGTTCGTTTCAAATTAACAAAAGATCAATTGTATTACGCCATCATTGAACCAGACTGTGATGTGCTGCCTCTGATAGAAAATCATTTTAAAAAACGTTATGCAGATCAACGCTGGCTAATTTATGATACAAAACGTAAATACGGTATTTATTATGATCTTGAAAATGTTTCTGTAATAGAGCTGCAGTTTAATTCTCAAACTTTTTCTTCTAAACATTTAACCGAAATATGTGATGAAAAAGAAGAGTTTTTTCAGAACTTATGGCGTCGATATTTCAGCAGTGTCAATATAGAATCGCGAAAAAACATGAAACTTCATGTACAGCATATGCCTAAACGATATTGGAAAAATTTAATTGAGAAAATTCCAACTTTGAATAAGTAAAAGGTATAATTTTAAAATCTTCTAAAAACTTAAGACTATAGTCATTTTTTTAGTTTTGGAGATTTTTAAATTTTAATGACCCTAAAATGTAATAATCTGTAATTATTATTTTTTACTATAATCTTTTAACAAATAATAAATTTTAATTATTGAAATTGACTTTAATAGAAGTGTTTATAGAGGTTTTAAAAAAAATATGCCACAACATTATATAAAAACAAAAAAGAAGGCTTAAATTAGCTTATTTTTGTTTTTTAAATTTTAAGAGCATAAAATCAAATTCATTACACCATTATTTTAAGACTTATTGAAAATAAGTAATTTAATTGTCCCTGGGCACTTACCTTAAAAATATAAATCCCATTTCAATGAAACAGGATTTATATTTTATAAAAAATCATTTTAAATTTCTATTTACTCTTCTTCAAAGCGTCTATCAATTCGGCCATATCTACCACAGCATAAGTAGAAGAATAATCCGAAACGGCATAAGGCAATATAAGGCTATTGTTATGAATGATTGCTCCGCAGGAATACACAACATTAGGTACATATCCTTCTCGTTCATCTTCTAATGGCGAAAGTAAAGGCTCTGTAAGTCTTCCTATTTCCTTAGAAGGATCATCAAGATCCAGCAATGAAGCACCAATGCAATAACGTCTCATTGTACCTACACCATGAGTAATGACAAGCCAGCCTTCTTCAGTCCATAATGGTGATCCACAATTTCCTATTTGAGTAAACTCCCAGGTATATCGTGGTTCCTGAAGTAGAATAGGGGTGTTCCATTGTGTAACTCTGTCAGAATACATGATGTAATTATTTACACCATCGATTCTGGCAAGCATGGCATATTTACCTTTTATTTTTCTGGGAAACAAAGCCAGGTTTTTATTTTGAGCACCTGCACCATGCAAAGGCATGACTCTAAATGTATAAAAATCTTCGGTAGAAATAAGTTTAGGTAATATAGTATGTCCATTATAAGCCGTATAAGTAGCCATCACACGAGAGGATCCATCATCGTCTGTAAATCGAACGAAACGGGCGTCCTCAATACCACGGCTTTCTGAATCAGATATTGGAAATATAACACGTTCTGTTATATCAGAATCATGTTTAAATTCGAGGTCATAAAATGATTTTGCCAGCCAGATTATTTCGTTCAGTGCCATTCTTCTTTCTTCACGAATCGACGGATCGTTTAAGGCAGTGTTTACAATGTTTTTTAAAACAGCATACTCAAATTCATCCGGCAGATCCTGCATAATTTGAGTGATGTATTTATCCTGTGTATGCATTTCGGATAACTTCAACAAAAATCGCTCTTTATTAAAAAAAGATTTATGTATAATTTCGGCCTTATCAATGTGGTGACCAATTTTCATCACTTGGAGGTTATTATCCCTGTCTAAAATCCCTCTTCTGAATACAATTGATGAAATATGGCCTTCGCCTGTTGCACGAAAAGAAATAATCACACGTTTTTCACCGGCTTCCAGACCTGTTTGATCAAAGTCTTCTATAATTGAAGGATTAAAAATAGCTGCAGATTCTATAGCATATTCCATAGTGCAATACGAACCAATTAGCATTTTTCGATCAAGAGACAGTGTATCATAATCGATTTGCATGTTTTCAATTACCTCTCTGATTTTTTCGCAATGCCTTAAAAATATAGCCGAAATATTCCGATGACGTCTTGCAAATTCACGAAGCGTTTGTTCTAAAGTTTCCAGAACTTGTTTGTCATCCAGCGTCATTATGCGAATCACCATTTGTTTGGTCCGTTCATCACCATTTATAAAATATCGTGCAACAACTCTTTTAGAATCTGGGGTAAATTTTATATTTTTTCGGATAACAGATACTCGCATAGTTTAATTTTTTATATATAATTGAAGAAAAACATTATTTTACTTTTATTGAAGTTAACGAATATGTCAATAAAAAACCTTTATTTTTTGTTAAAATTCTTAAACAATTCCATGGTTTCCTAAGATATTTTAGAAATTATAGAGTAAATATAGTTTTATGAAATTGAGTTAATTTTTGATTTAAAAAGTTGATAAATAATATTTTAAAATAATTTATTTAAACTTTTAATTTATTAAATTATTTTCTATAAATAATTAGAGACCATTTTTAGGTAATGCAATCATATAAATCAACAATAACTTGCTCGTAATTTTTATTTGGCTTAATTTTATTATAAGTGTTTTATTTACAATTATAACATTTAATAATAAAATTAGAAGAGATAACGATGAAGTAGCAGCATTAGAATTTAAATTAATTCAAATAGAAAACTAATTTTCAAAATATTCAACCTCATAAAAAACCAACCTATGCAAAAATTATTAAAATATTCCCTGAGTGCCGCAATGCTCTATTTTTTTGCACCATCGATCTACGCACAAAGTGCTAAAATTCAAGTAGACCTTACTAAAGAAATTGCACCCATGAAACCGGTATGGGCATGGTTTGGATACGATGAGCCAAATTATACTTACATGAAAGACGGTAAAAAACTTCTGAGCGAAATTGCTGCTTTGAGTCCGGTTCCAGTGTATGTTCGTACCCACAGTCTTCTAGTAACCGGTGATGGTGTCGCTGCCTTAAAATGGGGTTCGACAAATGCTTATACAGAAGACAGCAAAGGAAATCCTATATATAATTGGAAAATTATTGACAGTATTTTTGATACCTATGTTTCACGAGGCATGAAGCCTTTGGCACAAATAGGTTTTATGCCTGAAGCATTGTCAACAAATCCAACACCATACAGGCATTATTGGAAACCCGGAGATCCTTACACAGATATTATTACCGGATGGGCTTATCCGCCGAAGGATTATGATAAATGGAGAAATCTTGTGTATGAGTGGGTAAAACATTCTGTTGAACGTTATGGACAAAAAGAAGTCGAAAGCTGGTATTGGGAAGTTTGGAACGAACCAAACGGTCATTACTGGAAAGGCACTCGTGAAGAGTTTTTTAAAATGTATGATTATGCTGCTGACGGACTTAAAAAAGCACTTCCAACTGCAAAAATTGGGGGTATTAATATTGCGGGTACAAGAGGTAAAGGTGCTCAGGAGTGGACAAATGATTTTATTAAACATTGCATTAACGGTGTAAATTATGCTACAGGCAAAAAAGGAGCCCCAATGGAAGCGATTCTTTTTCATGCAAAAGGATGGCCTAAGCTTGTAGACGGGGCAGTCCGAATGGATATGGCGCCACAATTAAATGATATTGAAACCGGTTTTAAACTCACAATGTCTTATCCGGAAACAAGAGAACTTCCGATCATTATCGGGGAGTCGGATCCGGAAGGATGTGCAGCTTGTGGCATGGCTACCAATCCTGAGAATGCATACCGTAACGGAACCATGTATTCGAGTTATACAGCGGCATCTTTTGCACGAAAATACATTTTGGCAGATCAGACAAAAGCTAATTTTCTTGGAGCAGTGTCCTGGTCATTTGAATTTGAGAATCAGCCATGGTTTTATGGCTTTCGGGATCTTGCAACCAATGGAGTGGATAAACCGGTATTAAATGTATTCCGAATGTTTGGAATGATGTCGGGTAAACGAGTAAACGTAACAAGTAATCGTATGTATGCGATAGAGGAGATTTTAAAATCCAGTGTACGAGGTTCTCAGTCTGATATTGGAGCACTGGCTTCTAAGGATTTAAAATCTGCAGCAGTAATGGTGTGGAATTATCATGATGTTGACAAAACCGGGCCAACAGAAATTGTAAATGTCTTTATTGAAAATATTCCGGCCAGAAAGGTTACTTTGAGTATTTATTTAATTGACAAAGACAACAGTAATTCTTATGAAGTTTGGAAAAATATGGGATCTCCTCAAAATCCAACAAAACAACAAATCGATGTACTTGAAAAATCCGGAAAACTTAAATGTATTTCCACCAGGAAAATAAAAGTAACTGCAGCCAAAACAGAAGTACCTTTAAAAATGGAACGTCAGGCAGTAGCATTAATAAAACTCGATTGGTAAAATTGATTAACTAAAATAATCCTTAAAATTATTTTTTAGTCAATGATCTGGTCATCTCTGTATAAAATGATTCTTCTTTTTAAAATTTGGGGAATGTATCAGGTATTGAATTTTGACCTTGTTATCAGTGTATTGTGCTGTTATTACTGATTTGTCCCTTCTATTTTATTGTAAAGCCCCTCTTGCCTTATCTTCTGTTATCTAAATTTGTGAACCTGCTTTTGTTTCTGAAAGAACTTCTTTAAAACAAAATCTGAAAGTAATAAATTTTAAAACCTGATTTTATAAATGAAAAAAATTGTAATAGCGTTTGCTTTGTTTTTAAGCCTGCAAAATAATTTTGCCCAAAACAAAGAATGGGAAAATCCTCAAATCACAGATCGTGGAAAAGAAGCGGGGAGAAGTTCGTTTCTTTTATTTGGCAGTGAAGCTGAGTTAAAAAATAATGATCCTAAAAAATCAGAATTATATCAGAGTCTGAATGGCAATTGGAAATTCAATATTGTAAAAGATCCGTCTCAGAGACTTATAGATTTTTATGCAGTAGATTTGAACGATTCCGGATGGAAAAATATACAGGTGCCTTCTAACTGGGAAATACTAGGGTTTGATATTCCTATTTATACCAATATTACGTATCCGCATCCTAAAAATCCGCCTTTTATAGATGGAAATTACAATCCTGTTGGAACCTACAGACGTACTTTTACAATTGCTGATTCTTGGAAAGACAAAGAAATCATATTGCATTTTGGTTCGATTTCAGGATATGCAAGAGTATTCCTGAACGGAAAAGAAGTCGGGATGACAAAAGCATCCAAAACTCCGGCCGAATTTAATGTCACTCCTTTTTTACAGAAAGGAAATAACCTGATTGCCGTACAGGTATTTAGATGGCATGATGGCAGTTATTTAGAAGATCAGGATTTTTGGAGGTTAAGCGGTATTGAACGTGATGTCTATTTACAGGCACTGCCAAAAACTGCAATTTGGGATTATTTTGTAAAAAGTGAACTGGACAATCAATATATAAATGGAATTTTTAATCTTGATATTAACCTGAAATATTTTGAGAATAATAAAATAAAAAATCCGGTTGTAAAAGTAGAACTATTTGATAATGAAGGAAAAACTGTTTTTTCTGAAAGCAAAAAAGTGAGCAGTAAAGACCAAAAAATCAACTTTGCCAAAACCATTGAAAATATAAAACAATGGAATGCTGAAACCCCAAATTTATACCGCTACACCATTTCATTACTTGATAATAAGGGTAATGTGCTTGAAATTATTTCCAAAAAAACAGGTTTCAGAAAAGTAGAAATCAAAGATGCACGATTACTCGTAAACGGTAAAGTTGTAATGGTAAAAGGAGTCAATATTCATGAGCATGATGATGAATTAGGACATGTTCCAAGTGAGAAAACGACTTTGAAAGACTTACAATTAATGAAAGAGCATAATATAAATGCGATTAGAATGAGCCATTACCCACATGATCCCCATATTTATGATTTATGTGATGAATACGGTTTTTATATAGTAGATGAAGCTAATATCGAAACACACGGAATGGGGGCAGAATGGCAAAACTGGTTTGACAAAACGAAACATCCTGCTTATTTGCCGGAATGGGCGCCTGCGCATCTTGATCGTATAAAAAGAATGTTTGAAACCGATAAAAACCATCCGTCAATTATTGTCTGGTCATTAGGAAATGAATGCGGAAACGGTCCTGTTTTTTACGATGCATACGATTGGTTAAAAAAAGTTGATACCACTCGTCCGGTTCAGTTTGAACAGGCAGGGGAAAATAAAAACACGGATATTGTGGCACCTATGTACCCAAGTATCAAGAGTATGAAAAATTATGCAAATTCAGATAAAACACGTCCTTACATTATGTGCGAGTATGCACATGCAATGGGAAACAGCAGTGGCAACTTTCAGGAATACTGGGATATCATCAACAGCAGTAAACGCATGCAGGGCGGTTTTATCTGGGACTGGATCGATCAGGGGATAAAATCCAAAACAGAAAAAGGAGAAGTTTATTGGGCTTATGGAGGTGATTTAGGAGGTGCTAATCTGCAAAATGATGAAAATGGATGTGCCGATGGACTGGTTTTTTCTAACAGAACTCCAAAACCGGCTTTGTCAGAAGTTAAAAAAGTGTACCAAAATATTCAATTTCAGCTTAATAACGAGAAGGATTTAATTGTAACCAATAATTACAATTTCACCAATCTGTCTCAATATGCTTTTAAATGGGAGTTGATTAAGGATGGAACAGTAATAAAATCCGGGACCTTTGATTTGGAAGCAAATCCTGAAGAAAGTAAAAAAGTAGCTTTGGATTTAGGTAGTTTTGATGACAAATCAGAATATTTTTTAAATGCTTTTGCACTTTCAAAATACGATGAACCTTTGGTATCAAAAGGATATGAATTTGCAAGAGCACAATTTTCTATCGGAAAAGGGAATTACTTTGCCAATAATACTGTTACAAAAAACAACGCAAAGCTAAAGCATTCGGTTAAAAACAATGTGCTTTATTTTGAAACAGAAAATAGCATTGGAGAATTCGATTTACAAAAGGGAGAAATCCTGAAATACACCCTTAAAAATGGAGTAAATGAAATTTTTAACAGCTTCCCAATACCTTATTTCTGGCGTGCTCCAACCGATAATGACTTTGGAAACGGAATGCAGAATAAATCGGTTATCTGGAAAGAGGCTTCAAAAAAACCGACTCTTGTAAGTGTTAATCTTGATAAAAACACCAAAGATGGTTTACTTATAAAAGTAACATATAAACTACAACAGGCTGATGTTCCTTACACGGTAAATTACCTGATTCAGCAAAATGGCTCGATAAAAGTGACTGCAGCAGTTGATATGAGCGGAAAAGAATTACCGGAACTTCCACGTTTTGGAATGCGTTTAAAATTAAATGGAGACTACGAAAATTTAAGCTATTATGGAAGAGGTCCGTGGGAAAATTATTCAGATCGAAATTCAGCTTCATTTATTGGTGAATACTCCGATAAAGTTATAAATCAGTATACCAAAAATTACATCCGTCCTCAGGAAGGGGGCTACAAAACTGATGTTCGTTGGCTGGCTTTAAAAAATAATAAAGGTCAGGGAGTGAAAATTGAGGGACAGCAACCTCTTGGTTTTAGTGCATTGAACATTTCGACAGAAGATTTAGATCCTGGAAAAGATAAGGCGCAGCGTCATCCTTTCGATTTGAATTTAAATTCCAAAGAAGCAGTTTACCTGCATATTGATTACAAACAAAGAGGAGTGGGCGGTGATGACAGCTGGGGAAGTCTGCCTCATGAACAGTATAGATTGCAGGACAAACAATACAGTTATACTTATACAATTTCGTTAGTGAATTAATTTAACGTTTTTCTTTATGTTTGCTTAGAAGAACCTATGATGTCTGGTCATAGGTTTTTCTGATTTTTTGAAATTAAAGACTTTTGAAGCTATTGTTTGACTCAAACTGGCTTAAATTTATACTTTAACCCTACATATTATTATTTTGAAAAACAACATTCTGATATTTATATTTTTCGTAGTCACTTACATAGCTCAACCACAGGTTTTAGGCTCATCTGTACCTAAATATAGACAGGAAAAATATGATATTGGTTATCTGGGCATCAAAAACGGACTGGCCAATAACGCTGTTACATCTGTTTACAAAGACAAACGCGGTCTAATGTGGTTTGGTACTTATGACGGAATAAGCCGTTATGACGGATATAATTTTCTAAATTATAGAAATGAACCTAATGACGCCAATTCTTTGGCTAATAACAGAGTTGTAAGCATCTGCGGAACTCAGGATGAAATTTGGATTGCCACAAAAGCCGGTATCAGTGTTTATAGCTATGCAACGAACCGTTTTAGTACAAGATCGTGCATAAATCCTAAAACAGGTAAAAGTGAACCGATTGATTTTGTTGTCAATCAGATTAAGGATGATAAAACCAGGCTATATATCGCTACAGCCGGAAAAGGACTGCTTTATTGCTCTAAAAAAGGAGGAAAGATTCGGTTTCTGCCTCTCTCAGTAAACGGAAAATTACAATGGGATTACCATGTTCAGGCAATAGATTTTGATAAATCAGGAAGATTATGGGGTTTTGTTCAGGGTGTCGGAATCGTAGTTCTAGATGCTAAAATTAACCAACTATCTGTCGTTTTTTCTGAAATTCTGGAAGGAACCAGTATTTTTTACGATGCATTTTCAAATATCTGGGTTGGTATTGATGAAGGTTTACTAAAATACAATACAATCAATAAAACTTCTAAGATTTATCATAATCAGGAAGTACGGTATCCTATTTCCGATTTTATGTTTAAACCTGACTCAAAGGAAATATGGATTGCTACAAACGGGAATGGGGTCGTAAAATACAGTTTTATTACAGATTCATTTTCTTCTCTAAATACAAATTTCGATGATGAAAAACTAAACAGCAATGCTATCACATCCTTGTATCACGATAGTGGCAACCGGGTCTGGATTGGGACATTAAGAGGCGGGGTAAACAGAGTAGAGAGTAAAAAAAGCCCCTTTTTAACGATCTCAAAAAATGAAAAAACGGCCAATACTTTGCCCAGTGATTTTATTCTTTCACTATCGGAGCAGGATAGCGATCATCTCTGGATAGGAACTGATGGGGCAGGAGCTAGCTTATGGAACAGAAAAACGAATACCTTCACCAATTATGCATACAATTCAAACAATTCCAATTCACTATCCAATAATTTTGTGACCTCAATCGCAAAAGACAATGCAGGAACCTGGTTTGGAACTTATGGCGGAGGGCTTTGTTTCTTTAATCACCAGACGAAAAATTTTAAAAAATACAGGCTTTTTAATCCAAAATACAATATTGTTCAAAAGAATGTCTGGGTACTGTATCGCGGTAAAAATAATATTTTGTGGGCAGCCTCACCAGATGAAGAAGGTTTGTATCATTATAATAAAACGACTGATCAGTTTGATTTTGTTGATGCCGGAATTAGGGGAATTATTTCCATTACAGAAGATGCACAGGGCCATCTCTGGTTAGGTAATTTTACGACACTTACCAAATTCAATCCTCAGACAATGAAAAGTCAGGTCATTGATATTGATTATCCCGTAAGGTCAATTATCGCTGTTTCAAATACAAAAATGCTTGTGGGTACGGAAGGCAGGGGATTACTTATTTTTAATCCAAAAACCTTAACAAAGAGATTTATTACTCAGAAAAACGGGATTTCAAACAATTCGGTTTTAAACATCGTTCAGGATAAACAAGGCACTTATTGGTGCAGTACTTATAACGGAATATTCGTCTATAATGAATCAACCGGAAAAATAAATACGTATCATGATACAGACGGACTTCAAAGCAATCAGTTCAATTATAATGCAGCCCTGAAACTTTCTACCGGAGAAATTGTTTTTGGCGGGATTAAAGGCTTTAATATTATAAATCCAAAACGAAACAGTCAGCTTCACGATTTTCCTAAATTGATTGTCAATTCCATAAAAGTCAATAATAAAGTTTACGAAAAGTCGGGTTTAACTACTTTCGGAATTGATAAATTAGAACTGACTTATGAAGAATCCATGCTCAATATTGACTTCGCGGCGTTAGAATACAGTTTGCCAGAGAAAATTTCATATGCCTATTTTTTAGATGGCTGGGATACGCAATGGCATTATGTCGACAACATCAGAAGCGCAAATTATTCGAGACTGACAGAAGGTGATTATGTACTGAAAATTAAATCTACAAATGCAGAAGGAATCTGGAATTCTAAAGCTATTTCATTACCCATTACGATATTACCACCGTGGTACAGAAGCAGTATGGCCTATTTTTTATATGTACTGTCAATCGTATTTGTAATTTATTTAGTCGATAAATACCAGCGTCAGCAGGCACATCTTAAATACGAGGTAAAACTTTCCCAGGATTTGGCGAAGCAGGAAAAAGAACTGAACGAGAAAAAAATGACTTTTTTTACCAATATTTCTCACGAGTTCAGGTCGCCGTTGACAATGATCATAAACCCTTTGAAAGAAATAATCTATGGTACTGAACAGCAAATCGATCCGGGAGCCATAGAAATGGTGTACAGTAATTCCCGAAGACTGCTTAGTTTGGTCGATCAGCTGCTTCTTTTTAGAAAAACTGAAACAGAAACAGGAAAACTCAAAATTGGACAGATCGATATTGTAGAACTAAGCAAAGAGGTTTTTAGCTGTTTTGTACATCATGCCAAAACTAAAAAAATAGATTACACTTTTAGTATTTCCGAAGAAAAGCTATTGGTTTATGTAGATCGGGAAAAAATAGAAATGGCCCTTTTTAATCTGATTTCAAATGCCTTAAAATTTACGGAGAAAGAAAACGGAAAGGTTACTGTTAATTTACGTTGTGTAGGTAATGAAGTGATTATAAGCGTGATTGATAATGGAGAAGGAGTTCCGGATGCAGACAAGGATAAGATCTTTAATTTATTCTACCAGTCAAATAACAACATCAAAAATAACCGAAAAGGATTCGGAATTGGTCTTTATCTGGTGAAACAATTTGTTGAGCAGCATTTTGGACAGGTGAACTGTTTTGACAATGAGAACGGAGGCGCTATTTTTGAAATTAAATTATGGCTCGGAAAAGAACATTTTGGAGATATAGAAATCCGCGAAGATTTAAATGACAGAACCCTGCTTTTAGAAGAAATCCTTGAGGATACGGTAATTCATGAAAATGTATTGCAGACGATAGAGAAACATGAAAGGGTTGATGACGTAGTAAATGATGCTAAAAGCATTTTAATTGTTGATGATAATGTGCAGATACGGAATTATTTAAAACGAATTTTATCTCCCAAATACCATATTACAGCTGCTGAAAATGCAGAAGCTGCTTTAACAATAATCAAAAAAGTACAGCCAGATTTGGTTATTTCTGATGTTGTTATGGGAGAAATGAATGGTGTGGCTTTTTGTAAGCATATCAAATCTGATGAGGAGTTGAAGCATATTCCTGTAATATTGCTTACAGGAGGAACTTCAGAAGATGTAAAGCTGAAAGGAGCCGAAGTAGGTGCAGACGATTATATTACAAAACCTTTTGATAATGATTATTTACTGGCCAGAATCAACGGTATCCTTAACCGTCGTGACAGCGAACAAAACTATCTGCTCAATTCGGTTACAAAAAAAACTACAAATCTTAAGTTGTCAGATGAAGACAAAAAGCTGATTGATAAAATTGTAGACATAATTGACGCCAATCTGGATGTAGAAAACTTTAATGTAAATGATCTGGCTATTGAACTGGGAATGAGCTATTCATTAGTTTATAAAAAAATTAAAAAGATAACAGGCAAATCCGTTTCTGAGTTTACCCGAAATGTAAGATTGCGAAAAGTAGCAACATTATTAATCACTACCGATTTGCAGATCAGTGAAGCCGCTTCAATGGCAGGATTTGGTGATATTAAATATTTCAGAAAACATTTTCAGCAATTTTATAATTTAAATCCTTCGGAGTTTAAGAAGAAATATCAAAACGTAAAAGACAATAAATATATTTTGAATGAAAGTTTCTGGAAATCAACATGAATTGAAAAACTACTGTCAGGCTGAGCGGAGTCGAAGCCTTTCAAAACTCTTACGTTTAAAAGGCCTTTGATCAAGTTTATCCTGAACGAAGGCGAATGATCACAGGATGACAAATGTTATTAAGAAGTGTAAAAGATATTTTAATAAATAAAAGATATATGAATAATTATTTAAAAAAGGCTATTTTAGTAGGATTTGCTTATTTTACAGCTATTACAGGTTTACAATCCCAATCAAAAAAGCTTAAAAAAGATTCCCCTAAAAAAGTGCGGGAATTTTTTGTGGCTTCATTAATCAAAATAGGCGATCCTGTATTGGATGCATTGAGCAAAAATCAGTTAAAAAAATTGATGCCCGTAGAAAAATCTCCCGGTGCCTGGGACAAAAGGACTCATGTAACGTATTTAGAAGCTTTTGGAAGAACGCTTTCGGGAATGGCTCCATGGCTGGAATTAGGTTCTGACGAAACTCCGGAAGGAAAACTGAGAGCGAAATATATTGACTTAGCACGAAAATCCATTCATAATGCAACTGATCCGAACAGTTTAGATTTTATGAATTTTGTAAATGACAGACAACCTTTGGTAGATGCAGCATTTTTTGCGCAAGCCTTGCTTCGTTCGCCAAAACAGCTTTGGGAGCCGTTGGATGCCGTTACAAAAGAGAATGTAATTAGAGCTTTAAAATCAACCAGAACAATTGAACCCTATCATAGCAATTGGCTTCTTTTTGCAGGAATGATAGAAGCTGCTATAATTAAATTTGATAAAGATCCGGATACTAACCGATTGAATTATGCTTTATCTGAACATAAAAAATGGTATCTGGGAGACGGAACCTATGGTGATGGCCCTGATTTTCATTGGGATTATTACAACAGTTTTGTAATTCATCCGATGCAATTGGATATTTTAACAGTATTGAAAGAAACAAATAACGATTACAAAGCCGATTATGATATCGAGTTAAAGAGAGCCAGACGTTATGCTGCTATTCAGGAAAGATTAATTTCGCCTGATGGGACTTATCCGCCTATTGGAAGATCATTGGCGTATCGTTTTGGAGCTTTTCAATTATTATCTCAAATTGCACTCTGGAAAGAACTGCCAAAAGAGGTTGCACCTGCTCAGGTTAGGTCGGCTTTATATGCTATGATTCACAATCAAATACAGGTAAAAGGTACTTTTGATAAAAATGGCTGGCTTCAGGTAGGCTTATACGGCCATCAGAACAATATTGGAGAAGGTTATATCTCAACAGGAAGTTTATATTTATGTTCAGAAGCCTTTTTAGTTTTGGGTTTACCGGAAACAGATCCGTTTTGGAGTGATGCTTATGAACCGTGGACACAAAAGAAAATATGGTCTGGTCAGCAAATTCCAATTGACCATGCGGAAAAATAATAGAAATAACAAAATAGGGTTAATTAAAAATGGATGTCGGGCTGAGCGGAGTCGAAGCCCTTTCGATCTAAAAGCCTTCGACTCCGCTCAGGATAACACTAGTTTCTAAAATATTTAGTTTTAAATTAGTTAAACCAAATAAGTCAAAATACTAATCTAATCTCATAACCAAATGAATTTTAAAAAATCATTTTTTCTACTAATAAGTGCTGCTTCTTTAACAGCTTTTAGTTGCAAAAGTACAGCCCAAAAGAAATCTACAATAAAACAATCAAAGACAGAAGTTATTTCGATTATTGATAAAGTAAACAATCACTGGCAGGAAACACATCCTGAACCGGGGAATTCTTTTTGGCATGTATCAGCCTATCATACAGGAAACATAGAAGCTTACAAAGTGACTAAAAACAAAAAATATCTGGATTATTCTTTGGCCTGGGCTGAGAAAAATGAATGGATGGGGGCTAAATCAAATGACAAGTCGGAGTGGAAATACAATTATGGAGAAACAGACAAACATGTTTTGTTTGGAGACTGGCAGATTTGTTTTCAGACCTATATTGATTTATACAATTTTACAGGAAAAAACGATCCCAGTAAAATCGCCCGTGCCCGCGAAGTTATGGAGTATGAAATGAGTACCAAAGAAAATGATTATTGGTGGTGGGTTGACGGATTGTATATGGTAATGCCTGTAATGACAAAGCTGTACAACGTTACCGGAAACGAAATGTATCTGGAAAAACTGCATTCTTATTTACAATATTCGGATAGTATTATGTATGATAATGAAGCAAAATTATATTACCGGGATGCAAAATATATTTATCCAAAACACAAAAGTACGAACGGTAAAAAAGACTTTTGGGCAAGGGGAGACGGCTGGATTTTTGCCGGTTATGCCAAAATTATACAGGATTTGCCAAAAAAAGCGAAACATAGAAATGAATACATTAAACGTTTTAAAGATATGGCTCAGGCTTTAGCGACAGCTCAGCAAAAAGAGGGCTACTGGACGAGAAGTATTCTGGATCCTGAACATGCACCGGGGCCTGAAACAAGCGGTACAGCCTTTTTTACCTACGGCTTTCTGTGGGGAATCAATAATGGAATTTTAGACAAGAAAACCTATCTGCCTGTTGTAGAAAAATCCTGGAATTATTTAACAACATTTGCACTTCAGGAAGATGGTACCGTTGGATACATACAGCCAATTGGCGAAAAAGCCATTCCCGGGCAGGTAGTTGATAAAAATTCTACCGCTGATTTTGGAGTTGGCGCTTTTTTACTGGCAGCTTCTGAGATGTCACGTTTTGTAAAATAATTATCTAAAATATTTATAATGAAAGGCTGTCTTTGCGGACAGCCTTTTGCATTTTTATACATTTATTTTGAAGTTTTTTCATGTTAAGACTTTTCAATGCTAAATTAAAAATTTTGTTTTAGACTACTTTATAATTATGTATTACATATTTTAAAAGCTATTTTTTTATTAGAGCCCTAAAAAAATCCAATTTAAATGATAATATGCTGATTTGCCCCTTTTATAATGTTGTAATTACCCCCTTTTGATGTAAAGTGTTAGGTTAGATTTGCAGAGTAAGTTATAGCTGAAGATTAAAATATAGTATTGAATACCGCTATAATTACAAACTTACTTAACGAATCAATTAACCAAACTACAACCAAAGATGACAAATTTTATTAGGAAGATTAAGGCTCCTGATTACGTATCCGGATTTGATTTTAAAAAGAAACTCACACTGTTTTGTGTGTTAGTTTCTTTGACTCAGGTGCACGCATCCACCACCAATTCAGCAAGTATTGCTAAATTAGAAAAACTACAGCAGCAAAGTACCATAAATGGACAGGTTAAAGACCAAAACGGTTTACCGTTGCCAGGAACCACTATTTTGATAAAGGGAACAAAAATAAGTACTATAACAGATTTTGATGGAAAATTTAGTTTAGCAGGAGATCAAAATTCAGTATTGATAGTTTCCTTTGTTGGTTATGTAACTCAGGAAATTACAGTAAAAGATAAATCTAATGTTATTATACAATTAAAAGAGAATGCTGCTTCTTTAGAGGAAGTAGTGGTGGTGGGATATGGTAAAATGAAGAAAAAGGATTTAACCGGAGCAATTGTTCAGGTGAAACCCGAAGCTTTAGCAAATCAAAATCCACAAACCGTTCAGGATTTATTGCGAGGTGTTCCTGGTCTGAAGGTCGGATATTCAGCTGATGCAAAAGGAGGAGGATCTTTACAGGTTCGCGGGCAGACTTCTGTTTACAATCCTGATGGTGCAGGACATAACTCTCCACTGATTATTTTAGACGGAATGCAGTTTTATGGCGAGCTTTCAGAAATTAATCCTGATGATGTCGGTCAGATCGATATCTTAAAAGATGCATCCGCAACAGCTATTTTTGGCTCTAAAGCGGCAGCAGGGGTTATTGTTATTACAACCAAAAAAGGAAAAACAGGCAAGCCTGTCATAAATGTTACTACCAACACAACTATTGTCAATGAAAGTGCCTATCGTGATGTGTACTCTCCGCAAGGGTATATAAAATACCGTCAGGATTGGGAGACTGCTAAAACGTATGGTCAAAATACAGCTACAGGAAATTACGAAGCATGGATGACAGGAACAGCTGCTGGTAAACCGGGGTATTATACAAGTCCTGACCAATTAGATCAGTATGGTATAACTCAGGCGCAATGGTTAGGGTATCAACCGGCGGGACAAACTCAGGGAAAAAGCCTGAATGAAGTATGGGGACTGCGTTTGGGGATCACTGACCCTATGCTTTTGAAAAATTTTACAGAGAGAAAAACACACAATTGGTATGACAGTACATTTAGAACAGGAATCAATCATGACCATAATTTAAGTGTTTCCGGAGCAAATGATAAAGTAAATTATTATATGTCTTTGGGCTATTTAACATCAGAAGGAGCTATTCAGGGTAACGATTATGAGGCAGTTCGTGCCAATATGAAAGTGGATGCTAAAATTACAAGCTGGCTGGAATTTGGGGCAAATATTAATTTTCAGGACCGTACAGATGGCGACATAGCCGTAGGTACAGGTACTAATTACTGGGATGCAAATATGTTGAGAAACAGCCCTTTTTCTGTGTTTAAGGAAGCAAACGGCGAATATGCCAGACAGCCAATGGGGCAGACTATCGGAGGATATAATTATTACTACGACCGCCAATTTATAGAACTTGAGAAAGGATATACGGTATTGAATACCATTTTCAATACCAAGGTAAATTTGCCTTTTGGAATTACATATTCTTTTAATGTTGCTCCACGATATCAATTTTTTTACAATCGTTATTTCCAGTCAGCAGGTCACAAAGGCTGGAATGCTGCTACGATAGGAGTAGACAGAGAAAACGGTAAAAATTTTACATGGAACCTGAATAATACAATAACATGGGATTATACATTTGCCAAAAAACACCATATTATAGCCACTTTTGTTCAGGAAGCTGAGGAACTTAAAACATGGTCAGATCGTATTGATGCAAATAATATTCTGCCATCAGATGCATTAGGGTTTCATAATATTGCTAATGCAACACTTGCTAACAGTTCGTTTTCATCAAACGACACGCATCAAACAGCCGATGCATTAATGGCGAGACTTTTCTATTCGTTTAATGATCGTTATATGGTAACAGGAACGATACGCCGTGATGGATATTCCGCATTTGGATCTACAGATCCGTATGGAGTTTTTCCTTCTGTAGCAGCAGGATGGAGCTTTAATAAAGAAAACTGGTTCAATTGGGATAAGATGAGTACAGGTAAATTGCGCTTGTCATGGGGTAAAAACGGAAACAGAACACTATCTGACCCCTATCTGGCTTTGGCAAACTTAGCCTCAGGTACTGGCGCAACAATGGGCTATATCGATGCATCAGGGAATATTGTTGATGTGAAATACTTAGGAATTGATCGTATGGCAAATCCAAATTTACAGTGGGAAAAAACAGAAGCAACCAATATTGGTCTTGACCTTGGTTTCTTAAATGACCGAATTACAAGTACCATAGATGTTTACAGAATGATTACCCATGATATGATCATGAATCAACGTTTGTCTCCTTTTACCGGATTTGGATCAATTGCCACTAATCTTGGAGAGGTTGAAAACAAAGGTATTGAGATAAGCCTTAATACAATAAATATAAAAAATCCAAACTTTGAATGGACTACCAGCATTGCTTTTTCATATAACAAGAATACCATCAATGCATTATATGGCAATATGGAAGATGTTAAGGATTCAAATGGCAATGTTATTGGCACTAAAGAATCAGATGATAAGACCAATAAGTGGTTTATCGGGAGACCTATTTCTCAAATCTGGGATTATAAAGTAATCGGGATCTGGCAAAAAGAAGAGTTTGAAGAAGCTGCTAAGTATGGACAGCGCCCCGGTGATCCAAAAGTCGAAAACAGTTACACTGCCGATGATGTCAATGGAAAACCAATTTATAATGAAAAAGATAAACAGTTTTTAGGCCAGGAAGCACCACCAATCAACTGGTCGTTACGTAATGAATTCAGGATTTATAAAAACTGGAATCTGGCCATTAACATGTATTCGTACATGGGGCACAAATCGCTTGATGGACGTTATATGAATACCTATAACGACGGTAGTTTGTATACAAACAATTATAATCCGTTTGTAAATCCGTATTGGACAATTGATAATCCAACTAATGATTGGGCACGCCTTGATGCCAGAGGACCGGCAGGAGCCGGAACAGCAAAATTATACGACCGTAGTTTTATTCGTTTAGATAATATTTCAATTGCTTATACACTTCCTAAAGATCTTTTAGACCGTCTGCATGTGAACAATTTCAAAATTTTTGCTTCGTGTCAAAACGTGGCTACATGGGCCGCTTCAGGCGAATGGAAATATTACGGAGACCCGGAAACAGGCGGACTGGCTACACGAATGTTTAATTTAGGTTTTAACGTTTCACTTTAAAAATTACTCAACAATGAAAAAATATATAAAAAATAAAATCTCAGCACTTGTACCTTTAGTAGCGGTGACTGCTCTTTTGGTTTCTTGTTCAAAGGATTTTTTGGAGCCGGACCCACTTTCCTTTTACGAGCCTGAAACTACATTTACTACAGAATCCGGTTTGCAGGCAGTTTTGGCAAGTGCTGATAAACAACTCCGTAATAATTACATCCACTTTAGAAGTGCCGGTAATAGTGTTCCTATTGGCACAGAATATGTTTTCTCTGATATGGCAAAATATGGAAAAACAGATAATACCAGTACAATTTCTGATTTTGCCAATACTATCGTTCCTACCGGAAGTTTTAAAACAGATCCAAATGATGATTTTTACCTTGGATTTTACTGGGGGGAAGCTTATAATGGTATTAAACATGCCAATACTATATTGACCTATATTGATAAAGTAACGAGTTTAACTCAGGAAGTTAAGAATAAGTATATCGGTCAGGCCTATTTTCATAGAGCATACCGTTATTTAAATCTGGTATATCAATTTGGAGATGTACCCTTAATTACAAAAATTTTAGAAATTCCTAAGCAAACTTATTATTCGACTAAGAAAGAAGCTATCATTGAAATGATTACAGCTGATATGGAAAAAGCTGTTGAATGGGTTCCGGAACAGTCAAAACTGCCTTATTTAGGTGTGGTGAATAAAGGGGCGTGTCGTCAGTTATTGATTAAATGTTATCTGGCATCAGGTAAATTTGCCGAAGCTGAAGCACAAGCCAATATTCTGATCAATCAATCCGGGTATTCTTTAATGCAAAGCAATTTCGGAACTTTTGATCCAGGAGGAAATCCACAAACATGGACGATTACAAGAAATGTTATCTGGGATTTGCACAGACCTGAAAATAAAATCATTGCAGCGAATAAAGAAGCTATTATGATAATGCCGAATGGTGGTGTACAGTCATTTTTACCATTTGCATCCATGAGAATTTTTGGACCCAACTGGAATTCAGGTACACTAACCACACCTGATGGAAAACAGGCAGCAGCTCGTTTTGCCTCAAATAATGCAAACTATCAGGTCAAATACGATTATGCAAGAGCATTGGGCCGTGGTATTGCAACGATTAGTGCTTCCTATTATTCACAGCATCCTATGTGGGTGGTAAACGGTATTGAGGACAAGCAGGATCTTAGACATAATAATACTGTTGGTAACTGGGTCAATATGGAAGATCTTAAATACAGTGATAAAACATCTGCATACTACCAGCAAAATTTTAGAATGAAAGAAGCAAACGTTCTCTTATCCAGAGATACCCTTCGTGAATGGTTCGATTTTCCGTTATATAAAATCTACCTGCATGATGTTGTAAATGAAACCAATGCAAATGCAACTGATTTTCAGGGAGCAAGTACCGGAAGTAAGGCCCATTGGTACCTGTATCGTTTAGCTGAAACGTATCTGCTAAGAGCAGAAGCACGTTTTTATCAGGGTAATGTGGGCGGAGCAGCACAGGATGTAAATGCTGTCAGAGCCAGAGCGGGAGCTTCTCAAATGTACACACAGGTAACTATTGGTGATATTTGTGCAGAAAGAGGAAGAGAACTTTATCTGGAAGAATGGAGAAATGTAGAATTAAAACGTATTTCGCATTGTTTAGCCATAAGCGGAAGACCCGATGAATGGGGGCAAACGTACAGTTTAAGCAATTGGGACAAGCAGTCAGGAACAGACAATGCCGGAGGCAGTTACTGGTATCAGCGTATCGTACACTACACACTATATAACAAATATCCAAGCGGAATTGTTGTGCCAAATGGTACTAAATTCTATACTATGGACAAACGTAATAATTACTGGCCTATACCAAACGGTGATATAACAGCTAATATTAAAGGTAAATTAAGTCAGAACTACGGTTATGATGGTTACGACCCTAACATTAAGGTTTGGGATAAATGGCAGGATGCTGTTGCGGATGAAAGTGTATTATAGTTCTAAAATGCCAATTTAAATGTACTAATACCACAAAGTTAATTGCTTAAAATTACCCAAAAGTTTAAGCTTATCAACAAATCGTACATTGATTAAAAAGATTTAATTTTTTGCCCCCCAATTAATAGTTTTTAAGAAGTATTGACCACAAAGGCATTGTTCGTAAAAGAATAATGCCGGTGGTCTTTATGAAACTGGATTTACTTGTTTTTGTATAGTCCAGCAGTAATTCACATGAATCCATACATTTTTACCGGTTATTAACTGCAGGAGTCTCTTGGTTTCTGCATCAAATTAATTTGTCACTAACTAAAAAAGTAAACAAAAATTTTAAAACAATTTTTAAATAAGACTTCATATGAAAAAATTATACACCTTTTTATTTTTCGGTCTGTCGGTATTTTTATTCCGAATACAGGCACAGGCACCTAATCTTCCGGTTAAAGTAAATTTGGCTACGACATTAAACGGTTCCAAAACATTTAGTAATAGTGCTACTCCGGACATACTGTCTTTCCCGTTATCCAGTCAGACAGAATTTACGCTGGAAGTAAAGGCTAAAATAAATTCGGCACAGGGCAGAGGATTGGATGTCGAAGTTAAAAATACTTCAGGACTTGGATTCCGGACTTCTTTGGATAAAACTACTTTTAATCATTCCACAGTTTTATCAGCAATAGAAAATTTAAGTACTTCTATTGATAATGCTCAGGAACAGACTTACAGGTATGTGGTAAAAAATAGTCTTGTAAATATTTATCAGGATGGTCATTATTTAATCTCAAAACCATTGGATTTTGTAACTGATATTTCATCAGGACCAATTGTTTACGGATCAGATAACCTGCTTGGCAGATGGGCAGGTGTTGCAGGGAACAATTCGGGTAAACCAAATGATTACGGTTGGGCCAATACTTCGGCAAGTTTACCATGGAACACCGCTAATTCTACCAGTGGTGTAAGATATCTGGATGTAACTTCCGGGCATACATTCGAATCAGATAATACAGCTTACAACGGAAGAATAATGTACATTCGCTGGGATAATAGCGCTTATTCTGCTTCAACCTACAGTTATCCGGTAAAATTAGAGAAAGACCTGAAATATGAATTTTCATGGATTTATGAATATATATCAAATTCTGCTCCCGGAACTCCTATAAATGTAGCCATATCAGCAGCTGCAAACGGAACCGGAGTTATTGCTTCTAAAACATTTACAACCGGAAATGCCAATAAATTAAGAAGAGGAGACTTGTCTTTTATTTCAAATGCTGATGGTGTTTATTACGTAACTATTACAGCAGGATCCGGACTTATGGCAATTGGGGATTTAAAACTGAAATCTTCAAATTTAATCAATACCTGGGATGGTTTTGTTAATGATAATTCAGGTTCACCCGCAGCTTATAACTGGACCAACTCATTATCTTCAGCCATTTTCAATACAGCAAATGCGGCCAGCGGAACACGATATATGGATGTAACATCAGGGCATGCTTTAGAATCGGATGATTCAAATTATGCAGGAAGATTGCTTTATATTAGATGGGACGGTACGGCTGAAAACTCGGTTTATTCATTTCCGGTACAATTGGAAGCTTCCAGGGATTATCAATTTTCATGGCTGTATGAGTACATTTCAAATTTAGCTCCCGGTTCTCAAATGAGTGTATCTGTTTCTACATCAGCGAATGGCGGCGGGACGGTTATTTCATCGAAAAGCTTTACAACAGGTGCTGTCAATAAATTGAGAAAAGGAGATTTGTCTTTTCAGTCTCAGAGTGCAGGAATCTATTATATCAATATTACAGGCGATAAAGCCCTTTTTGGAATTGGCGATTTAAAAATTCAGACCCAACAGCTTGCAAGTATCATTATTGGTAAAAATTATGCAGTTGGTGCAGTTAATATGGAAGTGAGTTCCGTAACTTTTGAAAATACAGCCTATGCACCCGAAAAAGTTATCAGTCCTTCATTGCAAACTGCTGATATTTCCAGTAGTGTGAATGTTGGTGCTTATGCAAAATCAAAAGTGGTTTTGAATTCTTCGGCTTCTTTGTATTTAAAAAATGCCTACAATCCGTTAATCAATTCAACGATAAACTTAAATTCTGTAAATGCACAGGTGTATTTTGAAAATGTTAAACCATCAGTTGTTATCAGTTCTTATCTGCAATATATATCCGTAAATGGAACTTTGGCCGGTAACGGAACTAATGTTATAGTTTCTAACTATGCAGGAGGTGCTGTTGTAGCTCCTTATACTTCAGATTTAAAACCGTTAGAAGTTTTTACAGCAGAAAATTTCGCAGGCACTTCTCAGCAATATGAAACCGTTACGCCACACGATAATTTAAGTTCATTTGATAACGCGATTAAGTCATTCAAATTGAAAAAAGGCTATATGGCAACTTTTGCTTCAAATGCAGACGGAAGCGGTTACAGCAGGGTTTTTATAGCAGAAAATCAGGATTTGGAAATTCCGGTTCTCCCTGTTAATTTAAACGGAACGATTTCGTTTATCAGAACAATGAAATGGCATGAAGTCAATAAAAAAGGGCTCGCTGGCGGAAGTACAGAGGCGATGGATGCCACCAATATTACCTGGTACTACAACTGGAATACCGGAATGAATTCTACACCCAATATTGAGTATGTACCCATAAGACAGACTAATTTCTGGCCTTCCTTTACTCCAGCTTATACAAAAGAAGGTTATACGCATCTTTTAGGATTTAATGAACCCGATCGTCCTGATCAGTCAAATATGACAGTTGAAGCCGCTATAGCTTCCTGGCCGGCATTAATGAAATCCGGATTGCGATTAGGTTCTCCGGCTACATCTGATCCTTTTAATCCTTGGATGGGGACTTTTATGACGCAGGCTGAAGCTAATAATTACCGAATTGATTATGTTGCAATTCACTGTTACTGGTATAAAACTGCAGCACAATGGAAAAGTGATCTTCAAAATGTCTATGACAGATACAAAAGACCGCTTTGGATTACAGAATGGAATATAGGGGCAAACTGGACAGGTAATAATTTTCCTGACGGCCCAACGCTATTGACAGATGCAAATGCAATCAAGCATAAAAATGATCTGGCCGCAATATTAACCGTATTAGAGACCACTGATTATGTTGAGCGCTATTCGATCTATAACTGGGTACAGGATGCAAGAGCGATGTATGTTACTATAGACGATGCCTTTAAAACAAGAAATCCAAACTGGCAAAATTATGTATGGCTTCAAACTGCACCGGTTATTTCAAGTACAGCTACAAGTTATGTGGTCTTAACTCCTGCTGGAGAATATTATGCGAATAATACTTCTGCCAAAGCGTACAGTTCGAACAGAGAGTACATCTCAACATGGAAAACAAAAGTTGAAACACTGAGTTACCAACTGTCATCCGACTACCAAAATATTACCATAAACTGGACAGGGACTAATAACGATTTAGTAAATAAATATATTCTGGAAAGAAAATTAACAGGCGAAAATGATTTTTCGGTTTTCTATGAATCAACAGATTACAAAGTTACCAAGAAAACTGATTTAGTGCATTCACGAGCAGAATACCGAATCAAAGTAGTGGGTAAAGACAATACAGAATCAGCATATTCGGCTATTATGGTATTTGAACAGGCTCCAATTGCTGCAACACCTTCAAATATTGAAGGAAAGGCATTGTCTAAATCCATAATCAATCTAAAATGGACAGCTGTTGCAGGAGCAGAATCCTATACAATTAAAAGATCCGAAACGCTGAATGGTACGTATGAAAATGTCGCGGTTTATCTAAAAGAAACCACTCTGGACGATATTAATTTACAAGAAAACAAAGATTATTTCTATAAACTGGCATCTGTAAATACAGGTGGTGAAAGTCAGTATTCTACACCTTTGAATGTAAAAACAATGGCATTTGCAATTCCGCCAGCCGTTACAAATGCAAGTTTAGCATACGGTGATGCAAAAGTAAATCTGACATGGGATTTTATGTACGATGTTAGTTTTTATGTAAAAAGATCCACTTCATCATCAGGCCCTTTTACAACTATAGCAACCGTTGCAACGAATTCATATAGCGACGTATCTGTTTCAAACGGAACAACGTACTATTATAAAATTGCAGCCTTTAATACTTTAGGCGAAGGCCCTGAATCAAATCTTCTAACCGCAACACCTGCACAGGGACAAAAGATTACGGGGAGTATAATTGGACATACCGGATCGTATCAAAGTAATGGTGCTACAATTGAAAAGGCTTTTGATGAAAACCTGACGACTTATGTTGATGGTCCTACTGCAACAGGTTATGTAGGATATGATTTTGGAACAAATGGAAAAGCAAGTCTGACGGACATCAGATATGTTCCTCGAAATGGTTTTGGCAATCGTATAACCGGAAGTGAAATTCGCGGTTCGAACAGCGAAGATTATCTCAATTCTTATGAAGTTTTGCATATAATAACAAGCACACCGGCAAATGATGTTTTTACACAGGATTCTGGTTTGGCAACTCCAAAATACAGATATATCTATTGGTACACACCAGCCGGTTACGGAAATATAGCTGAACTTGAATTTTACGGAAGCGTTGATACGACATTATCAACCAATAAACCGGCTGGGCTTTCAGGAAATTTAACCGTTTTTCCAAATCCTACCTCAGGACAGTTCGATATTACTTTCCCGATAGCTGATGGTATCCAAAAAATTACAATTTATACCGTAGACGGAAAATTAATTTCTGAATCGGATTATGCAGTTCAAAACGGTAAAGTTCAACTAAATCTGGAAAACAATAGCTCAGGACTATACTTTGTAAAGCTTCATTCTTATCCGGATAAAGCAATCAGGGTTGTCAAAAAATAATGATTAATTAAATCAAAAAATAAAGTTAGTTTGGTTTTATAATGTGTTTTTGTAATGATGGGGGATTTTGAGCGATCCCCCATTTTTATTGTTTAAGAGATGATATAGTAAGCTTAACTTAAATAGAATAAAAGACTTTAATAGAGTTATTGCTTTTTAAGACAATGTAACTCACTACCCTTTAGTGAATTGATTTTAAAATATATAGAAATGAAATTTAGCAGTTGTTTTTTACTAATAATAGGAAGCCTATTGTCATTAAGTTATGTTTTTGCTACAAATAAAGACAAAGAATCAAATAATGAAAGATATCAATTGGTTTGGAGTGATGAATTTACTGCTGATGGGATTCCGGATGAAAAGAACTGGAATTATGAAACAGGCTTTGTAAGAAATCAGGAAGCCCAGTGGTATCAAAAAGAAAATGCTTTCTGCAAAAACGGTTTCCTGATTATTGAAGCCCTAAAAGAAAACAGATCAAACCCGGATTTTGTTTCAAAAAACCATTCTGACTGGACAAAAAACAGAGATTCTGTAAAAGTAACTTCTTCCTGTTTAATTACCCGTGGAAAGCATTCCTGGCAATATGGCCGATTCGAAATGCGGGCTAAAATTCCGGTTACAAAAGGCATGTGGCCGGCATTTTGGACCTTAGGTATAGAAGGAAACTGGCCTGAAAATGGCGAAATTGACATTATGGAATATTATACAGGAAAAATATTAGCCAATGCATGCTGGAAATCAGATGAATCCAAAACAGTCTGGGACAGTTCGACAAAAATACTAACTGATTTTAATAAAGATTGGGAAGATCAGTTTCACATCTGGAGAATGGATTGGAATGCCAAATGGATCAGATTATATGTTGATGATCAGTTACTAAACGAGATTAGCGTCGATGAAACGATGAAATATAAAAATCAAAAGATTAAGCCTTTTCAGCAGCCTCATTATATATTGGTAAATCTGGCAGTAGGAGGGATGAACGGCGGGGAATTTACAAGCGATAATTTACCATCACAATACATAATAGATTATATCAGGGTTTATCAAAAAAAGCATTAAAATGAAATTAAAATATTCGCTACTTATTAAGTTTTATATCTTCATTTTCAGCCAAAGTAATCGATTTACGAAAACAATGAAAAGATAATGACTAAGTACATATTAATGCTTATGGAACGACAAAAAATCAGGTATTCCAATAGCATTTCATTTAACACCAGGAAAAATAGCTTATACAAAAGGATTAAGAAGAATGATTGATAAATTACCTGCTATTTTTTACTGATTTACCCCTCAAAATATGTCGCTATGACCCCTCTATTTTTTGATACCAAATCCTACATTTGAAATCTTGCTTGTTTAAATTAATAAGATTTTATCCTTTTAATTTAAATGAAATAGATTCTTTTAATCTTAAACAAAGCCTTTTGTCTAGTAATATAGAATTCAAATTACGAGTGTCTTTTCAAGACAATGTATTTTATTAAAAATCAAAAAAATGAGTAAAGTAAACAAATTATTGTAGTAAAAATAGAAGTCTAAAACAGATGTTTTTAGCATAAAATACCCTTTTGCGCAATTGGCAGACACAAACCTTGAGTGTCTTTTTATCTTTTCAAGGCAATAAAATTTAATAAAAATGAAAAAATTAAATCTTAAAAAAAAAGTAATTTCTGAGTTAACAGATGAACAAAAATTATCAATTAAGGGAGGTGGAACTACATCTTACTCGGAATGCACTGGTTTTCTTTGTTGTAATTATCATGGCTGTGCTATAGCTTCCGAGGGTCCCCAGAGAAGTTGTAATACAGATCCTGACAAAGAAAGTTGCGAACCGTTTATGGGATATACCCAATAAATTACTTTGAATATTATACACAATAAAAATGGTAGAAAAAATCTACCATTTTATTGTGTTAAAAAAATTGAAAAAAATTGAAAAAAATTGATACATATACAGAAAAGTTAATTACAAAAGAAATTTCTATTATTTTAAAATTTCTTCTAGATTGGGATGGTATAAAAGAGTATAGAAACTCGAATCATATTGGTCTTCTTTCTGGCTTACCGGGGATAATTCTGGCTTTATTTGAATATTCTAAAATTAGTCCAATTGTTAATGACAAAGAAGTATTAAATGAATACATCCAGAAAACGATTAAAATTCTTGAAAACACAGAAAAATTAACTCCAACTTATTGCGATGGTTTAGCTGGTTATGGTATTTTTCTTTTAAAATTAAAATCTAATAAATTTATTGACACGTTCAATGAAGAATTAAACAATCAGATTGATGAGATTTTAGAGGAAATTGATGAAGTACTAGAAGAACACATAGATATATACAATGAAAAAGACAATCTAGATATTTTGCATGGTTTACTTGGTATTGGTCTCTATTTCATCGAAAGAGAAAATAAGATTAGAGTTAATGATATTGTCAAAATTTTAAGCACAACATCAACAACAACAAAAGAAGGTTATGTTTATTGGAAAAAATATGACTCTTATGATGTTTTTGATATTGTCCTTGATATGGGAAATGCACATGGTATAGGGGCAAATATTTTCTTTTTATCAAAGGTTTTATCAAAAAAAAATATTTTAACAGAGGACTTAACAATAATAGTTAATGATTTGATAGATAATTCAATAAAGTTTTATCTTAATAATGCACAAATAATTACAAAAGAAATTTACAGTTATTACCCATTTAAAATACTAGCCGTCGATTTTGAACAGCATACCTTAACCGCAGAAAATTCAAGATTAGGTTGGTGTTATGGCGATTTAGGAGTTTTATACACCTTATTGATGGCTTCTATACTACTACAAAAAAAAATATTTGAAAAAGTAATTTTAGAAAAATTAGTTTTTGTAGCCAGTCGTACCCTTAAAAGAGAAAAACATAGTATTGATGCTGGCTTTTGTCATGGCACTTGCGGTATAGCCATTTTATTTTTAAATATATATAATATTTCAAATAATGAAGTATTTTGGGATGCAGCAAATTATTGGTTAAAAGAAACACTCAATAAAAAAATTGAAATACAATCAAATGAGTATGTTTATTATGGCTTCTCAATTCCCAATTCTACAGAAAAAAATATTTCTATACTTGAAGGACTTACCGGAGTCCTTATCTGTTATCATAAATTTTTATATTCAGAAGCACCGATTTCTGAAGAGTTGTTAATGATCAAATATTAAAAAGAACTTCATGAACAAAAAAAATATTTTCGCAATTACGCTTTGCTTTTGTTTTATTATGCAAATGTTTTCTCAAGAAAAGCAAGTTATTACCAGTATTGAAAAATACAAACAATTTGGTTTGGTATGGGGACTTCTAAAGTACCATCATTCTGAAGTAAGCAAAGGAAATTACAATTGGGACGAAATTTTCGTTGAAAATATTGACAAACTAGATGCAGTAAAGACACAAACAAATCTTGATTCTTTTTTATTAAATTTTGTTGTATCAGTCAAAGAAAGTAAAATAAAGACCGAGACAAATACGAATAATCTATTCACAAAAAATTTTGATTATAACTGGATAGAACAGTATTCGGACAATAAAGAACTTTATGCCAAGTTAAAAAAATTAGAAAACAATACAAGTATAGGTTACTACTACACTTCAAAAAGTGGAATCCCGACTTTCGAAAATGAGAAAGGATTTATAGCATTTGACTCTAAAATTAAAAGCCATAGGCTATTAGAGTTATTCAGTTTTTGGAACGTCATCCAATATTATTATGTAAATAAATATTTGATGGATAAAAACTGGTTTGGTCAGTTAGATCATTTTATTGGTAACTTCGTAAACTGTAATTCTAAATTAGAATATGAGTTAGCAAAGAACAACTTAATTGTATCACTTAATGATTCACATTCTATTTGTTTATCAAAAACAGTATCCGATTCTCTATTTAAATATAGAGCTCCAATCGGAATAAAGAATATTAATGACACTTTAGTTGTTACAAGGATTTTTAATAAAAATTTAGCAAAAAAAGATGATTTGAAATTGGGGGATTTGATTGTTGAAATTAATGACCTAGACATTAAAACACTTCAAAAGCAAAAGATACAATCAAAATTTTCTTATTCAAATGATACTTATTCAAAAGGGTTTTCTGGGTGGTTGCTGCGTAATAAAGAAGATAGTGTTAAAGTTAGAATTAAAAGAAACGATTCTGTTATTACAAAATATATTTATCTCTATAAAACCTTTGAAAATAAAGATTATTCTTCGCTTCCATTATTTTCTTATAAAAAAGAATGGCAACTTATTGATGATAATATTGGCTATATAAATTTAAAAACAATTTCTAAAGAGGATATCAAAAATGCTTTTGAAGCATTTTCTAACACGGATGGGATTATAATAGATTTAAGAAATTATCCAAAAAATATTAGAGGGTCAGATATTACAAAATACACCTATCCAGACAGGAAAGAATTTATTAAAGTTCTATCGCCATTAAAAGATAGACCATCATTAGCGGGCTTTGGTAAGCCTTCGATTAGCCTTATAATAGATCCTTTTAAAAACGGAGGTAAAAATTCAAAATACTATAATAAAAAGATTATTTTATTAGTAGATCAAACCACTCAAAGTATGGCAGAGTTTGTAGGAATGGCTATTCAAGCATCTCCTAATTGTATAACAGTAGGTGAAAACACAGCTGGTTCTGTAATGAATATTGCCATTTTTAAACTACCTGATGGGACAGAATTTCGATTCACTACTATGGGTGCGTTTTATCCCGATGGAACTGGAGTACAAAGAAAAGGATTGAAAATAGATCACTATGTTAACCAAACCACATCAAATTTTACTGAGGATCAATATATTCTTAAAGGAATTGAATTGATAAAATCTACAAAAAACAAAGAAAACTAATTTATGTACAAAATTTTTGACACATACGTATTACGTACCCCCCTTTTAACAATAGATTTTTTTTTAAAACTCACAAAAGAAAATAAAGTTACTGATGAGCAATTAAAACATATTTTTTTAGATTCAACAATCAAAGAAGCCATTTTCCTGGCGTCACCAGTTTTTTACAAAGAGGTTGAAAAATGGTCAACAGGTCAAAATTTAGATGAAAAAGGAGAAATTCGAAACTCATTTTTAAAATATTTGTCTAGAATATGTTCCAGACCCACTCCATTTGGTTTGTTTTCAGGATGTTCCACTGGTCATTTTTTGAACGAAAGTAGAATTGAGAGGGAGAATTCATTAAATAAGAGACATACTAGACTTGATATGGATCTAACGGGACTACTAATAAAGTATTTGAAAGGAATTCCTTCAATCAAGGAACAATTAAATTTCTTTCCCAATAATAGTCTTTTTGAATTGGGCAATTTTTTACGTTTTATCGAATCTAAATATAATGATAACGCTACTTTAGTCCAAAAAATGATTGAAGTTGAATCGTCAGATTATCTTAAAAAAATTATTCAATTTTGTGGTGAAGGTAAAAGTATATCTCAAATTTCCAATCTACTTGTCAGTAATGATATTGAATTTGATGATGCTAGAGAATTTATAATAGAGTTAATTGATAGTCAAATCTTAGTAAGTGAATTAGAACAGACCGTTTCCGGTATGGAAAATTTTGATCATATAGTATCTGTTTTGAAGAGGATCGATAATAAAAGTTCATTAATTGAGAATCTAATATTAATAAAATTAAAATTAGCTGAATTGGATAATGATGATCCAAACAGCGTAGATGCGTATTTAGAAATAATAGAGCTCCTTAAAGAATTTAATATTGCATTTAATGAAAAATATGTTTTTCAAACGGATCTAATTATTGGACATAATCATAATACATTAAATGGAGATCTTGTAAATAACATCTATGAAGGTCTAACTTTAATCAATAAGATTTCATCTACAAAAAACAATAATACAAATTTATCAGACTTTAAAAAAGCTTTTTATGAAAGGTATGAAACCAAAGAGATTTCTTTAGCCTTAGCACTTGATAACGAAATTGGTTTGGGTTATCCAATTAATTCAGGAAAAGGAGATCCAAATCCATTCATTGATGATATAATGTTCAATAATTCTGACAGCAAAGAAACAAGTGCTAAATTGTCACAAATTGATGTCCTTTTATTTAATAAAATAATTGAAGCAGAAAAAAGTGATAGTAAAGTTATTGAAATTCGAGAAGATGAAATAAAAATATTAGAATCTAATTGGCTAAACTTACCTGATACTTTTTCGACAATTGCACAAATTGCAGTTATAGAAAATCAAACCATGATCCATTTGAGTGCGTTTTCAGGCAGTAGTGCTGGAAATTTATTTGGCAGATTTTGCCATGGAGATTTAAATCTAAATAAATTTGTTGAGGAAATAGTAGCTATGGAGAATAATTTGAATCCTAATACAATTTTGGCTGAAATTGTTCATTTACCTGAAGATCGGATAGGAAATGTTTTAATGCGTCCTTCTTTGCGAAATTATGAAATACCTTTTTTATCTAGATCTACTAAATCTTACGAAGAGCAAATTCCAATTAGTGACCTACTGATTTCTATCAAAAATAATCGTATTTTTTTAAGATCTAAAAAATTAAATAAAGAAATATGTCCAAGACTTACTACAGCGCATAACTATAAGCTAAGTAATCTTTCTATTTACCGTTTTTTATGTGATATGCAGTCAGTCGATAAAAGAAAATCATTAACATTTGAATGGAATGCAATGATTTCAAGTTCTTTAACTTTTTTCCCTAGAGTCATTTACAAAAATATTATCCTATCCACTTCAAAATGGAAAATTACATCTGATAAAATAAAAAGAATATTAGATATTAAAGATGACCTGAAGCTTTTTGAAAAATTTGTCGAGTTTTCTAATAAATATAATATTCCAAAATTAGTTTATCTAGTCGAAGGAGACAATAAACTATTAATTAATATTGATAATCTCTCTAGCATCAAAATGCTGTTGAGCCTAATTAAAAATAAAAGTTTTTTCTTTTTGGAAGAATTTCTTTTTTCAGATGATACAATTTGTACAGATCCTAAAGGAAAAGGTTTTGTTAATGAGTTTGTTTTTTCATTTTACAAAAATTAATACAATTAAAATATCAAATAATGAATGGAAATAGTAAAAGGGATTTTATTTTAGGAGATGAATGGTTCTATTTTAAAATTTATACTGGTGTTAAAACTGCAGATAGTTTATTGGTTGATTATTTTGTACCAATGATTAATATTTGGAAGGAGAATAATTATATAAACAAATGGTTTTTTATTAGATATTATGATCCTGAATTTCATTTACGTATCAGAGTTTATTTGACAGATCAAAAAAACATCCTCCCTATTATACAGGATTTAAGTTCATTATCAAAAACATTAATGGAACAAAACCTGATTTGGAAATTACAAACAGATACGTATAGCAGGGAATTAGAAAGATATGGTACAGATTATATAGAGGATATTGAAAATATTTTTTATCATGATAGTGAAATGATTATAAAAATATTAGATTATACTGAAAACACAGAAGTTAAAAATGTTCAATGGTTAGCAGGTCTTTACAGTTTAGATAGTTTGCTTAATGTATTTAAGATTCCTATAGAAAGAAAGAAATATCTAATGGAAAGATTTGTGTCAGCATTTAGAAAAGAAATGAATTATGACACTAATTTAAAACGCCAGTTAAGTCTGAAATATCGAAAAAACAAAAATGAAATAAATTCTTTTCTATCAAAAAAGACAGACCATAATGAATTGATCTCTTTCGTAACTAAGAGAGACCAAAAAATAGAACAATCAATAGCAAAAATAATCAAGGAAGGATCAAATATTGAAAATATAGACGAACTTATATTTAGTATTTCACATATGAGTTTTAATAGATTATACAGAACTAAAGGTAGAGAAAACGAATTTGTTAGTTATCACTTGCTTTTATATTACTATGAATCTAAAATAGCTCAAATGAAATATAAAGAAGTAGTAATGGAATTATGATTAATTTTTATCAAATAAAAATGCAAACTACTTTTTATAATTAGTCTCACTTTTTTGTTTGAAACCAATGAATTTGACAAAACTTATAATTTTTTTTAAATCTTAAATGTAATTCATATATTGAAAAAAGATTTTCCCTTTTATATACAACCCGACTCTAAAGATTGCGGTCCAACTTGTTTACGCATTATAGCAAAACATTATGGTAAATTAATCTCTTTGCAAGATATTCGGGATTTATCAGAAACCACCAGAGAGGGTAGTAATTTATTCAAGTTAAGTGATGCCGCTGAAGCCATTGGTTTTAAATCCTTAGGTGTTAAATTAGATTTTGATACACTTACAGAGGCTTCTTTTCCTTTAATTGCTCATTGGAATAAAGCCCATTTTGTAGTAGTCTATAAAATTAAAAAAGATATAGTATATGTTTCTGACCCTTCATATGGTCTTATTTCATATACTAAACAGGAGTTTATTACTTGTTGGATAGGTAATAATGCTACAGAGGATACAAAGGAAGGAATTGCTCTATTATTAGAAATTACTCCAAGGTTTAAACAAATAAACTGGAATGAAACCGATAAAAAATCGTTTCGTTTCCTTTTTCAATATTTATTTAAATACAAAAGTCTAATTCTACAGCTTGTTATTGGTTTGATAGTTGGTAGTATACTGCAACTTATTTTTCCTTTTATAACTCAAAGTATTGTGGATATTGGTATACAAAATCAGGACATTCATTTTATTTATATAGTGCTGATTGCTCAGGTAATGTTGTTCCTTGGGCAAACAAGTGTTGGTTTTTTTAGAAGTTGGATTTTATTGCATTTAAGTACCCGCATTAATATTTCATTAGTTTCTGATTTTTTTATAAAATTGATGAATTTGCCTATATCTTATTTTGATACCAGAATGACGGGTGATATTATGCAGCGGATTAATGACCACAGCCGTATAGAAACCTTACTTACAGGTTCTACATTAAATACCCTGTTTTCTATGGTCAATTTATTTGTTTTTGGAGCAGTACTAATTTATTACAGTTTATCTATCTTTTTCATATTTGCTGTTGGCAGTATCATTTATGTGCTTTGGATTTTATTTTTTTTAAAACGCCGGAAAGAATTAGATTACAGACGTTTTTCTCAATTGAGTCAGGAACAAAGTACCGTTATTGAACTTATTAATGGGATGCAGGAAATAAAATTGCACAATGCCGAAAAACAAAAACGATGGAAATGGGAATACGTACAGGCACGATTATTTAAAGTATCCATGCAAAGTTTATCCTTACAGCAAACACAAGCAGTTGGCGCGTCATTTATTAATCAAATAAAAAATATTTTAATCACATTTACCTCTGCACTTTTAGTGATTGATGGATCTATTACTTTAGGGATGATGCTTTCCGTTCAGTATATTATTGGTCAGTTAAATAGCCCTATTGAGCAATTAGTTGGTTTTATTCAGGCGGCTCAAGACGCTAAGATAAGTTTAGAACGGTTAGGAGAAATTCACAATAAAGAAGACGAAGAAGGAAAAGAAAAACATTTAATATCTAATATAAAAACCGGTCAGGATATAGAGATTCAGGATGTAACATTTAGGTATTTAGGGAGTAATAAAAATACAATAAAAGGGATAAACATAAAAATCCCTGCTAATAAAATAACAGCTATTGTAGGTGCTAGCGGTAGTGGTAAAACTACTCTAATGAAAATACTTTTAAAGTTCTACGATATTGAAAAAGGAACTATTTTATTTGGCGAACATTATTTAAGCTCGATATCTCATAAAAGCTGGCGGGCCAATTGTGGTGTAGTAATGCAGGAAGGTTACGTCTTTAATGATACTATAGCTTACAATATTGCAGTGGGAGATGAAAGCATAGATCAGGAACGCTTAATACTAGCAACAAAAGTAGCGAATATTTATGATTTCATTCAATCCTTACCCCTTGGTTTTAACACTAAAATAGGTAATGAAGGAGTTGGGGTAAGCACGGGGCAAAAACAACGTCTATTTATAGCCAGAGCAGTTTATAAAAATCCGGATATATTATTTTTTGACGAAGCAACATCTGCTTTAGATGCTAAAAATGAGCGAATTATTATGGAAAATTTAAATCATTTTTTTAAAGACAGAACTGTTGTAATCATTGCACATCGTTTAAGTACAGTCAAAAATGCAGATCAAATAGTGGTTATAGACGATGGTAAAGTAAAAGAATCCGGTAAGCATAATGAATTATTAGATAAACAAGGAGTTTACTATAATTTAGTGAAAAATCAATTGGAGTTAGAAAAATTAAGTAATGATAGCTATGCCTAAAAATCAAAAAGAAGATAACTTAAATTTAAGATCCGAGGAAGTTCAGGAAATTTTGTCAAATCCACCAATCTGGATTATCAGGTGGGGTATTACACTTGTTTTTATGTTTGTTTGCATCATAGTTTGCCTGTCTTTTATTATCAAATATCCGGATTTTGTAACAGCTAAAATATTAGTAACAACTAAGCAACCTACTGAAAAAGTGACATCAAGGTATTCAGGACAATTAGATAAAATTTTCATTAAAAACAGGGATACTGTTAAAAAAGGCCAAAAATTAGCCATTATAAAAAATACAGGGAATTTTAGGGATGTTTATTTATTGAAAAATATTATTGATACACTTCCATTTGAGATAAACAGCTTTCGCTTTCCATTTAACAAAACTTCTCATCTTACATTAGGAGATATTAATAATGCCTATGTGAATTTTGAAAAAAGTTACACCGATTATTTTTTATTAAAAAATTTAGATCCCTATACAAATCAATTAGGTGATAATAAAATATCCCTTCAGGAATTAAAAAATCAGTTAGGAAATCAAATTGCTCAAAAACGGTTGCAAGAACGCGAATTTAAGTTAAAACAAATAGATTTTGAAAGAGATAAGCATTTATTTGAAAAAGGTATTATTTCGCAAAGAGATTATGAATTAAAGGAATTAGAGTTTATACAAATTCAAAAAAACATTAGTTCGATGGCAATTTCTATTTCACAGATTACAGAAAATATTTCTTCTGCTAACCATACACTAATAAGTACTAAAATTAATGAACAGGAAGACAGTACCAGATTATTAAAAAATTTGAAACAATCGTATGATTTACTTAAAGAAGCAATTAGAAATTGGGAATACAACTATGCGTTGATATCTTCGATAAATGGTGTTATTAGCTTTCAAGATTTTTGGGGTGCAAATCAATTTGTAAATGTTGGGAATGTAGTTTTTACAATTCTACCAATAAGTACCTCCAATTTAGTTGGGAAGCTCGTGATACCTGCTCAAAACGCTGGAAAAGTAAGTGTTGGACAAAAAGTATTTGTCAAATTAGATAATTATCCATATCAGCAATATGGAATGCTTATTGGTAAAGTCACAAATTTTTCTATATCTCCTGATACGGAAGGGAATTATACAGTATTTATTACCCTCCCAAAAGGGACAAAAACATCCTACAATAAAAGTTTAAAATTTACCCAGGAATTACTAGGAAACGCTGAAATTGTTACTGAAAATCTAAGTGTAGCGGAACGCATATTCTACAAATTCAGAGAGGTACTTACCTACAATTAATTTTTATTTAAAAGCTTTAATTATAAATCATGATTGCAAAAAAAAAACATAAAATATCTTTTTGTACGGTGTGTATGAATCGTTTAAGTTTTCTAAAAGAAACTTTACCAAAAAACATTGAAAATAATTTAGATTATGGAAATGTAGAATTTATTGTGCTTAATTATAATTCAACAGACGAGTTAGATCAATGGATAAATACAGAAATGTCTCAATATATAAAGCAAGGTGTCTTAAAATACATAAAAACGAGTGAACCCGAATATTTTTTAATGAGTCACTCAAAGAATGTTGTTTCAAAACAAGCCACTGGAGACATAGTGTGTAATGTAGATGCTGACAATTTTATAGGTGAAGGATTTGCTAATTTTATTAATGAGTCTTTTTTAAAAGGTGAAAATATATATTTATCAGTAGATAAAGGTACGCAAAGAGATTGTTGTGGCAGGATATGTTTAAAGAAAGATGATTTTGAAACATTACGAGGATATGATGAAAATATGAAAGGTTATGGTTTTGAAGATTTTGACTTAAGAAATCGTCTTGAATTGTTAGGAAGAAAAGTAGTGCTGTTTCCTGAAAAATTTCTAAACGCTTTACCCCATAGTGATGTTGAACGCCTTAAAAACGAGTATAATAACATAGAAATAAAACATATATATATGAAACATAAAACACCATCAATTACTGAGTTAGTTTACTGCTTTAGTAATAACGAGGTGTATGCTGGTTCTATTGTTGAAAAATCAACTTTAAATTCAGAATCTATTGAAAATATATTTATTACAAAAAAAAGTTTTGAATATAATATTATTTTGCTTGATGATAGTTGGAAATTTGGACAATTCATTCCCAATGATAAAATTATTTTCAAAGAAGGAAATATTTCAATTGCTAATAATTCAGAGTATTTTGAAGTATTGAATGAGGTATTTTGCTCATCATTAATAATGCTTTTTTCTCAAATGAGTAACCGCATAAAAATGAATAAAAATTTAACCAATAAAAGAATAACTGTTAATGAAGAATCTTATGGAGACGCTCACTTCGAATGAAAAGATAAAATTCAAATCGAATAATAACTCAAATGTTATTCAGAATGAAGATACAATAAATGTATGTATTTCTATTTTTTACGATAAATTAATGTGGGATATTTTAGTAGTAGACGCTATATTTCCTTTTATTTCGCAAAATAAAAATTTGCCGTTTTATTTTTATTTAAACGAGCTAAGAGGATATAATATAAGATTAGTGTTTGTAGTACAAAAAGAAAATGCTCTCGAAATTACAAAGTCAATAGATAGCTATTTTAAAGAGTTTCTTGCTAAAAATCCTTCAGAATTAAAAATCGTAAAAGAAGAAAACTTTCGAAGTTTTATGAATTTCAAAAATAATTCTATTCATTATGGATTATTTGAAAATGATTCTGATTCTTGGCAAGGTTTCAATATTGGATTAACGGATTTATTATTTTCTGCTTTTACTGAATATAAGGATGAATTTCATTTATCAATAAATGAAATAATGTTTCAGATTATTACAATTTTTTTTAATGCAATAAAGATTTCTGACAATGACATATTAAAAATAATTAAAAGGCTGTTAGAAATCGAACATTCCCAATATAATTTAAATATGCCACGAGAAATAACAGATTTAAACGAACAATATTTCTTAGAGAACAAAGATGTTTTACTACCCTATTTAAAGGAATATAGAAATATTAAAGTAGATTATTATGAAGAAAAATGGGAAATGGAATGGCACAATTTTGTCTATACTTTTTTTAATGAAAATTTTACTTTAGAAAATAACGCAATTGAAATTAATACTGCTCTAAATAAAATAATAGAAGTATTTAGTGTAAAAAACAAAATTAGCCTCTATTATTTATTGATAAACGCAATAGAAAAATATAATGTTTAAAAAATAGTTGATCACAGAAACTTTTAACGAAATAAAACTAAGAATCTGATGGAATTTTTTAAAGACAATTCTAAAGTGAATGAATGTAATAATTTGAAATCAGCTTTATTACTATTAACAAACAAAACTAATAAAGTGATATATCAAAAATATGAATCCCTTAGTAAAGTTAGTAATCACCATAAAGCTTATATTTTATTTCATAGTAATCATAATGATGAAAATGTAGAATTTAAAAAAAATATAAGAATATTTCCTTTCACAAATGATATTCTTGCAGATATTGGTTATAAGGCTATTGGGGAAGATTTATTGCCGGGTAATAATCATTTTCCATTACTGCAGTTCTTTCTGGAAAATCCCGGATATGATTTTTACTGGTTAATTGAAGATGATGTGCATTATAACGGAAATTGGCAAGATTTTTTTGCTTTTTTTTTAAAATTTAATTCTGCAGATTTTATAAGTTCTCACATGAATGATTTCAATGAAAATCCCAATTGGTATTGGTGGAATACATTATTCCATCAAAAAAAAATAATTCTTTCAGAAAATAAAGTGCGGTCCTTTAATCCAATATACCGTCTTTCAAATAAAGCATTAGAGTATTTACACAATCAATTAAAAAATGGATGGCAGGGGCATCATGAAGTGCTTATTCCAACTTTGCTCAAACACGGAGGTTTTAATATACAGGATTTTGGAGGTTTAGGCCCGTACGTGCCTGAAAATTGCAAAAACCGATTTTATAAAAGAATTGATATTAATCAGTCTAATGAATTATTTGGCAATTCTATGAGGTTTAAGCCCAATATATTTAATCAGGAAATAACAGAAAGTCTCTTATATCATCCGGCAAAATTTTCAGAAGAAAAAAACATTTGAATTTGATCTTAGAATCCTGAAAATTTAAAATTTTTATTCAAAAATTAAAACGAATCAATCATGAATTTAACAAAAAAGAAGCGCAAGAATAAAAAACATTGTATAATAGCAACTGTTGGGGCTTCAAGTTTACATCAACAGTGGATCAAAGGAGAGAATGCATTTGACCTGCACTTAATAGTTTATGATGACTCGTATGAATTGTTTAAATTAGATACTCCTTTTATTACTGTTGGTACGGGAAATAAATTTAAATTAATTTACAATTATTTAAAAAATAATGAAAGATTAATTGATCAATACGATTTTTTTTATATGCCAGATGATGATATATCAATAGATCAGAATAATATACAAAAGTTGTTTGATTTTATGGAAAATTACGAGTTAGATTTAGCTCAGCCAGCTATAGCTAATTCATATTTTTCTCACCCACATACTTTGCGAAAAGCAAACTCACTTATCCGTTTTACAAATTTTGTTGAAATCATGCAGCCATGCTTTTCAAGAGATGCGCTAAGAAAAGTGTTGCACACATTTAATGAATCAAAAAGTGGTTGGGGGTTAGATTTTCACTGGGGTATAATTGTTAATTATACTGAATTTAATATGGCTATAATTGATGACATCTATTCTTTACATACCAGACCAGTACAATCCAGCAATCATCAAGAGATGCTCGATTACATGAAGAAATATAATTTAAGTTTTAAAATATATAGTACTTAAAGATGAAAGAATATGATTTTCTAATTGTAGGGTCAGGGCTATATGGTGCAGTATTTGCACGTGAAATGACAAACCTCGGAAAAAAATGTCTTGTTATTGATAAAAGATTACATGCAGGAGGGAATATCTATTGCGAAAATATAAAAGGAATTAATGTTCATAAATATGGTCCTCATATATTTCATACCAATGATAAAAATATATGGGACTATGTCAATTCATTTGTAAAGTTTAAAGATTTTACCTATTCACCATTGGCCAATTATAAAGATACATTATATAATTTACCATTTAACATGAATACTTTTTATCAACTCTGGAATATTAAAAGTCCTGTAGAAGTAGAAGAGAAGATTAAAAATCAAGTTAAGGAAGCCGGGTTTATTCGACCAAAAAATTTAGAAGAACAAGCCATCAGTATGGTTGGGAAAGATATATACGAAATATTAATAAAAGGATATACAGAGAAACAATGGGGACGTAAAGCTATAGATCTTCCAACATTTATTATTAAACGACTCCCCGTAAGGTTTACTTATGATAATAATTATTTTAATGATAAATATCAAGGAATTCCTATTGGTGGATATAACAAACTAATTGAAGGACTTTTAAAAGATATTGAAGTTAAAACGGGAGTAGACTTTTTTGAAAATCGTAATGAACTTACTAAATTAGCTACACGTATAGTTTATACGGGTAAAATAGATGAATTTTATGATTATAAATATGGGCATTTAGAATATAGAAGCCTGCGCTTTGAACATGAGTTCATGAGTATTCCAAACTATCAGGGTGTTTCGGTTGTAAATTTCACAGAAAAAAGTATTCCTTATACTCGAATTATAGAGCATAAACATTTTGAATTCAGTAAATTATCGGAAACTATTGTTACTAAAGAATTTCCACAAGAGTGGAAACCTGGAACTGAAGCATACTATCCTATTAATGATGATTATAATAATAAAATACTTAGGAAGTATAATGAGTTAGTAAAAGAAGAAAATAATGTAATTTTTGGAGGACGTCTGGCCGAATATAAATATTATGATATGCATCAAGTTATTGCGTCAGCTTTGGTAAAAATAAATATGTTTAAGTAATATTAGTGGAAGAGTAAAAGGGCAGATGTCGCGGTACTTGACGGTGTATGTGGGATGAGAAAACATACCTTATCCATTCTTCTGAGGAAAATCTGACGCTTCATATTTCTGAATTGACTGATGATTATTTAGATTTTACAGAAAAATGGACCCGAATGGCGCCGGCAGGTCATAACGAAGCACCGGCAATTTTTAAAAAAGACGGAATTTATTATATGATAACTTCAGGCTGTACAGGCTGGGAACCAAATGAAGCACGTTCTTTTAAATCGAATTCTATTTGGGGACCGTGGGAATCGATAGGAAATCCCTGTACCGGTAAAGATGCCGACCTTACGTTTCATTCGCAAAGCACTTATATTTTACCTGCTTAGGGTAAAAAAGATCAGTTTATTTTCATGGCCGACCGTTGGAAACCTGACAATCCTATTGATGGGACATATGTGTGGCTTCCTGTAAAAATTACGGATAAAAAACCTGTTTTAAAATGGTTTGATAAATGGAATCTAAAACGTATTTTCAGAAAATTAATGACAAAAATTATTGATTTGATAGTCTGGTTATTACTTATTTGTTTTTGTATTGGTCGAAATTTAAACAAGAAGCTGACTAAAATAAAATTTATGAAACGACAAAATATTTTTGCAATTGCAAAGGGCAATAATTTTAAAGTGTTGTTTTTACACTTTTTATTTAATAACTTGCTTTCCCAACCATAAATACAAGTGTTTATGGTTTGAGCTAGCGTATCTAACCAAAACCAAACATAATGACTAAAACTAAAAGAGTAAGAAAGGCAATAATTTTAGTTTATTTACTTCTAATAAGCTGTATAACAGAAATTACAGCGCAAAATAATACTATACAGCGCAAACAATTATTTAATTCAGATTGGAAATTTGCGCTGGGAGATGCATCTGAAAATAGTTTGCCTAATTTTAATGACAGTAACTGGAGAAAACTAAGCCTGCCGCACGACTGGAGCATTGAAGGAAAATCAGAAAAAAACAATCCAAGCGAAGGAGACGGCGGTTTCTATCCAATGGGAAAAGCATGGTACAGAAAAACATTTTCAGTTCCTGCTGAATGGAAAGAACAAAAGATTGCTATTTATTTTGAAGGAGTTTATGTGAATGCAGAGGTATTTATCAATGGAAAATCAGTTGGTTTTCAACCCTACGGTTACACTTCTTTTGAATATGACCTTTCTCCTTATTTAAAGTTTGGAGAAAAAAATACAATTGCCGTTAAAGTTGATAATTCCCAACAGAAAAATTGCAGATGGTACAGCGGTTCCGGTATTTATCGCAATGTGTGGCTGATGGTCAGAAACCCGGTTCATGTGAAAAAATGGGGTGTTGCGATTTCTACCTTAGAAGTCAAAAATAACAAGGCTACAGCTCAAGTTAAAACGATTTTAAAGAATGAAACTGCCAGTTCACTAAGCGTGCTGCTTTCGAATAGTGTGGCAGATGGAAAAGGAAAAGCTATTGCAAATACTGAAAACAAAATAGAACTACAGCCAAACGAGGAAAAAGAAGTGACTCAGATCGTAACAGTAGAAAATCCAAAATTATGGTCTGTTGACACACCAAATCTATATCAGATTAAAACAGTAATCAAAAAAGAATCAAAAACTCTTGATGTTGTTACCACCAATTTCGGAATGAGAACTATTGCTTTTAGTGCTGAAAACGGATTTTCATTAAACGGGAAAAAAATAAAACTAAACGGAGGCTGCGTACATCATGACAATGGCGCACTCGGAGCAGCTGCCTATGACCGTGCGGAAGAAAGAAAAGTAGAACTACTCAAAGCCGCCGGATTTAATGCCGTCAGAACTTCGCACAATCCGCCTTCAGAAGCTTTCTTAGATGCCTGCGACCGATTAGGAATGTTGGTAATCGACGAAATTTTTGATGGTTGGAAAGAGAAGAAAAATACTTATGATTATGCCGGTCTTTTTGATAAATGGTGGAAACATGATGTGGAATCAATGGTATTGAGAGACCGCAATCATCCTTCAATAATCATGTGGAGCACAGGCAATGAAATTATTGAAAGAACCAAACCGGAAGCGGTTGAAACTGCAAAAATGCTGGCAAATGCTGTCAAAAATCTAGATTCATCACGTCCGGTAACATCAGCGATGACAACGTGGAATCAGGGTTGGGATATTTTTGATCCTTTGATGGCCGCTCATGATGTGGCAGGATACAATTATCAGTTGCATCATGCAGAAGATGACCATAAAAGAGTGCCATCGCGTATTATCGTGCAAACCGAATCGTATCCTAAAGATGCTTTTGCAAATTGGGATTTAGTTCAGAAACATAATTATATCCTGGGTGATTTTGTATGGACAGCAATGGATTATATAGGTGAATCAGGGATTGGCCGTTATGTATATCCGGGAGAACCGGAAGGTGAACACTGGACGGGAAATTTACATCCGTGGCATGGCGCTTATTGCGGAGATATTGATTTAATGGGCTGGAGAAAACCAATTTCGCACTACAGAAGCATGCTTTACAACGATAATGAAAAAATATACATGGCAGTCCGTGAGCCAAATCCTGAAAGCGGCCTGATAAAATTGACATCATGGGCAGTCTGGCCAACATGGGAAAGCTGGACCTGGCCTAATCAGCAAGGCAAAAATCTGGAAGTAGAGGTATATTCGAAATATCCAAAAGTAAGATTGTACCTGAATGGAAAAAGCATAGGCGAAAAAGAAACGACCAAATTACAAGAGTTTAAAGCAACATTTGTAATTCCGTATCAGTCTGGTGAACTTAAGGCTGTGGGCTTAGAAAACGATAAAGAAGTTGAGTCTGTTTCATTGAAAACAGCCACTCAGCCAACTACAATTAAACTGATAGCTGACCGAAAAAACATAAAAGCAGATGGTCAGGATTTAGTCTATGTAAGTGTCGAAATCACAGATGAAAAAGGTATTTTAAATCCAAACGCAGAAAACCAGCTTACATTTACTGTTACAGGTGCCGGAGCTATTGCGGGAGTTGATAATGCTAATTTGAAAGATACTGATTTGTATTTCGGTAACACGCGTAAAGCATGGAATGGTCGTGCTTTGGTAATTATCAAAAACAATGGAGAATCAGGTACAATTAATCTTGAAGTTACTGCTCCGGGATTAAAGAAAAGTGTAATTAAAATACAAGCAGCAGGTAAAAGATGAATCAAATAAAAACACTATTGCTTTTTGTCACTATTTTCAGTTTGCCTTTATGCTCTCAGCAAAAAGAAAATAAAGCATTACTTCAAATTAACAATCTTAAGGTAGAAAATGCTGTAACTCCTATTGGTCTTGATCTATCTCAGCCAGTATTTAGCTGGCAAATGAAAACCGTTGATAAAAACAGAAGCTATTATCAAACTGCCTATCAAATTATTGTAAAAAATAATGAGGATATTGAGGTTTGGAATACCGGTAAAATTAAAAGTGGAGCATCCATTAATATAAAATACAATGGCGAAAAATTGAAGCCTACAACTTTATATAGCTGGACGGTAATTGTTTGGGATCAAAAAGAAAAAAAACACTCCGCAAGTTCATGGTTTGAAACCGGTTTGTTAAACCCTAAAATGGTTACAAATACCGATTCAGATAATAAAACAACAGCCTGGTCAGGAGCAAAATGGATTGGCGGTAGTCCCGATGATATGGTTTTGTACTCCCAATATCTTCCTGTTTTTAGTATCAACAGTACGATTCAGCTGGATGAAAAATCAAAATCAACAAAAGCATCGTTAGTTTATGGTGCGAATGATCAGCGTTTAATGGATAAAAATAAAAACCTGTTTAAACTGGAAAATAAGAAAGGTGAAAGTTACATTCAGATCGAACTGAGTACGAAACCTTTAAATTCAGATGCACAGGCTATGCTAAATATTTATCGGGTTGGCTATCATCCAAATGATAAAAAAGAAATCCCTTTTAAAAGTTTTGCTATTCCGAATACGCTAATTAATAAGGAAAACAAATACAATCCTCACAATCTAAATATAAAAAGCTGTTTAGGAGTTACTAAAATTTATATCGATGGAAATTCAAAAGAAAATCTTGTCGCAGATATTAATCTCAATCCATTAGGAGCCGGAGGCGATTTTATAGCTTTTCCTGTTGTAGGCGATATTGGTTTTTCAGTACCTAAAGGAGAAAAAGCACAGTTTTCGAAAATTGAAATTAAAAACTATAGAAGTCCTTCAAATGTGATTTTTTCTGATGAAGGCAATACTCGAGATATATTTTCATCATTTAAAGAAGTAACTGTTGAAAATAATAGCTATGCTGTAACAGGAGGAAATAAAGGAGCTTTTATTTTGGCAAATCCAAGTCAGAATTCCATGCCGATGTTGCGTACCGTATTTGGAATCGATTCTCCTAAAATAAGTAAAGCCCGATTGTATGTCACAGCACGTGGAATTTATGATATGTATTTAAATGGAAAAAAAATAGGAGACGATTATTTTAATCCGGGACTAACACAATACAACAAAACCCATTTATACCAAACCTATGATGTAACGTCCAATATTCAGGAAGGAAATAATGTATTGGGAGCCATTCTTGGAGAAGGCTGGTGGAGTGGAGGTAGTACGTTTGTTGGTGAAAACTGGAATTTCTTTGGTGATCGTCAATCGATGCTGGCAAAATTGGTAGTTACTTATGCCGATGGAAGCGAAAAAATTATAACCAGTAATCCTGAAACATGGACGTATTTTAATGACGGACCCGTAAAATACAGCAGCTTTTTTCAGGGCGAAGTTTATGATGCACAAAAAGAAAAAGCAATTGAAGGCTGGAGTACAGCAAAATATGACGCTTCTCGTTGGCATCAGGCGTCAGCCATAGGAACTGATGGTTTTGTAAGTTCAGAAGGAACGGCCAATTTACCCAACTTTAATAATTTTGCTGATGCTCAATTGGTGGGGCAATTTGGAACTACGGTTAAACCAATAAATGAATTAACAGCTCAATCAGCTAAGGAAGTTCGTCCGGGTGTATTTGTTTACGATATGGGACAAAATATGGTAGGTGTTCCCAAAGTTCTCCTGAACAATACAGAAAAAGGAAAGAAAATCACTTTACGTTATGCCGAAGTTTTATATCCGGATTTACCAGAATATCAAGGTAACGAAGATTTACTGATGCTTGAAAATGTAAGGGCGGCTATGTCACAGGATATTTATACAGCCAAAGGAGGTAACGAATCTATAACGCCTCGATTTACATTTCACGGATATCGTTACATAGAAATAACAGGTATAGATAAACCCTTACCGTTAACCGATGTTAAAGGAACAGTATTAAGTTCGATACATGAATTGTCTTCGCATTATCAAACCTCAAATCCTTTGGTAAATAAATTGTGGGAAAATATTACCTGGTCAATGAGGGGGAATTTTCTATCGATACCTACTGATTGTCCTCAGCGTAACGAACGTTTGGGGTGGAGTGGAGATATTTCGGTTTTTTCCAGAACCGCAGTTCACTTAGCAGATGTGAAACAATTTCTAAAAAGACATATGTTAGCCATGAGAGATATTCAGAGCGAAAATGGACGCTTTCCGGATGTAGCTCCAATAGGTGTCGGATTTGGTGAAACGTTGTGGGGGAGTGCCGGAATTACTGTTGTCTGGGAAAATTATCTGCAATACGGTGACCTCGGTTTGCTGGAAGAGCATTATGAGGCTATGAAAAAATACGCCAATTATCTAATTGATGATATTGATCCTAAATCGGGTGTTTTAAAAGAAAACGAAAGAAATACGTGGGGTTCTTTAGGAGACTGGCTAAGTTTAGAGGATTCTAAAAACGAAAAAACACTATTCTGGGAAGCTTATTTTATTTATGATTTGGAAATTATGGCTAAAGTTGCCGGCTTATTAGACAAAAAGAAAGATCAGCAACATTTTTTAGAATATTACAAGCAACGAAAAGATTTTTTCAATAAAACTTATATTGATAAAGCAACGGGAAAAACTTCATTTAGGGGTAAAGTTATAGATACTCAAACTTCTTATGTGCTGCCTTTTGCCTTTAATGTTTTGGATAAAGAGAATTCAGATTTGGCTATCAAGCAGTTTGTAGCTTCCATACAAAGAGAAAACAAAACAGATCAGGGTGTTGTTTGTCCGCCTTATTCCTTAATGACCGGATTTATTGGCACTGCATGGGTCAATAAAGCACTTTCGGATAATGGATATTCAAATGTTGCCTATCAATTATTACAAAACAAATCTTATCCTTCGTGGTTGTATCCTGTCACCCAAGGAGCAACTACGATTTGGGAACGATTAAATTCGTATACGCATCAAGACGGATTTGGAGGGAATAACCGAATGAATTCTTTTAATCATTACGCCTTCGGAGCCGTAGGAGCGTGGATGTATAATTATTCGTTAGGAATTTTACGAGACGATAATGCACCGGGATTTAAACATTTTATTTTACAGCCGGAACCCGATACTACCGGACAAATGACCTTTTCAAATGGCTATTACGATTCGATGTACGGACGTATTGAAAGTAGTTGGGAAACAAAAAACGGCAAATATGAGTTCCGTTTTGTTGTACCTGCAAATACAACAGCGACACTTTATTTGCCCGCATTAAATGAAAGCGACGTAACAATAAATGGTAAAAAGAGCGGAATTAAATTTTTGAATGTAAAAAATAATAAAGCTGTCTTTGAGATAGAATCCGGAGAATATTCGTTCGAAACAGTTATTATAAATTAAACGGGCAAGATTTCAAAATCCTTAAAAGATGAATAAATTTAAAATATTGTTTTTAGCGACTGTTTGTAGTGTTTCTTTATTTGCACAGCATAAAGAAAATACGGATACTGTATTTCAGATAAAAAATCCTGATTATAAAATTAGTCCTTACACAGGAATGACCAAACAACACTGGAAAGACGCCGCATTCTATTTGCTGGAAGGCGCATTTAGTTACATTCATACTCTGGATGATCCGATGAAGTTTCCCAAACAGGAAGGAAAAAGTTATCCGGTAAACGAAGGTCAGGTTCCGACAGAAAAACTCGAAGGCCTTTGCAGAACCTTATTTATTGTTTCGCCTTTATTGAAGGAAAACCCCAATTTAGTCATCAATAATATAAAAGTAGCCGATTATTATCGCTATCAGATAGCCAAATTAGCTGATCCAAACAGTCCGACTTACATTGAACCCCGTGCTAAAAATGGCGGACCAAGTCAAAAGCTGGTTGAATTTGGCGCTTTGGCACTTTCGCTTCTGACCAATCCTGAAGTGTTATGGAAACCGCTTCCGCAAAATCAAAAAGACGATCTGGCTAAAATAATGCTGAGTTACGGCGACGGACCAACGGTAGATTCTAACTGGAAGTTTTTCAACATTTTTGTACTGAGTTTTTTTAAGGAACAAGGCTATACTGTTAATGAAAAATTATTGGTTGAATATTTAGAAAAATCACTAAAACATTATCGGGGCAATGGCTGGTACAATGACAGTCCGGCATTTGATTATTACAGCATGTGGGCATTTCAGATGTATGGAAATATCTGGTCAGAGTTTTTTGGAAAGAAATACTATCCTGAAATTGCGGCGAAGTTCATGTCGAATTTTAGTGATTTAAAAGACAATTACCCTTATCTGTTTAGCAGAGACGGTGAAATGATTATGTGGGGAAGGAGCATCAGTTACAGAACCGGAGCCGTAGTTCCTTTTCCGTTAATGGGATTCCAAAATGATCCAGATACCAATTACGGATGGATGCGCAGAATTTCATCTGGCGTAATCAAACAATTTTTGACACATCCGGATTTTATGAAAGACAATGTGCCTACGCTTGGTTTTTATGGTGCATTCGAACCAGCCGTTCAAAATTACAGCTGCCGCGGTAGTGTGTACTGGATGGGGAAAATCTTTCTGGGTTTGCTGGTTCCCGATAACAATCCATTTTGGACAGCCAAAGAAAACAATGGCGATTGGGATACGATATTCAAAAAAGACCAGGTTTACAATAAATATCAGGGAGATTCGCAAATCCTGATAACCGATTATCCTAATATTGGCGCGTCAGAAGTAAGAGCCTGGTGTCATGAAAAGGTAAAAGACGACTGGCAGAAATTCAGATCAACAGAAAACTACAACAGACTTTCTTACAACAGCGCTTTCCCGTGGCAGGCAGATGGCCCAAATGGTGAAGTGGCAATGAATTATGTCATTAAAAATAAAGATGATAAATGGGAAGCCTTTAGATTATTTACTTTCAAAAAGTTTGAAAATGATATTTATTACCGAAATGTAGTTTTAGAAACCGATGAAAATATAAAATTCAGTTTGGCAGAGATTCCTTTACCTAACGGAATTTTAAGAGTAGACAGAAATGACAGTAACAAACCTGTATCAATGCGTTTGGGACATTATGCTTTGCCTAAATTAGATAAAGAAATAATTTCGACTAAAAAAAATATAGCAGGACATGAAGTTACGATTATCGACAACGGAAAATACCAGCTGGCTATGATTCCGCTTTTGGGTTGGGATAAAACTGAAGTCGTAAAAGCAAAAGGATTGCATCCGGAAAGCAATGAAAGTTCGGTAACAAATGTTTCCAGCGATTCCAAATCAAACAAAAAAGGCATTTCTGCAATGCTGATGCTTTGGAAGAAATCAGGCGAAAAGTGGAAGAAAGAAGAGCTCGTTCCAGCAAAAATTTTACAGCAAACAGATGGATCTGTAACTGTAGAATTTGATAAAGGGATTAAGAAAGTAATCAACTTTAACTAAAACAATATCAGATTTTAAACGAACACATTATATAACTCAAAAACAAATCAAATAAGCATGAAATTAATTAGAATTTTCGCTTTGGTAATAATGGCTGTAATCAATCCATTTCAGGGCAGTTCACAATCCATTACATTTAATAATCCAATTGCAGAACAGCGCGCAGATCCGTGGGTATATAAAACGGATGCCGGTGAATATTATTTAATTGCAACCGTGCCGGAATACGATCGAATTGTAATCCGAAAAGCAAATAGTATAAACGGTTTAAAAGAAGCAAAAGACAAAGAAGTTTGGCACAAACATGAAAAAGGCGTTATGGGCAGCCATATCTGGGCTCCTGAATTACACCGGATTGATGGAAAATGGTACATCTACTTTGCTGCAGGCGAATCTGAAAATATTTGGAACATAAGAATCTGGGTATTGTCTAATCCTTCTGCAAATCCAATGGAAGGCAAATGGACAGAAGAAGGACAGCTAAAAATGCAAAAAGAGTCATTTTCGCTTGATGCGACAACTTTTGAGCATAAAGGAAAAAGATATCTGATCTGGGCTCAAAATGTAAGAGGAGGAAATCACGGTACTGCTTTGGTTATGTCTGAAATGAAAAATCCAACAACGCTTACCGGTCCGGAAATTATTTTGACAGAACCTGAATTTAGCTGGGAAAGAGAAAAATACAATGTTAATGAAGGCCCCGCTGTAATTAAAAAGAACGGAAAAATATTTGTAACGTATTCAGCCAGTGCCACAAATCATAATTATTGCGTGGGCTTGCTATGGATTGATGAAAATGTAAATTTACTGGATGCTTCTAATTGGCAAAAATCTCCCGGCCCGGTTTTTTATACGAATGAAGAACTAAAAAGATACGGTCCCGGTCACAATTCATTTACTGTCAGCGAAGACGGAAAATCTACCATCATGATTTATCATGCCAGAGATTACAAAGAAATTCAGGGACACGAATTATCCGATAAAAATCGTGCAACACGTGCAAGAGCTGTAGAATGGACAAAAAGCGGTTTTCCTGATTTTATACAGAATAAAAATGATTAATTGCTGAAATTTATAATATTGGAAATCAAATAATTTAAAAGAATATTCATGAAATTTTTCAAACTTTTCCTTTGCCTGGTTTTTATCATGCCTGAAATTTTTTCAGCTCAGACTAAAGCAACTATAACTATTGAAAACAATTCGGATTTAGATCGAAAAGAAACTGTTGTTTCAATAGACTGGAAAGCCATTTTAGATCGTTATCCTAAAATTGACACTTCAAATTTTGTTGTAATGAATACCAAAACCAAGAAACAGGCTGCTTTTCAGTTAGAACATCGAAATTCTTCTGTTATTCAAAATTTACTGATTCAGGTTGACGTAAAAGCAAAATCAAAACTGACTCTTTCAATTCAGGAGGGAAAACCTGAAAAATTTACCGTAAAAACATACGCGAGATATGTTCCCGAACGAAAAGATGATTTTGCATGGGAAAACGATCAGATTGCTTTTCGTACTTATGGAAAAGCCATCGAGGGATCAAAAGAAGATGCGTATGGTTTTGATGTCTGGGTAAAACGCACCAATAGAATGATTATTAATGAACGCTATAAATTAGCGGATTATCATACCGATCATGGAGACGGAATGGATTATTATCATGTTGGATATTCATTAGGCGCAGGAAATATGGCACCTTATGTGAAAGATACGATTCGTTATTCGGCTAATTATCATCGCTGGAAAGTTTTAGACAACGGGCCATTGCGTTCTACTTTCCAATTAATTTATGATGAATGGAATGCTGGAGGGATAAAAGTCACAGCTGTAAAAACAATCTCACTGGATGCAGGTTCTCAACTCAGCAAAATCGAAAACGTTTATACTTTTGACGGAAACAAACCTTTACCGGTTCTGGTAGGAATCATTAAAAGACCAGAAGCCGGAAATATTTCACTTAATGAACAACAAGGAATTATGGGCTATTGGGAACCCACTTCTGCAAAAGATGGTACGACGGGTGTTGGCTCGATACTAACTACGCCTGTAACAAATATGTGGATAGATAAAATACAGTTACTGGCGAAAACAACCGTTAAAAATAATGAGCCCATTGTTTATTATACTGGTGCTGCCTGGGACAAGGCAGGAAAAATTACAGATGCAAAAAAATGGTTTGAATATCTCTCCACTTTTCATCAGGAAATAAAAAATCCTTTGATTGTAAGTCTAAAATGATTGAATGTTAAAATTTCATTTAACAGTTAAAAAATGGAATCATTCTAGACTTATGAAAATATAAATAATAAAAAACATACAAAAAAAGTGCGTTTTAATAGAATAGAAAAAGAATTTTATGAAATTGATTATCATATTACTATAATTTTTCACTATTAGGTACATTTAAGATATATTTGCAGCATGAGCACAAAGAGAATGACCATTTACGACCTGGCAAAAGAACTTGGACTCTCTGTATCCTATGTTTCCAAAGCCCTGAATAATAAACCGGGAGTAAGGGAAGAGGTACGGAAAGAAGTTTTAAAAAAAGCGGCCGAACTTAATTTCAGACACAATACACAAGCTGCAAATCTAAGACGTGGCTCATCCAGAACACTTGGTGTAATCGTTCCTCAAATTAATCAAAGTTTTTTTTCAGATGCCATTTCAGGTATTGAAAAAGCATGTACAGAAAACAAACACAATTTGATTATTTGTCAGTCACATGAAAAATCTGATCTTGAAAAAACAGCAATCGAAACACTGATTCATCAGAATGTTGATTGTATTTTAATTTCCCTTTCAAAAGAAACACAGTCTGCCAAAGTTTTGGAACAGGTTTTAGAGCATAAAATCAACCTGATTCAATTTGACCGCTGCGATGAAAATTTTCTGGGTCACAAAGTTATAAATGATAATAAGCATGCAACTTATAAAGCTGCAAAAAGCATGATTGATGAAGGATATCAGCGCCTTGCTTTTATTGGAGGCCCTTTGCACATGGATTTGTTCGTTGATCGAAAAGAAGGTTTTATCCAGGCAATTAATGAAGCCGGAATGCTTGTACCGGATCATTTTATTGTAGACGATAATATAAGTAAAGAGAATGCATTTCAGACTGCTTTAAAACTCCTTGCTTTGCCTGAACCACCGGACGGATTTCTGGCAATATCAGATTTACAGGCTTTGGGAATTATGCTGGCTATAACGCAATCCGGACTTAGAATCCCACAGGATATTGGAGTTTTTGGGTACGCTAATGAACCTTTCACAGAAATCATCACACCTTCCATATCTACCGTAGATCAAAATAGTGAAAAGGTAGGATATCAGGCCGCAATGGTTTACTTTGACCATATTTTAAAAAATAAGGAAAGTGATGAAATCATAACTAAAATAATCGAATCTGATTTGATCATCAGGAGCAGTTCAAAAAGGAATAGTCATAATAATCAGCCGGGAATTCTATAATAAACCCGGTAGGATTCAAAAGTTGTCAGGTTGAGCGAAGTCAAAGCCTCTTACTTGTAAACTTTCAACTTCGCTTAAGACACCCATTGATTTCTGAAAGCATACGATATTCAATCAATTTTATAGTTTTTTTACGTCAATTACATAAAAGGATTAAACAGGAAATTTTAATTATCAGAGAAAGAACCTATTTGTTGTAAATGTCTTTCTGTCTGATACTTATTAAAGTTATCCCATTTTGGAGGAGAACTTGTTTTTTGCCCGTACATAGAATCCAGACAAATATTGTTGTCTTTGTATTTCTCATGCAAAACAGCCAGAATTTTAAAGAAAAATGCATCCAGCATGACAATGGCTTCAAATTCAGATTTTAGTGACGTATAATTCGGATCTGATGGATTCAATAATTGCAATAAATCTAAAACCTCGTTCTTTTCAGCTCCATTAATTTCAGCTAAGTAGCCCATTTTTAAAGTTTTATAAACCAAATTGTTCCAGGCAGCACTGTCATGTCCCCATTGAACGTCGGGCAGATTTAAAGAATGCTCGCAAATTAGAATAATAGAAAAAAGAACATCATTTAGGTATTCTGCCGGAAACTCATCAAAACTTCTGAATTCAAAACCGCTTTGGTACATTTTTTCCTGATTAAAATCAAGACCCACCTCCGAAAGCATTTCATACTCCATATCGACTTCAATTTGATCTCGCCACCAAATGTTTTCTTCTTTTTCAAATTTCAGCAGTTCTCTAAACTTATCTACATTATAAGTTAGAATTTTACCTTTTGGCATTGCCTTGTTATAAGTTCCAACGCCTATGTAACGTGACATGGCATTTCTCATAGATCCTAAAGTAAAGTTTTTATCCAGACTATATTTATCACTTATCACGCCCATAATATCAGGACTCCCAAGGGTTGCTATAAAAAAAGGCTCAAACCATTGCAATAAATAAATGGCATTGGCGTGTGTTTTTTCAAATTCATTGTAGTCAACAATTCTGCTGTCTTCTGTTAATGAGGGTAAAGTAATATGAAAATGGTACGTTCCGTTATTAAACAAAACCAGATTTTCCTGATTGGTCATGAACATATTAAGACCATTGTTATAATCCGGAAAATTTAATTTCCCATTCAATACAGACGATTCATTTATTTTATCAAGGAATAACTTCTTGGTCGCTTTTAATTCTTTACAGGAATCATCAATAGTTCTGTTTTCAAAGTATTTGGTTACAAATTCGATAGAATCTCCATCGAAATGTACAGAACCCATCGTTTTATTTCTTTGGGTAATCATACTTTGAATATTGTACGGTTGATTTTCGAGAAAAAGTTCCATAATGGATTTCCCAAGATATTCCGGATTTTCAAGTGACTGTGTGTTTGATTCAGCCGTTTCTCCCGTGTTAACTGAAGGTTTTACAGCAGATAATGTTTTGTGCTGGTAGTTGATATCCAGTTTTTCCAGAGAATGACTATTTAGCATTCGGCTCACCTTATAATTTTCATTCAATCCAAAGGCTTTTTTCAAAATAGGAGCGAGGCTCTCCGGTTTGTAGCATTTTCTGTAATCGATACTGTATTTCTCAAAACCAATTTTTTCTTGTATAAATTCACCAGAAACTATTAGGGACTCCTCAAATTGCATGTAGGTTTCGTTTTCTAATCCTATTCCCCAATAATATTTTTTTGTCTGATTGTCTTTCATTTATACTTTTTATTGTTTTAAGGTTAATTATAATTTTATAAAGTCATTATTTTTATTAGGACATACAAACCTGACTCTGTTCAAAATTAGAGGCGAAAAATCTTTTAACGGACAAAGCATCATTTTGCATCCATTAAAAAAAATTATTTTACTTTTAAATTTTAGGAATGTATTTTAATCTCAGAAATTTTGCACTTGTATCGATCGAAAGATTGATGAAAATAAAGCTTTATAATGGGGTTATAAAATTCTATTTGGCAATTAATTGCTTTTATATCAATAATTTATGATGATGAATAGCCTGATTATTACATTTTGCTATTCCTGTATTTTCCAGACTGCAAAAGTAGATTATTATTATGTTATTTCCAAAGAGTTAAAACATTGAATATCAATTATTTTTTTAAAACATTTAAACAATAAGATGAATACTTTATTTACTCATGGTAATACAACACATAGGAAGAATATAATTCGTCATTCCACCAGTCTTTTCTAACTTCCGAAAAGTAATTATAATTCAATTTTCCTGCTTGTGATTGCAGCGGATATAGCACAACACCATTCTCACGATACGCTTTATGCAAATCTGTTTCAGGAACAACAGGAACAATATGTCCGGAGAGTCCTTTTATTTTTCTTTTGGCACAAATTATTCCAATTCCGCCATTTTCATTCACTTTATTCTGAATTTCATCAACCGTATGCATTCTTTCCCAGCCAAAACTAGCTCCCCATTCTAAAAACCAATCGTGTATGGCACTGGAATAAATTCGATCGACAGTATCTTCAAAAACAGCTTCAACATCTTGTCCCTGTAAAACCTTTTCCAGAGATTCAGCTGTCCACCAAACTGTTGGAAGATATACTTTAGAGAAATAGCAATAATCATAGGAGTATACATTGCAATAGGTATCTTCAACTGTTTTTTGGTACCTAATACTGGTTTCAACATTAAGTTTAGCAATGAGTTCATGAATACTCTCTTTTTTGCTGCTAGTATTCGTCAAATCTCTAAATGGAATATTAGAATCATCCATAGGTTTTTCTTTCATTTCCATGGAATCTAATCTGGATTCTAAACCCGGTAATAAATCCGCTTTTCTTATTTGAGTGTTTGGTATTGGATTGTCAACCAAGTTTAATGATGCTAATGATACGGTATAATTTTCCATCTTGACTACTTAAATTTATTGACTTGATGCAACAGGAATTGCATATTCGTACAACGACTTTGTTAACCAGATGGTAAATATAACAATTTAAAATTCTTAAGGAGTTTCAGAAAAAATCAAATTAAAGAAAGCAGTACGAATTAACAGCAAGATTTTTGTTTCTGAATCCAGCATTGAAAGTTTTATATTCTAATATCATGGTGGTAAATCATACAGGAAGTATAATATGAAAGGCTGCTCCAACATTTTCTTCTGCTTTTGAAAAAATAAGTCCTTTATGATTTTCAACAATTTTTTTACCAATCGAGAGACCTATGCCAGTACCCGTGTATACTTCATTATTATGGAGTCTTTGAAAGATAGTGAAAATTTTATTTTCATATAGTTTGTTGAAACCAATACCATTATCCTTGATTATTATTTCGCAATATTCTAAACTTTGATTGAGCTCAGGATATTCTTTGATTTTTGTTTTAGAAATTTTACGTGAACTGATTTCTATTTTAGAAACAGAACCATCATTTTTGCAAAACTTAAGAGCATTACTGATCAGGTTGTAAAAAAGCTGGTTCATTTGCAGCGAAATAGCATTAATAACCGGTAATTTCCCCTGCTTTATCTGCACTTTACGTTCTTCTATCATTAATTCAAAATCAACAAGGATATTTTTAACAATCACATTTAGGTCAGTAGCTGCAAATTGACCGTCGGGATTATTAAGGTATGAATAGGCGAGTAAATCCTTAATCAATGTATTCATTCTGGTGGATGATTTACTGATTTTTTCTAATAGAATAAGTGCTTCTTTAGAAAAATTTTCGTCCATTTCCAGCAATCTGCTTATAAACATCAGGATTTTACGCAGCGGCTCCTGTAAATCATGACTTGCAACGTAAGCATATTCCTGTAATTGAATATTTGCATGATAAAGATTTTTAACTGTGTTTTCGAGTTCTGTGTTAGATGCTAATAACTCAGAGGTACGTTCCTGAACTTTGGCCTCAAAACCATCTGAAAGAACTTTTAATCTCTTTTCAATAATTCTTCTTTCAGTAATATCTTCAATAGCCAGTAAAATTAATTGTTCTTTACTGGTTTCATTGGTAACTTGTCTGGCATTAAGCAGCATAATACTTTCTCCATAGGGCAAAAGATTCACCGATATCTGGTAATCATCTAACTGTGTCTTTTCGGGAAGTATTTTTTCCAGCATGGATCTCATTGGAATATTATCAAAAAGATGATTCTGTATTTCGTAAATTAGCTTGCCAGCGGCTTCTTCTTTGGTAATATTATATTTTTTTGAGAATGCCCTGTTTATATTTTTTATTCTTAAATAGGTATCAAGTACTACGATAGGTTCCCAAAGAGTAGCTACAATGGCCTCGGTATAATTTTTTGAAATATTAATTTGTTGTTGTTTGTTTAAAAGCTCCTGATTAATTTGTAAAAGTTCTTCGTTGCTGGATTGTAATTCTTCTTTTGAGGTTTCAAGTTCCTCGTTCAGGCTTTGCAGTTCTTCGCTTCCACTTAGCAATTCTTCATTGGCACTCTGCAGTTCTTCATTAGAGGCTTCCTGCTCTTCACTTATGGTATTTACATCGTCGTGTATTTTGGCCAGTTCTTTTTCAAGTTGTACGATCCTTCGCAAATTAATATTGTCCCGTATTTCTTCGGGAGTGAATGTAGTCGAAGAAATATTCTCTTTTTCCATCAAGGTTTTATAAAACAAAACTAAAAAATAAGGTTCTGAGGTATCTTCCAGTGGCAGAATTTCGATTGTAATTTCGCTAATTGTGCCTTTATTCGTTACCTGAATATGTTCCTTTTTTACTCGAACATTAGCTTCTTTAGCTTTATGATAAGTATTTCTCAGCTCAAAGGCTAGTCCTTCACGCGCCATTTTTAATAAATTAAAAGTAGGCTTTCCTGTCGAAAGCTCAATAAATTCAGCTATAGAACCATTAATATGAACAATATCCAACTGATCATTTACAATAACGCTGGCCGGTGTATATTTTGAAAGTAATACAGCTTCCGCACTTTTTCTAAAATCTTCCTTGATGGTCTCCTTTCTCACTATAGCAGTTTTTATTTTTTTTAATTTATTATTGCTTCCCATACCGGAATGTACAAATCTGCCTGAAACCTGTTTTCTGGTATAAATTTTTCCAACTTTGTCAAATGGCTGAAAAAGCTCTGCAGCAGGAACAGCCGTTTCTGATTTTCCTAAAAGTAAAAATCCGTTTTCTTTTAAGGCGTAATGAAAAGTGGCAAGTGATTTTTTCTGTAGAAAAGAATCCATGTAGATAAATACATTTCTACAGGTTATCAAATCCATTTTTGCAAAAGGAGGATCAGTCAAAAAATTATGAACCGCAAAAATGCACAGATCCCTAATTTGTCTTTTAATTTTATAACCGTTTGTATTGGATGTAAAATATTTGGTTAGAATGGTTTCTGATATATTTCGCATTTGAGATTTTCTGTAAAAACCAATTCTGGCTTTGGCAATAGCTACTTCTGAAATATCCGATGCAAAAATCTGAATTTCTTTTCCTTCGAGGTTTTCTCCTAAATATTCATGGAGAGTAATAGCGACTGTATAGGCTTCTTCGCCAGTAGAACAGCCTGCAATCCAGATGCGTATCGAATTTTCTTCCGTTACCCTGTTAGTCAATAAGGGAAATACTTTCTCTTTCATGATCTGAAATATTTTAGTATCCCTAAAAAATTCGGTCACAGGTATAAGTAAATCATTGAACAAATCCTCAGGAGCCAGTTTATTGCCCTGAAGCACCTTTAGATAATCCTTTAAATTTAAAATTTTATCCAAAGCCATTCTCCTCGCAATGCGTCTGCGTATAGTACTTTGTTTATAATATGTAAAATCTACTCCGCTATGATGGCGCAAAATTTTGATGATTTCATGAAATAAATCTTCATCATTTAGATTATTTTCTTTGCTGGCCGAATCTCTTACTTTTGAAACTTCAATTAATTTCTGTACGATTTGGCGAGGTGATAATACATAATCGACTACTCCGGCATTGATGGCGTTTTGTGGCATTTCGTTATTTGCGGCGTCAATATCCTGTGCAAAAGTAATCCCTCCATGTTTTTTTATTGCTTTAAGCCCCAACGTTCCATCAGAACCGTTTCCTGAAAGCAATATCCCATATGCCAAATCAAGGTGCACTTCTGCCAATGAATTAAAAAAAATATCTATTGCCTGGTTTTTTGTGTCTTTCTGACGTGGGCTTAACTTTAAAACACCGTCAAAAGAGGTAAGCATTTTATTTTCGGGAATAACGTAAATGTTATTGGGAGCCAAATGAATATCATCTGTAATTTCATTTATGGGAATTTTGGCTACCCGCGAAAGAAGTTCTGTCAGCATGCTTTCATGCTGTGGATGCAAATGCTGTACAATAACATACGCCATTTCAGAATTATCAGGAATTGCCTCTATAAACTGCTTAAAGGCTTCCAGTCCGCCTGCAGAAGCACCAATACCAATGATCGGAAAATCCTGTCTGGAAGGTTTTGGTAAATAGTTATTCTCCGTATGCATTGTTTTATTTTTTAGATATTAAGTAACATAAATTGATGCATACCATTAAATAACAGCACTCTTTCAAGACTAAATTGTAATCACAAAAGATTCAATGCTAGTCTCTGTCGATTTTTCTTTCCAGTCTGTTTCAATCACTTTTGTGATTATTTTTTTTAAATCAAAAAAAGAAATAGGCTTTACAATATAAACATTGGCACCTAAACCAAAAGTGCTCTTAACTCCATCAAGTGTTGCCGAAGTTGAATAAATAGCAATTACAGGAATATTTTTAAACATGTCATCTTCCCTAATTTTCTGTAAAGTCTCAAAGCCCGACAACTGGGGCATATTAAGATCTAAAAAAATAATATCCGGGATATTAGTGTTTTTATCATAAAGACGTTCCAGAAGTTCCACACCGTTTTTACAAAATTCGACCGGATGATTAAGATGAAGATCTTCTATTGCTTCACCAAAAAATTCCCTGTCATCATCATCGTCATCAGTAAGTAAGACCCTTATATTCGCTTTAGTTTTCATCATTTGAAGCATTTATACCAAATGTACTCTTTATTAATGCCAGGAGATGAATCAAATAAGTTTAATTCTAATTTTGTATAGGAATATTCTTTGATTAAGAAGTTTTTAATAGAACGATTAGCTAAAATCATTGGCTAAATCATTTGTAAGTATACTTTTATTTTAATTATTCCGCATTTTACAAACCAATTATTTTGGTAGTCTTTATATTACTTTTATTTATTTTGATAAACGGTTATCATTAAAGAGTAAAGATTAAATAAAACTTACGACGTTTGTTAAAAAAATTATGAAAAAATTATGATAGTCACGGAGAGTTCATTATTTTATTAGAGAGAAAATGGAATAATTACTTCATTTTATCAATTTGGATTCACACTGGTGCAGGATTACTGTTTTTTTTCAAACCCCGGACTTGGCGGTCTACACAACCTGAAACCAGTTTCCTCAAAACTTCGGGACCTAACATAAAGTGATCAATTCAAAGAACTGGATTTCTCTGATATGCATTTCTAAAATAATCCCGGAAAGTATATTTTTTTTTCATTTGGATATGAAACGATATCCTTAAATGCTTTCTAACTTCGTGTCTGAAAAATTTCTTCAATTTCAATATAGCGGGCCAGAATAGCCATTCCGTTCCATTGCTTTTGTCCAATTCCATATAGCATCATAACCCGCATACTGTAGTTTTGTGGAAATTTATCTTGTGGCGTCTTGACATATAATATCCGGGACCGCTTTTTCAAGCCACCGAAGCAGAACAGTCAGGCGGCTGTTCAATGTCATTAAGTTAAGAGATTTTAGATTGCTTCGCCAGTTCGCCTTTTAGGCTGGTGTGAGGAGTAACGATTTTGATTTCAGATTTGATGTTGCTAAATGTTTTACTGTCGATTTTGCGAGGTTTTTTATAGCAGCAATCAAAAATAGTTAATCAAAAATCAGCAATTGGAGTTTCGTTTTCTGAAATTGAATTTTCATTTACGGTACTCTCAACACAATTTAGGTTTAAAGGTAAAGTATCCGGCAAATCATCCCAATGCCCCCAATCTCCTTTATATGCTTTTCGATAAATAAAATCAATATTATCGACTAAACATATCTGGCTGTGCAATGAATCCTGCTGAAAGTCTACGCTGTTATTTTTATTTAAATTTTCCATGATTGTGTTTAATTAAATGAGTTCAAAAATACAGTGGTGAATTTCTTTAAACTTATATAAAAATCAGGAATTGTTATCTAATTCACATGTTTAGAATAAATTACAACCTTTAAGTTTTAATTAATCCTTAGGACATTAAACTTTTTTATTTAAAACCTTACCCGGATATTTAAATGCGTAGGCATTGATAAGATGCATAATATACTGATTACTCATGTAGGGCGTAACATACTCTTTAATCTCCGAAGGTTCACTAAATCCAATATCTGACGAAAGATACCCCATACCATAAAAATGTCCGTTTTCGACCCAGATGCAGCTGCGCTCGTCTGGCGACCGGCCTTTATCAATAATAGCAAAACTGGATCTGTTGCTTACCAAAAAAGCTATTGCCTTTTCTATTTTCCCATTATGGCTGAGAACATCGGGTAAAGCTGTAAAATTGGTATTAGGGAAATGTTCTCCTGCCGTAGCAATACCGTATCTGCAAAATCGGTTATCAATTTCAAACTGCTGCTTAAGGTTCAGGAGCATGTTTATTCCTTCGTGAATAGTATTAAAATGTTCAATACAGGTTTGAAACTTGCTTAGCTTTCCTGTAACCAGATATTTATATCCATTTCGGGCTTCATACTGATAAAGACCGTATTTGGGTTCAAAGCGTTTTAATGCCCTGTTATAAGCTGGCCAAAGCTTTTTAATCTCTGCACACTCCAATAGCAATGCCATGAGTTCAGTAGCGCAAACCTCAAAAGAAATACGGTATATATCACGAAGAAAATGTTGTCTTTGGGGCGTAATTTTATGACCACTGAAATGAGAAGCCACACGTTTTTTTAAGTTGATGGCTTTTCCAACATAGATAACCTTATTTACCTGATTATAAAAATAATAGACTCCTGGTTTTTCCGGCAGCTGATCAAAATCTTCAGGTGGCAGGTTGGGAGGTAAGCGCTGGTCTTGTGCCGTGTTTTTGATCATTTTTGCAATTTCGCCATTTTCATCCCATTCCAGCAATTTCGAAAACAAGATTGCTGTAGCATCTGCATCGCCTCCTGCACGATGCTGATTCACTAAAGGAATCTCTAATGCGTGACACAGTTTCCCCAGGCTGTAGGACGTAAGTCCAGGCTTAATTTTTCTGGCGGCACGAACAGTACATAGTTTTCTTGCTGTCCACTTAAAGCCCGATTTTTCAAGTTCATGCCGAACGAAAGAATAATCAAAATTGACATTATGGGCTACAAAGATCCGATCTTTAAGCATTTCCAATACCTTTTCAGATATATCATCAAAGATGGGCGCATCACGAACCATTTCGTTATTAATGCCCGTTAAGGCAAAAATAGGAACAGGAATTTCCTTTTGCGGGTTAACCAGTGTTTCAAAACGGTCAATAACACTACTGCCATCATGTATAACAATCGCTATTTCAGTAATACGGCTGCCACTGGCATTACCACCTGTGGTTTCGATATCGACTATGGCATATTCGGTCTTTTTCATCTGCTATTCTACAACCAGAAGCCTGTTTTATCACTTCTGTCCGGATAATGCAAAATTAATACAGATGATAACAATTTCAATGCCGATACGGTTCTAAATTGTAACAAAGTTACGCTGGTAAATTATTTCCTTTAACGCTGTAGATACTTACTTATACACTTAAATGGGCCTCAAAGAATTTATTATCTTACAATTAGTCAGCAGGCTGAAGAACAGATTCCATAAACTTTCCTGTAATTATAGTTCCTTCTTCATCTTCCCATTGGGTAATCACATTTTCGATTAATTCAGGCTCAAAACCGATTACTTTCATGACTGGACCACCGAATTCCTGTTTAACATCCTGTCCTTCTTTAAATAGAGTACTCATAGTAGCTGTTTTTTAAATTAATAGTGAGTTTCTTTAGATTAATTAGCTGTTGGTAGCTGCACTCCCGGAACTTCCCGCTCCGCCTGAATTGTCATTTCCACCTTCTTCTTCATAACGATCCGGATCTGTACCCGCTTCGTCACGCTGATCATCCCAGTCGCCGGTGTTGGCCTCTTCACGATCATCATTGTTTTGCTCCTGAGCAAGCTGTGCGTGGTACGGACATTTTGCTAATTCTTCGCTGGTGTAGGTATTTGAATTTTCCATGATCTATGTTTTTAAGTTATTAATAATCTTAAAATTAGGTCAATAGAACGATTCTGTTTTATAAAAAATGCTGCATTTCTTACTAAATTATCATGTATTTTCAATTTTTACTTTTACAAACTAGTTCATAAGCTTTATAATCTAAATTGATATTTAGCTATCTTTATAAAATAAAAGTATAAGCAATGACCATTCAACAGTTAAAATATATTGTAGCTTTAGACGAAGAGCGCCACTTTGCACGGGCAGCAGAAGTCTGTATGGTAACACAGCCCGGACTTACGATTCAGTTAAAAAATCTCGAGGAAGAAATTGGAATCAAAATTTTTGACCGTAATAAAGTGCCTTTAACCCCTACAGTTTTAGGAATGGAAATCATCAATAAAGCCAAAAAGATTCTGCGTCAGGCCGATGAAATCAGGGATTTTGTGGTGAACGAAAAAAACCTGCTGGAAGGGGAGTTGAAGCTGGGTATTATCTCGACTTTATCACCTTATTTAATTCCGTTGTTTATCAACGCGATGAAAGAAGCAACGCCAAATGTCCGTTTCATTATTCGCGAATCCAATACGGGACAGCTAATGAAAGATTTGGAAACGGGAACAATTGATGTCGCTATTATGGCAACACCTACAGGAAATGCCAATTTAATCGAACATCCTGTTTTTAAGGAACCGTTTGTGGCGTACCTCAATGAAGGGCATCCCATGGCGAAAGAAGATTTTTATGAATTACAGCCTACTGACAAAACAGAATTGCTCTTGCTGCACCACGAGTTTTGCTACAATGCACAGCTTTTGGATATCTGCGGACTAAAAACCTCAGACAAAATAAAAGAGCAGTTTACCTACGACATCAGTTCTATCGAAACCTTAAAAAATCTGGTGCGTGCCCAGTTAGGATTTGCTATAATTCCGCAGCTTTCTGTTGTAAACGAAACCGAATCAGGACTTTTTAAACCCTTTAAAGAACCCATTCCCGTACGGGAAATTAGTCTGGTAGTTTCCGATTCGTTCTCGAAAAAACTATTACTCGAAAAAATGAACGAAGCAATATGGAATTGCCTTCCGGAGTCTCTCAAAAAAAACTTCAGCTACCGAAAAATCCGTTGGAACGATTCGCCTTATTTTGTAAAAGAAGTGAGTAAATATATGTAACACAAATGCCTGACAGTAATGCCAGGCTTTTTGATTTTTTTTTAAACACATAGAATCATAGCTATAACCCTTTGAACGACAAGGAAAAGTTATGTATTTAGTTTATAATTCATAACTCATAATTCATAACTCATAATTCATAACTCATAACTCATAACTCATAATTCATAACTCATAACTCATAATTCATAACTCATAACTCATAATTCATAATTTCTTAGAAGCTTCAATAATCACATTAGCCACTTTTACCGGCTGAGATATAAAAACCACGTGGCTTCCTTTTATTTCGGTAATTTTTGTATTAGAACGTTTGTACATGTTACGCTGAATATCCGGTGTAATACTTTTATCTTCAGTGGCTACAATTCCGTACGAAGGTTTGTCTCTCCACGCAGCTTTTGTAACAGGCGTTAAAAATCCTTTAGCGTGAAAAGCACCTTGCGAAGCAAACATAAAATCAGCTTGTTCTTTACTCAAATCTCCTGCAAAACCGGCGTGAAATTTAGCTTTATCATAATAAGCAATTCCTTTGTCATCTGGATTTAATACTCCATTTTCAGGAGCAGGAGGGGCAGTCTGCAGCCATTGAACAGAATTTTCGCCATTATCAGGCTGTAGAGCCGCTACATAAACCAAAGCCGTTACTTTAGGATGATTTCCGGCTTCTGTAATAACAGTTCCACCCCAGGAATGCCCCACCAGAATGGTTGGTCCGTCTTGTCTGTCAAGTGCTAAGTTGGTTGCAGCAACATCATCTTCCAAAGAGCTTAACGGATTTTGAACGATAGTCACATTGTACCCTTTTTTACTCAAAACTTCGTAAAGTCCTTTCCATCCCGAACCGTCAGCAAAAGCGCCGTGAACCAATACCACATTTTTAATTTTTGGAGCAGCAGCTGTAGCCTGCGCACTCGCACTTACACTTGTAAATAGTAAACTTAAGATCAAAGCGGCGAACACGAAATAAGATTTCAATTGTTCTTTTATAGATTTTGTTTTCATAATAGTAAATTTTTAAATTCTAGATTTTTGTGTAGATGTTTTTAATGATAAATTCCAATTTTTCACAATCTTTGTCATTTCGAGGAACGAGAAATCTTCGTTAGAAACTCTACAAAGATTTGCGACATTCTGTACGGAGCTACTTGTGAGGATTTCTCGTTCCTCGAAATGACAAAATTGTGTTGACTCTCATATTTTAAGTTATTGGAATTTGGAATTTTTGAATTGGAATTTATTTAAAGTAAAGTGATTGACAAAGTAATTTCAGTATTCAATAATTTAGAAATAGGACAAATTTCCTTTGCTTTCTGTGCTGCCTGCTGAAAATCTTCTGCAGAAATCCCGGGTACTTTTCCGGTCAGTTCCAATTGAATTAAAGTGATAGTTCCGTCTTCGAAAGTAACTTTGGCTACCGTATCCAAATCTTCCGGAACAAAACCGGCTTCAGAAAGTAAAAAGCTCAGTTGCATCGTAAAACAGCCGGAATGTGCCGCTGCGATTAATTCTTCAGGATTCGTTCCTACACCCTGGTCAAAACGGGTTTTAAAAGATAATTGTGCTTCGTTTAAGGTGGTGCTTTGAGTACTGATAGTTCCTTTTCCGTCCATTCCTGTACCTTTCCAGTTTGCGTTTGCTCTTCTTGTAAATTTCATGATTGCTATTTTTAAAGTTGTTATTTAATTTTCAAATCAGTTGTTTGATTTTGATGAAGCAAAGGTATAGGGAAGGTGTTTATAAATCAAATTAATAATTTTTTACAGTTATTAAATTATTTTATAACCATTGATTTACAAGGGCTCAATTAAGCATGTTAGCTGACATAAATATTTAATTCTTTTTCTGACAACTCGAAAATAGAAGCAATCGACTTATTGATAAATGCTTTATTTTTGCAGTAAACACATTAAATAATCAACACTTATTCGCAGTAACACCTCTTACTATGCACGAAAAATTAAGGCAACATATAGAAAAAATAGTACCACTTACAGATGATGAATTTGCATTTATAAGTACCCATTTTACCACTAAAAAATTTAAGAAACACCAATTTATGATACAGGAAGGCGATACGGTCAGGTATAGTTATTTTGTAATTTCCGGGCTTTTAAAACTCGTTCATACCGATAAGGGAGGAAAACCCCACATTGTTTCTTTTGCAATGGAAGATTGGTGGGAAAGTGATTATTACGCCTTTTTTACGCAGACCGAAGCCACATTGTCTTTAGAATGTTTAGAAGACACGGAAGTTTTGTGCTGTACGCTCGAAGATTATAATAAACTTTGCAACGGCCTCCAAAAAATGCAGCGCTTCTTTCTCGAAAAAGCCAATTTTGGTTTTCTGGGTTCACAACGCCGAATCATTTCATGGCTTACTTCCAACTCCAAAGAGCGTTACGAACAGCTGATCAAACAATACCCATCCCTGATGCAGCGCGTTCCCAAAAGTTTGATTGCCTCTTATTTGGGTGTTTCGCGCGAAACGTTAAGCCGTTTATCCGCTTAGTGTGATATAGGTCACTTTATATTCGTGATGTATGTCAAGCCTGGGTTTAGGGATAATCCGGAACTTTGCTTTGCAAATTTAAAATAGCAGTTATGAAAAAAATCACCACGATTTTAGCTGTCATAGTATTCACAATAGTGTCTGTAACGGCACAAAATAAAAACGCAAAGCAAATGGAAAAACACATCACAAATCCGTGGAAATGGCAGGACGAACGCAGTTATGTTCAGGCTGTCGAAGTAAAACAGCCGGCAGGAACCTTATATGTTTCCGGTCAGGCTGCTGTCAACGCTGACGGAACATCCAGCACCGAAGACATGAAATCTCAAATCATTTTGGCGCTGCAAAATCTGGAAACGGTCGTTACCCAGGCAGGTTACGAACCTAGTGGAATTGTCAGACTCACCATTTATACGACTTCATCAGCGGAGTTTTGGCCTCATTTTTCGCTTTTTCAGGAGTGGATTGCCAAACACGGCATCAAACAAGCCACCTCTTTAATGGAAGTTAAAAGTCTTTTTGAAACGCTAAAAATCGAATTTGAAGCTACAGTCGTAAAGTGATTTAATTTAGTAGCAATAGTATTGAGGGATATCTTAAAACAGAAGTTTTAGATATCCCTTTTTTTGTTGTCGTGAAAAAAGCGGTTCGCTTTATCGTATTTTAATTAAAACTTAGTTTAAAGTCAGAACCGTTTGCCAGCAGTAAGAAAGGAAACTTTGCAGAGCAGGGGAGTAGCAACGATAAATTTTAGTAAAAAAATTACAAGCCATGCCATTAAGAACTTCTTTTCACCTAAACAAAAATTGATTTATCTGTTGACAGTTTGTACTTTTGCCGCTATGAATGACAACTTTGTAAATGAATACTTTGGTATCGGCATCCACAATGGTAAAACGCCTGAAAACTTGGGGGTGTTGTGGCGATCGGCTCAAAACTTAGGCGCTACTTTTATATTTACCATAGGCAATCGATATGCGAAACAAGCCTGTGATACACATAATGCGGTAAAAGCAATTCCGTATTTTCACTACGATACTTTTGAAGCTTTTTTCGAAAACTTACCCAAAGGAGCCCGATTGGTGGGTGTTGAATTAAGTGAAAAGGCTTCCGATTTAGAAACCTTTGAACATCCAAGACGTTGTGTGTATTTATTAGGAGCAGAAGATCATGGTTTACCGCTAAAAACAATGGAAAAATGCCATCATTTAGTGAAATTCAAATCTATAAAAAGCTTAAACGTGGCCGTGGCAGGAACTATTGTGATGTATGACAGGAATCTGGCTAAGCCGAGATCTTGAGAATATAACCTTTTAGATTGCTGTAAATTATTCTACATTTTACATTTATTTTTTAAATCATATTTTTCACTTTTAAAAGATTACCACAATCTTATTAGTGAAATATTTGATACTTTAGCCATTCGATAAAAATCGTACTAAATACAAGTTTTTACCATATTTCATGACCCAACAACAAATAAAAAATCTAGAAAAAGAACTCTGGGATGCTGCTGACGAACTAAGAGGAAACTCTAAACTTACAGCTGGCGAATACAAAGATCCATTACTCGGATTAGTATTGTTGCGCTTTGCACAAAATCGCTATGAAGATGCCAAAATAAATATTGCTAATTCTTTACCCATAAATCCACGAACAGGTACGCAACGCCAAGCCACCAAAGATGATTTTGCAGGAGCCGGAGCAATTCTTTTGCCTGAAAAAGCCAAATACGAATACCTTGCAGCGCTTCCCGAAAGTGAAGATATAGCCGAAGCTATCAACAATGCAATGAAACTAATTGAAGCCGAATATCCTGATTTAGCTGGTATTCTTCCAAAAAGCTACCAGGAATTTGACGATAAATTATTGCGTGATTTAGTTCGTGTGTTTAATAAAGATGCCGTACGATATGCCAAAGGAGATGTGTTCGGACGTATTTACGAGTTTTTCTTGATGAAATTTTCTATGCAGGGTGCTGGTGCACAAGAAGGAGGAGAATTCTTTACGCCTCCATCACTAGTAAACCTTATTGTCAATTTTATTCAGCCCAATCATGGTATCATACACGATCCCGCTTGTGGCTCGGGAGGTATGTTTGTGCAAACCGCTCATTTTATTCAGGATCACGAAAACAAAAGTGTCAACGAAGCCATTACGGTTTATGGTACAGAACTAAAAAGTAATAATGCCAAACTGGCCAAAATGAACTTAGCCATTCACGGTATCGAAGGCAAAATTATAGAAAGCAACAGCTTTTATACCAACCCGCACAACCTTACCGAAAAATGCGACTTTGTCATGGCGAATCCTCCTTTTAATGTGGATAAAGTCGATGCCAAAAACAAATTCCTAGCCGAAGACGAACGTCTTCCTTTTGGAGCACCGCTTACAGGTAACGGAACAGTAAGTAACGGAAATTATTTATGGATGCAATATTTTTATTCGTATCTAAACAATACCGGACGTGCAGGATTTGTTATGGCTTCCTCAGCTACAGATGCGGGAAATGCCGAAAAAAGAATACGAAAAGAACTAATAGAAACCGGAGCTGTAGAATGTATTGTGTCAGTAGGAAATAACTTTTTCTACACCCGTTCTTTGCCTTGTCATGTATGGTTTTACAACAAAGGTAAAAAGAAGGAAAACAAAAATAAAATCCTGATGATTGATGCGCGTAACACTTTCCGAAAAGTAAGCACAACTATCAATGATTTTAGCGAAGAACAACTAGAAGGACTTACAGCCATTATGCAGTTATTTCGTGGTGAAAAACCAGAACTAAGTACCAATAATGAATGGTTTAACGAAAAGTTTCCAACCGGAAAATACGAAGATGTAGAAGGTTTATGTAAAATTGTAGATATTGAAGAAGTCGCTACTCAGGATTACAGCCTGACGCCTGGGCGTTATGTAGGTGTGGTCGTTGATCTGGATATGGATTTTGACTACCAAGGTCGTATGGTTGAAATTCATAATGAATTGGCAATTTTAAATGAAGAAGCTAATCGATTGATGCAACAAATTCAAAGTGTGCAATTATGAGAGAGGATTGGAAGGAAGTTATACTTAAAGACGTTGCACCATATTTTACTAAAAAAATAGAAGCAAAAGAATTAAATGCAGAAAATTATATTTCTGCTGATAATATGTTGGTAGATAAAGGAGGTATTACTAGCTCTGTATATGTTCCCACATCTGGAAAATCTACTTTATACAGCCCAAATGATATATTGGTTTCTAATATAAGACCATATTTTAAAAAAATATGGTACGCCAACTCAAACGGGGGATGCTCAAATGATGTTATTGTTTTTAGAACAATAGAGAATATTGCTGATTCAAGATTTATATATTATTACTTATCTAAAGATGATTTCTTTGATTATATGATGGCAGGTTCAAATGGAACCAAGATGCCTCGTGGAAATAAAAAATCAATTCCTGAATATAAAATTGAACTTCCTCCACTACCAACCCAACGCAAAATCGCATCAATATTATCAGGTTATGATGATTTGATTGAGAACAATTTAAAACGCATTAAATTATTAGAAGAAAAAGCTCAACTTACTTATGAGGAGTGGTTTGTAAAAATGCGTTTTCCAGGTTATGAAACGGCTAAATTTGATGAAGTTACGGGACTGCCTAATGGGTGGGATAAAGTTAAGTTGGATGAAATTACAGATTATATAGGCCGCGGTATAAGTCCTAAATATGTTGAGGAAGGTGGATTTCCAATAATCAATCAAAAATGTATACGTGATAATAAAGTTGATAAAACATTTTGTAAATTAACTTCCACTTCAAAAAAAATCCATCAAGATAAAATTTTGCAATCATTTGACATCTTAATTAATTCTACAGGTACAGGTACCTTAGGAAGAGTTGCGCAGATCTTGTCGGTAAATGAAATAATAACTGTAGACACTCATGTTACAATAGTTAGAGCAATTGAAAGTATTTCAAAAATTTTTCTAGGAAGAACCATAGAATATAATCAAGGTAGAATAGAAAAATTAGGAAAGGGAGCTACTAATCAAATAGAACTTTCAAAACACGATTTAGGAGAATTAATCTTAATAGATTTACCAACCTTGGAATTACAAGATTTGTATGAAACTACATTCATGCCAAATTATCAAGTAATCGATAATTTAATTATTCAAAACCGTCTTCTCAAAGAAGCGCGAGATATTTTATTGCCAAGGTTAATGAGCGAGATGATTGATGTGGAGGAGTTAGAATTAGGAACATTACAAACAGCACAATAAATATGAATTATTGGCACATACAATTGCATCCTGATAATAGGTTATCTGTAAAAACTTTAATTTCAATACTCAAAACCAAACATGTAATCGGTTTAGGAGACTCTTGGAACGATAAAAATGGAAATCCTAATAATGCTCCCGAAATATTTGAAACTGAAATGCAAATTGGAGATGTTGTCATGGTTCGCGACACTATTACGCCAGTTGCATTAGTACAAGTTGTTGAAAATGCTTATTTAGAGCAAAATACCAATGATGATTTTGATTGGTTTAATCTAAGAAGAAAAATAAAAATTATAGCTATTTATGATGATCAAATGGCAGACTTGAAGGATAAGCTTCTTAAAAAATATGATAAAAACTATATACAAGCACCGGGAACTTTAACAAAATGCCAAGGAAATAATGCTACTAACGATTTTATTAGAGATTGGTACAAAATCGCAATAAGAAAAACACTTATGGAAAATATAAAGTTAAGTCCGGAAAGACAATTGGAAATAAAGACCATGTGGTTAAAATTTAGAGAACCTTTCCACGATGGCAAAATAAATATTGATATAAGAAACAATGTTGAAGCATTATTAGATGAATGGAAAAAGTATACATCAAAAATAAAAGACGATAGTTTCTCTATTGATGATTACACTAACCGTTTAAGTCAAGGTGTAGCACAAATGCCCGGTGGTTATTTATGTAATTTTCTAGAAAGGAGCACTAGTGCTTTTTTTGGTTCATCAAAACCCGGTAACGCTAATAATTTTGAAATAAAATTAAATAGTGACGGAGAAACTTATACTATTCGTAAAGAACTTAAGCATGGAGAAAAGGAAAATAAAAATGACAAACATAAGGCAACTTTATTATTTAATGAAACCATTAAAAAGCTTTTAAAAGAGATAATAAATACTGATGAGCCAACTAAAAAGATTCCATTAGTAGAACATAGTGATTTTGCATCTAGACAAATATTGCGAAAAATGGCCGTTTTAGACAATCCAAATAATTTTTTATTTATCTATTCGAATAATATTATTGATAGTTTACATAATGAATTTATTAATAGTGGTGAGTTAACAAATCTTGGGAAAAATCATGAAATACGAACCATTGCGAATCAGATTTTAGAAATATCAGATAGTAATGTAGTCGATTCTGTTTTACTTTCTTGGTTTTTATGGAGATATGCCAACACCCAAAGTATCGCTGATGAAAATACACCAAATGTAATATTGTACGGACCTCCGGGTACTGGAAAAACCTATCAGGTTAAGAATAGTTTAGATTTTATTTGTCAAGGTGATAGAAGTAGGTATGAGTTTGTTCAGTTTCATCCTTCTTTTACCTATGAAGATTTTATTGAAGGGATCAAACCTAAGGGAGTTACTAAAGATGGAAATATAAAATTTGAGTTGGTTGATGGTATTTTTAAGCGTTTTTGTAAAAAGGCTAAGGCAAATCCAGACAAGAAATTCTACTTTGTGGTTGATGAAATCAACAGAGCCAATCTTTCTTCCGTATTTGGAGAAACATTATTGTGTTTAGAAAAAGATTATCGTCACAATGCTCAAAGCGGTAGTATTGAGAATCTAATTAAAACACAATACGCAACTCTAATTGAAGAAATGATTAAAGAAGATCCTGAAAAAGTTGAATTAGCTTACCATTTTATTGAAGGTAACGCTTATTTTGGAGTACCTTCTAATGTATTCTTTATTGGTATGATGAACGATGTTGATAAAAGTATTGATGCTTTTGATTTGGCTTTACGTCGAAGATTCAAATGGATTAGAAAGGATTGTGATTATGATGTAATTGATCAATTTACAAAGTTTAAAAATGGTGAAGATTTTACCAATATCTACAATTATGTTCAAGCTTGTAAAAGTTTAAATGAATACATAAATAAAGATTTAGGGTTAGGAAAGTCTTATGAATTTGGACATTCTTTTTTCATGAAAATAACTGCCATATCTAGCAGAAAAGAGATTACAGTAAAAAATCTAGAAGTTTTATTCCATCTTCATTTAAGTCCAACTTTGAAAGAATATCTAAGATCAATGTTTGCTGAAAGCGAATTGGATAATAAACTAGAAAAAGCACTAAGTGAATTTTCAAAACCATTTAAACAGAATTAATAATGCGCATTAGCATACCAACTAATCATAATTTTTATGAAGAATTTCCTTTAACCGATAATCAGTTAAAGGAAAAGTTTGGCGTGCGCTCTGAAAAAGATATAAAGAATAATTTATTTTCAGCTACTTATGAATTTACGACTGAGAGTAAATCATTAGAACAATTACAAATATTTGGTTTCAAAAATAATCGAAACAAACTAGAGGAAGACAAACAACTTATACTGAAACTCTACTCTAAAGAATATCCAAATGAAAGAAAATACATTGTTCAAACTGGATTATTTGCTGGAGTTTTGTATCATAAAGGTTGCCAATTTAACATTACAACTCCTTATGGTGAAGTGTTTTTAAAAAGAATGCTAAACTTTGTAAATGATATTTATATTGATAATCAGGAGTCAAAAGTGGCTAAGTCAACGGAAACGAATGAATTTCAAAATATCATTGCATACCTTTTTATTCAATCTTTAGAAAAAGCTGCTGTCATGGGGCTGCCAAAAGTATATCAAACCCAAATGCAGCGTAGTCATAAAGTGAGAGGGAAAATAGATGTTAATGCCTACATAAAACATGATTTCCCATTTCAGGGAAAATTAACTACTTCTTTTCGTGAACAAATATATATTCAGGAAATAATTGATGTTTTATATCTTACCTGTAAAAAACTGGAGCAGAGTTTCGGGAAAGAAATACATAGAAAGATTCATGGGATATTCCAATTATTAAAACAAAATTATTCGGGTATTTATGCACAACATACTACTATAGAAAAAGCAAAAAAGCATAGTATTCTTCAAAACCCTATGTTTGGAGCTTTTAAAAATGTATTGATGTATGCTGAAATCATATTAAAAGATCAGAATTTAATAGTTCAAAATCAGAATGATAGTTTAGCTACGAATGGTTATTTATTTGATATTTCGCAGTTATTTGAAGTATATCTAGAGAAGCTTTTGAGCAGACACTTTACCGATTGGTTTGTTACGGGACAAGAAGAATTAAATGTTTATTCGGATTTATTTTATGGCAGAAAAATGTTTCCTGATTTAGTAATGAAACATAAAGAAACAAATAAAGTAATTGTTTTTGATGCTAAATTCAAGAAAATGAGATCTATAAAAAAGGATGTTGATAGAAGTGATTTTTATCAGATACATTCTTATATCCAATATTACCAACCCAATGTATTGTTTGGGGGATTATTGTATCCCTTTTCTGAAAGTATAAATACCGTAAAAGCACATTCTAAAAGTCTTTTTGGAAATGAAAACAACCCCCATTCTTTTATTGTTGATGGTATATTTATAAAAATAGATATGACTATGCCGAACATTATGCAAAGTGAAAAGGAATTTTTATTAAGAATTGAAGAGCTAATTTCGATGGCAACAATTTTTAATGATTAATAAATACTAGAATTGATATGAGCTACGAATATTCAGAAGACGCCCTCATAGAACAAGCCACTCAGGATGTATTGGAAGAGTTGGGTTGGAAAGTGGTTACAGCATGGACAAAAGAAAGCTGTGGAGAACAAGGTTTATTAGGTCGTGAAAACAAATCGGAAGTGATTTTAAAACGTTTTGTAATTAAAGCATTAGCAGATCTAAATCGTGATTTACCTCTTTCTGTCTATGAACAAGCGTATGAAATTCTGGCTCAAAAAGTGGCTGACAAAACATTAGCCAGCACCAATAAAGAGAAATACGAACTGCTCAAAAACGGTATTCCGGTAAGTTATACCAATGATAAAGGCGAACTGATAAAAAAGAAACTTAAAGTTTTTGATTATAATAATTATGCTAACAACGATTTTTTGGCCGTTCGCCAATTAGAAATTATAGGCGAATTGTACAGCCGTCGTCCTGACGTAATTGGTTTTGTAAACGGAATTCCTCTGGTTTTCTTTGAATTAAAAGCACACCACACCGATTTGCGTAATTCCTATAACGATAATATCAAAGATTATAAAGATACCATTACACAAGTTTTTCACAGCAATGCTTTCATCATATTGAGTAACGGTGTTGATAGCAAAGTAGGAACTGTGACCAGTCCGTACAAATTCTTTTTGGACTGGAAAAGAATTGAAGAAGAACAAGAAGGAGTAGTAAGTTTAGATACTATGTTACGCGGTACTTGCGCACCACATCGCTTGATGGATTTATTCGAAAACTTTTTATTATTTGATGATAATAGTGGCGATGTAGTTAAGTTGATGGCGAAAAATCACCAGTATATTGGTGTAAACAAAGTATTAGAAAATGTTCGCAATATTGAAGACCTTCAGGGAAAACTGGGAGTCTATTGGCACACACAAGGAAGTGGAAAGTCGTATTCAATGGTGTTTTTATGTGAAAAAGTACATCGTAAATTTGGAGGTGCTTACACATTTTTAATTGCCGTAGATAGAACAGAATTGGAAAACCAATTGTATGATACCTTCTCAGGTGTAGGTATTGTCAATGATAAAAATATAGTTGCAGGAAAAAAAACAGGACTAACGGGGCGAGATCATTTAAGAGAATTACTAGCTGAAAATCATCGCTATGTTTTTACTTTAATTCATAAATTTTCTATCGATCCTGAAAAAGAAACCGAATATCCATTAATTACAGATCGCAAAAACATCATTGTAATTTCGGATGAAGCACATCGTACACAAGGAGGAACTTACGCTCGAAATATGCGTTTCTTTGGCCTGCCAAATGCTTCTTATCTTGGTTTTACAGGAACTCCAATCATTAAAGATGAAGAAGAATTAACCAAGAATATTTTTGGAGAATATGTATCGATCTATGATTTCAAACGAGCCATAGAAGATGATGCTACATTACCCTTATTGTATATTAACAGAGGAGAAAAACTAGGAATAGAAAATCCTGAGCTGGATGAAAAAATGGCGGAGGTACTCGAAGACGAGAACCTTGGCGAAGATCAAAAGAAAAAATTATCGTATTTATTTCAAAAAAACTACCCGATTCTTACTGCAGAAACCAGATTGGATGCTATTGCAAAAGATCTAGTATGGCATTTTAACGAAAGAGGTTATCAGGGAAAAGCGATGTATGTTGCACTTGATAAACCTACGGCAGTACGCATGCATCAATTGATTATGAAATACTGGCCACTGTATCTAAAAGAATTAGAAGGTCGTATTGCAAATGCACAAGACCAGCAAGAAGCACAAGAATTGTGGCGTAAATATGATAAAGTTGCTGAAACAGAAGTTTGTGTAGTAGTGAGCAGCGAGCAAAACGAAGTAGATAAATTCCGGAAATTGAATTTGGATATTGAGCAGCATCGTCGTAAAATGGTAGAGCGAAATTTAGAAAAAGAATTTAAAGATGCTGAAAATCCTTTTCGTTTAGCCATTGTTTGTGCCATGTGGATTACTGGTTTTGATGCTCAATGTGTATCTACAGTTTATCTGGACAAACCTATTAAAGGACATACGCTCATGCAAACCATTGCGAGAGCCAATCGTGTGTATGATGATGAAAAAGAAAACGGTTTGATTGTCGATTATGGCAATGTTTACAAACAATTAGAGCAGGCTTATTCGGTTTACGGAGAAGGCGGAAAAGGCAACACAGGTAATAGAGGCGGAAAAGCTGTCGAGGAGATTGCCGATTTGGAAATTGAATTAAAAAAGGCAGTCAAAGAACTTAAAGATTATCTGCAAGGCATAAACTTCAAGCTTTCAGATTTGTTTACTGTAAAACCGATGGAAAAAATTGGCTTGTTAAAAAAAGCAGCTGATTGTATTTGTCTCAACGAAACAACCCGCACCAGTTTTGAAATGATGGCTCGCAGTGTTTTTAGAAAATATAAAGCTTTATTTCCAGAAGAACAATCAAAGGCATATATCAAAGAATTCAATGCAATTGATGCTATTTATAATTTATTAAATCAAAATGTAAAATCGGCTGATGTAACCGAGATTATGATTCAATTACAAAGTATCGTTAATGAAAGCGTATATTTAAGATCAGACGACGTTAAAGAACCTAAGAATGAAGTATATGTTGATTTAAGTAAGCTTGATTTTGAAAAATTGAAGGCCGCTTTTGCAAAAGCTTCTCACAAGAATACTTTGGTTTATGATTTACAGCAAGCTATTGATCAAAAACTACAACAAATGCTGAAAGAAAATCCGATGAGATTGGATTTTTATGAACGTTATAAAGAAATTGTTGAGGAATATAATAAAGGTAAATCGTTAGAAGATACGGTTACAGCCTTCAATAATCTGAATAAATTTATTATTGATTTAAGTTTTGAAGAACAACGTGCAGTTAGAGAGCAGTTAGAAAATCAGGAAACTCTGGCGATTTTTGATTTGCTTCGTGAAGGTAAAGAATTACAAGGCAATGATCTTAAACAAGTCAAGAAAGTAGCTCAGGAAACACTTGAAAAGTTAAAAGCAGAAAAATTAAAAATTGATCGCTGGAGAGAAAAAAGAGAAGTTACTGCGCAAGTAAAAAGTGAAATTTACAATCAATTACTTTGGCTTCCTCAAGAAGTTTATACAGATGAAGAAGTAAGCCTTAAAACGGTTACTATTTATCAACACATTTATTCCAATTATTACGGTTCAGGGAATAGTGTTTATGGCAGAACAGCTGTTTAAATAGTTTTTAAAAACTTCTCATGAAACCGAAAACCCTGATGGAAGCGACATCCTTTTGTGCCGGGGTTCGGCACAAAAGATACAGCGGACAGCAGGAAATAGCTCCATAAAAAAAGAGAAACTATGACAGTTTCTCTTCTAGAATTAATATATCTTATTAAGATTATTTCCCTTTCAATAATTTTTCTAAATAATCTACCTTTTCTTTTTCTGCTTGTAATAAACGTTCATATAGTTCAAGAATTTTATCTAATGGATTAATTGAACATAAATAATTATTGTTATTTGAACTACTATCAGTAAATGTATTATTGATAATATTAAAAACAGTTTCTTCACTAAATTGTCGAATTCCTTCAGAAGATACATTTAATACATTAGAGATTTTTTCCAAAAGAGTTTCCTCTATAGTTTCACTTCCTTCAATATTAGAAACAGACTGCTGGCTCACACCTATAGCAGCGGCAAGCGCTTCCTGTTTCATTCCTCTAAGCTCTCTGATGCGGCTTATATTTCTTCCAATATGTTTTGGTTTGGTGGCTGTGCTCATAGCTCAAAGATATTTAAAATTCCTGAAATTTTGCTGTTTCGGTAAAATACAAGTCCGCTTTGGTAAGATACAATTTCCATTAGTTCGGTACGGTACTCACGATCGCTTACTTGGGCTGTGTTAAACAAAAATACAATTATTCGGACAAGTAGCAACTAAAAAGTAAAAATTATGAATCCAATTGAATTTTCACAGCAAAAAGAAGTAATCGAACTCATTACAAGCCACATTAAAACAGCGGCTATTTATTGTTTTGGCAGGCAAGATACAGCCAGTAGTTCTAGCAGGATCCTTTATCCCGAAAAGGAACTGCAAAAAAAGCATGTTCATTTATACCTCTTAGTTTTTGTTTATGAAACCATAGAAAACGCTGCAGGCGATATAAACGATAAGATCAAAACAAAAACCCAGGGTTCTTTGACCGTTACTGTTTTGATACACCATGTAAAATGTCTTAAAAACCCGTGCCAGGACCAGCAGTTTTTCTTTTGGCAGATCATGCAGCACGCAGAACTGTTATTTCAGGATGGTAATAAGCCTCCGTATTTAAATAACAGTGAAACCCCAAAAAGAAATGTAAAAGCGACATCAAATTATATTGCACACAGGAAGTATATTATGGCTACACTCTGGAACTGGGTGTACAATGATGATGATCCTTCGAGTTCGGATGAAGTAAAAATGGCGGCTCTTCATCAAATAGTCGAGCAGATCTGTCTGTCATTAATTCGTGTTTTTATGGGCTACACCCCAAATCATTTTGCATTAGGGTATCTGTTTACGCTCTGCGAATATTTTACCACTATTACGGCAGATTTCTTTCCCCGGGAGACTCAGGAAGATAAGTCCATGTTTAATTTTCTTAAGCAACAGCCGTGCACCTTACGTTTCAGCAAGTGTAACGATGTGAATTACCTGTATTATCAGTTACTGGAAGAAAGGTGTGGCAAATTTAGAAAGCAGGCGGATATTTTGATACAAAATGAAATCGACAGGTTAAGGGAAGCTGAAAAGGAATCTGAAAAAATTAATCATTAGCAGTTATGGAAACAAAGGAATACAAAAAGCTTGTAAAATCAACAGCTGAGGCAAAGACAGCACTGCATATACTAATGCAGAATCCAAAAGAGAATCTGGAAGATGGGATTTCAGAACTGATCGAAAAGTTGAAAAATCCAAAACTTCACGTATTACTGGACAGATATCCTGATCTTTTGCAGGAATACGATCTGGAAGAATTACTTTCAGGTGACCTTGAAATAACTGATACTAAGATACAGGACGTCAGGACAGCAGGACTGCTGTCGTGCCTGCAACTGCTGATGCATTTTTGTTACGATCTAAAAGAAAATCCAAATCCGGCTGATAAGCAGTTTGACAGTCTCAGGTATATTTTAAATTCGATTACCTGTTCCCAATTTGTGCAGGAACTGCTCTTTATTGTGATAACAGTGGTCGGAGCAGACTATTACCAAAAGTTTCAACAGAGAATTGAAAACTTAGATTTTGATTTAGAAAGTGCAATAGCGCTGGAAAACGATCCTGAACTCAAACAGCACATTCACCTGTCTTGTCCTGAAATAGCTATACACAATTCACGAGTGTATGGAACACAAGGAACAGGAAGTTTATGCTCCCCGGGATCGTAAACAAAGTCATTATGACAAAAGATTGATTTTAAGAGTTGTAAAGGAAGTGGAAGCGGGTCTTCCACGCAAGGAAGCCAACCGTATTTACGAATTAGGCAAAAGTTGCCTTTATAATTGGATGCGTAAATATGGCTCTAGGGACTATCAGCAAAACGTTAAACGAAAAAGCTATACTAACCTGCAAAAGCGTACTGTTGTAACAGCCATAGAGCAAGGCCGGATGAGTATAAAAGAGGCGCAAACTGCCTATGGTGTAAAAAATGAAAAAATAATCCGGAACTGGCTGGCGCAATACAAAGTGGAAAAAGTCGAACTTTGTATTATAACCGAACCAGTAATGGCTAAAAAAACCAAACCATTCATCACTGCACAAGCTGAAGCTCTACAAAAAGCATTAGAAGAAGCAGAACTGAAAATTAAGGCACTCAACACGCTAATTGATGTAGCCGAGGAGCAGCTTAAAATTGACATCAGAAAAAAGTCTGGTGCCAGGCAGTCCTGAAAATGAAACATGACTATCCCAGATTAGGGATAGGTGTGTTATGCAGACTGTTTGGCAAAACAAGACATGCGTACTATGATGCTTTATGGCGAAAAGAAAATAGCCTGGTCAGGGAAGATGTAATTCTTCAGCAAGTCATTGCAGTGCGTAATGATCTGCCAAGGATTGGCACCCGCAAACTGCACTATCTTCTACAATCCTCATTGGAATCACACAAGATAAAAATAGGCAGGGATTATCTTTTTGATTTGCTTTCAGAGCATAAATTATTGGTGAGACAACGTAAAAGGAAGGCAGTCACAACCGACTCAAGACATTGGATGCGTAAGTACAGCAATTTAATAAGGGACATGCCTGTAATAAGGCCTGAACAGGTTTGGGTAAGTGATATCACTTATATAAGACTAATAAACCAATGGGGTTATTTAAGTTTAATTACCGATGCTTATTCCCGAAAGATTATAGGATATTGTTTTCGTAATGACCTGATGGCAGAAGGATGTATTGAAGCATTAGAAATGGCTTTAAAGAATAGGATGTATCATGAACCAATTATTCACCATTCAGATAGAGGTTCTCAATATTGCTCTCACCAGTATGTGAATCTGTTGCATAAAAATGCTATTGGAATCAGCATGACTGAAAATGGGGATCCTTATGAAAATGCTTTGGCGGAACGCGTAAACGGAATCATCAAGACTGAGTTCAATCTTCATGGTAGCCAGTTGGGTTTTGAACAAACCTATAATCAAATAAAGAAAAGTATTAAAGTTTATAATGAAATTAGACCACATTCTAGCTGTGATTATCTAACTCCAAATCAAGCTCATCTACAATCAGAGAACTTAAAGAAGAGATGGAAGAATTATAATAAAAAATTTAACTATGAAAAAACAGTTGTATAGTAAGTTTAGGATTAAGAATTATATTTGTATAACTATAATAGGATTTATTTAATAATCTGTATAGTTATTTTAGGACGGGACAGAACGGCACAAGAGGTATGGTTAAAGTATAGCAAAGGCATGGATAGTGTATGAATAGTGTATTAAAAACGAAACGTGATAACAAAAGGTACAAGGGTTTGTATTTATCCTAAAGATGTACAGTGCATTATGGGCAAAGAATATGCGCAGGCGAGATTGTATTTATTGAAGATCAAAAAGCATCTTAAAAAAGAAGATCATCAATTAGTTTCAATTCAGGAATTTTGCGAATATACAGGTCTTAAAATAGAGCATGTAGTGCGTTGCATAATTGGATAATCAGGAACAGTTTCGAGGCTGTCATAATGCTGTTTTTAAGAGTAGCCAGTTCAGATAATAGTGATGGTAAACAGGAAAGACAAATAATAAGTTTTAAGTATAAAAAAAACATGACTTTTTTAGGGTCATGTTTTACTTCTTAGCTATAATAGGTGTTTTTGAAAAAGTACAGAAAACGAAAAAGCCTTTAAACACTAGTGTTTAAAGGCTTTTGACTTTTAAAGTTTCTTTTGAAACTTCTACTGGCGGAGAAAGAGGGATTCGAACCCCCGGACCTGTTACAGTCAACAGTTTTCAAGACTGCCGCATTCGACCGCTCTGCCATTTCTCCAGTATGTTGCCATCATTTACTGATTGCGAGTGCAAATATAAGACGCTTTTTCGGTTTTGGAAACTTTTTTAGAACTTTTTTTGATAGATTTTCAAGTGTCTAATTATCAGTGTTTACGAAAGTGTAATTTTTTAAAAATTATTCTAAATCGTCTAAAATCGGCGTTGGTTTTTTGTTTTCATCTACGGCAACAAACGAAAAAGTTCCTGAAACTACCGTTTCGCGAAGTTCTGAATACATTTGCTCCATGAAAATATCAACATGAATTTTACAGCTTGTTCTTCCAACACTATCCACTTTTGCAACTAATTCGATTAAAGTTCCGGCCGGAATTGCTTTTTTAAAATCAATTTGGCCTGTAGAAATAGTCACCACCTTCTTTCGGCTGAATCGTGTCGCACAGATAAAAGCTACTTCATCCATAAGGTGAAGCGCCGTGCCTCCAAATAAAGTGTCGTAATGATTGGTGGTACTAGGAAAAACAGCTTTGAAAATATGTGTTTCTGATTTTATGATTCTTTCTTCTATTGTCCCCATATTAATAGTTCACATATTCAGTAATCTCCAATCCGTAACCAATCATTCCAACGCGTTTGGTTTGCTGGGTATTAGAAACCAGTTTAATTTTTGAAATATCAAGATCATGTAAAATTTGGGCACCGATACCATAGTCTTTAGTATCTATCACCACTTTAGGGGCTTTCATGGTTCCTGCTGCCTGTAAGGCTTTCAACTCAGAGATTCTGTTTAAAAGATTCACAGCAGTCATATCCTGATTGATAAAAATAACCGCACCTTTACCGTCTTCATTGATGATCTTAAACATATCATCCAATTGCTGATCGACATTATTGGTTAGAGTACCCAATAAGTCATTATTAACCTGAGAAGAATGGATTCGGGTTAAGATTGATTCTCCTAAATTCCATGTTCCTTTGGTTAGTGCAATATGTATTTGTTTGTTGGTGGTTTGCTCGTAAGCTCTTAATCTGAAAGTGCCAAAACGGGTTTCGATATCAAAATCTTCTTTTTTAACGATCAGACTGTCGTGTTGCATTCTGTAGGCAACCAAATCTTCTATCGAAACTAATTTCAAATTGAATTTTTTGGCAACTTCAACCAATTGTGGCAAACGTGCCATCGTTCCGTCTTCATTTAAGATTTCACAAATAACCCCAGCCGATTTAAAACCGGCTAATCTTGCAAAATCTATAGCGGCCTCTGTATGCCCTGTTCTTCGTAATACACCTCCTTGTTTGGCAACCAAAGGAAAAATATGACCCGGGCGGGCTAATTCATGCGGTTTGGTATTTGGGTCTACTAATGATAAAACTGTTTTTGCCCTGTCAGCGGCAGAAATTCCGGTTGTAACTCCATTTCCTTTTAAATCAATAGAAACGGTAAAAGCAGTTTCCATGTGATCTGTATTATTGGTTACCATTGGTCTCAGGTCAAGCTCCTTACAGCGGCTTTCAGTAAGAGGCGTACAAATTAAGCCACGGCCGTGAGTCGCCATAAAGTTGATCATTTCAGGGGTAGTTTTTTCGGCTGCAGCGAGGAAATCTCCTTCGTTTTCGCGATCCTCATCATCGACTACAATGATGACTTTACCTTGACGAATATCTTCTATAGCTTCTTCAATGGTATTGAGTTGTATTTTTGTTGACATAATTATTTTGGGTTTTGAGAAGGAAAAAACCTCTCGGAAATTTTCTGAAATAGTTGTTGAACAGGAGTTGTTATGGCATCAAAATTGACTAAGCCATTGTCGTTTGTAGCACGATAGGTTAATAAAATTGCTAGTGGAGATAATATAATCGAAGACATCCAGGCTCCCAGAAACGGAGTCATTCCGCCTTCTTGTGATAATCTTTTTCCAAAAGTATTGATGAAATGAAAAGTAATAAATATTAAAACCGCAAATACAATAGGTAAGCCAAGTCCTCCTTTTCTAATAATAGCTCCTAAGGGTGCACCGATAAAAAACATTAGAAAACAGGCAAACGCAATAACAAATTTTTCGTAAAGTGCCGTTAGGTGCTTATTGATGTCACGTTGTTTGTCTTTTAATTCCTTTTGAGTCGATTCTATAGAATAAATAGTGCTGGTCATATTACTGCTTGCCATATCTAAAATCGCCTTTTTTTGTTTAGTATCGTAAAGTGACAAAAGGTTGTTGGGTAATGACTTTTTTTTCTTATTTTCTTTTATAACTGCAACAAATTTTGATAAGCCTACACGCTGGTTTATGTTTTCAGTAAAGGAAACAACTTCATTGTCTCTGTTTTTATTTAATGAATCCAATGTGTAACGCAATTCATTAACATTTAGCATACTGCTGGTGCTGTTGATGTTTTCGTTTTCAGTATCTGTTTTGTTTAATTCTGATAGGTCTATATTAATAATTTGCTTTTTAAAAGCTCCTTTTACAAAAGGTAATTTCGCCCTGTCTTCATATTTTTTTGGAGTAACATCCTGATAATAATAGCCGTCATTAAGCACTAATTTAAGGATACTGGATTTCTCGCTGCTTATTAATTCTCCATTCTTGGCCTTTATAACCGTTTTGTTTTCCCCCATATTTGAAGGTTTTTCATGAATGGTAACACCTGTTAAAATATTTCCGTTTTCTCCGGATTTTTTATTTACCTTAATATTATAGAAGCCAACATCGTTAAATTGCCCTTCTGCTATTGCCATTGCAGGTTTGGCCTGAGCGATGTTTTTTCTGAAATTAACAAATTTATATTCGGCAAAAGGGATTACATTGTTAGAAAACCAAAAGGCAACAATACTTAATAATAAGATAAAAATAATGAGAACTCTCATGGCTCTCTGAAGGGAAATACCCGAAGATTTCATGGCTGCAAACTCGTAATTTTCAGCCAAATTACCGAAAGTCATTATTGAAGCCAATAAAACCGATAAAGGCAAAACAAGCGGTATAATCCTTGGCATTGAGAAAAGCAGGAACTTTACAACTAAGATCAAATCCAAATCTTTACCGGCTAATTCAGAAATAAAAAGCCAGACCGTTTGAAGTATGAATATAAAAAAAAGGATTACAAATACCGTAGTAAATGTAATCAGGAATGTTTTTAGTAAGTATTTGTCTAAAATTTTCAACCTTGTAATTAATCTAATTTATTGATGTAGTATTTTGGGTATTTACTCGCCACAAAGGTAAATTGATTTTTTGATAAAGGCTGATTGGTTTTAAAAGAATTAACGGTTAAAGTGGTTTTTGTACCATTTTTTCCTGTTTCAATCAAATTATAAATGTGTTTGGTCTGCACATCAATCCCTAAAAGGATTTCTTTTCGCTGATCTTTTCCGCTAGTTGGTACTAGTTTGATATATTGGATTTTTCTTCCTTTTACATTTTGAACAATATCCATGTTGTATTTATAACCGGAATTGAAAAAAGTAAGCATTTTTGAAGGTGTGATCGCATTATCATCCTTTTCATTTACTTTAGAAATAGTAACTTCTTCGTCCTCAGGAACAATGGTGTATGTCTTTTGTCCGTCAAATATTTTAGTAACACCCATGAAATTCAATACATATTGATTGCCTTTCATAATTACATTTCCTTTACTATCCTGATTAATGTTTTCTTTGGCGTTGTTTAAAGAGTATTTAAAATCAATAGAAATATTGTTGTAGCTTTTTATTTTTGCGGTTACCTGGTTCAATAAATCTTTGGCTTTTTTATCCTGAGCCTGAACAGAAGTAAAGCTTAAAAGCAATAAAATTGCCATTTGCAGGCATTTTTTACTCATTTTCATGATAGAATTGTTTGTGATTTCCTGAATTTTCATTTTCATGATGGGGTTAATTTTGTTCATTATTAAAAAATTGATCAAGAGCACTTAAATCTAGGATATTTACGTTTCGGGCTTTACTGCCTTCAAAAGGGCCAACAATTCCGGCTGCTTCCAATTGATCAATCAAACGACCAGCTCTGTTGTAGCCTAATTTTAATTTCCTTTGCAATAATGAAGCTGAACCTTGTTGTGCATTGACAATAATCTCTGCGGCTTCTCTAAATAAAGTATCTCTTTCAGAAATATCCATATCAAGATTGATGCCAGTTTCCTCCCCAACAAACTCCGGAAGCAAATAAGCTGTGGCATACGCTTTTTGTGAGCCAATAAAATCTGTGATTTTTTCGACTTCAGGAGTGTCAATGAAAGCACACTGAACACGCACCACATCGTTACCATTTGTATATAATAAATCTCCACGACCAATTAGCTGATCGGCTCCTTGTGTATCTAAAATTGTTCTGGAATCAATTTTAGAAGTTACCCTAAAGGCAATTCTCGCAGGGAAATTGGCTTTAATCAAACCGGTAATAACGTTTACCGAAGGTCTTTGTGTGGCAATAATTAAATGAATACCAATCGCACGCGCTAACTGAGCCAGACGGGCGATAGGAATTTCGACTTCTTTACCTGCAGTCATAATTAAATCGGCGAACTCGTCAACCACCAAAACAATGTAAGGTAAAAATCGGTGGCCGGCTTCCGGATTTAATTTTCGGGATTTGAATTTTTCGTTGTACTCCTTAATATTACGAACCATTGCATCTTTTAATAAAGAATAACGGTTGTCCATTTCGGTACAAAGCGAATTTAAGGTGTTGACAACTTTTGCATTATCAGTAATAATAGCATCTTCCGTATCCGGTAGTTTGGCTAAATAATGTCTTTCAATTTTATTGAAAAGTGTAAGTTCGACTTTTTTCGGATCGACCAGAACGAATTTTACTTCTGCCGGATGTTTTTTGTATAGGAGGGAAGTTAAAACCGCATTCAATCCAACAGATTTTCCTTGTCCAGTAGCACCTGCCATCAAAAGGTGGGGCATTTTGGCTAAATCCACAACAAAAGTTTCGTTTGAAATCGTTTTACCCAGAGCAATTGGAAGTTCCATTTCAGCTTCCTGAAATTTAGCAGATCCAATAACACTTTTCATAGAAACCATAGTAGGAGTCTTATTTGGAACTTCAATACCAATAGTTCCTTTTCCGGGAATTGGTGCAATAATACGAATTCCTAATGCAGAAAGTGACAAGGCAATATCGTCTTCTAGACTCTTTATTTTAGAGATTCTGATTCCGGCTTCGGGTACAATTTCATATAAAGTTACCGATGGTCCAACGGTTGCTTTTATCTGTGCAATTTCTATTTTGTAGTTACGAAGTGTATCTACAATTTTGTTTTTATTTTCTTCTAATTCTTCCTGATTGATTGTAATTCCTCCGGTCGAGTATTCTTTTAATAAATCGATTGTCGGAAATTTATAATTTGATAAATCCAAAGTTGGGTCAAATAATCCGAAATCAGCAACTAGTCTTGAAGCAAGGTTTTCCTCTATAATATCTTCTTCTTCGGCTTTTTCAATAACAAATTCTTCGTTATGATGAACCGGTGCTTCTGTTGCCGGATTTATATTCATTTCAACCGGCTTTAAAATTGGATTTAAATCAATTTCTGATGAATTTGTAATAGTCGGTTTTAAAGCCTCTTTGTTGATTTCAAACTTCGTATCATCTTTCTTTAAATGTATATTATCTAATTCCGGGTCTTCTTCCTCAATAGCAAACTCTTCCAGGTTATAGGCGCTTTCAGGTTCCTGATGCTGTTGCGGTTTTTTTATAGAATCCAGCTCAGATTTTAATTCATTTTTAGCAGAATCAAAATAGGACTGAATTTTTTCAGGAGATACTTTGATTTTAAAAATCAGATAGACAATTAATCCAAAAAGCAGTGTAAGTAAAGTTCCTGTTTTTCCGATGTAATCTTGAAGAAATAAATTGAGTTCGTATCCAATTGTTCCCCCTAATTCAGGTGCTGAAGTAGCAAAGAATCCAAACAATACAGAAACAATGATAATGGCAAATAAATCCCAAAACCAAATGCTTTTCAGCCTTTTGGTAGACATTTCTAATGCCAGAAATAATCCGGTTAAGAAAAGTAGACGAACCACTATAAAAGAAGCTAAGCCGAAACCTCTGTAAACAATAAGGTCAGCGAGATAAGCTCCGAATTTTCCCAGCCAGTTTTGCACTTCTTCAGATCGGTCATCAAGCTGGCTGACTGCACTTTGATCAGTCTGCCATTGTCCGTTGACATAAAAAGAAATAAATGCGACTAATAATGCAATAGAAAATAATACCAAAAGGCAGCCTAAAACAAATTTCTGTTGTTTGGATAGTTTCCAGGATCTTTTAGAGTCAGCTTTTGGTTCGTTTTTTTTGTCTGTAGTTTCTTTTTTAGTTGTTTTTGCCATTCTTGAGTATATCCTATTTGCCTATATAAATTTTGGTATATAAATAATCAAGCCTATTACTATTGCTGTCATTGCGGCAAAAAATACTGCTCCTGCAGCAATATCTTTAATAAATCCGATTCGTTTACTGTAATCAGGATGAATAAAATCGGCGATTTTTTCAACAGCCGTATTTAATCCTTCCACACTTAATACAAGACCAATTGCAAAGATTTGAAAAAGCCATTCTTCATGAGAAATGTCAAAATAAAAACCGGCAATAGTCAGTAGTATTCCAAGAGAAAATTGTACCATAACGCTGTGTTCGGTACTTATTAGTTTAACAGCTCCCTTAAAAGCGTATGTCACGCTTTTAAGTCGGCCTTTAACAAAAGTATTGTCTTTTTGAAATTCCATTTAATGGGATTATAATGCTGCTAAAGCTGCTTCGTAATTTGGTTCGTTAGCAATTTCAGCAACTTGTTCTGTATGTACCACTTTTCCGTCTGCGTCAACTACGATGATTGCTCTTGAAAGTAAACCTTTTAATGGTCCGTCAATGATATCTAAACCATTTGTTTTTCCAAAAGAACCATCCTGAAAATCAGATAAATTTACTACATTTTCTAAACCTTCAGCACCACAAAAACGTTTTTGAGCGAAAGGTAAATCTCTTGAAATACATAAAACAATTGTATTTTCTAATTCGCTCGCACTTGCATTAAAAGTTCTGACAGATGTTGCACAAGTACCTGTATCAACACTTGGGAAGATGTTTAAAACTAATTTTTTACCAGCAAAATTGCTTAAAGATGCAACTGATAGATCGTTTTGTACTAAACTGAAGTCAGCTAATTGTGAACCAACTGCCGGCAATTCGCCTGATGTATGAACCGGATTTCCTCCTAATGTGATAGATGCCATGATTTTTGTTTAAAATTAATGAGGTTCAAAAGTAAGGATTAATATTTGAATGTAAAAGTATTTGTTGTTGCTAGTAAGAACAATTAGGGGAGTCTTAAGACAATCAATTGTCTTTGAATTTATCATTACGAGCAGCGAAGCAATCTCATGCAGAGTAAATCTATTTTTGCGTCATGCGAGTGTGGTTGCTCGTTTTCTTGCAATGGCTATGCATGTGATTACTTTTGTGAATATTTAAAAGGTTTTATTAGCCGTTTATGGCTCGCCCAAACTATAATTTAATTCATAAAAAAAGCGCTTCTTAATTCAGAAACGCTTCTTCAGTTGTTTTTTGTTTTTTAAGTGGCTGACTATTTGTCGATCGAACCTAAAACACGTTTCATGAACGTATTTAAAGCTTCTTTTTTATCTGTTCCCTGCGCAACCAATTTTTGTACTTCAAGAGCGCCGTACATATTCGAAATCAATTCGCCGATTACGTCTAATTCTTCATCTTTAAGTGAAGGAATTTCAGTCATCGCTTCCAGAACTTCGATTGTTTCAATGATATAATCCTGATCGTTTTCCTCGATAAATTGTGTTAAATGCTTGATTACGGGTAATTTCATTTTGTTGATTGTTAGATTGTTGGATGATTGGATTTTTAGATAAAGATTCGAAAAATCTAACAGTCTAAAAATCTAAAATCTATTTAGGCAATTGCGTTTACAAGATCAATTAAAACTTCTTGTTTGTTAGTCTGCGTTTCGCCAACTAATTGTCCGTTTACGAAAGTTGCAAATGTAGGCAGGTTGCTTACGTTGGCTAATTTTCTTGATTCAGGAGCATTTTCTGCATCAACCAAAACAAAAGTGATAGCTTCATTTTCTGTTGCTAATTTTTTGAATTTTGGTTTCATAATACGGCAATTTCCACACCATGAAGCTGAATATTGTACTACTACTTTTTCGTTTTTAGCAACTAAATCTGCTAACGTATCTTCATTTAAGTCGATTAACATAGTTTATGTATTTAAATTCCAAGTTTATAAATTCCAAATTCCAAATCTTTCGATTGAACTTAGAAAAATCTAAATTTTGAAAATATTATTGATTTTTAAGAGAAAAATTCCAAATCCCAATTGGAATTTGGAATTTTAAAAATTTGGAAATTTTATTTCTTAGTTTGCGCTTAAGTATTCAGCAGTACTAACTCTGTCAGCAGACATAGCTTCTTTACCAGCTTCCCAGTTTGCAGGACAAACTTCACCTTTAGTCTGGATGTGTGTGTAAGCGTCAACCATTCTTAAGTATTCGTTTACGTTACGTCCTAATGGCATATCGTTTACACTTTCGTGGAAGATTTTTCCAGTCTCGTCAATTAGGTAAGTAGCTCTGTAAGTTACATTTGAACCTTCAACGATTACTGAATCAGTATCTTCACTGTAGCTTGTAGATTCGATGTCAAGAATTCCTAAAATATTAGCTAAGTTACGGTTAGTATCTGCTAAGATTGGGTAAGTAACACCTTCGATTCCACCGTTGTTTTTTGGAGTGTTTAACCACGCAAAGTGTACTTCGTTTGTGTCGCAAGAAGCTCCAATTACGATAGTATTTCTTTTTTCGAATTCTGGCAATGCAGCTTGAAAGGCGTGTAATTCAGTTGGACATACAAAAGTAAAATCTTTTGGATACCAGAACAATAGTACTTTTTTGTTGTTGTTTACTGCTTCTTCAAAGATGTTGATTTTTAAGTTATCACCCATTTCTGAGATAGCATCTACTGCAATACTTGGGAATTTTTTTCCTACTAAAGACATATTTTTCGTTTTAAATTAAAATTTATTTCTGGTGCAAAAGTAGGACATAAGTATAAGTAGTTACAATAAGATGTGATTATAAAAATTTATAAGTTGATAAATTTTGACTATTTAAGAATGTAATTTACTGAATATCAATATTTACGGGTAAAATACCATTAAAACTATTTTTTTCTAAAAATTTAATTCCAGCTGTTTTTTGAAACTCTTCAAAATCCTGATACGCCTGAATTAACCCTGAAGCTTTTTTAAGATTCGGAATAAGGGGTAAAACGTACGGATTTCCGAAAACGTAAACAATGCATTTTTTGGTTTCCAATAAATTTGAAAGCAATTCGAAAACTTCATTATTTACTTCGAAATTATTCAAGGGTTTAGCCTTTGGAACAAATAATGAAATGATGATGGTTTCGAAATTTTCTAATTGATTTTTTATTGAAGATATATCCGAATCCTCTAAACTTTCAAAAGCAAATTCCGGTGAAGGTAATGTTGTATTTAAAGTTTTTAAAAATGTGTTTTCAGTGTTTTTATATAAACTAATCTTGGCTAATGTGTTGTTTTTACAAGCTTTAACGGCTAAATCTGAAATTCCGTTGTCTATGATTTTTGTGATGCAATTCTGAGCGATTTCAAGATTTAATTTAGAAGTATTTTCGAAATTCAATTCACCAGAAGCAAAAGTTTCATTCGAAAACAATCCTACTTTTTCTTTGGCTTTTCTGATTCTTTCATAGCTTTCGAAAATACGGTCCGGCGAAGCATTTTTAAAGATGGCTTCAATTCCTTCCGGAACATTTTCGGCGAAGCATAAAACATCGTTTCCGGCGTTGAAGGCTTCCCATTCTAATTGACCTTTAGTTTCATACAATTTAGAAACACTGTGCATGTTTAACGCATCAGAAATTACCAAACCATCATAACCTAATTTATCACGCAAAAGATCCTGAATTACCGCTTTTGATAAAGTTGCTGAAGTATCTTTTCCGTCATTTAAACTCGGAACAGCTAAATGTCCAATCATTATCGAATCGACATTATTTTCGATTCCTTTTATGAAAGGATATAATTCGTTTTCCAGTAATTCTTCAAGAGTTTCTTTTAAAACTGGTAATCCCAAGTGTGAATCCACGTTAGTATTTCCGTGTCCGGGAAAGTGTTTTAGACAGCCTAAAATGCCAACCTCGGACATTCCTTTTAAATATTCAACCGCAAAATTGGCAACTTTTTCTTTATTTTCACCAAAAGAGCGGTATCCAATAACCGGATTATTAGGATTATTATTAATATCAGCCAAAGGCGATAAATTATAATGAATTCCGGCTGCTTTTAAATCCAATCCGATTTGTTTTCCGACTTCATAAATCAGATTTGAATTGTTTTCAGGCAGAGCACCAAGTGTGATTGCGTATGGATATTGCGGTGTTTTTTCGATACGCATTGCCAGACCCCATTCTGCATCAATACTAATTAAAAGTGGGGTAGAAGCTGCTTTTTGATAACGAACAATCAGCGCTTTGATTTTTTCGTAACTGTCGTCATTAAAAACAATTTTTTGCTTGCTTTCGTAATTCGTTGCAGCGCTCGCGCGACTATGGAAAAAAGTCAGTCCGCCAATATTAAAGTCTTTAATAAGACGCTCTGTTTTCTGAATATTTTCTTCGGTATCGTTGATGAATACTGCTGGAAAGAAAAATTGTCCTATTCTTTGTCGTAATGCTTCGGCTGTCATTTTCATTATTATAAAGTCTTTTTCATGCAGACACTATTATCCATTTTTTCGTAAGGCGGATAATTGGGAATTATGGTATAATTTAATTTTTGATATAAGTTGATGGCTTCCGGCTGATTCCTTCCGGTTTCGAGAATGGTGTAGGTGTAGCCAAGTTCTTTAGCCCAGATTTCTAATTCGGCTAAAACTTTTGAAGCAATTCCTTTTTTTCGAAAATCAGGATGAACGTACATTCGTTTTATTTCGGTTTTGTCTTTTTCTTTTTCGCGAAAAGCACCACAGCCAACCGGAATTCCGTCCTCGTAATAAACGATTGTGTGTTTTATTTTATCGGTTTTATTATACTGATTATAAAAAGCATGATCTTCGCCATCTCTAATTGCTAAATCCTGATCTAATAAAGCAACCAGATTTATAAAATCGATATCGTCTGAATTGGTTCGTTTTATATTACTCATGATTTAAAATATTTTAATCAGTATCGTTTGATTTTCTAACACATAGTATTTAGGTATTGGAAAAGGCGTTTCACTTTATTAAAATACAAATAGCTATGTGTTGAGAAATTGACTTTCTCTTTTTTATTCTTTCACACAAAAAAAACTATGTTTCTATGTGTTTAAAAAAAATATTTTATTTCAGTTTAGCTTTTTTTTGCTTAGCCAATTGTTTTTTAGTTTCAATTGCTTTTTCCAGTCGGTTTTTAAAACGGAAAAGTTTTGGAAGCCCTTCTAACCGATCTTCGATTGTGATTTCTTCGTACACAATAATTGCTTTTTCTAAAACCCGAATTTCGTTGTCCAGATCGAGTTGGTTTTTGTAAATTGTAGCCAATCGATCATAAGGATGATTTCCTTTAAAACCTTCGGTAACATTTTCTTCATAGAGCTCAATTGCTTTGTCAAGATTTCCGGATTTTTCGAACTCACTTCCTTTCAGATTGCGTTCGGCCTGCAAATTTTCATTGATTTCCATAGGTAAAAGTTTGATTTGGGGTTAAACTTCTTCTGATTTTTTTCCGAAATCCTTCGGGAAAATTAAAAAACGTGATAAAATAAGACCTGGAATTGTTGCTATCAAAACCCAGATAAAGAAGTTTTGATAACCTAAATATTGTTGAATATAGCCACTTAACATTCCCGGCAGCATCATTCCCATAGCCATAAAACCGGTTGCCAGTGCATAATGTGCTGTTTTTGATTCTCCTTCAGCAACATGAATCAGATACATCATAAATCCTGTAAACCCAAAACCATATCCAAACTGTTCTAAAATTACAACAAGGCAAGTGTAGAGATTAAGGTTGGAATTTATTTCGAAAAAATATAAGTTTATGTGAAGGTGAAAAAGTTCTTCAGGTTGAAAATGAGCTAATCCAATAAATCCAAGGATAGGCAGGTGCATTGCCAGAAACATAGGAAACATCCATTTGGTAAGGCCATGTTTAGAAATTGCAATGCCACCTAAAATGCCACCAATCGTTAAGGCCAGAATTCCTAAAGTTCCATAAATAATACCTACAGCCTCAGTGTCCAGAGCCATACCGCCCAATTCTTTCTTGTCTAACAAGAATGGACTTAACATTTTTAGTAATTGCGATTCTCCTAATCTAAAAACTAAAATAAATGCCAGAACCAGACCAATTTGTTTTTTCTTAAAAAAAGTCACAAATACAGTACCGAAGCTTAAATGGTGGTCTTTATTATTTTCAACAACATTTATTTCGGTTTTTGGTGTAAAAACGAAATTATAAAGTGTAATAAATGTCATTAACAAACCTACTGCAATCATCGTATAAGACCAGGCTTTGGTATTATCACCATATTTATGCTCCAGATAACCTGCAAACAAAACGATTAAACCATTTCCTGAAAGCATTGCAAGTCGGTAAAAAGTACTTCTGATGCCGAGGAAAAAAGATTGCTGTTCTTTTTTTAATGCCAATAAATAAAATCCGTCACTGGCAATATCATTCGAAGCCGAAGCAAAAGCCGCCACCCAAAATATTGCTAAACTCATCATGAAAAATCCGTTTGTCGGAATCGTAAAGCCAACCAGTAAAAATGCAATAGAAATGAGTAACTGCATTGATAAAAACCATTTTCTTTTGGTTCCGTTCAATTCTATAAAAGGACTCCAAAGCGGTTTTATAACCCATGGCAAATACAATAAACTGGTGTAAACACCAATATCTTCATTGGAAATCCCTAAATTTTTGTACATAATTACCGAAACCGAAATGATGACGGCATAAGGCAATCCGGAAGCGAAATTAAGAAGTGGGATCCAAGACCAGGGAGTGTTATCTGTTTTCATCAGGTTGTGCTGGGGAATAGATTTTAAATGTCTTTTTTAAGTCGATAATAGTGGGTGTACTTTCGTTTGCAAAATAGTCAATAAATGTCACAGCACAAGCTTTATACTGATTCATTTTTTCGGCTGGAACCGAAAATGAAATTGTTCCTGTGTTTTGGCATACCACTACCTTATCAACGATTTGTCTGGCATCATTAATGTCTATTTTCGAAATATGTTCTGCTCCGTACACCACCATGTACCTCACTTTTGTATTATAAGGATATTTGACATTGAACGAATAACGCAGGCTGTCTTTTCCGTACTCATTTACAATTGGTGTATCAATAATAACACGTTTTAAATTTGGAACTGCCGATGGAAGAGCCGGATACTGGTATTGGTTTTCTTCTAAATGGCGAACAATATCAAAGTTTTTGTCCATGAACCATTTAGCACTGAAATAAGCGCTTCCACTTACGTTTTTGAAATTTCTCAAATAATCGATCTGATTCGGGATTTCTGACATGAAATTCCAGCTTTTATCACTGTCACCTCTAATCTTATAGGATGCGTGACCAATGTAAATGGCTGTATTATTTGAATTCTCAGACCACCATTTTACTAATTTGGAGTAATTGGCAACACGATTATTCATGCTCCAATAGAGTTGTGGCAGAATGTAATCAATCCATTTTTGGTCCATCCATAAAACGGGATCGGCATATAAATCGTCGTAATTTGAAGTTGACTGTGTCTCGGAACCTTTTGGATCTACCGATTTATTTCGCCAAACCCCAAACGGACTGACTCCAAACTGAACCCACGGTTTGCTGGCTTTTATAGTGGTAGAAATCGTGTGCACAAAATTGCTCACATTGGCACGACGCCAGTCGGCAAGCGATAAACCGCTTCCGTATTTTTTGTAGGATGCTGTGTCGTTAAACACTTTTCCAGGAACGGCGTATGGATAAAAATAATCATCAAAGTGAATGGCGTCGATGTCGTATTTATCGACAACTTCTTTCACCACTTTGGTTAAATGCGACTGAACTTCGGGCAATGCAGGATCATAGTATAGTTTTCCTCCATATTCAATCATCCATTCCGGGTGTTTAAAAATATCGTGCTCTGGACTTAATTGCTGTTTGTTTAAATCGAAAGTCGCACGGTACGGATTCATCCAGGCATGAAATTCAAAACCTCTTTCGTGCGCTTCCTCAATCATCCAGGCCAAAGCATCGTAATACGGATTGGGAGCCTGACCTTCCTTGCCTGTTAAAAACCTTGACCATGGCGCTAGTTCTGAAGGGTAAAAAGCATCACCGACACTTCTAATCTGAACAATTACGGCATTGTAATTCAGTTTTTTGTAAGCCTCTAAAATTCCGATATAATCTGCTTTTTCTTTTTCAACGTTATCAATCGCCGTTTTGGGCCAGTCAATATTTACAACAGTTGCAATCCAGACACCTCTAAATTCATTTTTAGGATGTTTGTGTTTCTCCTGTGAACTGATATTCCATCCAAAGAAAAATAAAAATATGATGGAGTATATTAGGTGTTGATTTTTATGCATTTCAATCTTTTTTAACAGAAACCAAAAATAGTTTTTTTAACCGACTATCGTAAATAATTCAGAAATTATAATTTAAACGTTATTTGTTTGGTTTTCATGTAATTGTTTTGGCTTTTTATACGATTAGTTTGTAACTGAATTTGATTATTCATTTTTGAAGCAGAACGATTAGGCTTTTCTAGTAAGCATCGTCCCGCTTTCCGTTACAAACGAAGTTCACTGAACTCCGATTAAAAATAAAAATTAAGTGAAGTAATCTTTTGTGCCGAACCCCGGCACAAAAGGATTTCTACTTCAAATAAAGTTCACTGAACTCCAATAAAAATAGAAGTTAAGTGAAGTAATCGGGGCTAAAGAGAAATATTTTGCTTTTTTGAGAACATTCCAAAATAATAATCCAAGGTTAATTTTAATCCGGAAAAGAAATTTTCCCCATGGTTACAGATGGAATTCCTTTGTTTGTACCAAAATTATAATCTCCGCCCGCAACCGTTTCATTGGCTAAAACGGCAAATAAGACCGCTTCTTTGGCATCGCTTAAAATGCCCAAATCATCGCTTTTTTGAAATTCGCATCGCAATAACTCTTTTAACCACTTGACCAATAAAGGATTGTTAGTTCCGCCTCCCGACATATACACTTTAAATTCTTCAATTGGTATTCCCGTGTTTTTTACCACAAACAGAATCGCTTCGGCAATTGTTTCTGCGCTCAGACGTGTTAAAGTAGCCAGCAAATCTGGTGCCGAAATGTTTTCGAGATTGGTTTTTGAAAGTGCCGAATCAACAAAACCTTTATTGAATAATTCCTGACCGATTGTTTTTGGAAAACTTTTCGTGAAGAAAGTATCGTTTTTTAGTTCCGCCAAAAGGATTTGATTTACGGTTCCGCTTTGGGCAATTTCGGCGTTTTTATCGTAGTTTTTTTCAGGGAAAAACTGTTTGGTGAAAATGTCGATTAGGGTATTGGCCGTTCCGGTATCGGTTACAAAAACTTCCTCGGCGTTAAGGGAAGCAGGCAAATAGGTGAAATTCGCGATTCCGCCCATGTTGAGCATGATGCGGTTTTCACTTTTTTTGCTGAACAACAAATAATCACCATAAACAGCCAAAGGTGCTCCTTCGCCACCTGCTGCTACATGTTTTTGCCTGAAATCTGATAAAGTTATAATTCCGGTTTTCACCGCAATATGATCGCCATCGCCAATCTGTAAAGTCGCGTTTGGAAATTTTTCCTGCTGATGCAAAAACTTCGGAGCGTGCAAAACCGTCTGCCCGTGCGAAGCAATCAAATCGACTCCGTTTGCCGGAATATTCCATTTTTGAAGGCAATTGTTGACCATTCCGGCGTGCAAAAGACCAATCCATTCGTTCAGTAAAGCCAAATGCTGAAAATCGATTGTTTTTTTAGCAAAAACTTTACGGATTTCGGTTTTAATATCTTCTGAGTAAGGGATAGTTTCAAATTCGAGAATGGTAACGTTTGTATTTTCGCCCGCTCCCGAAATTTCACACAAAGCAATATCGAGCCCATCAAGCGAAGTTCCGGACATTAAACCTATTATTTTTCGGGTTTGTTTTTGGGCAATATTATAGAGAGCGGTTATGTTTTTGTTCATTTGAAATGAGTTTTAAAATCAGCGGTGTATCGGTAACGCTAAAATCAGATTATTTTGGATATAAAGTTATCCTTTTTAGTCAATTTTTGGTTGAAATATCAAATTTTAAACATTCAAATTGGTGTTGGAAATCTGAAAAAATAATGAGCAAAACTTATTTCCTTTTCTATTATATTTGCTCATAATCAATTTAAAAAATAAACCATGATTGTTATTTTAGGACTTATTATTTTTCTTCTTATTGTTGGAATTGCTATCTATAATTCGCTTATCGCAAAAAGAAATCAGGCAAGCAATGCTTTCTCAGCTATTGATGTTATGCTGAAAAAACGTTTTGACCTGATTCCAAATCTTGTTGAAGTAATAAAACAATACGCCAATTACGAACAAGGTACTTTAACCAAAATAGCAGAGCTTCGCGCCAAAGCAACTTCTGGAACTTTAAAAGACAGCGAAAAAGCGAGTTTAGATACCGAATTAAGCACTGCTGTAAAAGGCTTGATGGTAACGGTCGAAAATTACCCGGATTTAAAAGCTAATACGAATTTCTTAAATCTGCAAACTACCTGGACAGAAAGCGAAGAACAAATTGCCGCTGCAAGAAGAACTTATAACGCTATAGTAACTGATTACAATAATACAATTATGATGTTTCCGGGCAATATATTTGCAGGAATACTGGGTTTTACCAAAACAGATGTACTGGCAACACCTGAAGAGGAACGTAAAAATATTAGTGCAAAAGAGCTTTTTAATAATTAATGGACTCAGAAATTAATCACAATGCAGGCTTTCAGGAAGCTCTGAATACATTAGAAATTGACCGAAAAATAATATCCAAAAACCGTAAATTATCCAATATCATAACTGGTTTTGCCTTTATAACCGTAGTGATATGGCTGATAATTAAATTTCATATTTTAGTATTTTTAGGTTTTTTTTTCGTTTACGGAATTATTCGTTCTGTCATACGCATTAAAATAGAAAATGATACACAAAGATACAAGGTTGACTATAAAACGAATGTTGTAATACCTGCACTAAAAAATCTCAAAGAAAGTTTAGCTTTCACGCCTCAAAGTGGAATTTCAGATGATGAATTTATAAGTTCTGAACTTTTTATCACCAAACCGGATCGTTATAACACCCAGGACTTAATAACCGGAACTGCTGATAAAACTTCTTTTTATTTTGCAGAAGTTCATGCCGAGTTTAAAATAGAAAGCGAAAACAAAAAACGCACAAAATGGTTTGACATTTTTAAGGGGATTATTTTTATTGCTGATTTCAATAAGAACTTTAGCACTTCGACAGTTGTACGCCCAAAAAGTCCTAAAGATGAAATTAATTCATGGTTTTCCAAAAACATTTTTAGTTTTGGGGATAGTGATAAAGTGCAATTAGAGAATACAGAATTTGACAGCAAATTTGTAACATATTCCAAAAACCAAATTGAAGCAAGATATATTCTGACACCTGCCATGATGGAGAGAATCGTAGCTTTAAACAGTAAATGTGACAAGACAATTTCAATTTCGTTCATACATTCTAAAATGTATATTGCCTTTCCGTTGTCTCACAATTACTTTGAAGCACCTATTCATAAAACACTTTTAGCTCCTGATTTGCTTACTGATGATCTTTCAATTGTTCAGTTTATGCAGGATATTGTTCATGAACTGGATTTGAATACGAGGATTTGGGGGAAGGAGTAGAACATTTTTGAAAGTGATATTTTTAAAAACCGTTTAATAGATTTGAATTTATTATGGGGTTTTCACAACTCTGTTACTCGACTGCATCAGAGTACCAGAATATGGATATTCGAATTAAATGAAATATATACAAAATGAAAATATTTTTGTAATAATTGGCGGAATTATATTTTGCATTTTCTTAATTTGTTGGATTAGAAAGGCAGATATAAAAGAATCTAAAAAGTTAGAACAAGAAGATTTAGAAATGAATTCAATTACTAAAATGCGTAGTTGGAGAGTTTACATTATTGCAGGAATTGGAATTATTATTATGATGTTTGAAGTTTTGAAACGGCTATATCAAATGATATTTACCTTATGATTGAAAAAATCCTGAAAGACTACATTAAGTTTATAAGAAGCTTTGAAGTTTTATTAAAAGATAAATACCAGCAAGACATAAATCCGTGTTTGTTTTCTCATACTTTTTTTAAAAGAATAGACTCAATTGACGGAATTGAATATCATTTTCACGGAAGTGGATGCACTGCCAAAAAAGATGGTGTTATTTACGAGTACGATATTATAATAAACCAAATTAAATTTTCACAATGGAAATTCTCAGAGTTTATTAGAACACATCCCGAATATCAAAATTTAAATTATAGTCCTGATTTTGTTGAATATGAATTGTATCAGCTTATTGAGAAAGGAATTTTAGAGTGGGATATTATAGAAGGTATTCCTTTTGGATGTGTTTTTAAATTTTATCGGGTTGTTGAAGAATCTTTTTTTGATTAAATCAATCCCAACTAGCCCTCGTTTATCAACAAGTATGTGCTCGATTGCATCGAGTACCTACTTAAATTATGAAAACAAATCGTAGCGTTTGCAACGCAGATAACTAAATCAAACTAACTTATAAAACCGTTGTATTTATTTTAAAAATCCGCGATATCGTTGCGTAAAAATATTAGATACATATCTTTTCTTGTCAATGATTTTTTTTATCAAATACTTCTCATGAAACCAACAGCCCTAGCCCAGATGGAAGCGGCATCCTTTTTCCGCCGGGATTCGGCGGAAAAGATATAGCGGACAGCTGGAAATAGCTCCTGAAAATCCTTAAAATAAATAGGTTTCATTAGTGCGAAAATCCAAACGAAATACTAAGGATAATGATGCCGATTACGATGGTGGTAATGGCCACATAGAGGTAGTCTTTTTCGAGGAGAAAAGAAAATAAGGACAGTAATACCCGAAATACAGGCGTGAGGAACAAAAGTATGATTCCGGAGAAGATGATCGAGTCACCTTTGCCCTGAATCAGTCCCTGGTAAATGGAGGCGATTACTTCGAAAATGTTTTTGTCTTTTTCTATAAATACCGAGTAGTCTTCGATTTCCTGACCGTGGTGCAACAGATAAACAATGCCTCCAATGGCGGCTACTGATAATGCTGTCCAAACGCCGTAGCGCAATAAATTGCCTATAATGTTCTGAAAATCTTTTTCCTGAGATATATTTGGTGTCATGTTTTTAGATTTTTCCGTTAATGCCATTGTAAATCATGTTTATTGCCAGTACAAAAATGAGGCAGGCGAAGAAAATGCGGAGTTTTTTTGGATTGGTTCTCACCAGGATTTTGGCTCCCGCCATGGCTCCGAACAATACCCCAATTACGACCGGCATACAAATTCCGGGTTCGATATAGCCTTTCTGAATGTAAATAACGGAACTGGCCATTGCCGTAACGCCCATCATAAAATTACTGGTGGTGGTGGAAACCTTAAACGGAATCCGCATGATATTGTCCATAGCAATTACTTTGAAAGCCCCGGAACCGATCCCTAATAATCCGGACATCATTCCGGCGATACCCATCATGCTGAAGCCACCAATTACATTTTTTGTTCCGTATGCGACTACTTCTCCGTCATGAGTAGGATAAGTTCCGTTCAGATGCAGTTTTTTGGCTAATGGACTGGATTCTAAAACGATATGTTCTTCTTTTTTTCGCAAGGAATTAATCGCAGAAAAAATAAGCGTGAGTCCGAATAAAACAGCGATAAAAGAGGTTGGTGCTATGGTTGAAAGCAGTGCTCCGCCAACAGCTCCGAGTGTGGTGGCGATTTCGAGGAATATCCCGAGACGCATATTGGTAATTCCTTCTTTAACATAAGCCGCCGCAGAACCGGATGAAGTGGCAATTACTGAAACCAAAGCCGCTCCTATAGCATAATGAATATCGACTCCGAGGATCACTGTAAGAAGTGGTATGATGATGATTCCGCCGCCTAAACCGGATAAGGAGCCTACAAAACCTGCCAAAAAAGCCCCTAAGAGCATGATCAGGGTGAATGTTAATACTGTCATTGTTGTATGTTTTTTGCTAATTTACAAATACATACTGTTTTTGGCATCATTAAGTTTTATTGTGAAAGGATAAAATGGTTTTATTTTATTGAAAGATGCTGATTGTTAGCGTGATAATGGTGAACTTAAAAATGCCTTAAAAAAATCAGCGTGATAAAATAGTTGTTTAACAAGGGCTTCGACGAAGTTTATCCTGAGCGAAGTCGAATGGGCTCAGTCTGACATCTGTTTTCAATTCACAAATTATTTCTTTCAAATTAATAAATGCAAAAAACACACTTAATAAAACGTCTTTAAGCCAAAATGCAGTACAAGTTCACAATATTATGGCATAAACATTGAAAAATCAGTGCCTAAATTTCTTAATTTAGAATAAAAACAAAGGAAATAAGAGTATTTTTGTAGGCGAAAAACACATCCGTTTTAGGTTATAAATTCAAATCAGAATGTCAATAATTAAGGAGTTAGAACAACTGTCTGCATCATTAGAAGGAACACTTTTATACGATGATCTTCATAAAACGCTTTATTCAACCGATGCGTCGGTGTACCGGATTAAACCGAATGCCGTAGCTATACCCAAAACAACTGCGGATATTGCCAAATTAATCAAGTTTGCAGCAGATCATAGCATTTCGGTTACACCAAGAACTGCGGGAACCTCACTGGCAGGACAGGCAGTAGGAGACGGATTGGTAATTGATGTTTCGAAGCATTTTACTAAAATTATTTCGTTTGATGCCGAAAAGAAAACCGTTACCGTTCAGCCCGGTGTTATTCGCGATGAGCTGAATTTATTCTTAAAATCTCACGGTGTATTTTTCGCTCCAATCACATCAACCTCAAACCGCGCCATGATTGGCGGAATGGTCGGAAATAACTCTTCGGGAACAACCTCGATTCGATATGGTGTGACGCGTGATAAAATTGCTGAGGTGAAAGCAATTTTGAGCGACGGCTCTGAAGTCGTTTTTAAAGACCTGACTTCGGATGAATTTATAGAAAAAACAAAAGGGGATACTTTAGAAAATAAAATATACAAAAGCGTTTACGAGGAACTTTCAGTAAAAGAAAATCAGGAAGAAATTATAAAGGAGTTTCCGAAACCTGAAATTCACCGTAGAAACACCGGTTATGCGGTTGATATTCTGCTAAAATCGGAATTGTTTGGCGGAACAGAACCGACAATCAATTTAGGAAAACTGCTTTGCGGAAGTGAAGGAACGCTGGCTTTTACGACCGAAGTGACCCTAAAAGTGGACGATCTGCCACCTGCACACAGTATTATGGTGGTAGGACATTATCATACAATTCAGGAATCGTTAGAATCGGTTGTAGTGGCAATGAAACATCATTTGTACACCTGCGAAATGATCGATGATACAATTTTAGATTGTACGAAAACGAATCGGGAACACGTAAAAAACCGTTTCTTTTTGCAAGGCGAACCAAAGGCGATTATGATGTTCGAAGTGGCAGCCCATACTTTGGAAGATGCAGAAATACAGGCTGATGCTCTGATTGCTGATTTAGAGAAACACAATTTTGGCTATGCTCAGGTAAAAATTTATGGTGCTGATATTGACAAAGCCAATGAACTGAGAAAAGCCGGTCTTGGACTTTTAGGAAGTATTGTAGGCGACAATAAAGCGGCGGATTCAATTGAGGATACAGCGGTTGAATTGAGCGATTTACCTGCCTACATTGCAGAGTTTTCGGCGATGATGTTAAGCCACGGACAGGAAGCGATTTATTATGCACATGCCGGTGCGGGAGAATTGCACTTGCGTCCTGTTTTGAATTTGAAGAAGACTGAAGATTTAAAATTATTCAGAACCATTGCAACGGAAGTAGCACATTTGGTAAAAAAATACAGAGGTTCATTAAGTGGTGAACATGGCGACGGAATTGTACGCGGGGAATTTATTCCGTTTATGATTGGCGAAAAGAATTACGAATTGCTGAAAAGAATCAAACTGGCATTCGATCCAAATTCGGTTTTGAATATCGGGAAGATTGTCAATGCTGGGAAAATGGACGAAAACCATCGGGTAATTTCAGGCAGAGTTGAACCGGATATTAAAACGTTTCAGGATTTCTCAGACAGTTTAGGGATTTTGCGTGCAGCCGAAAAATGCAACGGTTCAGGAGACTGCAGAAAATTACCATCGGCAGGGGGTGCTATGTGTCCGAGTTATCGTGCGACCAAAAATGAAAAGGAAACAACCCGAGCGCGCGCAAATGCTTTACGCGAATATCTGACGTATTCTGAAAAAGAAAATAAATTCGATCAAAAGGAATTATACGAAGTTTTTGAATTGTGCGTAAGCTGTAAAGCCTGTGCCAGCGAGTGTCCGAGTAATGTGGACGTTGCAACTTTAAAGGCCGAATTTTTATACCAATATCAAAAAGCAAACGGATTCTCGACCCGAAATAAGATTTTTGCCAACAACGCCAAACTGAATAAAATGGGGAGTAAATTCCCGGCAATTACCAATTTTATTTCGAATCAGTCCTTCGTAAAAAAAACAATGGGAATTGCACCGGAAAGGCAAGTTCCTCTATTGGCGAAAAAGACTTTTAGAAAATGGTTTGCAAACCATAAACCAACAAAAACAGATTTTCCGAACGGAAGATTATACTTATTTGTAGACGAATTCACGAATTATTACGACGTAAATATCGGAATCGATGCTTTCGAATTATTGACAAAATTAGGTTATCAGGTTTTAGTTATCGATCACGAAGAAAGCGGAAGAGCATTTCTTTCGAAAGGATTTTTGGAAGAAGCCAAGAAAATTGCCAATCATAATGTAACTGTTTTTAAAGATCTGGTTTTAGGAAATACGCCTTTGGTTGGAATTGAACCTTCGGCGATTTTGACTTTTAGGGATGAATACCTTCGTTTGGCGGATAATAAGGATGCTGCAGAAAAATTATCTCGAAATGCTTTTACAATTGAAGAATTCTTCAAAAAAGAAATTATCGACGGAAAAATCACACCTGATTCTTTCTCAGAAGAAACAAAAGAAATTAAAATCCACGGACATTGCCATCAGAAATCTTTAAGTTCTGTTGAAGCGACTTTTGCCATGCTGAATCTGCCTAAAAATAATACGGTTACCATTTATAATTCGGGCTGCTGTGGAATGGCCGGTTCTTTTGGTTATGAAAAAGAACATTATAAAGTGAGCATGCAGATGGGTGAGGATACGTTATTTCCAAAAGTGCGTAACACTGCTGAGAGTGTAAAAATCGCTGCTGCGGGAACGAGCTGTCGTCATCAGATTTATGACGGAACGAGTCGTGAAGCTCAGCATCCGGTAAGTATTTTGCGTAGTTGTTTGAAATAAAAACGGTTTTGAATTATTTAATTAAACCATTATAATGAAGTTTTATTTATACATAATTTTATTTTTTACTTTTTCCCTAAGTGGGCAAAATAAACTGGATTGTTCTAAATGTTCATCTGAAATTATCGATGAAAATAAATTAAAAAAGGAAGACATTTTTTCCTTAAAATTATTGAAGAACGAAATTTATGCAAGAAAAGGATATGTGTTTTCAAATCCTGAATATTCAGATGTTTTTAAGAAATTTAATTGGTACAATCCGGTAAATGACAATAAAAGTATTGTTTACTCAGACATTGAACTAAAGAATATTGCAATTTTAAACCGAAGAATTAATGAAATTTCAGAATTTCTTGAAAAGGAAAGAAATAGTAAATACAAGGCATTTTCGCCTGAAAAAATAAATCAAATTTTTACCAAAGAAAAAAGAAAAGAACTAGGGATTAATTTTAGTATTTGGAAAGTTTACAATTACAAGGACAAAACTGGCGAGTATTATTTGGTGCTGACAGAAGATAAATTTAAGGAGCCTGTTGAGGGTAATAATTTTAACAATGCAGTCAGGGCATTAAATTTTAAAATTGAAAATGAGCACTGGACAAAAACTTTCGAAACGAATGATTTTAAAGAAAGTCATGAGCAGAGTATTTGGTTTTGGTCGAGATATATTTATGTTGAAGATTTTGATCATGACGGAATTATTGATCCGATTATAATTTATGGTACTAGCGGACTTAATTTATATGATGATGGGAGAATTAAAATTCTATTGTATTATAAAGGTAAAAAGATAGGTATCCGGATTCAAAATGGAATTCTTGATGACGAAAGAAATTTTAATGTAGATGCTGACTTTTATAATCTCCCAAAGATAATACAGGAAAAAATTGTAGCGCAAATGTATTTAATGGTCGAAAACAACCACTCTATTTTACCTTACGGATGGCAAAAAAAGATGGCAAAAAAAATGACTTTCATCGCTGAATAGTAATTTAGAAAATCAATTTGCATATAATCTAGTATTAGAGTATTAATAAATCTGCGAGAGAAAATTTATAGTTCCAGATAAAAATCTATGCTTATCTTTGTAAAAAGTAGCAAAAAATCACTTCAAGCTTACTTTTTTTCCTGTTTTAGCGGCTTTATAGATGGCATTGATGACTTTTATATCTTTTAGGCCTTCTTCACCAGTGATATGATTGGGGAGTTTTTTATTTTCTAAAAGGAACTTACAAATTTCATCCATTTGAGTCTGCTGCTGGTTTATCACGGGGAATTTCAATTCTTTTTCAGATGTTTTTCCTTTAAAAGGGCCATAACTCAAAGCGGGACTCAACTCGAAAGAGCCTTCATCCGCGGAAGCGTAAAACCTGTCAATATTATAACTCACTGTAGTATTGCAATTTGCAGCTGCACCGCTCGGAAATTCCATTTGCCAGGAAATGCTTTCTTCTGTCTCAGTAAAAATCTGTTTGTTGTGCACTGTACCAAATTGAGCCGTAACCGCAATTGGTTCTTCGCCCAAAACATAACGGCTTACCTGAATACAATACACTCCCAAATCCATTAACGGGCCGCCGCCGGATAATTTTTTGTTAAGTCTCCATTCGTGACGGTCGTTGAAATTTACAGTAGATTTAGTATCAAGAGGATCATGGATTTTGTAACCAAGAGAAGCTTCGATATAACGTACCTGCCCAAAAACTTTTTCCTGTCCTAGACGTTTTATTTCCAAATGTGTTGGTTCATAATGCAAACGATAACCAATAGCTAACTGCACATTATTATCATTGCAGGCTTTTATCATTTCTTCGCAATCTTTAACCGAAATTGCCATTGGTTTTTCGGTAATAACGTGTTTTCCTGCTTTTGCTGCACGGATAGTGAATTCTTTATGCAATCCGTTTGGCGTTACAACATATACTAAATCAATGTCTTTGTTTTTTATAATTTCATCGAAATTTTCGTAGTTATAAATATTATTTTCCGGAATATTGTATTTCGTTTTCCATTTTTCGGCTTTAGCTGGTGTTCCGGTAACGATTCCGGCGAGCTGACAATATTCAGAAACCTGAATTCCTTCTGCAAGCATAGAAGCATAGTTTCCTAAACCGCAAAGCGCTATATTTAATTTTTTTCCTGTGTAGGGTTTGTGCAGCTTTTCAGTTTCGGTCAAAAAAGAAGGAAGCGTAGTCATGACAACCGAAGCTCCAACACCTACTCCTAATTTATTTACAAAAGATCGTCTTGAAATTTTTTCCATAAAATGATTCTTTAAAAATTAAATACTTCTTAATTAGTAAGCTGGTTCTAAGAAATGTTACATTTGTGTTTGAAATTGCTGTTTAACCGCAAGGCACGTAAGGGTTACGCAGAAGTTGGTAAAGTTTTCTTTCTGCGAGAGAAAAAATAGGACTACAGATAAAAAAATATTTGTGAATTGCTTCGTCTATTCGCTATCGTCCGGGTAGTGGCAAAAAAAACTTAGTGTCCAGAAAAAAAATCACAAAAAAACAAAAACGTTTTATAAATTTGAAATCAGGATAATTTTTGCATTATTTGCAAAATAAAACGATAAACACCTGAAAAATTTAATTTTTAATAGCGAAACCACCTATGGCATTTTCAAGTTTATTTCGAAAAAAGACGGTACAGGATATTCTGAAACAAGTTGCACAAAATGAAACTGATGGACACAATGCATTAGGAAAGCACTTAACAACAAGGGATCTAACAGCATTTGGAATTGCAGCTATTGTTGGGGCAGGAATTTTTAGCACGATCGGAAAAGCCAGTGCTGATGGCGGACCAGCTGTTATTTTTCTGTTTCTTTTTACAGCTTTAGCCTGTAGTTTTGCCGCTTTTGCTTACGCCGAATTTGCTTCGATGGTTCCGGTTTCAGGAAGTGCTTACACTTATTCTTATGTAGCTTTCGGCGAATTAATTGCCTGGATTATTGGCTGGGCTTTAATTATGGAATATGCCGTAGGAAATATAACGGTTGCCATATCGTGGAGTGATTATTTTACGGGACTGCTCCAAAGTGGCGGTATTCGTTTGCCACAATGGATTCAGATGGATTATTTAACCGCTTCAAACGGTTTTAAAGATGCTATGGCTTTAATGCAGGGAGGAAAATCTTTTGAAAATTTAGATTCAGCATTGCAGGCGGCATATATGGCCTGGACTACGGCACCAACGATTGGTTCTTTTCATTTTGTTGCCGATCTGCCTGCTTTGTTTATCATTGTTTTAATTACCGCTTTGGTATACAGAGGAATGAAAGAATCCCGTAATGCCAGTAACTTAATGGTAGTTGTGAAACTTTGTATTGTACTTTTAGTTATTGCTGTTGGAGCTTTTTATGTTGATACAAACAATTGGGATCCGTTTGCTCCAAATGGTGTAGGTGGTGTTTTAAAAGGGGTTTCAGCGGTTTTCTTTGCTTATATTGGTTTTGATGCGATTTCAACAACGGCAGAAGAATGTAAAAATCCACAGCGTGATTTACCACGCGGAATGATGTGGGCTATTATTATTTGTACGATTTTATACATTGCGATTGCCTTGGTTTTAACCGGAATGGTGCGTTATAATGAATTAAATGTTGGAGATCCTTTGGCATTTGTTTTTGAAAAGTTAGATTTAAAATGGATGTCGGGTATTATTGCCGTAAGTGCTGTTGTGGCAATGGCAAGTGTTTTATTAGTTTTCCAGATGGGACAGCCACGTATCTGGATGAGTATGAGCCGTGACGGTTTATTGCCAAAGAAGTTTTCTACAGTGCATCCAAAATTTAAAACGCCTTCTTTTGCTACAATTGTTACAGGTTTTGTAGTAGCAGTACCGGCTTTATTCTTAAACTTAACGATGGTAACCGATTTGTGCAGTATCGGAACCTTATTTGCTTTTGTACTCGTTTGCGCCGGAGTTTTGGTATTGCAGAACAAGCCGGAAATTCCAAGAGGAAAATTCAAAACGCCATATGTAAACTCAAAATATATTTTACCGGTTTTAATAATCTCCGGATTGTATTATGCTTTTACATTCAACAATAAGGCAACTGTGGCTTTTATTAATAATGAAGCACAGACATTTGATGCAACAACAATTATTACATCTTTAAATAAAGAAGAATCTGCAAAAGTTTTAAATTATTTAGAAAATATTGATGTTAAAAATAAAACTGCCGAAACCTCAGATTTAGAACATTTATTGAGCCAATATCAGGACGACGAAACTAAATATGCCGAAGTTGTAAAAGGTCTTCCAATCAATGATTCATTAAAATACGAATCGGGTTTCAGTTTATTCAAACACAAAATCCCAATGTGGATTTTTCTTTTTGTTCTGGTTGGATTAACGGTTTGGGCATTCAGAAAAAATTTGTCTTTAATTCCGCTTTTGGGTTTAATCTGCTGTCTCTATATGATGGCTGAGTTAAGCGTTTGGAACTGGATTTATTTTACAATCTGGTTACTAATCGGGTTATTGATTTACTTTACCTATAGCAGAAAAAATAGTAAACTGAACTTTGTAGGAAAGATATCAGTTTAGAGTTATGAATTATAAATGGAAAGCCGTTCTGAGATTGGTCAGAACGGCTTTTTTATTTTAATTTTTTCACGCTGATTCTGCAGATTTAAGCAGATTTTAATAGATTTTTTATAAACACATATTAATAAATCTGCTTAAATCCTTTTAAATCAGTGTGAAATAAAAACTTAGCGATTCTCTGCGAAAACCCCTCCGTGTATCTCTGTGAAATAACGTTTTATAAAACCCCAAGCTCCACCATACAAGCCTTCATCATCTCATAAGTACGCTGAATATCATTATCCAGTCCAATCGAGAACCGAATCAAACCATCCGTTAATCCCATTTCAAGCTGCTCTTCAAACGGAATTTCACTCGATGTCGAAGTACCCGGCGCACTGAATAAGGTTTTATAAAATCCTAAACTTACTGCCAGATATCCCAAATTTCTATCCTGCATTAACTCCATCAATTCATTTGCCTTTGCTAAAGTACCAACATCAATAGTCAGCATTCCACCAAAGCCGTATTCCGGATTTATCATGGTTTTATAAAGTTCATGACTCGGGTGACTTTTCAATCCTGGATAAACCGTTTTTAAGCCGTCACTTTCAAATTTTTCAGCCAGATAAGCCGCATTGTAACTATGTTGTTTAATTCGAATATGAAGTGTTCTTAAATTTTTCATCACACTTGCAGAACGCAGACTGTCCATTGTGGGTCCCAAAAGCATACTTGCTCCGGAGTTTACATTCTTCAGCGAATTAATAAATTCTTTCGATGCACAGGTCACACCACCAACTGTGTCACTACTTCCGTTAATGTATTTCGTTAGACTATGAATTACAATATCAGCACCCAATTTTGCCGGAGAAACAGATAAAGGTGAAAACGTATTGTCAACAACCAATTTTAGATTGTACTTTTTAGCAATTTTTGCTAACCCGCCAATATCAGCTACTTCCAAAAGCGGATTACTCACAGTTTCACAATACAAAACTTTAGTTTTAGAAGTAATTGCAGCTTCTACAACATCCAGTTTCGTAATGTCAACAAAACTTGTTTTAATACCAAAACGAGGCGTAAAATTCTTCAAAAAAGCATATGTTCCGCCATAAATCGTTCTGCTGGAAACAATGTGGTCGCCTGAACCGCACAATTGCAATAGAGTAGGCGTAATCGCTCCCATTCCTGAAGCCGAAACATTTGCCGTTTCTGTTCCTTCCATCGCTGCCAAAGCCTGATCCAGGTACAAATTACTTGGAGACGAATGGCGCGAATACAAATAGCAGCCTTCCATATTACCTTCAAAAGTATCAAACATCGTTTTTGCTGATAAAAAAGTATAAGTCGATGAGTCAGAAATCGAAGGATTCACGCCTCCAAATTCACCAAAGTATTGCAAATCCTGAATTTTGTCTGCCGGATTAAAGTTTTTCATTTTTATGTTAGTTTTAAGTTTAAGGTTTCAAGTTGTTTTAATAACTCTGTAATATTTGTATCTTAGTGTTTAGGAGCTATTTCCTGCTGTCCACTGTATCTTTTATGGTGAACTCCACCATAAAAGGATGCCGTTTCCATCAGGGCTAGTCCACTCAGTTTCAAAATAAATTTCAGTCAAAGAAAAGTTTTATCAGAAAAAATGTCAATAAGGATTTGTTTTTATAGATTTTAAAACTGTAAATGTGTATTTATTTTGATTTTTAGTCTAAATTTGATCGGAAAAATATAATTCAGTAGATTTTCTTTCACTTCAAAAACAAAAGACATGGTTCTTGACCAAATCGATAAAAAACTCCTCGTTTTATTGCAAACCGACAGTAAAAAAACAACCAAAGAATTATCATTAAAACTGAATCTTTCGGTTACGGCAGTTTATGAAAGAATAAAAAAACTAGAGCGCGAAGGAATAATCAAAAACTACGTGGCTTTAGTGGATAAATCAAAAATTGAAAAAGGGTTTGTGGTTTTCTGCCATTTAAAACTCATTCAGCATACCAAAGAATTCCTGACCAAATTCGAGAGTGAAGTCATCAAACTCAACGAAGTTTTAGAATGTCATCACGTAAGTGGCGATTACGATTATATATTAAAAGTATTAGTAAAAGACATGGAAGAATACAGAGAATTTCTGGTAACTAAACTAACCACTTTACAGCATATTGGAAGCACACAAAGTATGTTTATGATCAGCGAAGTGAAGAATTCGACGGTGATTTCGTTCTAAGATTCTAAGATTTTGAGATTTTGAGATGCTGAGATTCTAAGTTTATAATATCACGATGGTTAGCGTATTTTTTGTCATTTCGACGAAGGAGAAATCTCCACAAGTAGCTCCGCATAGAATTTCCCAATCGTTGTAGAGTTTCTCGCGAAGATTTCTCCTTCGTCGAAATGACATAACTTACGAAAGTACTTTACAACTGTGAAGTAAAAATTAAGTAATCAACACATTTTTTAATTACTAAAAAGCATTAAATTTTATTTAAAATGCCACTACAATGGAAACGAAATAATTAAGAAGAAAACTCATAAAAGATTTTGGAAAATTCATCGAAGACGATTCGAAATTAGAAATTTTAGAAAGTGTTTTTGATGCCATTAGTCATGATGAAAAAAAGTCAATTGTTTCCGATTCCCATTATGATTTGGTTGCTGAAGAAAGAGAAAAATATATTTCTGGGGAAAATCAGTCCAGTTCCTGGGAAGAAGCCGGAAATCGCCTGAATGCGAAATATGGCTTTTAAGATTACTATTTTACCATTAGCAGAAAAAGAAATCGACGAATCTATTGAATTTTACGAAAGCAGAAGTAAAGGTTTTTTGTAATTATTCATTATGTTTTTCATACATCAAGAAATCCTCAAAGAAAACCCTGAGTTTTAACATTGATAAAATCTGCCAAATTTTCCCGATATAAATTTTGCTATTTTTGAAAATCAATTTACAGGATTTTATAAATTTCAAATTCGTTAATCAAAAATCAAAAAAGAATCACTTTCTTTTCAAAAACTAAAGAAATCATAACAAAAAACCTTAAGCTTTAAACTTTAAACAAAACTTTATTCCTTAATTTTGTAACGCTAAAATAAAAAATAGAAAAACTATGAGTTCATTTGACGTAGTCATTATAGGTTCAGGTCCTGGCGGATATGTATCAGCAATTCGTTGCGCACAATTAGGTTTCAAAACTGCAATTGTAGAAAAGTATAACTCTTTGGGCGGAACCTGTCTTAATGTAGGTTGTATTCCTTCAAAAGCATTGTTATCATCTTCTCACCATTATGCAGAAATTGCACACTTTGCAGATCACGGAATCGAAGTTTCGGGTGATGTAAAAATCAATTTAGAGAAAATGATTGCCCGTAAGCAAGCAGTTGTAGACCAAACAGCAGGCGGAGTAAACTACTTAATGGATAAAAATAAAATCACTGTTTTTAATGGTTTGGGTTCTTTCGTAGACGCAACTCATATTTCTGTTGCAAAAGCTGATGGAACATCTGAAACTATCGAAGCAAAATATACTGTTATTGCAACAGGATCAAAACCATCTTCTTTGCCATTTATCAAAATTGATAAAGAAAGAATCATTACTTCTACTGAAGCTTTAGCTTTAAAAGAAGTTCCAAAACACTTGGTTATTATTGGTGGTGGAGTTATCGGAATCGAGCTTGGACAAGTTTACCTTCGTTTAGGAGCTCAGGTTTCTGTAGTGGAATTCATGGACAGAATTATTCCGGGAATGGACGGAGCGCTTTCTAAAGAATTAACTAAAGTATTGAAAAAACAAGGAATGAAATTCTATGTTTCTCACAAAGTAAAATCAGTTGAAAGAAACGGTGATGCTGTTACAGTTCAGGCTGAAAATGCAAAAGGAGAAACAATCACTCTTGAAGGAGATTATTCATTAGTTTCTGTTGGCCGTCGTCCGTACACAGACGGGTTAAACGCTGATAAAGCCGGAGTTAAAATCTCAGACAGAGGACAGGTAGAAGTAAACGATCATTTACAAACAAGTGTTCCAAATATCTACGCTATTGGTGATGTTGTTCGTGGAGCGATGTTAGCACATAAAGCCGAAGAAGAAGGAACTATGGTTGCTGAAATTTTAGCAGGTCAAAAACCACATATTGATTATAACTTAATTCCTGGTGTAGTGTACACTTGGCCGGAAGTTGCTGCAGTTGGACAAACTGAAGAGCAATTAAAAGCTGCCGGAGTTAAATACAAATCAGGAAGTTTCCCATTCAAAGCATTAGGACGTGCAAGAGCAAGTGCTGACTTAGACGGATTTGTAAAAATCCTTGCTGATGAGAAAACAGATGAGGTTTTAGGAGTTCACATGATTGGGGCGCGTACAGCTGATTTAATTGCTGAAGCGGTTACTGCAATGGAATTTAAAGCTTCAGCCGAAGATATTTCAAGAATGAGCCACGCACATCCAACTTTTGCGGAAGCGATAAAAGAAGCAGCATTAGCTGCTACTGAAAACAGAGCTATACACGTATAATATTTTACGTAAATCATATTTTTAGAAAACCGTCAGAATTCATCTGGCGGTTTTTTTATTGTTTTACTATTTTGAAAATATAATAGGTTTCCTTGTTTTTTGTATAAACACTATAAGTCAGATTATCTTCATTGTATAGTTTATATAAATATTTTTCGCCTTTAATGCTTAAATTTTTTCTGGATACATTATCACTTTCAATAAATTCCAATTCGAACTCGCAATTGCCTTTGTTTTTATAGCGTAGTTTTGAAAAAGTATTGTCTGAAAATTTTTCTACCCATAAATTATCTTTTAAAGTAACTTCTACCTTATTGCCATCATTTTCGACATAATAATACTTCGAAGTTTTACTGAAATTATTACATTCTTCTTTTGATATGATTTGTAAAGGTCTTTCATTTTGCATCGACCAGGTACTCTCAGGTGATTTATTTGGAAAAAGTGCAACAAATTCATTGCAGTCTTTTTGCAATCTATAAAAGATTTGCGCAAATATTTTTTCTTGAATAATAGTGTCTTTAAATTTTGATAAATAGGGAGTAATGTGAGAATTATTGATAGTATTAATTCGAATTTCGTTATTTAAATTTTTGTTTTGAACTAATGATTTGCATATTTCATTATTTAGTGAATCTACAGCCTTGGTGTACTGTGATCTGGAATAAGAAGAATAAAACAGAATAATGAGAAAAATGTATGTTTTCATTTTTAGAGATTGATTAGTTATCAAATATAATTTTTTTGTTAGAATAGTATAAACTTTTTAAAATTAATGTTTTAACATGTAAGCCTTAAGTGAAATTTTGTAAAGAAAATATGCTTTTGGGATATTATCTTTAGAAGAAATAAAAAGGGAATATTATGAAAAACAGATATATAGTTCCAGTTTTGATTGGAGCAGGAATCTTATTAACCTTGTACTCATGTTGAGGAGGAATTCCGAAGAAAGCAACTGCTATAACAAATTTTGACAGCGCAAAATATCTTGGTAAATGGTATGAAATCGCCAGATTAGATCATAAATGGGAAAGGGGTTTAGACAACGTGACTGCTGAGTATACTTTAAACGAAGACAAAACAATAAAAGTTGATAATAAGGGCTATGATTTTAAAAAAGGCAAATGGCAGCAGAGCATAGGCAAAGCTAAATTTGTTGGAAAAGAAAATATTGGCATGCTGAAAGTTTCATTTTTTGGTCCTTTTTATTCGGGGTATAATGTTATTGCAATTGATGAGGATTATAAATATGCTCTTGTTGCCGGAGAAAGTTTAAAATATATGTGGATACTTTCAAGAGAAAGAACAATTCCGGAAAATGTAAAAGCAGAATTTCTGAAAAAAGCTCAGGAAATTGGCTATAAGACATCTGATTTGGTTTGGGTAACACAGGATAAAACAAATTAAAAAGAAACCCGACAGGTTTTTAAAATCTGTCGGGTTTTATATTTTGAATAAAATCAGCATCATGGAGTAAAAACACTTTTATAATTATCCCAATATCTGTAGATCAAAAATAAGTTAGCTAAGAATAATAATCCGGCAATTGGAAGACCTTGTGGGGCAAGAAAATAATTGATAAACAGAATGTTTACCGTTATCGGTAAAATCAAAATATTGGCTAATGTTACAAAACGTCCTGTGACGAAAGCGATTCCACAAAGCAATTCAATAGATTTTGCCAAAGGAAGCAGATAAGTTGACGCGACCAAGCCTATATTAAAAGCCTTAAAATTTCCGGTAGTTTCCGGTTCCGGGAAAAGATGAAAAAAATATCCAACAGAAGAAACAAGTAATAAAAGACCAATTAGAACGCGGACAATAATAGTAGCAATTTTCATAATACTAAATTTAATGGGTTAAAAAATATAAATTATGTGCTTGAAATCGTCTAATTTAATTCCCTAAAAGAGTTTTAAAAATTATCTTGTTGAGAATTTTTTAATAAAAGTATTTTTTGTTTTTGGAATGAATTTAATACTCTATCAAAGATAATGATTTTTTAATTACGAAATTGGTATTTTATTAACACTTTTATTGTTGCTTCTTTAGTTTTTTATAAAGGAAAAATCCGCCAATACTTATTAAAATAAAGGGCCAAAGATTAATGAAGAAAATTAAGATAGCCTGCAAGATGTACCAGCCGCTTTTTAAGGCATCAATAATCTGAATTCCTAAATTTGGTTTATATGCAGCACTGTCTTTTTCGCTTGCCATAGTCTCGTTTCTGATGGTTTCATTTTGATAAAGCTGTAAAGTGATCGTGCTGAAATTAATCTGATCTTGTAAGGATAAATTATCAATAGTGCGATTATCGTTTGCTTCTTTTTGGTTTGCCAAACTATTCTCGGCCTCCATAATATCATTAATTTTTTTTCCTTTCTCGTCAATTGCTTTTTCAACTCTTTTTTCGGTATTAGCACTTCTTTTTTGAGAAAGCTGATTTGATAATAATTTTAATGAAACATCATCCGCTTTGATTATCCTGAAATCCAGAAAATCAATTTGTTTAGCAATCGTTTTTATGATCGTATCGAGCTGTGTATTGGGAACGCGGATTGTGATGTTGTTTTCAACTGTATATTTAGTAGTTTCAAGTGTGCTGTCCTGACTGATTTTAGTTTTAATCTGTTCCTGAATAGTGCTTTGTAGGTTGGTATAGGTAACAAATCCACCGAATTTTTGGGTAGCATTTTCAATTGCATAAGTTGACCTGACGACGTTTTTAACCTTGAATTTGATATCAGCAGTTCGAATGAATTTCTGTTTGCTGTCTTTCTTTTCGACTGCTGCCGATGATGAAATAGCTGTGCTGGATAAAACAGCTGTACTGTCGGTTGTTGCGTAATCTGCTTTTTCTTCTGCTGTTGCATCTGCTTTTTTGCAGGAAAATAATACTGCGGTAACAACTAAGGTGGTCAAACCTAATTTTGCAATTGTTTTCATAAAGTTTTTAAATGTTGATTAATAAATGTTTTTGTATAAAGGGTAAGTAATGTTTAAATCAAATGGCAAGAAAAGTTTTAAGAATTACTGTTAATTCGATATACTAAAAAGTGTGCCAATATTTTTTTGATATTACTTATTGAAGGAATTTTTTTGTCGTAATTTTGAGATCTAAAATTGATTCATTTTTGAGAGTTTCCATTCACAAGCATATTCCGGATCCGGAGCATTTTAAGCAACAGCTTTTAAGTTGGTCACAACAATTTCGAGAGGTTATTTTTTTGGATAGTAATACGTATCCGCAAGAATATTCCAGCTTTGATTGTATGGTGGCTGTTGATGCTTTTACATCTTTAAAAACAGATTTTCATAATGCCTTTGAGGATTTAAAACAGTATCAGCAAACTACAAAAGACTGGCTTTTTGGTTATTTGTCTTACGATCTTAAAAATGATACAGAATCTTTAAAATCATCTAATTTTGATGGACTGCACTTTCCGGATTTGTTTTTCTTTCAGCCTAAAAAAATCTTTTTGCTGAAAGGGGATCAGCTTGAAATTAGATATTTACTTTTGTGTGATGATGAGGTTGAAGATGATTTTGAAGAAATTATTCAAAGTAAAAATGATTATTTCGAAACGTTGGAAAAAGTCGAAGTACAACAACGAATTTCAAAAGAATTATATTTTCAGAAAGTAACAAAAATGCTGGAACACATTCACGCAGGTGATATGTACGAAGCTAATTTTTGTATGGAATTTTTTGCCGAAAATGCTGTTATCAATCCATTGGAAAAATTTCAAAAACTGAATGAGATTTCAAAAGCGCCTTTTTCGGTTTTCTTTAAAAACAATAAACAGTTTTTGCTTTCTGCTTCTCCGGAACGTTATCTTAAAAAAACGGGGGATACCATTATTTCACAGCCGATAAAAGGCACCTCAAAACGATTTTCAGATTTGAATCAGGATGAAGAATCGAAACAAAATCTTGAAAACGATGGAAAAGAACGTGCTGAAAATATCATGATAACCGATTTGGTTCGAAATGATTTATCGCACACAGCACAAAAAGGTTCAGTAGAAGTTAAGGAACTCTGCAAAATTTATTCCTTCTTGCAGGTACATCAAATGATTTCTACAGTAACTTCAAAATTAGATCCTAAATATTCTCCTGTAGATGTTTTAAAAACAACTTTTCCAATGGGAAGTATGACGGGTGCTCCAAAAATTTCGGTAATGAAAATTATTGAAAATCTTGAGGAAACCAAGCGTGGTTTGTATAGTGGAGCAGTAGGTTACTTTTCACCCGAAGGAGATTTTGATTTTAATGTAGTGATTAGGAGTATTTTGTATAATCAGGAAAATAAATACGTCTCGTTTTCCGTTGGAAGTGCTATTACGGCGCAATCTGTACCTGGAAAGGAATATGAAGAATGTTTGTTAAAGGCCAAAGCAATGTCTGAGGTATTATCAGGTTCAATTTGAAAATAATAAATTTGAAAAGTGTCTGTTTATGAAGTTGATTTTGAAAGCATATAATTTAAAACTAAAGCACACTTTTAGAATTTCAAGAAAATCAATAGATTTTCAGCCTTCTCTAATAGTAGAATTACAAGATAATGGATTTTCGGGATATGGTGAAGCAACTTCAAATCCGTATTATAATATTACGGTGGAAATTTTGCAGTATGATATTGAAAAAATCCGTGATATTATAGAATCAGCGTCTCATGAAACTCCCGAAGAATTTTGGTTGAAAATAAATCCGTTTTTAAAAGACAATCCTTTTGCTTTATGTGCCCTGGATAATGCGTATAATGATTTGTATGCACGAAAAAATGGTAAAAAGCTGTATGAATTATGGAATTACAATATTAGTCATAATCCGTTGACTAACTATACCATTGGGATAGATACTATTGAAAATATGGTCCTAAAGATGAAAGGATTTCCATGGCCGATTTATAAAATAAAGTTAGGAACTTCTGAGGATATTGAAATTGTAACCGAATTGCGAAAACACACCAATGCCATTTTTAGGGTCGATGCCAATTGCGCCTGGACTGTTGATGAAACCCTGAAAAATGCAATTATTATGAAAAACTTAGGTGTTGAATTTATTGAACAGCCTTTGAAAGCGGATGACTGGTATGGGCATAAAGAAGTTTTTGAAAACGCTGTTTTGCCTGTTATAGCTGATGAAAGTTGTATTACAGAATCAGATGTTGCAAAATGTCACAATCATTTTCATGGTGTAAACATAAAATTGATGAAATGCGGAGGAATTACTCCGGGAAGAAGAATGATTGCCGAATCTAAAAAACGGGGACTAAAAACAATGGTGGGCTGTATGACAGAATCTACTGTCGGAATTTCAGCAATAGCGCATTTGTTGCCGGAATTAGATTATGTTGACATGGATGGTTCTCTATTGCTGGCAGAAGATATTGCTGGCGGTGTAACAATAAAAAACGGTAAAACTTATTATCCGGACAGAGCAGGAACAGGAGTGATTTTATTCTAATATTTCCTTTTAAAATAGTGTACCTTTGCAAAATAAACGATGCTGAGGAAGAACAAATAAAACTTGAAACCTCAAACCCGAAACATAACAAAAAATGACAAATAATGATATCTTAAAAAAACTTCGCGTGGCTTTGATGCTCCGTGACGACCAAATAGTTGAAATTTTAGAATTAGTAGATTTTAGAATTACAAAATCTGAATTAGGAGCTTTTTTCAGAGCAGAAGATCATCCTAACTATATGGAATGCGGCGATCAGGTTTTGCGTAATTTCCTAAACGGATTGGTAATTCATTTAAGAGGAACAAAAGAAAATCCTAAAAATCCAAATGATGTTTTAGCAAAGCATAAAGCTGAGATTCCGAAGAAAGATAATACGAAAGAAAGACCTGAGTTTAAAGCTGCGCCAAAAGACAGTGAAAGAGGAAGAGGTGATCAAAGTCCTTCAAAGTCTGGTTCGGCAGCTAAAAAACCTAAAAAGAAAGAATTTCCAAAAGGAAATGGAAAACCATCTGTTGTAGAAAAAGTAGTTTACAAAAACGGTAAGAATAAGAAATGACCGACATTATGATGTCATAATCCATGAAATCCCTTCGAATATTTGAAGGGATTTTTTATTACGGACCACATTTAGTAGAGGCGCACGGCAGTGCATCTGCTTCACGTGAATCCATAATCAAAATACGTTGTGTAGACGCACTGCTGTGCATCTCTACAATATACCTTGTCTTAAGATATTCTCAAAAGGAATGTTTTTGATATAATTACAAACAAAAAATCCATTCGTTTTTACGAATGGATTTTTATATATAACTAATTTCTTATTTGATTAAGAAAGAGCAGCTTTAACCTGGTCAGCAGCTTCCTGAAATTGAACAGCTGATAAGATTGGCATACCAGAGTTGTCAATTAATTCTTTTGCAATTTCAGCATTTGTTCCTTGCAAACGAACAATGATTGGCACATTGATAGCGTCACCCATATTTTTGTAAGCATCAACAACACCCTGAGCAACACGGTCACAACGAACGATTCCTCCAAAGATGTTAATTAAGATTGCTTTTACGTTTGGATCTTTCAGGATAATTCTGAAAGCAGTTTCAACACGTTTAGCATCAGCAGTTCCACCAACATCCAGGAAGTTAGCAGGCTCAAAACCAGCGTATTTAATTAAATCCATAGTTGCCATTGCTAGACCAGCTCCGTTTACCATACATCCTACAGTACCGTCAAGATCTACATAGTTCAATCCTACTTCTTTAGCTTCAACTTCGATTGGATTCTCCTCACGGATATCTCTCATTTCAGCATATTTTGGTTGTCTGTATAAAGCATTATCATCGATATTTACTTTAGCATCAACAGCCATGATTTTGTTGTCAGATGTTTTTAATACAGGATTGATTTCAAACATAGAAGCATCAGAGCCAATGTAAGCATTGTATAATGCATCGATGAATTTCACCATTTCTTTAAAAGCATTTCCGGAAAGTCCTAAATTGAAAGCAATTCTTCTTGCCTGAAAACCTTGTAAACCTACAGAAGGATCAACTTCTTCGGTAAAGATTAAGTGTGGTGTGTGTTCAGCAACTTCTTCGATATCCATTCCGCCTTCAGTAGAATACATGATCATATTACGACCTGTAGCTCTATTCAATAAAACAGAAACATAAAATTCAGAAGTTTCACTTTCACCAGGATAGTAAACATCTTCAGCTACTAAAACTTTGTTTACTTTTTTACCCTCAGCAGAAGTTTGAGGTGTAATTAATTGCATTCCGATGATTTGTCCTGCAATTTCTTCAACTTGTTGTAAGTTCTTAGCAAGTTTAACTCCACCACCTTTTCCACGACCACCTGCGTGAATTTGTGCTTTAATTACATGCCATCCTGTTCCGGTTTCAGCAGTTAATTGTTTTGCAGCAGCAACAGCTTCAACTGCATTATTAGCTACAATTCCGCGTTGAATGCGTACTCCGTAACTTGCTAAAATTTCTTTTCCTTGATATTCGTGTATGTTCATAATATAGAATTTGTCTGGTTCTGAATTTATTTCAGAATAAAAGTGCGACAAAAGTAGCAAAATTGAACTTAAAAGTAAAATCTTTTTTAATTAATAATAAACCAATCTCAGTTTGTTAAATAAATCTACTTTAAAGTCAAAAAAACGTTAAACAAATATGTCTTCATTGTTAATTCTAAAACACTATATCGTTTTAGAGTTACTATAAAAGCAATGTATTTTTACTGTATATTGTTGATTTTTCTTAATATAATTTAAAACGAATTGTCATTTTGTCAATTCACAATGCGTTCTATAATATTATTATCATTTAAGAACCGTTTTTCTAATATTCCTATAAAAGTGTAAGGCAAAGCATAATTTTGGTACATTATGTTTAATGAAATCTTTATTTTTGTAAAAAAAAAATATCGAGAATGAAACTAAAAGAACAAGGCCTTTATTTGCCAGAATTCGAGCATGAAAATTGCGGAGCTGGTTTTATCTGCAATCTTAAAGGAGAAAAAACAAACCAAATTATTCATGATGCTCTTGAGATTCTAGTTAAGCTGGAACACAGAGGTGGAGTGAGTGCTGATGGTAAAACAGGAGATGGAGCTGGACTTTTAATAGATATTCCTCATGATTATTTCAAGAGGATATGTGATTTTGAATTACCTGCTGCACGTGAGTATGCTGTTGGAATGGTATTTTTACCAAAAATTAAGAATCAATATGATTTTTGTAAAGATGTTTTTGAAAAAGAAGTTAAAGCACAGGGACTTTCTGTTTTAGGATGGAGAGAAGTACCGGTTGATTCTTCTCAGCTGGGTGAAATTGCTTCGGCATCAGAACCAACTATCGAGCAAATTTTTATTGGTAAAAATGAAGCTATTGAGGATGCTGTTTTTAAAGCAAAATTATATGCAGCACGTAAGATTACTGAGCATAGCATCAGACATTCTAAAATATCGCAAAGCTCGTATTTTTATCTTCCAAGTTTATCTACTACGACTATAATATATAAAGGTATTATTATGCCTGAAGATATTGGTCCGTATTATACTGATTTACAACAAACGGATTTGGTGACTCGTCTAGCACTTGTACACCAACGTTTCTCTACCAATACAATGCCAACGTGGGAATTGGCTCAGCCGTTTAGATACATGTGTCAGAATGGAGAGATCAATACTTTGCGTGGTAACGTAAGTAGAATGCGTGTTCGTGAAGAAATTATGAAAAGTGAGGTTTTCGGACCACAAATCGATAAATTATTCCCAATCATTTTACCAGGAAAGTCAGATTCTGCTTCTATGGATATGGTGGTGGAATTGCTAACACACACCGGAAGATCATTGCCTGAAGTAATGATGATGATGATTCCTGAAGCCTGGGAAAAACACAAAACAATGTCTCCTGAGAGAAAAGCATTCTACGAATACAATGCTTGTATTATGGAGCCATGGGATGGTCCTGCTTCTGTACCTTTCTCTGATGGTGATTATGTAGGGGCATTATTAGACCGTAATGGACTAAGACCTTCAAGATATACGGTTACAAAAAGCGGTAAATTAATTATGGCTTCAGAAATTGGAGTTGTAGATATTGATGCTGAGGATGTAGAAAGTCATGGTAGATTAGAGCCGGGTAAAATGTTTCTTGTGGACATGAACGAAGGACGTATCATCAATGACGAAGAAATAAAAAGTAAAATTGTTTCTGAAAGACCTTATCAGGAATGGTTAGATCAATACAGATTACACTTAAGAGATGTTCCTGAAACATCAGATGTTTGTCCGGTTGAAACTATCGATTTGCCAACAAGAGAACGTCTTTTCAATTATACATTAGAAGATATTCAGGATATGATTACGCCAATGGCTCAAACTGGTAAAGAAGCCTTGGGATCAATGGGTATTGATACACCTCTTGCTGTATTGTCTGACAGACCGCAATTAATTCCGAATTACTTCAAACAATTATTCGCTCAGGTAACCAATCCTCCTTTGGATGGTATTCGTGAAGAAATTGTGACTGATATTGCTTTAAATTTAGGTCAGGATCGTAATATTTTTGATATTACAAGTAAGCAATGCCGAAAATTAAGAATTCAGAATCCTGTTATTTCTAATAGAGATTTAGAAAAAATCAGAACGATTTCTATAGATAATTTCAAAGCAGAAACTTTTAAGATTTTATATCCTAAATCAGAGGGTATGAATGGTTTAGAAAATGCTTTGGATGCTATTATTGTTCAAATTACAAAAGCAGTAGAAAGAGGTACAAATATTATTATCCTTTCTGATAGAGGAGTTAATAAAGAGTTTGCACCAATTCCTGCATTATTGGCTTGTTCGTATGTAAATCATCAAATGAACCGTTTACGTAAGCGTTCTTATTTTGATATTATCATAGAATCTGCAGAACCTCGTGAGCCACATCATTTTGCTACATTATTCGGATACGGAGCAAGTGCGATTAATCCTTATATGGTAAATGAAATTATTCGTGTACAGGTTCAGGAAGGATTTATTACCGGAATTCCGGAACAAAAAGCGGTTGATAATTTCAATAAAGCGATAGGTTCAGGGATTTTGAAAATTATGAATAAAATTGGAATCTCAACATTACATTCATACAGAGGTTCTCAAATTTTTGAAATAGTTGGATTCAATTCTAAATTCGTTGAAAAATATTTCCCATACACCACTTCAAGAATTGAAGGTATTGGTTTGTATGAAATTGAAAAAGAGATTACAGAAAGATACAAATATGCTTATCCTGATAAACTAATTTCAAACAGATTAGGTTTAAATATTGGAGGAGAATACAGATGGAGACGTAACGGAGAAAGACACTTGTTTAATCCTACTACGATTGCCAAATTACAACAGGCTGTTCGATTGAGTGATCAGGACAGTTATGATGTGTATTCGAATGCAATTAATGATCAGGCAAAGAGTTTAATGACTATTCGCGGATTATTTGAATTTGATAACCTAAATCCAATTCCATTAGACGAAGTAGAGCCTTGGACAGAAATTGTAAAACGTTTTAAAACGGGAGCAATGTCTTACGGATCGATTTCAAGAGAGGCGCACGAAAATTTAGCAATTGCAATGAACCGTATTGGAGGAAAATCCAATTCAGGTGAAGGAGGAGAAGACAGAAAGCGTTTCCAGCCGGACATTAACGGAGACAGTCGTAACTCGGCTATCAAGCAAGTTGCTTCGGGACGTTTTGGAGTTACTTCTCACTATTTGTCAAGTGCAAAAGAAATTCAGATTAAAATGGCTCAGGGAGCTAAGCCAGGAGAAGGTGGACAGCTACCTGGAGAAAAAGTATTACCATGGATTGCAGAGGCACGTAATTCAACTCCTTTTGTGGGATTGATTTCGCCTCCGCCACACCACGATATTTACTCTATTGAAGATTTGGCACAATTAATATTTGATTTGAAAAATGCCAACAGAGAAGCCCGTATCAATGTGAAACTGGTTTCTGAAGTGGGTGTTGGAACAATCGCTGCCGGTGTTGCCAAAGCAAAAGCAGATGTTGTTTTGATTGCAGGTTATGACGGTGGAACAGGAGCTTCTCCTTTAACATCATTAAAACACGCAGGTCTTCCTTGGGAACTTGGATTGGCCGAAGCACAGCAAACTTTGGTGTTGAACAACTTAAGAAGCAGAATCGTTGTAGAATGTGACGGTCAGTTAAAAACAGGTCGTGACGTAGCTATCGCTGCTTTATTAGGAGCTGAGGAATTTGGTTTTGCAACTGCTCCTCTTGTAGCTTCAGGTTGTATCATGATGCGTAAATGTCACCTTAATACTTGTCCTGTCGGAATTGCAACTCAGGATAAAGAATTGCGTAAAAATTTCAAAGGAACTCCTGAGCACGTTATTAACTTCTTCTATTATGTTGCAGAAGAATTAAGAGGTATCATGGCGCAATTAGGATTCAGAACATTAGCTGAAATGGTAGGTCAGACTGATAAAATCAATTCAAACAAAGCTATTGAACATTATAAAGCTAAAGGACTGGATTTGTCTTCAATTTTACACAGACCTGATGCTTACAAAACAATGCCAATCCGTAATACGGAAAAGCAGGATCATAATTTAGAAGGTGTATTGGATTTCCAGATTCTAAGAGATTCTCACCGTGCTTTGTACAGAAAAGAAAAAATGACTTTAGCATATCCAATCAACAACATTAACCGTTCTGTTGGGGCTATTGTAAGTAATGAAATTTCTAAAATATACGGTCACCTTGGATTACCTGAGGATACCCTGAATATTAATTTTACCGGTTCTGCAGGTCAGAGTTTAGGAGCTTTTAGTGCTCATGGATTAACATTTACTGTAGAAGGAAATACCAATGATTATTTAGGTAAAGGTTTATCCGGAGCTAAACTGATCATTAAAAAACCTGCAAAAGCAACTTTTGTAGCTGAGAATAATATCATTGTTGGAAACGTTTGTTTATTTGGTGCAATCGAAGGAGAGGCTTATATCAATGGTATAGCCGGAGAGCGATTTGCAGTACGTAATTCTGGAGCGATTGCTGTAGTGGAAGGTGTTGGAGATCATGGTTGTGAGTACATGACCGGAGGTAAAGTTGTAGTACTGGGTAATACCGGACGTAACTTTGCGGCAGGTATGAGCGGTGGTATCGCTTATGTTTATGATCCTGAACACAAGTTTAAAAACGGATTGTGTAATACGGAAACAATTGAATTTGAAACGGTTGAAGGCGACGATGCTGACGACTTGAGAAATTTGATCGAAAGACACGTTCTGTACACGAACAGTACAAGAGGAACAGCATTATTAAATGACTGGGCAGGAAGCTTGGATAATTTTGTAAAAGTAATGCCTACAGAGTACAAAAAAGCGTTAAAACGTCTGGAAACAGAAGAACAAATGGTAGAAGAATTAACAGCATAATACAATGGGAAAAGTAACAGGTTTTAAAGAATTCGAAAGACAAGACGAATCATATATAGAAGTTAAAGAACGTGTAACGAATTATAATGAATTTACGATTCCTTTGAGTGAAGCTGAAATTACTACTCAGGGTTCTCGTTGCATGGATTGTGGTATTCCTTTTTGTCACAGTGGTTGTCCTCTTGGGAATTTAATTCCCGATTTCAATCACATGGTATACCAGGAAGAATGGCAAAAAGCCTCATGGATTTTGCATTCAACCAATAACTTTCCTGAATTTACAGGACGTTTGTGTCCGGCACCATGCGAAAAAGCATGTGTATTAGGACTTATTGAAGAGCCAATCGCTATTGAAAATATAGAGAAAAATATTGTGGAGCGTGCTTTCAAAGAAGGATGGATCAAGCCACAGCCGCCAAAAGTAAGAACTGGTAAAACAGTTGCGGTGGTAGGATCAGGTCCTGCAGGTTTAGCAGCAGCTCAGCAATTAAACAGAGCAGGTCACACTGTTACTGTTTTTGAAAGAGACAATGCAATTGGAGGTTTATTACGTTATGGAATTCCAAATTTCAAATTAGAAAAAGGAATTATTGACAGACGTGTAGCTATTTTAGAGGCAGAAGGAATTACCTTTAAAGTAAATACAAATGTTGGTGTAAACTATTCAGTTGAAGATTTAAAAGCATTCGATTCTATCGTACTTTGTGGAGGTGCTACAGAAAGAAGAGGTTTGCCTACTCCGGGAGCTGATGCTGATGGTGTAGTTCAGGCTATGGATTTCTTAACACAGCAGACTAAGGTAGTTTTTGGAGAGAAAGTTGAAAATCAGGTATTGGCAACTGGAAAAGATGTTATCGTAATTGGTGGTGGGGATACAGGTTCTGACTGTGTGGGAACATCAAACCGTCATGGCGCAAAATCGGTAACGAATTTTGAGATTATGCCAAAACCACCGGTTGGCAGAAGTGCTTCAACTCCTTGGCCTTACTGGCCATTGCAGTTAAAAACATCGACTTCACACAAAGAGGGTTGCGAAAGAGACTGGTTAATCAATACAAAAGAATTTATCAAAGATGCAAATGGTAAATTAATAGCTTTGAAAACCGTAAAAGTAGAGTGGAAAATGGTTCCTGGACAGCGTCCGGAATTGATTGAAGTTGAAGGTTCTGAACAAGTATGGCCTTGTGACTTAGCTTTACTGGCACTAGGTTTTACAGGACCGGAAAAAACTCTAAGCAGTCAGTTAGGATTGGAAGTTGATTTTAGAAGCAACTATAAAGCAAATAATTATCAAACAAACGTGCCAAATATATTTACAGCAGGAGATATGCGAAGAGGACAATCTTTGATTGTTTGGGCAATTTCTGAAGGTAGAGAAGCTGCTCGTCAGGTTGATATCTACTTAATGGGTAAATCAGATTTACCTACTAAAGAAGGAGGAGATTTACCTGGAGTATAATAATTAGATCCATAAAATTATAAACGGCTGTCTATATTGACAGCCGTTTTGCTTTTTTTATATATAATTTATAATAAATTTTGAAAATGTTTGAAATTTAAACAAAACCCATGTGAAGTTTAAAAAACAAACAATTTGTTATAATTTGTTATTTTTCTACAATTTATTTGTAGTGTATTAAAAGTGTAATACATTTGTTCAAAATAGTTTAATAATGCAAGCAAAAGATTTACTGCAGTTAGCAGACCAATTTGGAAGTCCATTGTATGTTTACGATGCAGAAAAAATCCAATCTCAGTACAACAGATTAACGAAAGCTTTCTCTAAGGTAGAAAACTTAAGAGTTAATTATGCCATGAAGGCATTGTCTAACGTTGCGATTCTTCAGTTATTAAAGAACATGGGGTCTGGCTTAGATACTGTATCGATTCAGGAAGTTCAGTTAGGACTTCATGCTGGCTATGATCCTGACAAAATTTTCTTTACACCAAACGGAGTTTCTCTTGAAGAAATTGAAGAAGTTGCCGCAATGGGTGTACAAATCAATATTGATAATTTATCAATTTTAGAGCAATTCGGAACAAAACATCCGCATATTCCGGTATGTATCCGTATCAATCCGCACGTAATGGCGGGTGGAAATGCTAATATTTCTGTTGGACATATTGATAGTAAATTCGGAATTTCGGTACATCAGATTCCGCATATATTACGAATTGTCGAAAACACAAAAATGAGCATAGTCGGAATTCACATGCACACGGGATCTGATATTTTAGATATCGAAGTATTCCTGTATGCTGCCGAAATTTTGTTTGATACAGCTAAACATTTCAAAGATTTACAATTCTTAGATTTCGGAAGCGGATTCAAAGTACCTTACAAAAAAGACGATATCGAAACAGACATCGAAGAATTAGGTAAAAAATTATCTAAAAGATTCAACGCTTTCTGTTCAGAATACGGTAGAGATTTAACATTGATTTTTGAACCGGGAAAATTCCTGGTGAGCGAAGCAGGTCATTTCTTAGTAAAAGTAAACGTAGTAAAACAAACAACATCGACAGTATTTGCCGGAGTTGACAGTGGTTTCAACCATTTGATTCGTCCAATGTTATATGGATCATCACACCATATCGAAAACATCTCCAACCCGAAAGGAAAAGAGCGTTTTTACTCAGTGGTAGGATACATTTGCGAAACCGATACTTTTGCCAACAACCGTAGAATTCCAGAAATTACAGAAGGTGATATTTTAGCGTTCAGAAACGCAGGAGCATACTGCTTCTCAATGTCATCCAACTATAATTCAAGATACAAACCGGCTGAGGTTTTATGGAAAGACGGTCAGGGAATCCTGATTCGCCAACACGAAACATTCGAAGATTTGCTTAAAAATCAAATTCCGTTGCCAGTAGAAGCAACAGTTTAAAAATAAAAAAAAAGAGAATATCAATGTTGAAAGTCCCGTTTCTTATGAAGCGGGATTTTTTTGTTTCTTAGATTTTCAGATTGTTGGATTTTTAGATTATTCGAAAAACAATTTTCAGCTGAGCACAGTCGAAGCTTCAGCCTAATCTTGTCATCCTGACGAAGGAAGGATCTCAGCAAGAAATTCTAGAAAGATCATCACATCATCTCAACAAAAAAAAAGAAAATTCTTTAAAATAATTAGTTTTGCAAAAATAAAAATCAAATGCAATTACAACAAGGTTATCACACCTACTACATCTACATACTAACAAACAAATCAAAAACAGTATTTTACACTGGAGTTACAAATAATTTGAAAATCCGTTTAAATCAGCACAAAGAGAACAATGTAAATGAAAAGAATACTTTTACGGCAAAATACAATGTGATATTTCTGATATATTATGAAAAGTTCACTTGGATTCAGGAAGCAATTGCCCGCGAAAAAGAAATAAAAGACTGGCGTAGAGAAAAGAAAATTGAGTTAATAAAAACTATTAATCCAGATCTCGATTTTTTGAATGATTTATTTGCGTGATAACAAACCTTCATCAATTCATTGAGTCTTGTCGAGAATTTGCTTCGCAATTTTACCAACTTATTTAATTTGCATCAAACTTATTCGCTCAGTTTGTCATTTCGACGTAAGGAGAAATCTCCGCAAGTAGCTCCGCAGCGAGAATCAATCTTTGTCGAGTTTCTTGCTAAGATTTCTCCTTACGTCGAAATGACAAGATTGTGGATAATAGAGACTTTTAATTAAAAGTAAAAAGATAATAAATATTATATTTGAAACAATAAACTAATCCAACTTATTTAGTCTAAAATCTGAAAACAAAAGGCTGATATTTATAAAGTGCGCTTACATTAATTTTTAATTAACCTTCATGAATTCCTTCGAAACAGTTTACGATTTTTCATCTGGAGATGGGTTTTCAAGATTTGCCGTATTACTTTTTCCGATCGGCTTTTTTTTATTTTCCAAGCTTAGAATTACACCTAAAATTGAAGAAAAAGAAACGGAAGATTTTTTTTTAAATAATCTGGAAAGTCAAAAGAATATTGCATTTATAATAAAATACTTTTCACTAATTTTATTTGTAATGTTACTAATATTGTTTAGCATTAAATATTGCAAAACATACTTTTTATACAAAGACTCTAAAATCATAACACAAGGATTTGTAAATAATTTTCATCCAATGCCATCGGGTGGACACGATAGCGAAAGATTTACGGTTAATGGAGTGGAATTCAAATTTTCTGATTTTGACATTTCCGATTTTGGATATAATAATGCAAAATCACACGGAGGAGCTATCGACGAAAATAAATATGTGAGAATTAGTTATGTTAAAGTCAAAGGTTCAAATCAAATTTTAAAACTGGAAGTGAGAAAATAAAACACATTATGTAATTAAAATCAATACGATGAATAAAACCCAAAAAGAGCAAAACTTAAATATTTCATGCAAGTGTATGATAACATAAAAAACAATGGTTATCATACTACTGCAATATTAGAAGAGAAAAACTTTGCACCTTTTGCCTATTCGACTGGTTTGTATGAAAATTTTAAAATTCCTGAATTATTTATTTCTGGACTTGGCCCAAATTTATCAGGACAATTAATTGAAAAATATGCCGAAAAATACAAAAACACAGAAATTCCGATAAATATAAAAATTGACGATTTAAGTGATCGTTTTCCTGTTTATTTTATAAAGGTTAACAATATAGATTTAGAAGATTATGTCCTTACTTCAATTAAATTTTATGAAAATAAAAATTATGAGTATTTGCAATTAATATTTCCTGACCTAAACGGACATTTTCCTAATGATCTAAATTATGATTACGATCAAAAGATAATTGGAGAATTTATTAAAGAATAAAAGCTTCCTATTAATCACCCGCTAGCGCGAGCGTCTCGCTCGTGAACACAAACTGAATAAATTAACAACATAAAAACTTTGCGGCATGAGAGCGAGATGCCTGTGTTAGCTAAGATTAAATAAAACAACTTTTGGACATTAAAAAAATTTATCGAAGATTCTTTTATATTAACACAAGGTCAATAAACAGCTGGCAGGCTACCATTTCGATTTCAATACACCAGTCATTATTCTTATTTTTAATTTCACTAATTCTTAAAAAAATTTTTCTTCCCAATTTAAAAATTAATCTGCCAATTGTTTTTATTTGCTTTCTCATTCTTTCTTTTGTTTTTAAATATTTTAATGATCGAATTTTTAATAAAAAAGACATAGAATATACAGCAGAATGGTTGCAAGAAACAAAAAGAAGTAAAATGTTATATAAAATTAGTAATGTTGCATTTCAAATTTTTCTTTTTTCTACATGCATTCTCATTTTAATGTATTTAGACAACAAATTATAATAGTATAGAAATCAAAATAATCCCTCAAATCCCCGCTAGCGAGAGCGTCCCGCTCGTGAACACAAGCCAAGCAAAAACGAAACTTTATTGACATGAGCGTGATGCTCGCGCTAGCATATAGGATTATCTCAAGCAACACTTGAAGCTTTTAACAATGCCAAAATTCTGAAAGGGAAAAGCTTAATTCCTCTCTGAAAAAACATATATTTGTTAGTGAAAAATAATAACACTATTTCATTCAAAAAAATACCTTTGAAATATGAGCACAACAACAAAATCAAAACATATCGGTAGAAATATCAGCCGAATTAGAGAGCTTAAAGGTATGAAGCAAGAAGCACTTGCGCAGGCAATTGGTTCGAACCAGCAAGCAATATCTATTATTGAAAACAGCGAAACTGTTGACAAAGAAAAACTTGTGGAGATTGCAAAAGCACTTGGGGTTACTGTAGAAGCACTTGAAAATTTTTCAGAAGAAGCGGTTTTCAATTTTTTCAATAACTTTTACGATAATAGCTCTATTAGCGGTGCACAGGGAATTAATAATTCTTGCACATTCAATCCACTTGATAAAGTTGTAGAACTTTACGAGCGTTTGGTTCAGGCTGAAAAAGACAAAAACGAATATTTAGAAAAATTACTAAAAGGAAAATAATTTCGGCAACAATATAAATTTTATAAAAGCACAAGGATTTTTTACTTTGTGCTTTTTTTTAAGCCTATATCGAAGATTTTCTAACCAGATAGCGCGGATTTGCAATCCGTGCCCTCAGTAAGAACAGAAACGTTACCACCAATTTTAAAAAGGTATGATATTTTGCATAGATAATTATAGTAATCCAAAAGAAATTGTAGTTTATGATTCCATAGACCAAATTACCAATATGATTGAATGGCAGGACATCTTAGACAAAGGAATAATAAATATTGACGCTGATGGTAATATTTATGAATGGGACGACTACAAAAAATCTGAATATGGAAGAATTTATGGTTACTCAATGAAAGTAGTAGGAACAAATACAGATTTGGCAAACAAATGTTTTCTGACTTACGAAAAACAGAACAGACCCACTGAGTTTTTACTCGAAGAATGAATTCAATGACCATATCATGAAATCACACATTTTTAAACTTCTACAAAAAAATGAAAAGAGAAAATTCAATTGATATAGTGCGAGGAATTGTAATGCTAATTATGGCATTAGACCACGTTCGTGATATGTAGACATGCTTGCTCAGGGATCGATATTGTTATGGATTCGGGTAAGAACGATGGAGATTTGGTGGTACATAGGAATAATCGTGAAATTTATAGAAGAAAATTTTAATAAAAAAGATGAAATCAAATATTATAATCATTGTTATGATCTTAACGCTAGTTTTTGCATGCAACAAAAAGGAAGAGACCAAAGCTAATGTTACAGATGAAAACTCCGGAACTGTTTTTAGAGAAAAATTGTTTAATCAAAAATTAATGGATAGTTTAGAGAATCGTACCCTATTTAATGGTGATACGCTAGCATATAATGAATTAAAAGGGATTTATTATATTGGTGAACAAAAAGTTACAGGATTGCTTTATTATTCATTAATTATGTCTAATAAATATAATTATAAAAGAGCTTCCTTTGATGTATATGATATTCTAACAAATGATAAAAAAGTTTTGGATGATAAAACAAAAAAAATGGCAAATGATTATTTAGAAAAAAGTAAGTAATGTGAATAAAAATGCTAAAGTCCTGTTTCCGAAAGGGGAATAGGATTTTTTTTCGCATGTCCCTCAGGGGTTCCTTTTAACTACATTTTTTATTAGAGAAAAGTAAAAAGCAATTAGTTTTTTATAAGTGTTTTTTTATATTTTTAGAAAAAAAATAAAGCCCAAAAAAGGAGCATCATAAGGCTTTATTTACTGTAAATACAAAAAAATAAAATTATAAAATGGAAATTTTTAAAGAAATTAGTTTAGAAGAAGCTATTAAATTGATAGAAGCAGGCGAGTCTGTACTGAATGACGAAATTATTGATGAGTTAAAAGCTTTTTACGAAGTTGCAGGTAAAATTATTTTGTATTCAGGAGAAACTAATTTAGAAAACCTGCTGGTAGGGAATGACATTGTTCTTGTTAATGGTAATCTGAATGTTGCAGGAATAATTGAAGATTGTGAAAAAGTAGACACGTCACTTTTGATAGTTTTAGGAAATGTAAATTGCAAAAGTTTAATTACGCTTTCAAGTATGTCAATCAGTGGTGATCTAAATGTTGAAAATGTGATTTTAGGAGATTCTCTTTGTGACTATGTTTTAAATGTTGGCGGAAATATTGTAACCAAAACAATTTTGGATTATGGTCATTGTATTATCTCGGAGAAGACAATTACTGCAACGGATGTTTTTTCATTTAATGCAGTTGAGGATGAAGACGGAACTGTCGAGCCAAATTTGGAACGTGAGGATTTAGTAGATGAGATTATCGATTTTGATGAAGATGAAAAAATGGAAAACTTAAGCAAAACCGTAGCTTACATAAAAAGAGGTGGCCAAATTTTCAGAATATCCTAAATTGGAAAAAAGTTATTTTGAATAGTAAAAAATCAATTTCATGAAAAAAGGCTTGTTTGCTTTACTATGTTGTTTTCAATTTTCATTCTCGCAAAATACGGAACATCTGGATAAAGTTTTAAAACAACTTAAGTTTAAAAAAAGCGAAATAGATCTGGAACATTTTGCTCAAAAAGTATTGCCGTATGATAAACAGAAAAGCGTATTGGTGATTCCTAAATTTGCTTCTGAAGTTTCGGACGATTACTTGGTATTAGATGCTTATGTTATTGTAGTTGACAATGCGACCGGAAAAATAATCTCTAAATTTGTTGAACCAAATGCATGGACATCAGACGCTATAAGGTTAACGGATATTTCAGTTGATACTGGTTTGTATCTTTTAAATAAAACTACAAGAGCATTTGGAGTCAGGGTGTCTTATACAGGAAGCAGCAGACCCAATCCTTTTAGTGAAACTAATTTGTCATTATATATTATGGACAAAAGTTCCTTGAAACCGGTACTCAAAAATTATACAATCTCACAGTCTCGTGGAGAATGGGATACTAATTGTGCAGGAGAATTTGAGGACAGCAATTCAACTTTTGAGATTGATAAAATGCAAAACCATAATTTTAATGCTATTATAGTAAAAACTAAAAATGTTACTACTGTAAATACACCTACAACTGATGATTGTGTTGCTAAAGAAACTATTACAAAAAATACTTCAAAATTAATTTTTAATGGCAAGGAATATAAAGAAATGAGATAGCCGAGGAGGATTCTGAATTTTTTTTTATATGCCCCATTTTGACCTGTTATTAAAAATTAATTTTCTAATTCAGCATTTAGCTACTATTTGAGTCAGGAAATAAAGGCGAAGTAAAATAGAATTCTCAATGCAAACTAAAACAATGCTAAATTGGTTACCTGTAAATTAAAGGTTTTGTATAAAAGGAACTTCATTTACTGAAATAAAATATTATTTTAGCTTGTATAAATCAATAGCTGTTAAGCTATAATAATTCAAAAAAATAAACCCCAAAACCATGAAAATTACGATTTCCCTGTCAGTATTATTTTTGCTGTTTACTACTCATTCATTCAGTCAGACTATTGCTGATTTAAAACTGAAAAACAAAGAAATTCCCAAAGGTTACTCTTTAAGCGATGGAAACAACTGTGTTTCTGTTCAGGCATGCACTTTTTACAACGATATTGAAACGTACAGCAATATTGTGGGAAAGGTAAAAAGCAAAGCAATGCAAAGTTTTAAAAGCAGACCCGATACTGGTTCTATTATGTATTTTGAATTTGAGCATGTATTTAAAGGAGAGCGTTTTCTGCAAGGATTGTTATGGGGAAAAGCCGGTCAGCCCACAGATGAACATCCGGAAGAATATGTTGTAAAAGGAAAATTTCTCATCATTTGGAGTTTTCATCCCGACAGCCCTGTCAGAGAAAAATCAGAAGCAAAAATTGAAGGGATTTTGCCGTAATTAGTATTTTCAGTTCACGAACTTTATCATTAAGCACAAAAAAAATGAAAGCACATATTCGAATCCTAATTTATTCAGTTCTATTTCTTTTATATCTCATCTCAACTTCATTATTATTACTGTTGAGTGAAAAATTAGGAGTTACTGCATATATAACTTTAGGCTGCGGTTTTACTGCTCTTAATATAGTTTATTCTTTTATTGTTTTAAAATGGATTCCTTTATTAAATGTAGCCTGTTCTATTGTAATTGCTCTTTTGTCATTGTTCCTGGCTTTAAGGTTTGGGGAATTAGAGTTGTTTCCGAATAATGATCCTTATGGTATTATAACTTCAATAATAGCTAATGCTGTTTTTTCAATTGTTTTTTGGGAAGCAGTATTTCAATTAAAAAAGAAAACGTCTGTATCGAAAACATTATCATAAAAAATGAAAATAATAATTACAATAATTTTAGGTGTATTTATTTGTTTTGGATGTGAACGAAATCCAAAACAAATAAACAACAAGAAAAGCAATACAACGACAAATACTGAAAACAATATTAAAGTCTCAAAAAAAAATAGTAATAACGAAAAGAGAAGCATAGAACAACTTAACCTGATTCCTATTGACACAGTAGATTCAAAAAGTGAAAATATTTATAAGAAATACGGTATCGAATTTAGTGGTAATTGCTATGCTTGTGATTTGGCAGAAATTACTATAACGGAGCAGACATTAAAACTAACCAATGTGTGTGATGTAAATCTAAATCGGGAATTTGAAATTATAAAAATCACAAATGCTAAAAGTGAAATTGAAATTAAAACCCAACAAAGTGACTTTACATTTACAGAAATTGACAAAACACCCATTTACGAATTGAAAATTACCGGGAAAGAGATTAATGCCGAAAACTTGCGAATTTCTAAATATTATACGCTGAAGAAATTATTGAAGAAGTTTGAACAACATGATTGTGGGGATTTTGAAGGATAAAACGGATGTCGCTAATTTAGTATAGTTTAATCGTTGTTCTTCAAATAAAATTATAAGATTTTTTTTTAATCTTTTGAAAACAAGATCTCTAACTTAGCCCCGATCGAGCCGGTATCCTTTTACGGCGGGGTTCGCCGTAAAAGATTTAGGCGAGAGCGGGACAGGAGGTTATTCTGAAAATGAATGATGCTGCTCATTAAAATAAAAAATTAAAAGGCATAGTTGTTGAAAGTTAAAAAAGATATATTTACACCTTCAAAATGATACCTATGCAAAAAAATACTCTATTGGTTTCTCTCTTATTTTTAGTGTTTTCATGTGGCGTAAAAACAACCCAATCGCTTATTAGTGACGGTAATTATGATGAGGCTATTAATCGTGCTGTTGAGGCATTAAAATCTAACAAAGATTCTAAAGGAAAACAAGATTATGTTTACTTACTCGAAGAAGCTTTTGCAAAAGCAAAAGACAGGGATTTGAGGAATCTTGAAATGATGGAAAAAGAAAAAAATCCTGCCAGTCTTGAGCTTATCTATAATACTTATTTACAGCTTAATAATCGTCAGGAAAAAATTAGACCCATATTACCGCTTAAGTTATTGAAGCAGGGAAAAAATGCTCAATTTCTTTTTGATAACTACTCAGATCAGACTGTAAACAGTAAAAATGCATTATCTAAATATTTATATGAAAATGCACAAGCGCTCTTAAAATCTTCTAATAAACTTAATTACAGAAAAGCGTATGATGATTTAGTTTATATCGAAAGCATAAATCCGAATTATAAAAATGCAAAAAAACTAATGGATGAAGCCCAGTTTAAAGGGACCGATTTTGTAAATGTTTACGCTACCAACGAAACAAATATGGTGATACCAACGCAATTACAAAATGATTTATTAGATCTCAGCACTTATGGACTTAACGATAAATGGACAGTTTATCACAATGTCAGACAAAAAAAAGTGAGTTACGATTACGGTCTGATTTTAAATTTCAGGGAAATTCACATCTCGCCGGAGCAGATTAAAGAAAAGGAATTCGTTCAGGAAAAAGAAATTAAGGATGGTGTTAAAACGCTATTAGATAGTAGAGGCAGGCCTGTTAAAGATAGTTTGGGGCGTCCGATAAAAGTAGATAATTTTAAAAAGATTAAAATCAGAATTTTCGAATTCAGACAATTTAAAGCATGTCAGGTGACTGCTAAGGTAGAGTATGTTGATTTTAAAACCAATCAGTTATTACAATCATTTCCTTTGACGAGTGAATCTGTTTTTGAAAACGTTTATTCGACTTATCGTGGTGACAGAAATGCATGTGATGAAAAATACTTAAGTAACTTCAATAACCGTGCAGTACCTTTTCCTAACAATGAGCAAATGGTTTTTGATACGGGTCAGGACCTTAAAGCTAAATTTAAAAACATTATTGTCCGAAACAAATTCAGATAAATTTGAAATCTTTATAATCCCATTTGCCACAAACAAATGGGATTTTTTTTGAATAATAAAAAAGGATCAAAAAAATAATTCAACTTTTGTTGATGTTGTAATTAAGCACGAAAAATTATCAGATTTAGAATGATTATAGAAATGGGCTTTAAAGAAGGCTTTACAATTGCAATGGAAGGCCTGGACGAAATTTTTACTTTGGAATAAAAGTTTTAAAATTATAGTAACACGAAAAAAATGCGCATTTTATTTGCGTATTTTTTATAAGAATATTAAAGTTTATTTTGATTATTTACCTGTAGAGAATCACGGTACGATATTACATTCGGCAGTTTCAAATTCTTTTCGATTTTTTTACCCTCAAACGCAGTAATAAAATTAGAATGAACAATTTTTTTGTTTTTTTAAAATTACGACAATAGGTTTTCTATGGTTTTTAGCTGTAGGCAAAAATCTGTGTGATGATTTCTGTTTAAGGGGAGATTAAAAAATATAATTGGAAAAATATAGGTTGAATAAATACGAATAATTTAGATGCATAATAATGTTTAGAAATTCTTAACGCATTTTTAACAATTTTCATACTACATAATTTATTTTCAATTGTTAACTTAAGGATATCAAAACCCCGACAATGATTACAAAAAAAATTGATGCGTTTATTATTCTTTTCCTTATATGCCTAACATCATTTTCTCAGGAAAGATTTACTTTAAGTGGTACCATTACCGATTTTAGTAATAATGAAACTCTGATAGGGGTTCATATCTATATTCCAGCTTTGAAAGTTGGAACTTATACTAACAAATATGGATTTTATTCACTTACACTTCCTAATGGAGAACATCAATTGAGAATAAACCATTTTGGATATCAGGAAGTTGAAAAAACAATATTATTAGAGGAAAATACAAAAGACAATTTAGCCTTAAACGAAAACAGTGAAGAACTTCAGGAAGTTCTAATTAAGGAGGTGAGATATAAAACCAATATTAAATCACCTGAAATGAGCGTTAATAAACTGTCTATTTCTGACATCAAAAAAATGCCTGTAGTTTTGGGTGAAGTTGATGTTTTAAAATCTATTTTACTATTGCCGGGAGTAACAAATGCAGGAGAGGGTGCTTCAGGTTTTAATGTCAGGGGAGGCGGTGCCGATCAGAATTTAATTTTATTAGATGAAGCGACTATATTTAATTCTTCCCATGTTTTTGGATTTTTTTCTGTTTTTAATCCGGACGCTATTAAAAATCTGAAGTTATATAAAGGAGGGATTCCGGCCCGATATGGAGGGAGGGTTTCTTCGGTTTTGGATATTTATCAGAAAGATGGAAATAGTAAAGAATTTCATGTAAATGGTGGAGTTGGACTAATTTCAAGCCGTATTCTTGCAGAAGGCCCGATAGTAAAAAACAAAGGTTCTTTTTTGATAGGAGGAAGAGCATCTTATGCACATTTGTTTCTAAAATTATCAGAGGATCAAAAGGGCAACGCGGCCTATTTTTATGATCTAAATACCAAATTGAGTTATAAACTAAGCGAGAATAACAGTTTGTTTTTATCAGGTTATTTTGGACGTGACGTTTTTAAACTGAATGAAATTTTCATGAATACTTATGGTAATTCTATATTGAACTTACGTTGGAGTCACTTATATTCGGACAAATTATTTGCAAATTTATCTTTGATCTACAGTGATTATTATTATGGACTTGATTTAAATTTTGTAGGTTTCAAATGGAATTCCGGTATTAAAAACTATACTGTTAAATACGATTTTGAAAACTTTATTTCAGATAAATTCAAATTAACTTATGGTTTAAACGGAATCTATTATGAATTTAACCCTGGAATAATTAAGCCCTTAAGTGATGAATTTACAATCAATCCTGAGCAATTAGATAAAAAATATGCACTTGCAATATCCCCTTATATTGGTTCAGAAAGTCAGCTTTCAAAAAGAATTACAGTTTACTGTGGCTTAAGATTTAGTATGTTTTATCGTCTGGGAGCTTCGACAATTAATTTGTATGAAAACAATAATGCAGTTGTCTTCAATTCGGATATGCAGATTTATGAAAAAGGGACACCAATAAGTACTGAATACTACAAAAAGAACAAGGTTATTGAAAGTTATAACAACCTTGAACCCCGGTTTTCAATTTCTTTTCAGCTGAATGATGATGCCGCATTAAAAGCGAATTACAACAGAATGGCACAATATCTTCAGTTAGTTTCCAATACTTCATCTCCGACACCTCTTGATGTCTGGATGCCAAGCGACAGTTATATCAAGCCTCAAATTGCAGATCAGGTTGCTGTAGGTTATTTTAGAAATTTTAATGGTGGGGCTTATTCACTTGAAACAGAGATTTATTATAAAAAAGTTAAAAACAGGCTGGACTATATCGATGGAGCAAATCTGATTGCAAATGATGCAATTGAACAAGTAATTTTAAATGGGAGAATGCGGGCCTATGGCTTAGAAATCATGTTTAAGAAGAATGAAGGCAAACTTAACGGCTGGATTTCTTACACACTTTCAAAATCAGAACAACAAACTCCCGGCAGAACTCCCGAAGAAACAGGAATCAATAATGGTCAATGGTATAATTCTGCTTATGATAAATTACATAATGTAGCTATTACGTCTGCTTATAATTTAAATGCAAAATGGACATTCGGAGCTAATTTTGTTTTACAGTCCGGCCAGCCAGTTAGCTACCCAAACAGTCAGTATGAATATTTAGGAATAACTGTTCCCAGTTATGGATTACGAAATGAAAACCGATTACCTGCTTATCATCATTTAGATGTTTCGGCTACATTGACACCCACAAATAATAAAAACAGAAAATGGAAAGGCGAATGGGTTTTTAGTATATATAATCTGTATAACAGACAAAATGCTGCTTCAATTAACTTCCGTCAAAATGCAGATACTGGTTATAATGAAGCAGTAAGAACATCTATCTTCGGAATTGTACCAGCGGTTAGTTATAATTTTAAGTTTTAAAATCATTTTCTGTAAAAAGAAAAAATATAAAGTATGAAAAAAGTAATTTTATTTTTGGTGTTTTTTATGTCTGTATTTTTTACAAGCTGTGAAGAAGTAGTTGAGGTTGATTTAGATACTGCTCCTCCAAAATTAGTAATAGAAGCAGCTATCAATTGGAGAAAAGGAACTTCCGGAGCCCAGCAAACTATTAAGCTGACAACTACAACAGGTTATTTTCAAGATGAGATTCCAATAGTTTCAGGAGCAGTTGTTTATGTTAAAAATAATGCTAACCAGCAATTTAATTTTACAGAAGTACCAAATTCCGGAAGATATGTCTGTAATAATTTTAGGCCGGTAATTAACGAGACCTATACCTTGACAGTAATTGCTAAAGGGGATACTTACACAGCTAGTGAAACGCTAAAATCGGTAACTCCAATAACAACTGTTACACAATATGATGCAGGTGCTCTTGCCGGTATTGTAGTTAGAGCTTTTTATAATGACCCGGCAGATGTAGATAATTATTATTTATACAAATATGTATATTCAAATAAAATTACCTCGACTTATTATGCTGATGAAGATAAGTTTTATCAGGGTAACGAATTTTTTAGTGTTTCTGATGACGAGGATTTGAAAGCCGGAGACGAAATTGAAATAACACATTATGGAATTTCAAAGCAATATTACAATTACATGAATATATTAGTAAGCATTGCAGGTAGTAATGTTGGAGGGCCTTTTCAAACTCCGCCGGCAACAGTGAGAGGTAATATTATCAATACAACCGATAAAAGTAATTTTCCGTTAGGTTATTTTTCACTTAGTGAAATAGTTTCAAGAAAATATACTGTTAAATAAGTTAGTTAAAAATGGAAGCAAGAATTGAAATACTAACTGAGAAAAAACTCATTGGTAAACACATCACAATGTCATTTGTCGAAAATAAAACATTTCAGTTATGGAGTAGTTTTATGCCGGATCGAAAAGAAATCAAAACTTCAATTGATTCTAATTTGTATTCGATTGAAGTTTTCTCGGCTGGATATTTTAATAATTTTGATGCTAAAAGAACTTTTAAGAAATGGGCAGCCATGGAAGTTTTGGATTTTAATGAAATTCCATCAGGTATGGAAACTTTGATAATTCCGGACGGACTATATGCCGTTTTCGTTCATGAAGGTCCTGCTATAGAAGGTGATAAGACTTATCGTTTTATTTTTACAGAATGGATCCCAGCTTCCGGTTTCAAAGTTGATGACAGACCTCATTTTGCTGTAATGTCTGAAAATTATCAAAGGGATAATCCAAATTCAGAAGAAATCTGGATCCCTATAAAAAAATAAAGTTTAAAGTTATGCTGATAGAAGTGCTAAGATTACTTTTTAATCGTGATCTCAATAAATTAAAAACCGAAATTGAATTATATGAAACCGATAGTCAGCTTTGGCTAATCGATAAAAATATTTCTAATTCGGCAGGGAATCTTTGCCTGCATTTAATTGGAAATCTAAATACTTACATAGGAGCCGAACTCGGAAAAACGGGTTATGTTAGAGATCGCCCATTGGAATTTTCCTTAAAAAATGTTTCAAAAGAAGAATTGATCAGTAAAATTGACCGGACTATCTTAGTTGTAAATAATGTTCTTGATTCCGTAACCGAAGCCGATTTAGAAAGTATTTATCCGCAAATTGTTTTCGAGAAAGAAATGACAACTGGTTTCTTTTTGGTACACCTTTCTACGCATTTAGCCTATCATTTAGGACAAATCAATTATCACAGACGATTAATTATTTAAGACTACAGATTATAAAACTTAAAATTACATTCTCAAAAATCAGAATCTAAAATTGTTAATCAACATTCAAAAATCTCTTTCTTTTGTACATTTGCATTTCATTCAAAAATAATAATCCAGCATGTCATCACATCATATTGTTCGCGACGATCAGGAACCCGCATTAATTATCGCCAACGGAGCTGCTTGCAATGCTGAATTATTAGGGCAACTGCTCGAATGGTCCCCGCTCGTTATTGTACTCGATTCGGCCATTGAACGTGTTGTAGATTTAGGTATAAAAGTAGATGTGCTTTTGGGAGATTTCGATCGTGGTTTTGATCCTGAAATCTACAAAACTTCACAATTTCCAATAGAAATTGTTCATACACCTGACCAAAACAAGACCGATTTAGAGAAAGCTTTTGATTACCTGATCGATAGAAAAATCCCGGCTGTAAATGTAGTCTGGGCCACAGGAAAACGTGCAGATCATACCATTACTAACCTAACCAATATTGTTCGTTACCGTGATTTGCTTAAAATTGTAATTCTGGACGATCATTCTAAAATATTTCTATTGCCAAACAAATTTGAAAAATGGTACACAGAAAAAACGCCAATTTCCTTGATTCCTATTGGTGTTGTGAGTGGTATTTATTCAACTAATTTAGAGTATTCGCTACAAAATGACACTCTGACAATGGGGTATAGAACAGGAAGCAGCAATTCAGTTGCAAAAGATGGGATTGTTACGATTACCCACAAAAACGGTGATTTATTGCTGATGGAATGTATGGATTAGTCATTGAATTTTGAAATTGACATTGTCGTTTGAATTTGACAAACCTATTTACTTTGTATCTTTGCCACTTAGAACTATTGAAAAAATAAAATGCGAATTGATATTATTACGATTTTGCCGGAATTATTAAAGAGCCCTTTTGAGGCTTCGATTATGAAACGTGCCATAGACAAAGGTCTGGTTGAAGTTTATTTTCATAATTTACGTGACTATACAACCAATAAACAGAAAAGCGTAGATGATTATCCTTTTGGAGGAGGAGCCGGAATGGTAATGACTGTTCAGCCCATTGACGCCTGTATCACGCATTTGAAGAGTGAGCGTGAATATGATGAAATTATCTATATGTCGCCTGACGGTGAAACTTTGAACCAGAAAATGGCTAATACAATGTCGATGTATGAAAATATTATTATTCTATGCGGACATTATAAAGGCGTTGACCAACGCGTTAGGGATCACTTTATAACCAAAGAAATTTCAATTGGTGACTATGTTTTATCAGGGGGAGAATTGGGAGCCTTGGTTTTATCCGATGCTTTGATCAGATTGATTCCTGGTGTTTTAAGTGATGAAACTTCAGCATTAACAGATAGTTTTCAGGATAATTTACTTTCAGGACCTATATATACAAGGCCTGCAGATTATAAAGGATGGAAAGTTCCTGAGGTTTTAACCAGCGGTCATTTTGCAAAAATTGACAAATGGCGTGAGGATATGGCGTATGAACATACTAAAAACAGACGTCCGGATTTATTAGAATAGTCTTAAGTTTTTAAAGTCGAAAGTCATAAAATAAACAATATAGTATCTTCATTTTTAGATCAATAAGACTTTATGGCTTTCAATTTTATGGATTAAAAAATAATTTACAATTTACAATTTATAATTCATAATTATTTTCTACATTTGCACCCGAATTAGACCAACCTCTGGCGAGATCCGTGAATGTTGTTCTAATATAAAAACAATAATTTAAATTATCATGGCAGATTTATTAAAATTCGTTCAGGACGAATTCGTTGCTAGAAAAGATTTCCCTGTTTTTGGAGCTGGAGATACTATCACAGTTTTCTACGAAATTAAAGAGGGTGAAAAAACAAGAACTCAGTTTTTTAAAGGAGTTGTTATTCAAAGAAGAGGTTCTGGTAACACAGAAACTTTTACTATTCGTAAAATGTCTGGTGCTGTTGGTGTAGAGCGTATCTTCCCGGTAAACTTGCCAGCTTTGCAAAAAATTGAAATCAACAAGAAAGGTGCTGTACGTAGAGCTAGAATTTTCTACTTCAGAGAACTTACTGGTAAAAAAGCTAAGATTAGAGATAAAAGAAGATAATCATTTATCTATTTGTTATAAAAAACTCGTTTCAAGTAAGTTGAAACGAGTTTTTTTTTGGAACTTATTTTTGAAATACAAAAATTATAATTTTTTGCAGTAAAAATCATTGATTTAATAATTTAAAGACTTCGAAATAGCAATCTGTTAATTTCAGGATTTCTCTGGAAAACTAAACCGTTTTCGCACTGTTTTTACTATATTTGCTCCGCTCATTTTGAGCCGACTATACCTTGAAAATTGCTGATTCCGGCAATACGATTATAAAAAAAAAAAAAATGACACAGAATTCAAAAATTTTTTACACCTTAACTGATGAGGCGCCATTGTTAGCGACTTATTCTTTACTACCTATTGTTCAGGCTTTTACTGCTACTGCTGGTATTGCTATTGAAACTAGAGATATTTCGCTGGCAGGTAGAATTTTATCTAATTTTCCTGAATCATTAACAGATGCTCAAAAAACAGGAGATGCTTTAGCTGAACTTGGTCAATTGGCAACTCAGCCTGAGGCTAACATTATCAAATTGCCAAACGTTTCTGCATCTGTTCCGCAATTAAAAGCGGCTATTGCAGAATTGCAGTCTCATGGATATAATGTGCCAAATTTCCCGGAAGATCCTCAAAATGATGCTGAAAAGGAAATAAAAGCAAAATATGCTAAAGTATTGGGTTCTGCTGTAAACCCGGTTTTGCGTGAAGGGAACTCTGATCGTAGAGCTCCAAGAGCAGTTAAAAACTTTGCAAAGGCAAATCCACATTCAATGGGTGCATGGTCTGCTGACTCAAAAACTAAGGTTGCTTCTATGACGGGCGGTGATTTTTACGGAAGTGAAAAATCTCTTACTGTTGCTGAAGCTAATGATGTAAAAATTGAATTCGTTTCAAAAGACGGTACAACTACTGTTCTTAAAGCAAGCACTCCGCTAAAAGCAGGTGAAATAATTGACAGCTCTGTTTTAAGTGTAAATAAATTAAAAGCTTTTGCTGCTGAAGCTATTGCTGAAGCTAAAAAAGAAGGTGTTTTGCTTTCTGTACACTTAAAAGCTACAATGATGAAAGTTTCAGATCCAATTATCTTTGGTGCTATCGTTGAAGTTTATTTTGCTGATCTTTTTAAAAAATATGAATCTTTATTCGTTGAATTAAACGTTGATACCAGAAATGGTTTAGGTGATATCTATGCAAAAATTGCAGGAAGAGCTGAACAAGCTGAAGTTGAAGCTGCAATTAATCAGGCAATTGAAAACGGACCAGCTTTGGCAATGGTTAATTCTGATAAAGGAATTACAAACTTACACGTTCCGTCAGACGTAATTGTTGATGCTTCTATGCCGGCAATGATTCGTACATCTGGACAAATGTGGAACAAAGAAGGAAAAGCACAAGATACAATCGCTGTTATCCCGGACCGTTGTTATGCAGGAGTTTATACAGCTACAATTGATTTCTGTAAAAAACACGGGGCTTTTGACCCAAAAACGATGGGAAGTGTTCCTAATGTAGGTTTAATGGCTCAAAAAGCTGAAGAATATGGTTCTCACGACAAAACTTTCCAAATTGCTGCAGATGGAGTTGTTCGTGTTGTAGATAATAAAGGAAATGTTTTAATGGAGCAAAACGTTGAAACAAATGATATCTTTAGAATGTGTCAGGCAAAAGATGCTCCTATCCAGGACTGGGTTAAACTAGCTGTAAACAGAGCTCGTTTATCTGATACTCCAGCCGTTTTCTGGTTAGATGAAAACAGAGCGCATGACAGAGAATTGATCGTTAAAGTTGAAAAATATTTAAAAGATTACGATACGACAAACTTAGATATCCGTATTTTAAACCCGGTTGCTGCAACTGAATTTACATTAGACAGAATCATCAAAGGTTTAGATACAATCTCTGTAACAGGAAACGTATTACGTGATTACTTAACAGATTTATTCCCAATTCTTGAATTAGGAACTTCTGCTAAAATGTTATCTATCGTTCCGTTAATGAACGGTGGTGGATTGTTCGAAACAGGTGCCGGAGGTTCTGCTCCTAAACACGTTGAACAATTTACAGAAGAAGGATATTTACGTTGGGATTCTCTTGGAGAGTTTTTAGCTCTTGGGGCTTCATTAGAACACTTAGGACAAACTTTAGATAATTCTAAAGCTATCGTTTTATCTGAAACTTTAGATCAGGCTAATGATAAATTCCTGGCAAATGATAAATCTCCAGCTCGTAAAGTAGGTCAGATTGATAACCGTGGATCTCACTTCTATTTAGCATTCTACTGGGCTCAGGCTTTGGCTGCTCAGACAAAAGATGCTGAATTAAAATCGATCTTCACTCCAATTGCTGCTGAATTTGAAGCTAACGAAGCTAAAATCGATGCAGAATTAATTGGTGCTCAGGGAAAACCTCAGGATATTGGCGGTTACTATCAGCCAACTCCTAAATTAGTGAGTAAGGCAATGCGTCCAAGCGAAACTTTTAATGCTATTATCGCTAAAATTGCATAATTTAAAAGAGCAATTTTTATTTTTATATAAGAAAAGACAATCAGAGATGGTTGTCTTTTTTTTATGTCTAATGTGGATAAAATAAGTTTATCTGCTTTAAAACATATATAAGTAAGCGAACATTCATTTATATTTAATATATTTGTGCTTATTAAAACAGAAAAATGCGAACAAGAGATCCAAATAAAGAAGATGCTGTAAAACAAAAAGCTATTGAAATGCTCGTAAAATATGGCATTGAAGGCTTTGGGATGAATCGATTGGCAAAAGAAAGCGGTGTTTCTGTAGCGACATTATACATTTACTATTCGGATAAAGAAGATTTGATAAAGAAAATTGGTACAGAAATCGGCCAGACTTTTTTTTGCGAAATGGTGAAAGATTTCTCCCCAACTATGCCTTTTAAAGAAGGTCTGCGGAAACAGTGGGAAAACAGGGCAAGATTTGCTTTAAAAAATCCTTTAAAAGTTGCTTGTTGGGAAGCTTTAAGCCATTCTAGCTATCGGGATGATATTTTAGAAGAAAGCCTTGCGAATTTTAAAAAAACAATGTGGAGTTTTATTGAAAATGCATTAGAAAGAAAGGAACTGCTGCCGATTTCTATTGAAGTATTCTGGAGTGTGGCTTATGGTCCTCTATATGCTTTACTTCGTTTTGAAAATGAAGGAAAAAGTTTTGGAGATACACCTTTTAAGCTCACAGAAGAAAAAATGGATGAGGCATTTGAATTAGTAATAAAAGCACTGACACCTTAATAATCTCCAAATATGGAAAATATACAAAACATATTAGTATTTGCCACCAATATTAGAACGGTTAATGACAAACAATTAATAAGTTGTACACTCAATGAAAATTCTGAAATTCATCAATGGAATATAGATCAGGAAGATATTGATTGCGTTTTACGAGTTGTAAGTGAAACATTATCAGAAGAACAAATAATCAATATTGTTAACAGACATAATTTTAATTGTAGACCATTAGACTAAACTAAAAATGAAAGAACAAAACCAGTCAGTGCCTTTTACCAGTTATCAAAAATTTGCAGTTTTTATACTGGCAATTACTCAGTTTACAGTAATTCTTGATTTTATGGTAATGTCACCGTTAGGAGATATACTTATGAAAGATCTGGATATAAAACCGGCACGTTTTGGCTTAGTGGTTTCTGCTTATGCTTTCAGTGCAGGAATTTCCGGACTTCTTACAGCAGGTTTTGCGGATAAATTCGATCGAAAAAAATTATTGCTATTCTTTTATATTGGTTTTATTGTAGGCACAATTCTATGTGGAATTGTCACTTCTTATGCTTTGCTTGTAGCAGCCAGAATCGTTACGGGTTTATTTGGAGGTGTTATTGGTTCAATCTCTATGGCAATTGTTGCAGATTTATTTACGCTTCAACAACGTGGACGTGTTATGGGTTTTATACAGATGGGTTTTGGGGCAAGTCAAATTTTAGGAATCCCAATTGGATTATATTTTGCTAATGAATGGGGCTGGCATGCTCCGTTTTTATGGGTTGCAGGTATGGCAGCAATCGTGGTAACTCTGATTGGAATTAAATTACAGCCAATAAATAAACATCTTTTGATTCAAAAAGATAAATCAGCTTTTACGCATTTAATTCATACCCTCACCAAAAAGAACTATAGAATTGGATTTACTGCTACTGCCTTACTCTCTGTTGGTGGTTTTATGCTAATGCCTTTTGGTAGTGCTTTTGCCATCAATAATTTGCATATAACACAACATGAGTTACCTATTTTATTCATGATTGCCGGATTATCTACATTAGTAATTATGCCTATTATTGGGAAATTAAGTGACAGTATAGACAAATTCAAAATATTTTCCTTCGCATCTATCTGGACAATCGTTACTGTTGCCCTTTATACCAATCTTAGTGTTACACCACTTTGGTTAGTAGCAATTTTTAATGTATTGATGATGGGTGGAGTAATGAGTCGTATGATACCTTCAACGGCTTTGGTTACTGCGATACCTGTTGTAGAAGACAGAGGTGCTTTTATGAGTATCAATTCTTCTTTACAACAAATAGCAGGAGGAATTGCGGCAGCCTTCGCAGGAATGATTGTTGTTCAAAAAGATAAATTCAGCCCACTGGAACATTATAACACTTTAGGTTTTATCATTATCGGAATTTCGATTTTATCCATACTGCTTATGTTTCGTGTGAGTAAACTGATTAAAAAGAACGCACAAGAAAATGCAGAAAATTTTCCTGTGATTCATGAAGTTTAAGTTTTAATAAAACCGCTTAACATTTAATTGTTTATAAAAAAGACAGCTATTTTTAGACTGTCTTTTTTATAATTGAAATTGTATTGTCTACCCCAGCCAGCCATCACGGTCCAAACTTCGATATTGAATTGCTTCAGCAATGTGCGATGAGACTATTTGAGGTGCAGTATCTAAATCTGCAATGGTTCTGGCAACTTTCAAAATCCGGTCATAAGCTCGTGCTGAAAGATTCAAACGTTCCATGGCAGTCTTCAATAACTCTTTGGATTGTGTGTCAAGAGCGCAATACTCCCGAATTAATTTACTGCTCATCTGTGCATTATAATGAATGTTAGCCATTTTTTCAAATCGGATGGACTGTAATTCACGTGCTGCCGTAACTCTTTCCCTAATGGAAACACTACTTTCTGCTTTTTTGTCATCGGATAATTTTTCGAACGGTACCGGTGTAACTTCAATATGAATATCAATTCGGTCTAGTAAAGGACCTGAAATTTTACTCATATAACGTTGCATTTCATGTGGAGAGGAAGTATTTGGCATTGACGGGTCATTAAAAAAACCGCTCGGACTCGGATTCATACTTGCCACCAGCATAAAAGAGGAAGGGTAGGTTACTGTAAATTTAGCTCTTGAAATCGTAACTTCTCTGTCTTCCAAAGGCTGACGCATCACCTCTAAAACATCTCTTTTAAATTCCGGCAATTCATCTAAAAATAAAACTCCATTATGGGCCATTGAGATTTCTCCGGGCTGAGGATAGCTTCCACCGCCTACAAGGGCAACATTAGAAATAGTATGATGAGGACTTCGAAATGGTCTTTGATTCATTAACCCAACTTCTTTTAATTTACCTGCAACACTATGAATTTTTGTAGTTTCTAACGCTTCTCTCAAGGTCATTGGAGGTAAAATACTAGGTAAACGCTTTGCTAACATTGTTTTTCCTGCACCGGGTGGACCAATCAAAATGATGTTGTGTCCTCCGGCCGCAGCAATTTCCATACAGCGTTTTATACTTTCCTGTCCGCGAACATCAGAAAAATCAAACTCCGGAAAATCTAAGGTTTTATGAAACTCTGCACGGGTATCAATAATTGTGGGTTCTAAAGTTCCTTTTCCTTCAAAGAAATCAATGACTTCCTGAACATTTTCAACTCCGTAAACATCTAGTCCGGCAACTATCGCCGCTTCTTTCACATTTTGTTTTGGAAGAAAAAATCCTTTATAGCCTTCTTCTTTAGCTTTAATAGCAATGGAGAGCGCCCCATTTATGGATTGTAAACCTCCATCCAATGAAAGTTCTCCCATAATAATGTAACGGTCAATTTCAGGTGCTTTTATCTGTTCTGAAGCTATTAAAATTCCAATTGCAAGAGTCAAATCATAAGCAGAGCCTTCCTTGCGCAAGTCAGCAGGAGCCATATTTATGGTTATTTTTTTGCCTGGCAGGTTATATCCGTTATTTTTAAGAGCTGCAGCTATACGATAACTACTTTCTTTTATGGCATTATCAGGTAAACCTACTAAGTGGTAACCAATTCCTTTATCAATATTCACTTCTACTGTTATGGTAGTAGCTTCGACTCCAAAAACAGCGCTTCCAAAAACTTTAATCAGCATACTTTAATATCTTAATTTGTAAATATTTATTTACTTCAGCAAATAAACAAATATTTTAATAAATAAAGTATTACAATTAAAAAAGTTTTGTTTTAAATTTATTCAAATTGTAAGCCAATCTGATTTTTTACTTCTTCAACGATGCTGCTTAAATCTAAACTATTTTGATGTGACCAAAGTTTACTTTCAATTTGATTGTTTTTAATGCAGACATGACATTCAATTGCTTCATGTGCATACCCTTTTCCAATATTTGAAATTCTGAATTTTTCTTCCTCTTCATTTTCAATAATGGAATATCCTTCTGTCATGAACCATGGAGAATCAATGTCAATTCTTCCTTGAGTACCGCTAATGGTAGCTTTCATATCAGAAGCTGAAACTAAACCGGCGTGTAAAACTGACTGAGCAGACTGATATTGTAAAATCATAGTAGTCTGTAAATCGACTCCAGTTGTATGATAAGTTGATTTTGCTAAAATTTCTTCAGGAATTCCGAGTATAATATAGGAAAGGAATAATGGATAAACCCCAATGTCATAAAGAGCTCCGCCTCCTAATTTTTTCTCTGTCAGTCTGACTCCTAACTCACTGTTATAATAAGCAAAATCAGCCTTAAGATATTTAACAGATCCTATTTTACCACTTTCTACTTTTGACATCAGCTCCCGAATTGATGGAATAAATCGAGTCCAAAAAGCTTCCATAAAAAATTTATTGTATTTTTTTGAAGCTTCAATCATTTGAACAGCTTCATAATAGGATAACGATAAAGGCTTTTCGCATAAAACGTGTTTTCCGTTTTGCATTGCCCGAATTGATAATTCGGCATGAGAGTTATGAGGAGTTGCGATATAAATAATATCCACCTGATCGTCTGAGAAAAGTTCATCGTAGGAACCATAAAACTTATCGCAATCATGATTTTTTGCAAATTCATTTGCTTTCGTAATATCTCTCGAGGCTACAGCAATTAATTCAGCTTCCTCAATTAATTTTAAATCAGTTGCAAACTGATTGGCTATATTTCCTAAGCCAATAATTCCCCATCTTATTTTGTTTCTTTTTTTCATATTATTTTGAAAATGATTTAAATTTTAGTCAGATATAAAAGTCTTCTACTTTAAAGGTAAGATTCTGTTCAAATAGAAAAAATTAAACTTGTAGGAATACATATATTTTATATTTTTATAACAAATTATACCTTGTACATGAAAAAAAATATATTACTGCTTTTGTTTGGTTTATTTTTAACAAAAACATTTGCCCAAGATTACTTTCCTGTTAATGAAAGCGTGCATAATAAAAACAATAATTATACAGCTTTTATTAATGCTTCTATTTATGTTACACCTACACAAAAAATTGAAAAAGGAACTTTCCTTATTCAGGATGGTAAAGTAATTGCCGTAGGAAATAATGTGAAAATTCCAAAAAATGCGATTACAATCAATCTCGAGGGCAAGACTATTTATCCTTCATTTATTGATATTTATACTAGTTTTGGAATTGAAAAACCGAGAAAAAATTTAACTCCGGGAAGAGAAGAACTGTCATATGATACTAAAAAAACCGGACATTACTGGAATGAGAGTATACTATCAGAACTAAACGGATATGAAACTTTTAAATACGATCAGCCAAAAGCCGAAGAACTTTTAAAAGCAGGTTTTGGAGTTGTAGGAACTCATATACATGACGGGGTTGCCCAAGGAACAGGGCTTTTGGTTGCTTTGAATAATACAGACGGCAAAAATCAAATCATTTCGAATAAAATAACAAATCACTTTTCTTTTAACAGAAGTGCCTTAACAAATCAGGCTTATCCTAGTTCTTTAATGGGATCTATGGCCTTGCTTCGTCAAATGTATTTTGATTTGGACTGGTACAAAAAAGGAAATTCAGACACGAAAGATTTATCATTGGAAGCTCTAAATGCAAACGAAAAACTGATACAGATTTTTGCGTCAGAAGACAAATTAAATAGCTTAAGAGCTTCTAAAATTGCAAAAGAATTTGGCTTAAACTATATTTTAAAAGGAAGCGGAAATGAATTTGAAAGAATTGAAGAAATCAAAAACACCAATTCAAAATTCATTATTCCGATCAATTTTCCTGAAGCTTATGATGTTTCGAATCCCTATTTATCAAATCAGATAGAATTGGCAGATATGCGTTTTTGGAATCAGGCTCCAACCAATCTAAAAGTGCTTTCTGATAACGGTATTTTATTTGCATTAACAACTGATAAATTGAAAAAAACAGAAGATTTTAGGACCAATCTTCTAAAAGCAATCAAATATGGCTTTGATAAAACAAAAGCTTTGGAGGCATTGACTACTGTTCCGGCAGTACTTTTAGGAAAAAGTAACGAAATTGGAAGTTTGAAAACAGGGAGTTTTGCAAATTTTATAATTACTTCGGGAGAAATTTTTGATGAAAAAACCATTTTATACGAAAACTGGGTTCAGGGTAATAAATATGTAATTAACGATGTTAATTTAAAAGATATTCGTGGCAACTACAATCTGACAATTGGAAATGAAACTTTAAAATGGAAAATTGACGGAACGGCAGAAGCACCAAAATCTGAAATTATTACTAGCGATGCTAAAAAAGTAAAAAATACTTTTTCTGTTTCAAAAAACTGGATTTCACTTTTGATAAAATCAAATGATACTATAAAATCAAATTTCAGCCGTTTAACAGGATTTGTAGAAAATACTAATAATTTCTTTGGAAAAGCTGAATTGTATAATGGTAATCAGGTAAATTGGACAGCTGTAAAAACGGCTACTTTTGTTGCTGTAAAAGATACTGTCAAGCCTGAGAAACCCAATCCAATTATACCTACAACTTTTCCGAATGTTGCTTTTGGAAATACCGAAAAATTAACTGCACAAACTTTATTGTTTAAAAATGCAACCGTTTGGACAAACGAAAAAGACGGAATTTTAACTGAAGCGGATGTTTTGATTAAGAATGGAAAAATTGTTTCGATCGGAAAAAATCTTACGGATGCTTCCGCAACAATTATTGATGCAAAAGGAAAACATCTTACCAGCGGAATTATTGATGAGCATTCTCATATTGCTATTTCAAAAGGTGTAAATGAAATTGGTCATAATTCGACTGCTGAAGTTACTATCGAAGATGTAGTAAATTCTGAAGATATTAATATTTACAGGGATTTAGCAGGAGGTGTAACTATATCACAATTATTACATGGTTCAGCGAATCCGATTGGCGGACGCTCCGCTATTGTAAAATGGAAATGGGGACAATCTCCTGATGAAATGCTTTATAAGAACCAGCCTAAATTTATCAAGTTTGCGTTAGGTGAAAACGTTAAGCAATCCAATTGGGGAAATATCAATCCAACCCGTTTTCCACAGACCAGAATGGGAGTTGAACAAGTTTTTACAGACTATTTTCAACGTGCGAGAGAATATGATGAAAGCTGGAAAAAATTCAATACCAATCCTAAAAAAGAGAAAGCGCCAAGAGTTGATCTGGAGCTACAGACCTTAGCCGAAATTCTGAATAAAAAACGTTTCATAACCTGTCACTCGTATGTAGAGTCAGAAATATTGATGCTGATGAATGTTGCAGATAAATTCAACTTTAACGTTAATACTTTTACCCACATTCTCGAAGGATATAAAGTTGCTGATAAGATGAAAGAACATGGTGTCGGGGCTTCAACTTTCTCAGACTGGTGGGCTTATAAATTTGAAGTAAATGATGCTATTCCCTTCAACGGACCTATTATGCATAATGAAGGATTAGTGGTTGCCTATAATTCAGATGATGCAGAAATGTCAAGAAGACTAAATCAGGAAGCTGCAAAAGCTGTAAAATATGGAAACATTCCTGAAGAAGAAGCCTGGAAATTTGTAACTCTTAATCCTGCAAAACTATTACATATTGATGATAAAGTAGGAAGTATTAAAGTTGGCAAAGATGCTGATTTAGTACTTTGGAGCGATAATCCTTTATCTGTTTACGCTAAAGCAGAAAAAACAATTATCGAAGGCGTGGTTTATTACGATATCGAAAAAGATCTTGAAAAGCAAGAGGCTATTACAAGAGAAAGAAATCAGTTGATTGGGCAAATGCTACAGGAAAAAAATAAAGGTATGAGTACGCAGGATCCAACAAAAAAAGAGAAAAAAGAATATCACTGTGACACTTTGGAGCAATACTAAAGAGTTTAAAAAGATTTTCAAATAAAAAATAATAATTATGATACTTAAAAACGGATATATATTGCTGTTAGCTTTTTTTTCAATAATACAAACCAAAGCACAGCAAGTTCCAGCACCTAAACAGACAAAGTCGGTCCTGATACTGAATGCGACAGCACATCTGGGAAACGGGACGACAATCGAAAACAGCGCCATTGGTTTTAAGGATGGTAAACTCACATTAGTTGCTGATGCTTCAACAATCAGACTTGCAGATAATGCTTATGAAAGCATTATAGATGCAACTGGAAAACACGTGTATCCGGGATTCATAGCTCCAAATTCTACATTAGGATTAGTAGAAATCGATGCGGTAAAATCATCTGATGATCAGGAAGAAATTGGAAGTGTAAATCCAAATGTACGAAGTATCATTGCCTATAATTCAACTTCAAAAGTTACTGAGACTGTTCGTCCAAATGGAATTTTGATTGCTCAGATAGTGCCTCGTGGAGGAAGGATTTCAGGAACATCTTCAATCGTTCAGCTTGATGCCTGGACGTGGCAGGATGCTTTGATAAAAGAAAATGATGGTATTCATTTGAACTTCCCTTCAGGATTCAAAAGAACCGGCAGTTGGTTTGAGCCGGGTATAATTGAACCTAACAAAGATTACTCAACTCAGGTAAATGAAATTAATACTTTTTTTATTAACTCTAAAGCCTATTTAGGAGACTCATCAAAAGAAAGAAATTTAATTTTCGAATCAACTAAAGGTCTTTTTGATGGTACTCAGATTTTGTTTATCCATGCTGATGAAGAAAAGCAAATTATTGATGCTATCCAGTCAGCTAAAGATAACGGAATAAAGAAAATAGTCATTGTGGGAGGTTTTGAAGCTTACAAAACTGCTGATTTATTACAAAAAAATAATATTGGAGTACTTTTAAGACGTGTACATGATATGCCTACAAGTGATGAGCAGGATATCAGGCTGCCTTTTAAAATGGCCAAAATTTTGACTGACAAAGGTATTGTTGTCGGTCTTGAAAACAGCGGAGACAATGAACGTATGAATACACGTAATTTACCGTTTTTGGCAGGAACTTGTGTTGCTTATGGCTTAGATAAGGAAAAAGCATTACAGCTAATAACTTTTAATACTGCTAAATTACTAGGTATTGATACATTTTGCGGATCTTTAGAAACAGGAAAAGATGCCACATTATTTATTTCAGAAGGTGATGCACTGGATATGAGAACGAATAAATTAACTACTGCTTTTATTCAGGGAAGAGCAATTAGTTTAGAAACGCATCAGACAAAATTGTATAAAAAGTATAAAGAAAAGTACAATCAAAAATAATATCATTTTCTTTTAAGAGAGCATCAATTGTAATAATCATTTGGTGCTTTTTTTATTATAATCTGATTGAATTTAGAAAAACACTTATGAAATAGTCGTGAATTCGCTTAAAATCGAAATTATTGCTATTTTTTTTGTAGTAATATATAGCGTTAAAAAGTTTTTGTTAGTATCACTGTATTAATTAATCGTAAATTTTAAGTATGTTTTAACAAATAGGTGCAAAACAAAGGGGTGTAAAATGAAAAATTAACAAAAATTAAGCATTGGGTACTATTTTTAATGGGGGTATTGAATGATTTTATATTTTTATCAAAATTTTTAAAACTAAATAACTATGCGAAAAATTATTTTAAGTGTGATACTGATCACAATTCTGTTACTATCTATTTTTTCTATTTCATTTGTTACTGAATCAAAAACATTAGGGGCTCATGTAGTCGAATTAAAAATGGATACAGGTGATACAGCATGGATGGTTGTTGCAACTGCTTTTGTATTATTGATGACTCCGGGTCTTGGTTTTTTCTACGGAGGTATGGTCGGTAAGAAAAACGTAATTAGTACTATGCTACAAAGTTTTATGGCTATGGTAATTGTTACTATTTTATGGGTAGTTATTGCATTTGGGTTATGCTTTGGGCCATCAATAGGCGGGTTCATTGGAGATCCTACTTCAAATATTTTCTTTCAGGGGGTCAGTGCCAATACGGCCTGGGAGTTAGCACCAACAATTCCTTTTATTCTTTTCGCTTTATTTCAGGCAAAATTTGCGATTATTACACCAGCTTTAATAACAGGAGCATTTGCAGAGCGTGTACGTTTCTGGGCTTATTTGTTATTCATGGTTTTATTCATATTATTGATTTACGCTCCATTATGTCACATGACATGGCATCCTGACGGAATGTTCTTCAAATGGGGAGTTTTAGATTTTGCCGGTGGAACAGTAGTACACATGAGTGCTGGTTGGGCTGCATTAGCAGGAGCTATCTTCTTAGGAAAACGTAAAGTTCAAAAAGTAAATCCAGCGAGAATTACTTATGTATTATTAGGTACAGGTTTATTATGGTTTGGATGGTTTGGTTTCAATGCAGGTTCTGCAGTTGGGGCTGGAAGTCTTGCTGCTCAGGCTTTAGGAACTACAACTGTTGCAGCGGCTTCAGCGGCAATGGCTTGGGTTTTCCTTGATAAAATTTTAGGTCACAAATTATCTGCAATGGGAGCATGTATTGGTGCTGTTGTAGGATTGGTAGCTATTACACCTGCTGCTGGTTTTGTATCTATTCCACACGCTTTAGCAATTGGTATTATTGCAGCTGTAATTAGTAATCTTGTTGTTAGTAAATTTCCTAAAGGAAAAATCGATGATGCTCTTGATGTTTTTGCTTGTCACGGAGTGGGAGGAATGGTAGGAATGTTATTGACAGGTGTTTTCGCATCAAACACTGTAAATTCAGTTGTGGGTGACAATCAAGGATTGATTTTTGGTGATGCAACTTTATTCTTAACGCAATTAAAAGCTTTAGTATTAGTTTCAATCTTTGCTTTTGTAGCTTCATATGCATTATTCTTCATCGTTAATAAAATTACTCCACTAAGAGTTACTGAAGAAAAAGAAGAATTAGGATTAGATATTTCTCAACACGGAGAATACTTATAAGAAGTTAATTTCAACTTTCCTTTAATAGAAAATCCCTCTAAGCTAAAACTTAGAGGGATTTTTGTTTGAATTAATTTCAACCTTTAAAAAAACTTATACATTTTACGATCTAAAACCGCCCAATAAATTCTTACTTTCCAAAATAGACAACCTGTAAAGATTTCTTCAAAATGATTTTTAAATCAGCTGTTAATATAAAATCTATCATTTTTTAGATCACTATTTACCTATCAGATCAGTCCAAAAGAAACCAAGATTGGAGATTATTGAAAACTAACTTATTCATGTAAAAACAAATAAATCAGAAAGTATAATTTGAGTAAAAATATCCTTTGCTAAAACATCAATATTACATTCTATTCTAAAAAATAATATAACATAACATTAAATCTTGCTAAACGTGCGGAATAATTTTAAAGTAAGAAAGATCATTGGCAACTAAAGTGTCGATTTTTTTAAAAAAAATAAGCCACAAATTAAAAGCTTTTACAAATTTCAATGATAAGAAATCCATTTGTGTCTTTTAATCTGTGGCAAAAATAATTTATTTAAAATTCGAAATCCCCTCTTTCAGCCATTGCAAATATTCTTCAGTTGGAACATAGCTAATTGTAGGTTTAGAGCTGTTTAGATTATTTCCTTCTAAATCAGTAATAACATATAAAGGCTGTGTATTGGTTTTGTATTTTGAAATCATAAATTCAGTCCATTTATCTCCAACCGTTTCAATTTTATCTCCCGAAGCTGTTAAAAATTGTTTGTCTGTCGGTAATTCTCTTTTATCATCCACATATAAAGAAATTAAAACTACATCATTTTTTAAGATGGGTAAAACTCTTTCATCAGACCAGACATTGTTTTCCATTTTTCTGCAATTTACACAGGCATATCCTGTAAAATCGAGCATAATAGGTTTGTTAATTGATTTTGCATACGCAAGACCATCTTCATAATCATGAAAAACAACAATTCCATGTGGTCCTAATTCGGCTCCTTTTGGCATGCCTTTTTCAGATGTAGTTGTATTACCGCTTCCTGAACTCCCTACTCCAAAAGGACTTTCACTATATTGTGGCGGCGGCGGAAAAGCACTAATTAATTTCAAAGGAGCTCCCCAAAGACCAGGGATTAAATAAGCTGTAAATACCAGCGTAATTATACCTAAATATAATCTTCCAACAGAAATATGCTGCAACGGACTATCATGAGGCAATGTAATTTTTCCAAATAAATATAATGTCAGGGCTGCAAAAATAGCAATCCAAATGGCTATAAAAACTTCTCTTTCCAGAAAATGCAATTGTAAAACCAAATCGGCATTTGATAAAAATTTAAAAGCCAAAGCTAATTCTAAAAATCCAAGAACAACTTTTACGGTATTTAACCAGCCTCCTGATTTTGGCAATGAATTCAACCATCCTGGAAACATTGCAAATAACATAAACGGAAGAGCTAATGCAGATGAGAATCCCAACATTCCAACAACCGGAGCGATTCCACCATTAGAGGCCGCTTCGACCAATAAGGTTCCGACAATTGGTCCGGTACATGAAAATGAAACGATAGCCAAAGCCAAAGCCATAAATAATATGCCAATTATACCGCCTTTATCTGCCTGCTGATCTGCTTTATTTGCCCATGAATTTGGAAGCATAATTTCAAACGCTCCTAAAAAAGAAGTAGCAAAAATAATCAGTATCACAAAGAAAATCAGGTTAAACCAAACATCTGTTGACAATGCATTTAAAGCATCTGCTCCAAATATCTTTGTTACAATTAATCCTAAAATTACATAAATAGCAATTATAGAAAGCCCGTAAATAATAGCATTACGAATTCCTTTTGCTCTGCTTTTGCTTTGTTTGGTAAAAAAACTTACCGTCATTGGGATCATAGGGAAAACACAAGGTGTCAGCAAGGCTGCAAATCCGGATATAAAAGCAATAAAAAAGATAGACCATAAGCTTCTTGCCGGAGCAGGTTTATCTAAATCGTCTACAACTTTTGCCGTTGCATTATCTATTTTTTCTAATTTAATTACTTTAGAATCTGCTTCTTTTTTAACTACTGTATCAACAACTAAACCTTCTTTTTTGGTTTCGTCCTTTTTAGCTTCTGTTACAGCCGGAACTGTCTCCATTTTAAAAGTTACCGGAATAGCTATTGAGAATTTTTTATTCGAATTGATACAAACCTCTTTACAAACCTGAAAATCAAATTCAACTTCAACTGTTTTTAAATTAGGATTTATTACCTTGATTTCCTGTTCTATATGGGCTTTTCCTTCAAAATAGGTCTCGTTTACTTCAAAAATATCGTTAAACGATGTTTTAGTTTTTCCTTCTTTGGCTTTACCAACTAAATTATAATTTCCTTTTTGGTTTTTAAAAGCAATTTCTAAAGCTAACGGACCGCCTTCCGGAGTAAATTGCGAATACATATGCCAGTCTTTTTCTATAATTCCGTCAAAAATTAAAACGAAATTAGTTTCAGATTTTTTCTCGATTTTAGAAGTCCATTTTACAGGTTCTAAAATCTGGGCATTACTGTTTGCAAAAGCAAAAAAGAAAAACAGTAAAAATAAAATGGATTTACTCCAGAAACTTTTTGGCGTTATAGCCTGACGAGATTGATTAAAGTTCATTATTGCAGTTCTATTTTAAGTATTTTGTTATAGGTGTTTTCTATTTTAAATCGTTCATCCTGCCTTATCCCAATAACCCATACAATTTGATTATTTGAACATAAAAGCCATGTGTTTTCTTTATCAATAAGAGATAACTTCTCATCTTTAAAGAGTTTGCTGATTTTTTTCGATTTTCCATTCATTCCAAAAGGCTGAAAAGAATCGCCTTCTTTCCATTTTCGTAAAATCAGCGGGTACTGAATTTTTTCAGCATCTACAAATATAACTTTATTTGAATCTATAGTTATGTGACTAACGTTACAAAGACTCAACTTTAAGGGAAAATTAACTTCCTGATCATTTTCATTGATTTGAAATTCTTCTATTTCCGACATTTCAACAATCGGACTCAAAATCAATTTTTCTCTATTTTTAAGTAATCGAAATTCTGCCGAAAACACTTGTTTTCCTGATTGTCCGTCTACCAGGTCATAAATATCATTCCATGCCAGAAATCCAAATTCGTTCAGCCATTGATACAAATACGATCTGTAATTAGGTAGTTTTTTAAGCTGTTTTAAATCGAAATGAATTTCATCTCCGCATTCTTTTGCCACTTGCTGATAAATCATAATGGAAGCATCTTCCGCCATTTCGTTAGATTCCTGCAAATAAGATTGTGTTTTTTGGAAAGCCTTCAGGAAATTAGGATTGATTTCTTTTAAAACCGGAACCAGATCATGACGAATTTTATTTCGCAGATATTTATTCGAAGCATTGCTGCTGTCTTCGCGCCATTCGACAGTATTGTCTTTTGCATAATTCAGGATTTCTTCTCTTGAAAAAGGCAAAAGAGGTCGGATAATTTTATCATTTTGTTCAGGAATACCAATAAGACCGTCCAATCCGGTACCACGGCTCAGATTAATAATAAAAGTTTCCAGATTGTCATCAGCATGGTGAGCAGTCAGGATATAATCGAATTTATGGGTTTCCAATAGTTCATAAAACCAGCTGTATCGCAGTTCACGGGCTGCTATCTGGGTAGAAAGTTTGTAGTCTTTTGCAAAAGCTTCGGTATCAAACTGGGTTGTAAAAATGGAGATATTATTTTCTTCACAGTAATTTCGAATGAAATCCTGATCACCAAAACTTTCTAATCCGCGAAGCTGAAAATTACAATGCAAAACGGCAATTTCATATTCTGATTGCTGAAACAAATGCAGTAAAACCATACTGTCTAATCCTCCACTAACAGCAAGAAAGAGCTTTTTATTTTCCAAAAAAGGAAATCTCGCCGAAATATGATTTTTAAATTTTGAAAACATCTGAGAAATTAAAAGATGAATATTTTTAAGAACTGCAAAATTAAGGCTTTTAAGAATAGCCAATTATAAAAAAAAATCAATTGAAAATTTAGAGTTTAAGAAAGCTGATCCTGCAATTTTTTAATATCATCACGCAATTTGGCAGCCTGCAAAAAGTCTAATTCTTTCGCTGCTTTTTCCATCGATTTACGCTTTTCGCGTATTAATTTCTCTAATTCAGATTTTGATAAATAGGCAGTTTCAGGTTCGGCAGCTGCAGGTAAAGTGTGTCCCAATTCATATTCGACCAAAGGATTTTTAGTAAAAGCACTTTCAATTTTTTTGTTTAATGCCTGTGGTGTTAAGCCGTTTTCTGTATTGAAATTAATTTGTTTGGTCCTACGGTAATTGGTTTCATCAATCGTTTTTTGCATACTGGCTGTAATTTTATCAGCATACATAATTGCTTTTCCGTTTATATTTCTGGCTGCACGACCAATAGTCTGGGTTAAAGATCTGTGATTACGAAGAAAACCTTCTTTATCTGCGTCTAAAATAGCGACTAATGAAACCTCGGGTAAATCTAACCCTTCACGAAGCAAATTTACTCCAATCAATACGTCAAAAATACCTTTTCGTAAGTCCTGCATGATTTCGATACGTTCTAATGTATCCACTTCTGAATGAATATAACGGCAGCGAACACCAACTTTAGTTAGATATTTTGCTAATTCTTCTGCCATTCTTTTGGTCAGGGTAGTTACCAAAACCCTTTCATCCAATTCGCAACGTACCTGAATTTCTTCAATTAAGTCATCTATTTGATTTAAACTCGGTCTGACTTCAATAGTTGGATCCAGTAATCCGGTTGGACGAATAATCTGTTCTACATAAATACCATCTGATTTTTGCAATTCGTAATCGGCCGGAGTGGCAGAAACATAAACTACCTGATTTTGCATAGCTTCGAATTCTTCAAATTTCAAAGGTCGGTTATCCATTGCTGCAGGAAGACGGAAACCATATTCTACCAGATTTTCTTTTCGGCTTCGGTCGCCTCCGTACATGGCGTGAACCTGCGAAACCGTTACGTGACTTTCGTCAATTACCATTAAATAATCACTTGGAAAATAGTCCAACAGACAGAAAGGCCTTGTTCCGGCTTCTCTTCCGTCAAGGTAGCGGGAATAATTCTCAATTCCGGAACAATACCCTAATTCCCGAATCATTTCCAGATCGAAATTGGTTCTTTCTTCCAGACGTTTGGCTTCCAAATGTTTGCCTATTTCTTTAAAATAATCAACCTGTTTTACCAAATCCTGCTGAATCTCCCAAATAGCACCCTGTAATACATCTGGAGAAGTCACGAACATGTTGGCCGGATAAATCGTCAGCCTTTTAAATTTTTCTATTACCTGTGAGGTCTTTACATCAAACGATTCAATTTCTTCAATTTCATCTCCAAAAAAGTGAATTCGATAGGCGTCATCGGCATAACTCGGGTATACTTCTACAATATCGCCTTTGATTCGGAAAGTTCCGGGATTAAAATCGGCTTCTGTTCTGGCGTATAAACTTTGTACAAGACTGTGCAATAATTTAGTTCTCGAAATAACCTGATCTCTCGTGATTTCAATAACATTTTTTTGAAATTCCACAGGGTTTCCAATACCGTACAAGCAAGAAACCGAAGCCACTACTAAAATATCCCTGCGTCCTGAAAGTAATGAAGAAGTCGTGCTCAAACGCATTTTTTCAAGCTCTTCATTGATAGATAAATCTTTTTCGATAAAAACACCTGTTACAGGCATAAAAGCTTCCGGCTGATAATAATCGTAGTAGGATACAAAATATTCTACCGCATTATTAGGGAAAAATTGTTTGAATTCAGAGTATAACTGTGCAGCTAAAGTTTTGTTATGTGCCAAAACCAAGGTTGGTTTCTGTACTTCCTGAATCACATTGGCCATTGTAAATGTTTTACCTGACCCCGTTACACCTAATAAAGTTTGATATTTTTCACCATCAACAATACCTTGTGAAAGTTTTTGGATTGCCTGAGGCTGATCTCCTTTTGGACTATATTCTGAGGAAACTTGAAAATTCATTTTTGACAGATGGAATTAGTTTTGTAAAGATACAAAGTTTGAATTCTATAAAATATATTACCAAAAGAATTAAAATTGCGATTATTCTAAAAAATCAACAATAACAGCATCGACAATTTTCGATTGGTCAATAGTCAAAAAATGTCCGGCATCCTTTATTATTTTAGTCTTGCTGTTTGGTAAAAATTCTTTTGCTTTTACAAGACTCTGTTCAGAATTAATAACGTCCTGATCACCTATAATCACTAAAACAGGGCTTTGTATAGATTTTAATTCCTCATTAGAAAAAGGGGTCATTTTTAACATACTTGAATTGGAACTGGCATATTTATTAGCCAGATAAAATTGTCTTTTATATACCGGGCTTATTTTTTCAGGATGTGTAGAGAACGTTTTTAATGTGTTTAGGAATTTCTTTTGGCTTGGAAAAATCTTTAAAAATAAAGCAGAAGATGTTTTTCCAAGCTTGTCTATAAATTTAAAAGTTTGAGCCGGGCTAAGTAAAACTATTTTATTAATTGAATTTGTTTTTTGAGCAGCCAATAAAGTTGCGATCCAGCCTCCTCGTGATGCTGCTACTATATTGAAGTTTTTTAATTTATAGTGATTAAAAACTTCATTATAAAACAATACGATTTCTTCTTTTGAAAGCGGCTTGGCCATCAAGGTTGATTTTCCCGGTTCCATTATAAAATCGATAGCATGGATGCGGTTGTTTTTTGTTAATGCTTTTATGTTTGGATACCACATAGTCGAACTGGCATCCATTCCGTGCAGTAACACCAAATCTTTTCCGTTTTTAGGCCCTGCTAATATAACATGAGCGATTCCGAAACTTGTTTTTATATTTTCTTCCGTATAGGGAACATCCCAAAGTTTTAAAGCTTTGTTATAGGAGTTTAAATAGTTCTGTTTTTCTCTTTTTGTCTGAAAAACGTAATCTTCAAATTTTGCTTTTTTAGTAGATGCACATCCAAAAAGCAAAAAGAAAATCATAGATTTAAGGAGTATTCTTGTCATAATAGTAAAATTCAAATTACTATTAAAGGTACTTATAAATGGTTCAATGAGAGTATCAAAATTTTTATTTAAACTATCATAATTACAATTTTTTACAGAACTTATAATTTTAAATTTTCCATGCTATTTGTTCTGATTCACTTAAAAAACTCCAGGCTACAATTCGGCTTGTTTTTTGACCCTGAGACATATCAATCGTTCTTACAGATGCGGCATTCACTTTATTTAGCGTTTTGTAAATGCTCGAAAGATTTTCTCTTTTAGAAACCAAAGTAGTAAACCATTGGCATTGCATGGCATATTTGGCACTTTCGTAAATCATTTGAGTAATGAAACCAATCTCCCCGCCATTGCACCATAACTCAGCATTTTGGCCTCCAAAATTTAAAACAGGGTTTGTTGTTTTCTTTTCTTTTGGATTTAAATTTGAAACTTTACGTACTGTACTTTGTTTGGCATCAAGAGCAGAAGCATGAAAAGGCGGATTGCACATTGTAAAAGTAAATCGGTCCTCAGGTATGATTATATTTTTGAAAATGAAACGGGATTCGGTTTGTTGCTGTAAACTGATTGACTCAATTAATTTAGGGTTTCCTTCGATAATTTTACTGCAATTTTGTATCGCTTTTTTATCGATATCTGTCCCAACAAAACTCCAATCGTAAATAGCATTTCCTAAAATAGGGTAAATACAGTTTGCTCCGGTCCCTATGTCCAAGCCTAAAACGGATGATCCTGCAGGAATATTTCCGTTATTAGTTTCAGCCAATAAATCAGCTAGATAGTGAATGTAATCAGTCCTACCCGGAATTGGAGGGCAAAGGTAATTTTTAGGAATATCCCAATTTTGAATGCCGTAATATGTTTGCAGCAATGCTTTGTTTAGCATTTTTACGGCATCAGGATTACTGAAATCGATCGTTTCAATTCCATGAATGTTTGTGGTAACATATGTTTTTAACTCCGGACAATTTGAAATAAGAAGTTCGAAATCATATCGTGAACGATGAAGATTTCGTGGATGTAAATTGTTTTTTTCAGAGTTGGGAGTTACAGTCATTTTATTAATTTGAAGCAAAGGTAATCATTCCTTTTTTTATAAAATATTTTATAAACCATAGCCATTATGTTAGTATACATTATTACTGTTTTGGTTTTGTAAATAAAGTTTTAACCGGAAAGCATTTTTTTTTCTTTGTTATAAGAAAAATTCTATAAAATTATTGCGATTTTTAGATTTTGATTATTTATTTTTGGCGCCATAAGCCCCAATTATATATGAAAAAAGTTACACTTCTGATTATTATACTTTTGTGTTCATGCATTGTACAAAGTGAAAATGAATATTTCGACCAGATTGAAAAAAATGATGTTAAATTAACAAAACCTGTTGAAGGTGAATGGCTGTTTACCCATAAAGAAAAAGGACAGAGTTTTGAGCAATTCATAAATTCGAAACATATTGTTCCAACCAATGAATCCAATATTATTTATATCAGACCAATCGGTCATTTTAATTCTCTGCAAAACAAGCAAATAGAATTACTTCGGGAGTATCTTGAAATTTACTTTCAATTAAAAACAAAAACATTAGAAACTGTTTCAAATGATGTAATTCCTGAGTCTGCACAAAGAATTGGACATGAAAATAACCAACAGTTTTTAGCAGGGTATATTTTGGACAATGTTTTAAAAAAAGACAAACCTTTAAACAGAATTGCTCTGATGGGTCTGACCGAAGTTGATTTATACCCAAAGCCGGAATGGAATTTCGTTTTTGGATTAGCATCTTATCGGGATAAGGTTGGTGTAAGTTCGATTTACAGACTACAGGACGGAAAACTGACTCCTGATAATTTTAATCTCTGTTTGTCGCGACTGTTGAAAATAGGCTCTCATGAAATAGGTCATATGTTTGGTTTGCATCATTGTATTACTGCAGACTGTGTAATGAATGGAACCAATAGCATGAGTGAAACAGACAAAAGTTCTATAAGATTATGTTCCGTTTGCCAGAAAAAGCTAAATTCGGGTATAAAGTACGATAATATAAAAAGACTAACAGATTTAGAAAGATATTTTGAAAAGAATCATTTGGCTGAAGAACTTCTGTTAATAAAAAAAGATATTGCTGTCATTCAGTAAAATACTCTTACAGCAATCATTTTAAACTATTTGTGTTTATTATATTTACAAATCAAACAGTTTGGAAATATTGTTTAAAGAATTAAAATGTCAATTAAAAAAATAAAAATTTTTGCCATAACAGGAAGTACAAGAAAGGATTCGAGTAATTTTAAAATTCTTAAATTTATTTCGGAGAATATAAACGATCAGTTTGAGATTGAAATATTTGAAGATTTAGAAAGAATTCCACATTTCAATCCGGATTTGGATGATGAGTTTCCTCCTGAAAAGGTTATTTTTTTCAGAAACAAAATTCTCAGGGCAGACGGAGTGTTAATTTGTACTCCTGAATACGTATTTAGTTTGCCCGGAAGTTTAAAAAACGCTCTGGAATGGTGTGTTTCAACCACCATTTTTTCAAATAAAAAGACAGGATTAATAACAGCATCAGCATCTGGTGAAATGGCGCATCAACAGCTTTTGTTGATAATGAGAACATTAGAAGCCAAATTCGAAGAGCATAACCAGCTTTTAATTCAGGGTATTCGAGGTAAAGTTGATGAAGCAGGGATGATCATTAATTCACAAACTTTAGAAGTACTTGCGCTTTTTATAAAAGATTTTGAGAATCAATTTTAAAAGTGAATAGTGTAAAACAATTCCCGACGAAATATTAACTCATCTAAATGCTTTATTTTTGTATAATAAATGAAATAAATAAATGACTATGGAAAGTTCTGTTACAAGTAATGAATTCCTTTTCGGAGAAGAAATTCAGTGGGAAGTAGTTGGAGAAGGTGTCAAACGTAAAATTCTGGCTTTTGACAGCCGCGTTATGCTGGTTAATGTATATTTTGAAACAGGCGCTATTGGAGCTTTACACGAGCATTATCATACGCAGGTAACCTACGTTGCAAAAGGTAAATTTGATGTTACAATAAACGGAGTGACAAAATTATTGAAAGAAGGGGATAGTTTTTATATTCCACCCCATGCTATTCATGGTGTTTTGTGCGTTGAAGAAGGAATGCTGACAGATGTTTTTAGTCCGATGCGTGAAGATTTCATGAAGTACTAAATCGGCATAATCCATAAAATATAGAGTTGATTTGATTGAAATTTTGAAAATTTTATACATTTTTTAAAATTTTACTACAGATTAGATTGGTATTTTTGCAGCATGAATTTATCTAAAACGAATGTCCTGTTTATGGCAGTTTGCACTGGTCTTATAGTTGCAAATCTGTATTACTGCCAGCCTTTAATTGTCTTAATTGCCAACGAATTTAAAATCCCCCAAGCCAGTGCGGGGACCATAACGTATCTTACACAGGCAGGTTATGCCATCGGATTGTTTTTTATGGTTCCTCTGGGAGATAAAATCGAACGTAAAAGGCAAATTTTAATGACCACTTTTGCCTCAGTTATTGCATTAATCATTGCAGCTACGGCAAAAAGCTTTCTTATTTTACAAATTGCGTCTTTACTTATCGGAATTACGTCTATAGTACCGCAGCTTATTTTACCTCTCGCAGCATCATTAAGCAGTCACGAACAAAGAGGAAAAGTTATAGGGACTATTATGAGCGGCCTTTTGGTCGGAATTTTGCTTTCGCGAACTTTAAGCGGTTTTATTGGAGAAACTTTAGGATGGAGATCAATGTTTTATATTGCTGCCGCAATTTGTCTTTTAATCTTTTTTGTCATTCAGAATAAATTCCCGGTCAATAAACCTCAATTTCTGGGAACTTATGGACAATTAATTCAGTCTTTATTTACACTTATAAAAACACAGCCAATTTTGCGTGAAGCAACTTTAATCAATGTATTTAGTTTTGCCCAGTTTGGCGCTTTCTGGACAACAATGGTTTTATTGCTTTCCGGACAACCTTTTAATTTTAACAGTGCTACAATTGGTTTATTCGGAATTGTTGGAGCTTCAGGGGCCTTGGCAGCACCGTTAGTTGGGAAAATGGGCGATAAGGGAAATTCAAGAGTTGCGGTTGGTTACGGTTGTCTGTTGATATTGATTAGTTTTTTGGTGTTCTATTTCTCAATTGAAAGCGTTATCGGAATTGCAATTGGAATTGTATTTATTGACATTGGAATCCAAGGCGTACATATCTCAAATCAAACCCGTGTTTATGCATTATTGCCTGAGGCCAGAAACAGATTAAATACTGTTTTTATGTCGTTTAGCTTTTTAGGAACTGCCGCAGGATCTGCTTACGGATTATTGTTGTGGAAATTAGGAGGATGGCATGCGGTAACGGTTGGCTGCGTGGTTTTGTCTCTATCATCTTTAGCTGTTTACGGACTTACTTATAAATCAAAATCTAAAAAAATAGAAAGCACAAATTGATATAAAATTAATTTGTAAATTTGCGTTCAATTAAAAAATAACAACAATGGAAAACGGAATATACGCTAAATTCAATACTGGTAAAGGTTCGATTTTAGTAAAATTAGCACACGAATTAGCACCAGGAACTGTAGGGAATTTTGTAGCTCTTGCAGAAGGAAATATGGAAAATAAAGTAAAACCTCAAGGACAAAAATTCTATGATGGTTTAACATTTCACAGAGTTATTCCTGATTTTATGATTCAGGGTGGTTGTCCAAAAGGAACTGGAACAGGAGATCCGGGATACAAATTTGATGATGAGTTTCACCCAAGTTTAAAACACGATCGTCCTGGAGTTTTGGCAATGGCAAATTCAGGACCTGCAAGTAACGGTTCTCAGTTTTATATTACTCACGTTCCCACTTCATGGTTAGATAATAAACATACTGTTTTTGGTCACGTTATCGAAGGTCAGGATGTGGTTGATGCAGTTGCTCAAGGTGATAATCTGGATGCTGTAGAAATCATCAGAGTGGGTGAAGAAGCTCAAAAATGGAATGCAATTGAAGCTTTTATTGAATTAAAAGGAGCTCGTTTAAAAAGAGACGCTGCTTTAAAAGCTGAATCTGAAGCAAAAATGGAACAATTAGCTGCTGGTTTTGATAAAACAGAAAGTGGTTTACGTTACAAAATGATTCAAAAAGGAGAGGGGAAAAAAGCTGAGGCTGGAAAAACAGTTTCTGTTCACTACGAAGGTTCTTTAGAAAACGGAAAAGTTTTTGATTCTTCTTACCCAAGAAAAAAACCAATCGAATTCAGATTAGGCCAGGGTCAGGTGATCGAAGGATGGGATGAAGGTATTGCTTTATTGCAGGTAGGAGACAAAGCTCGTTTTGTAATCCCGTCTGATTTGGCATACGGTCCATCAGGTGCAGGAGGAGTGATTCCACCACATGCAACTTTGATTTTTGATGTTGAATTAATGGATGTTAAATAAGAATTTATAAAGCAATTTAGTATTGTTTTAAATAATAATCCCATTCGATAGCCGAATGGGATTTTTTTTATATTTACTTCAAATAAAAACAAATCCAAAGCAATGAAATCAAAAATTTTAACTTTAGCTGTATTGATCATACTAGTTTCGTGTGGAGCCCCAAAAACAGCTGTTGCTCCGCCTACTCCCGCAGTTACTGAAACCGTAAAGGCAACCGAATTAACACCTGAACTCGCAGAGGGTAAAAGCTTATATGAAAATAGTTGTGCCAGATGTCACAAACTATACGAACCAAAGAAATTTACTCAGGAAAAATGGAAGCCAATTTTGGAGAGAATGCAGAAAAAAGCAAAGTTAGACGATGTTAAAATGGCTTCTGTCACAAATTACATTCATTCACAATTATAGAAATTTATATTGTATAAATGACAGAAAAACTATTCAGTAATTTTTATTGAATAGTTTTTTTTGCGTATAAAAAAAACACCTTCAAAGAATGAGGTGTTTAAAAATTAAGAATTGGCTACATCTGAATTGTCTACTGCAATTATTTTTAAAGTTTTTAATCCTGCCGGTAACTCCCAGTCAACCTGGTCATTTTCTTTAAATCCAATAATGGCAACACTCAAAGGCGCAAGGATAGAAATTTTGTTCTGCTTAATGTCAGCCATTGATGGCAAAACAATTTGAATTTTCATTTGTTTTCCAGCCTTTACATCTTCAATCATAACATAAGAATTGATTCTGATAACCGAATAATCTAATTCATTTTCTTTTATAATTTTTGCTCGGTCTAATTCCTGCGAAAGTTGTCCAATTTCTTTAGCATTAGTCGAATTTTTACTTTTTAATATCAATTCCCGTAAGAAATGATAATCTGTTTTACAGAAAATAGGTGTTGGTTTCATATTCTATTGATTAAATGTTTGATAAAGTTTCCCCATTCCACATTAACTAATTGCCAAATTGAAATTTAAAATTGGGTCATTTTTAAATTTCTGTATAAAAGTTATTAATTTGAAAGAAGAAAATCTATCAAATAAATTTATGTTGGAAACTGGTGAAATCCTCCGTCTTAAAGAAGAAATGAAATAGACGGAGGCCTAATTGATAAAGGCCTTACTATGTGAAATTAATACAGACGCAAGTGGTTTTCTATTGAAAGAAAACAACAAAGTACAGGCTGTAAAAAATAGAGTAATCACAATGGTATAATTTATTTTGATTTGCTAAGATAGCTAAACTTTTAAATGGTTGTACTGATTATTTCCATTTAATATTACAGCCTATGCTAGGCTTTTGTATCTCGTTTAAAGAACGGTTATAGATTATGGCGTCAATTGCACTTCGCAGATCGCTTCCGCTTAATGGGATTCCGTTTCCAGGTCTTGAATCATCTAATTGACCACGATAAAATAAACGGTCTTGGTTATCAAATAAATAAAAATCAGGTGTACAGGCTGCATCATACCTTTTGGCCACTTCCTGGGTTTCATCAAATAAATACGGAAAATCTATTTTGTTCTCAAAAGCAAATTCAGTCATCATTTCTGGTGAATCCTGCGGAAATTTTTCAATATCATTACTTGAAATAGCAATAATACCAATTCCCTGAACGCGATAATCATTGGCAATCATGACAATTTCGTTTATTACATGAAGCACAAAAGGGCAGTGGTTACACATAAAAATGACCAGAGTACCTTTTGATCCTTTTAAATCTTCAAAAGAATATTCATTATTTGAATTGGTATCTTTTAAATTGAAGTTTGGGGCAATAGTACCAAGTGGAATCATATTTGAAGGAGTTCGTGCCATTTTCTACAAAATTAGTTATTCAAAAATAACTTTTATTCTGTAAAAGAAAGTCGGCAACTATAAATATATCCAAAGATTTTAGATAAGTAAACTCTTTGGATATAAATTTAATTTTTTATGCATTTAAAAAATCGAGCAAATCCTGATTTAATTTGTCTTTCTCGGTATAAAACAGACCATGTGGTGCACCTTCATAAACAATAAAAGTATTGTTGGGTATGGCTGCTGCAGTTTTTTCTGAACTCAATTCGATAGGAACGTTTTTATCGTCATCCCCATGAATAATTAAGGTGGGAACCTTAATGGTTTGAAGTTCGTCCCTAAAATCTGTAGTGTTTAATGATTTAGCGCATTCAAGAGTAGCTCTTGGTGAAGCTAATGAGCATAAATCTCTATAATATTCCAACAAAGGCGTACTTAAGGGTTTATTAATGATATTTATTCCAAAAAATGTTTTACCAAAATTATCAAGAAACCCTATTCTGTCTTCTTTAATTGAAGATGCAGTTGCTTCCCCTTTTTCTTTTGAGCGACCTTCCGGATTGTCATCGGTTTTTAATAAAAATGGAATGATGGATGAAATTAAGGCTGCCTTTATCACGCCTTTTCCAGCATGACGACTAAAATATCGAACGACTTCACCGCCTCCCATAGAAAAGCCAACAAGTGTGATATTTTCTAATTGAAGCTGATTAATAATCTCACTTAAATCGTCTGTAAGAGTATCGTAATCGTAACCATTCCAAGGCTGTGATGATTTACCAAAGCCACGGCGATCATAAGCTATAACTCTAAAATTATTCTGAACTAAAAAATCAATCTGATACTCCCACATCTCATTCGATAGTGGCCATCCATGAATTAGAATTACCGGTTTTCCTTTTCCGTAATCTCTCACATAAAGTTTAACATTTTGAGCTGTCTCAATATATTTATCTGTGTTTTGCAATTGAATATCAAAATCTGAATCTCTAAGAGATGTATTGTTGTTTGTTAGACTATTTTCCATTTCTATATTTTTATTTGGCTTAATAATTTGATTTGTAAAATTAAAAGCACAACTAAAAAAAAGGGTTATAGAATTGGTATCATTTAATTACAAAATTAATAGGTTTGCAAATAAACTTATTACAAATAAAAAATGGATTTAACCTGGAATGAATTTGAAAGAACCGACATGCGTGTTGGAACCATAATCAATATAAATGATTTTCCTGAAGCAAGAAAACCGGCTTATCAATTGACGATTGATTTTGGTTCTGAAATAGGTATTAGAAAATCATCGGCACAAATTACCAAACGTTATCAAAAGCAAGATTTGATTAACAGGCAAATTGTAGCTGTTGTAAATTTTCCTAAAAAGCAAATAGGGAAATTTATGAGCGAATGTCTGGTATTAGGTGCTGTAGGCGAGGAGGGAGACGTAATTTTACTAGCTCCCGATTTTAAAATAGAAAATGGATTGCGAATAGGATAGTATCAATATCGCTAAGTTAAGAGGTTTTATTTGAAATAATTGCTGATTTTTGATTAACGATTTTTGAGTTCAGATTTAAAAAAAAACATCGTAAAATTGAAAAACAATATTTAGGTACATCAAATCTGAAATCAAAAATCGTTAATTCTCAATCTAAAATCACTTTAGTTTTTCAATCAACTTCTGCAAAATTAATTGTCCCTCTTCCCAATATTTTAAATCAGAATCAGAGTTAATGTGTCCCTGCTGTCCCACATTTACAAAATCGCTGCCCCACATTTTTGCAAAATACTGTTTTCTCTCAAAAGAAGCATAAGGATCATTTTCGCTTGCAACTACAATTGAAGGAAAAGGCAATTGATAAAGTGGCATTGGTGAAAAATTTCTAATAATATCTGGGGTGTGTTCAGGCGAATCGACATCTGCGGGAGCTACCAATAAAGCTCCGATTATATTTTTATTAGAATTGCTTTCTGCCCAATGTAAAACCAAAGAAACTGCGAGACTATGTGCTACTAAAATTGTCGGGTTTTCAATTTTTGAAACTTCTTCATTTAAGCGTTTAATCCAGTCTTCCAGAACTGGTTCATCCCAATTGTCCTGAATTAAACGAATAGAATTTTTAAATTTTTCATGCCAAAAGGTTTGCCAGTGTTTATCTCCGGAGTTTCCGAGTCCTGGTAAAATCAATAATTGTGTTTCCATTGCCGTGGATTTATTTAAGATATTATTTTTCTTTTCTTTTTAATTCGTTTACTTTATTGCACTGTTATAATATTGAATATTCGTTTTGGTTTTATGCTCTGATTTTTGGGCAAAAGAAGAAATTTCAATAATAAAGGCTGTTTTTTAAGAATATAAATTATTCAACTTTAAAATCACCTTCGAGACCGTTTTCTGCATTTGATGCTATCCAGAATTTGAAATCTCCAGATTCTGTTTTGAATTCCATTTTATCATTATAAAACGCAAGATCTGAAACTGGAATAGAGAATTGTATGGTTCTAGATTCTTTTGGTTTTAATTCGATTTGTAAAAAGTCTTTAAGCTCTCTAACAGGCCTTACAATGCTGCCTGTAATATCACGTACATACAATTGAACTGTTTCTGTTCCTGTTTTGTTTCCGATGTTTGTAATATCGGCAGATACAGTTAGTCTATCATTGTTTTTGAGATTCGATTTTTCGATTTTCAAATTGGTATATGAAAAATTTGTATAACTCAAACCAAATCCAAAAGGAAATTGTGGTTCATAACCTGCATCAAGATAATGCGAATTATTCCCTAATGAACTTTGCCATGCTTCGACCGGAATGTCCTGAATCGCTACAAAAGTTTTAGGGTCTGCAGGTCTTCCTGTGTTTGGGTGATTATAATAGATAGGGATCTGTCCTACTTCTTTTGGCCAGGTTACCGGTAATTTTCCTGATGGGTTTGTCAATCCCTGCAATAGGTCAGAAATTGCAGGACCAGCCATCGTACCAGGATGCCAAGCCATAATAACAGCGTTTACTTTTGGCAGCACGGCTCCTAAAGTGATAGGTCTTCCAGCCATTAATATTAATATGATTGGTTTTCCTGTTTTATGTAATTCGGCTATTAATTTTTCCTGCAGGCCGGGTAAATTAATATTGGCTCTTGAATGCGCTTCTCCGGAAAGAATAGCTTCTTCTCCTGCAAAAAATAAAATTGCATCTGATTTTTTAGCTTCTGCAATTGCTGATGCAAATCCTTCTTCGGATAATGAACGGCTATGCGAAAGCCCTGATGCGTAAAATACATTATTTTGCCCAAAACTATTCTGTAATGCTTTTAATGGAGTTTGGGAGTTTTCCTTATTTCCATCAAAAGTCCATGTTCCTAATTGTTCACGGGGTGCGTCTGCTAATGGGCCTATAACCGCTACTTTTTGATTGGATTTTAAGGGTAAAATTTCATTTTCATTTTTTAATAAAACACAGCTTTTACTGGCAGCTGTTCTGGCCGTTTGTAAAGCCTCTGCATTTAATAATGAAAATTTTTCACGGTCTTTAAAATATGGGTTTTCAAAAACCCCGGCTCTCAATTTTATTCTAAGAATATTACGAACCATTTCGTCTAATTGCTTTTCGGAAATTTTTTTTTCAGAAATTAAGTTTTTTAAGTGATGTGCATACGATAAACTGGTCATTTCCATGTCCAGTCCGGCTGATGCAGATTTAAGTGCCGCCTCTTTTTCATCGGCGGCATAACCATGAGGAATCATTTCAGTAACCGAATTCCAGTCACTCACAACAAAACCATCATATTTCCATTCTTCGCGTAAAATTTTCTGGAGTAAAAAACGGTTCCCCGAAGCCGGAATTCCATTAAGGTCATTAAAAGAACTCATAAAAGTTGCAGCTCCTGATTTTGCTGCAGCCTCAAAAGGTTTTAAATATACATTTCGAAGTAAGGATTCTGAGATGCTTACCGTATTGTAATCCCTTCCTCCCTCAGCGGCACCATACGCTGCAAAATGTTTTGCACAAGCTAAAATTTGACCAGGAACAGAAGGATTATTGCCCTGAAAACCTTTTATGTAAGCAACTCCCAATCTCGATGCTAATAAAGGATCTTCACCCGGAGATTCTGCTATCCTTCCCCATCGTGTATCTCTTGCAATATCAACCATTGGGGCGTATGTCCAGTTTATGCATCTTGAATAGGACTCGTTAGCTGCGATTTTTGATGTTTTTTCAACCAATTCCATATCCCAGGAAGCTGCTAATCCTAATGGAATCGGGAAAATAGTTTTATATCCGTGAATGACATCCCTGCCAAACAAGAGAGGGATATGTGTTGGACTTTCTTCTACTGCAATTTTTTGTATTTCAAGAACAAGATTAGGCTCTGTCAGATTTAGAATCGCTCCAACCAGTCCCAGCCGAACTTCATTTTTTAATTCTTCAGATAATCCTTTGCTTCGGCTAGAGGTTCCTTTCAGGCATAATTGACCAATTTTTTGTTCCAAAGTCATATTTTTGATGACCTTGTCTATTTTTTTTTCAATATTTAAATCTGATTTTTGGCTGTACGATATTGAACTTACCCAGAGAGAAAATAATAAACAATAAAGTAGTTTTGCGGTTAATGTTTTCAAGATGAGATGTTTTTGATTTAAATATATAAAAAAAGTCCAAAATGCAGAACAAATTGGACTCGTACTTTTTAAAAAAGTTATATTGGATTAAATATCGTCAAAATCAATATCTGTAAAACTCGATCTTTGCCCTTCAGGTTTATCAGAGCTGTATTCTTTTTTGAAATCTTTTTGGTGTCTTTCAGATATTACTTCTTCGCCTTTGTGGTTCAAAACATATGAAGTCATTTCTTCCAGTATTTCGGAAAAAGCACTAAAATCTTCTTTATATAAGTAAATTTTGTGTTTTTTAAAATGAAAAGAACCGTCTTCTTCAGTAAATTTTTTGCTTTCGGTAATTGTAATATAATAATCGTCAGCTTTTGTTGCTCTCACATCAAAGAAATAAGTTCTTCTTCCGGCGCGTAATACTTTAGAAAAAATCTCTTCTTTTTCTAACATGTCATTTTCTCTCATAATACGTTCTATCATTTTTTGGAATTAATAGTAATCAAAAATCATAAAAAATTATCTATTACGCAACAATTAAAGTAATTCTTTTTCCGAAAGTTGTTTTAAATATAACGATGCATAATAGCCCTCTTGATTTATTAATTGATTATGAGAACCTTGTTGTATGATTTTGCCATCTTCCAGAATGATTATTTTGTCAGCATTTTTGGCTGAAGAGACACGATGGCTAACTATAATGGTGGTTTTGTCTTTACAAATTTCAAATAAATTGTTCAAAATTGTTTCTTCGGTTTCAGTATCAACTGCAGAAAGGCAGTCGTCAAAGAGCAAAATAGCAGGGTCTTTAATAATGGCACGTGCAATAGAAACACGCTGCTTTTGTCCGCCGGAAAGCGTAATACCTCTTTCTCCTAAAATGGTTTCGTATTGTTTATTGAAAGCTATGATATTATCGTGAACCACAGCATTTTTTGCAGCTTCAATTACTTCTTCATCAGTTGCATTTTGATTGCCAAATTTGATATTGTTTTTAATGGTGTCCGAAAATAAAAAGGCATCCTGAGGTACAATCCCGATGTTGTTTCGTAAATCATTTAAATTTAAAGTCCTGATTTCATTACCATCAATCGTAATTTTTCCTTCGGTAACATCGTACAAACGTGAAATTAAGGATAAGATAGTGGATTTTCCTGAGCCCGTCTTCCCCAAAATAGCCAGTGTTTCACCTTTTTTAACAGTGAACGTTACATTTTCTAAAGCCTCAATATTGGTGTCCTGATAAGTAAAACTTACATTTTCAAAAGTAATTGAACCCTGAATATCTGACGAATTAGGATTGTTGTTTTTGATTTCAGGCTCAATTTTCAAAAACTCATTTAGACGTTTTTGAGAAGCCTCTGCCTCCTGAACCATTGATGAAACCCATCCTAAAGAAGCAACAGGCCAGGTCAGCATATTGACATATAAAATAAATTCGGCAATAGTTCCAATATTCGGAATTGTTCCGTTGATGTACATAATACCTCCAAAATAAATTACCACCAGATTACTGATTCCGATAAGAGCAATCATTAATGGACCAAACAAAGATTGAACTCTCGCAAGGCTTAAACTTTTGCTTTTGCTTTCGTCAGACAGAGCAATCATATTGTTCTGGTGCTGATTTTCTAATGAATATGCCTTAATAACCCGGATGCCTGAAAATATTTCCTGAGTAAAACTCGAAACTTTCGATAAATACTGCTGAAAAGTAGTACTGCGTTTATTGATTTCAGAACTCAGCTTAAAAATACAATACGACAGAAGAGGCAGGGGGAGAAGTGTATATAAAGTCAATAACGGAGAAACATTATACATATATAGTATAACAATAGCAAAACGTATAAATGTGTTGATCGTATACATAACTGCAGGTCCAACATACATACGAACTTTTGAAACGTCTTCGCTGATACGGTTCATTAAATCTCCTGTTCGGTTTTGTTTGTAGAAATTTTGAGAGAGGTTCTGATATTGACTGAAAACCTCATTTTTTAGATCAAATTCAATATGACGCGACATTACAATTAAGGTCTGGCGCATTAAAAAAGTTAAAAATCCTGCAACAATTGCACTTCCTATGATTAACAGAACGTTATGTATTAAATCCTGTTTATAATATCCGATAATAATCGAAGATTGCCGATCACTTTCAGATAATTTTAAGAATTTTTCAATAGTATCAAAAGACTTACTCACCAGTTTTGGAGTAAATAAGAAAAATATTTGTGCGATTATAGTGATTAAAATTCCAAAAGAAAAACTGTATTTGTACTTAATGAAATATTTGTTTAAATAGCTTAATTCTTTCATTTTTTTAAGAAATGTGATGTTGTATTGATTTAAATTTTTGAATTATTATGAATTAAAAGTATAATAAATTGCAATTTAATCAAAACAATAATATTGTAAAATTATTAATTTAAAGTTTAAAAATTAGCACATGTGTATTTTTTATGTATGTTTGAGTTGTCTTTTTGACGAATTCATAATTTTAACTAAATAATACTAGCGCTATGGATGCAACTTTCGCAACTGGAAAGGAACTTCAAAAAATGGATCCCGTTTTTGGTCAGTTATCTTTTAACGATCACGAACAAATTGTATTTTGCAATGACAAAGATACAGGTTTAAAAGCAATTATTGGTATTCATAATTCGGTTATGGGACCAGCTTTGGGAGGTACCAGAATGTGGAATTACAACACTGAATGGGAAGCTCTAAACGATGTTTTGCGTCTTTCAAGAGGAATGACTTATAAATCTGCGATTACCGGACTTAATATTGGCGGAGGTAAAGCGGTTATTATTGGTGATGCTAAAACTCAGAAAACGCCTGAACTAATGCGTAAGTTTGGTGAGTTTGTTCATTCTCTAAGCGGAAGATATATTACAGCTGAAGATGTTGGAATGGAAACAAAAGACATGGACACTGTTAGAGATGTAACACCTTATGTTACGGGTATTTCTGAAGAAAGAGGCGGATCAGGAAATCCTTCACCTGTTACAGCTTACGGAGTTTATTTAGGGATGAAAGCGGCTGCTAAAAGTCAGTTTGGTTCTGATGTTTTAGCCGGTAAAAAAGTTTTGGTTCAGGGAATCGGACATGTGGGTGAAACTTTAGTTGAATATTTAACAAAAGAAGGAGCGCAGGTAACAGTTACTGATATAAATGAAGAAAAATTATATCAGGTTGCTCAAAAATATAATGCATCTATTTATACAGGCGAAGATTTATATACTGCTGATGTTGATATCTATGCACCATGCGCAATGGGAGCAACAATCAATGATGCTACGATAGAAAAAATTAAAGCAAAAGTAATTGCCGGTGCAGCAAACAATCAGTTGGCAGATGAAAATGTTCACGGTGCAAGATTGCAGGAAAGAGGGATTTTATATGCTCCTGATTTCTTAATCAATGCCGGCGGAATCATCAATGTTTATGCCGAATTGGCGCATTATGGAAAAGCAGAAATCATGAGCAAAACCGAAAATATCTATAATACAACTTTAGAAATTATCGACTTTGCAGCCAAAAACGGTTTAACAACCCATAAAGCAGCGCTTACAATTGCTCAAAATCGTATCGATCAAAGAAAAATCGAAAACAGTAAAAAATAATTTTAAACAATAGTTTGATTCTCTGTCTCAGTTTTTAGTTTCAGTTTGCTATAGCAGCTGTTACTGGAAACTGGGATTTTTTTTTAGGCTGAAACTTAATTGGTTTCTCAGGGCTTTTTTTATCGAATTAAATTTTAATTTAAACTCTTTAATTCTTATTTTTGCAGACTAATTTTTAAAAGTTCTTACAAGGTGGTAAATAGAAGACACTTACGCGTTAAAGTCATGCAATCCATTTATGCAATGCATCAAAGCGGTTCTGATAATCTGGAAAAAGAAGAAAAATTTCTTTTTTACAGCATCGACAATATTCAGGATTTATATCTTATAATGCTTTCTTCATTGATTGAAATTTGCAAAAAAGAGTCCGTCTTTTTACATCTTTCAAGTAAAAAACATCTTGCAACTGCTGCAGAACGTAATCCGAACGAAAAATTTATCAAAAACAAAATTTTTCAGCTTCTTGCCGAAAGCAATTCTCTTAGCATTGCTTTAGAAAATCGTAAAATCAACAATTGGTCTTTAAACGACGATTATATCATTTTGCTTTTAAATGATATTAAAGCAAGCGATTTGTATGTAAAATACATGAGCAACAATGTGAATACTTTTGAAGAAGACAGACAATTTGTAATCGATTTGTTTTCAGAAATCATTGTTCCGAATGAAAAATTGTATGAATATCTGGAAGATGATAAATTAACGTGGGTAGATGATATTCCTGTTGTAAATACGCATATTATTAAACAATTAAAGGCAATTAAAACAGAAGATCCTGATGATTTCAGAGTGCCAAAATTGTATAAAGATGTTGAAGATAAAGACTTTGCAAAAGATTTGTTCAGACGTACCGTTTTAAATGAATCAGTTTTGGCAAAAGAATACGATGATAAAACGCCAAACTGGGATAGCGAAAGAATCGCAGAAATCGATACCATTATCCTGAAAATGGCAATTTGTGAATTTTTGAAATTTCCTTCAATTCCGGTAAAAGTAACGCTGAATGAATATTTAGAAATTGCAAAAGAATATTCTACACCAAAAAGCAGTATTTTTATTAACGGAATTTTAGATAATCTTGTAAAAGAGCTTACTGCTAATAAAAAAATGATTAAGGTTGGAAGAGGATTGATGTAATTTGTAGTAAATTATAAAAATCAAATAACAAATTCCAATGTCACTCTGAGCGGAGTCGAATAGCAAAAAAGAATATTAAATATAAATCAAAAACAGAATTTAATTATGGGACAGTTAGGTCAATTTGCGCCATTTCTTTTAATGTTTGTGGTAATCTATTTCTTTATGATCAGACCACAGCAAAAAAGAGCAAAAAACGAAAAAGAATTTGAAAGCAGCCTAAAAGTAGGTGACAAAATAATTACTAAAAGTGGTTTTCACGGTAAAGTTGTTGAACTTGCAGAAACTACTGTTGTTATCGAAACAATGTCAGGAAAATTAAAATTAGAGCGTTCTGCTATCTCAATGGAAATGAGCGCTGCTTTGAATGCTAAAAAGGCTTAAGTTTTTTTAAATTCTAAAAAATATTAAATCCCAAATTCCAATTTTAAAACTGGAGTTTGGGATTTTTTGTGTCATTGCGAGAAACGAAGCAATCTTGCTTAGTGAGCCCATGAGTAATTTAGTAATCTTAGCGGAATTTCTGTGTGAGATTGCTTCGTTTCTCGCAATGACTAGCAGAATGAAAAAACCTTGGTAAAAGTTTTAAACTTTTACCAAGGTGTAATTTGCTTCTTTGACTTCGCTTAGAAAGGCAATAGTTTTGGAATTAGAATATTGGACTTTTTAAATGTTTATCTGTATTTATCATTCAGCCCAACATTCGCCAATATCATAGGAACCACTTTTTCAATTCTGGAAAGTTTAGTTTTTTCCTGTTTGGCGGTTTCAATATATTCTAAAAACTCGTATTGTTTGTAAGGAGAAAACTTCTGAAAGGCTTCTTTTAAAGCAGGATTCTGAGCCATTTCTTTATCCAGAATTTCCGAAACAATAGCTTCTTTTTTGGAAGGTTTGATTACTTTTCCCAGCTTCTCGTTTTGGATTGCCTCGAAAATATATTTTAAAACTTCTTTTTCGTTGATTTCTTCTTTCGAAGTAAAACGCCATTGACGCAAAGATTTTGTTAGATTCTCCTGAGCGTTTATCAGTTTCTTTTTTTCGTCTTTCAGGAAAACTCCGTTGAAAAACCAAATAGCAAAATAATCTTTAAATCCGCCAAGGCCAATTACGTTTTTCTTTTCATAAACATAAACCGGACCGCCCCATTTTGTGGTCTCCGTTAGTTCTGTTTTGTCAATAATAGATTTGAGAAGAAGTAGTTCTTTTTCCCATTTATCTCCGTATTTCCAAATGCCTTTATTTTCGGATTTTGATTCCAAATTATCTTCTTCCTTTAGGTTTTTCAGGTGTATCAAAAATGCCTGGAATTGCTGTTAATTCAGCAATTTTCACAATAACATCAGTTGCCTTTTGAATACTTTCTGCCGGAACATATTCGTATTTTCCGTGAAAGTTATGACCGCCTGCAAAAATATTAGGGCAGGGTAATCCCATAAATGACAATTGAGAACCGTCAGTTCCACCGCGAATAGGTTTGATGATTGGTTTGATGTTGAGTTCACGCATTGCTTTCTCTGCAATATCTACAATATGTTTTACCGGAAGCACTTTTTCTTTCATATTGTAATACTGATCTTTAACTTCAGCAGTTACAATGTCTTCGCCATATTGTTTAGCGAATTTTTTATTGAATTTTTTGGTAATCTTCTCAATTAATTCTTTTCGCTTTTCGAACTTTTTCTTGTTATGATCACGGATAATTAATTCTAAAATGGTTTCTTCAATATTTCCTTTTATATGATGAACATGGAAAAAACCTTCATAGCCTTTGGTCTCCTGTGGTGTTTCTCTTTTAGGAAGTTCATTGATAAAATCATTCGCAATCAGCATCGAATTGATCATTTTTCCTTTCGCATAACCTGGATGAACGCTTTTTCCTTTAAAAGTAATTTTGGCTCCCGCAGCGTTAAAGTTCTCATATTCCAATTCACCAATTTGGCTTCCGTCCATCGTATATGCCCATTGCGCTCCGAATTTCTCTACATCAAAATGATGTGCTCCGCGTCCTATTTCTTCATCAGGAGTAAAACCAATTCTGATTTTTCCGTGTTTAATTTCCGGATGCTGAATCAGATATTCCATTGCCGAAACGATTTCTGTAATTCCGGCTTTATCATCGGCACCCAGCAAAGTGGTTCCGTCAGTTGTGATGATAGTCTGTCCTTTATATTGTAGTAAATCCTTGAAGTAATCTGGAGATAAAATGATGTTTTTTTCAGCATTCAAAACAATATCTTTTCCGTCGTAATTTTCAATAATCTGCGGTTTTACATTCGCTCCGCTAAAATCAGGAGAAGTATCAAAATGCGAAACAAATCCAATGGTTGGAACTTCATGATCAACATTGCCTGGCAGAGTGGCCATGATGTAAGCTTTGTCATCTATAGTGACATCCTGTAAGCCAATTGTTTTTAGTTCTTCAACTAATTTATTGGCAAGATTCCATTGTTTTTCTGTACTTGGTGTAGTTTGTGAATTTGGGTCTGATTCAGTATCAATAGTTACATAACTGATAAAGCGATCTATGATATGTTGCATTTTTTTAATTTTTTAACAAAGATAGAATTTTTAAGATGGATTATTGAGTTTGATAATCAGTAATAAGAAAGGATTCTATTGGTGAGAATAGAATCCTTTCTTATTAAAATGGTGTTATTAATTGCTTTGCACGCATCTGAATCCAATATGATTTGCGGGAGACTGATAATCTCCTTTTCCTCTGGTTCCTACCATGTAACGTGTACAATATTGGTCTGTGCATAAAAAGGATCCTCCGCGTTGTACTTTTTTAGGTAAATCTGGTTCTGCAGGGTCATAAGATTTTTCAGGTCCCTGAGGATTTTTGATTGTTTGCCCGCTTTTACTTAAAATAGAATAATAGTCAGTCGTATACCAGTCGTTTGTCCATTCCCAAACATTTCCGCCAATATCATATAATCCATATCCATTTGGTTCGAATTGCGCTGTTGGAGCTATGCCTATGTAGCCGTCATCTCCTTTATCTCCTTTTTCTACAGGGAAATTCCCCTGATAGATATTGGCCTGAAATTTCCCTTTTGGTTTTAACGTGTTTCCCCAGGCATAAAGTTGTCCGGTTTTTCCTCCTCGTGCTGCAAATTCCCATTCTGCTTCTGTGGGTAATCTTTTGCCTGCCCATTTTGCATAAGCAGCTGCATCGGCATAAGAAACCTGAACGACAGGGTATTTCTCTCTTCCTTTTATTGAGCTTCCGGTGCCTTCAGGATGTTTCCAATCTGCTCCTTTAACATAAGTCCACCATTGCATGTAATTATTCAAATCAACTTTTGCAGGAGTTGGAGTAAACACTGCCGATCCGGCAATTAAATTTTCTAAAGGGGCATCAGGATATTCTTCATGAGTAGGCTCTTTTTCAGCTAATGTTATATATCCTGTCGCTTTTACGAATGCCTCAAATTGTTCGTTAGTTACTTCTGTTTTATCCATGTAAAATCCATCAACATACACTCTGTGTATGGGTGAAGCATCTTTGGTAACACCTTTTATGCTGCATAAACTTTCGTCTTCTACATTGCTGCCCATAGAAAATTCTCCTCCCGGAATCCATGCCATTCCTTTTGGTGTTTTGCCGGTTGGTTTGTTTTTGTTTTCAATGGTTGGCTTAAATAATGATTCTGCAGATATGTGTGGTGTTTCGGAACACTCCATTGCTGTGGATTTTGGTTTAGGAATTATTGTTTTTGTGAAGCTATATGCAATAGAAATAACGGATATTGTTAGCAAAGCAAAAATCCAATAGGTTTTAGTTTTCATTACGGTAGTCTTTGAATTTGAAAAGTATAACTTGAATACATAAAATAATCAAAGTTACAAAAATATTCTATTTATTCTATAGGGTTAGTTATGTTTTTATTTGTTCTTTTGATAATAACCAAATTGTCTGGTATGTGATATTTATTTATGTTTTCATTAATTTAGTGTATAGTGTTAATTTTTATGAGTGTAGGGGTTGTTGAGTTAAGTTAAATTTTATTTTGAGAAAAGCTTTAATTTATATTTTCGATTTTTGTTTTTAGTATGATTTTTTGATTCAAGTTCTGTTGCTTAATATAATTTCAGATACTTTTGGTAAGAGAGGCAACAAAATTGAGCTAATTTGTTTTGTATAAAAGAAGTCATTTTAAAGTTTAATATCTAAATTTGCATCCAAAAAAATAATAACACACTCTTATGTATAAATTGATAATCCGCCCGATACTTTTTTGTTTTGATCCTGAAGAAGTTCATTACTTTACTTTTTCATTTGTCAAATTCATTTCAAAAATTCCGGGAGTTACATCGATTATCAAATCAATTTATGAAGTAAAAGATGCCCGATTAGAAAGAGAAGTTTTTGGTATTAAATTCAAAAATCCGGTTGGACTTGCAGCAGGATTTGATAAAGATGCGAAACTTTATAAAGAATTTGGGGATTTTGGTTTTGGTTTTATAGAAATAGGAACTGTAACTCCTGTGGGTCAGGAAGGAAATCCAAAAAAACGTTTATTCAGATTAAAAGAAGATCAGGCAATTATTAACCGAATGGGGTTTAATAACGGCGGTGTTTTGGAAGCAGTTGAACGTTTAAAAAAGAATTCAGGAGTTTTAATTGGTGGAAACATCGGAAAAAATAAAATAACTCCAAACGAAAATGCTGTTGACGATTATGTCATTTGTTTTGATGCTTTGTTTGATCACGTAGATTATTTTGTGGTGAATGTAAGTTCTCCCAATACCCCAAACTTAAGGGCTTTACAGGATAAAGAACCTTTGACAGCCTTGCTTCAGACATTGCAAAACAGAAATGTTGAAAAGCAAAAAACAAGCAGCCAAAAAGTTAAACCAATTCTTTTAAAAATTGCTCCGGATTTAACAGACGAGCAGTTATTAGATATTATTGATATTGTAAAGATTACACAGATTGCTGGTGTAATTGCCACTAATACAACAATTTCAAGAGACGGATTACAATCGCAAAATAAATCTGAAATGGGAGGCTTGTCCGGAAAGCCATTAACGAAACGTTCTACAGAAGTAATTCGTTTTCTTTCTGAAAAAAGCAACAAAGCATTCCCGATTATTGGAGTGGGAGGAATTCATTCTGCTGATGATGCGATTGAAAAACTAAATGCAGGAGCCAGTTTAGTACAATTATATACAGGTTTTATTTATGAAGGACCTGCTTTGATAAAAGCGATTAATAAAAAAGTTTTAAGGCAATTGTAAAAGTGACTGAATAATCAATCCCACGATTGTTGAAATCCCAAAACTTATTAGAGTCCCAATCATTACGTATTCGGTCAGTTTTCGGTCTTTGGCTTCTTTTAAATCTCCAAACCTGAAAATAGATTTGGCAGCCAATAAAAACCCGATGGCTTCAAAATGCCCTGTTAAAATAAATCCGAATACAAATAAACGCTCTAGTATGCCAATGTAATTTCCTGCATTGGCAAGCGAATTATCCTGATTGCTGTTCTGACTTTCTGGACTCCAAATAGAAATAATAGTTTTAATAAAGATAGAAGTAGGTTTGGTTAACAATAATATTCCGGTTGCCAAAATCCAAAAATTATTTTCCTTCCAAAAAAAGATAATACTTTTGTTCTTATATAAAAGTACAATCGAAATAAGAATCAATATGTGTAAAATTTGGTCCGTGACAAACCAAGTGCGTTTTGTGTTATTTTTTTGAAAACTTAATTTGATTAAATCAATAATTCCATGTGTGACTGCAATTAAAATAGCGTATGGAATAAACTGAATTTCTCCGGCCAAAATTGCTGCTAAAGTCCCGTGCAATAAAATATGAAAGTATAAAAATTTACTTTTATACTTTTTATTTTCCTTGTCGGTCACCCATGAATTGGGCTGCCATATAAAATCACCTAATAAATGTGCTAAAAGTAGTTTTGTAAATAAAATCATGAGACTGTAAGTTGTTTTATCTGAGTTCTGAAATAACGGTCTAAATTCATAACCAAATCAAATTGAGCGCGTTTTTGTCTCCTGCTGACAGCTGCTTGATTAATACTCAATTTTTGCCCCAGTTCTTCCTGTGATAGCGTTGGATTTTCTATTGCAACAGCAACAAATTCTGCTGATTGTACAAGCCAGTTATCCATAAAAGTCAACGCCAATTGTATCATTAGATTTAATTTTTCATCAATATCCACATTACCTGTTCGTATGGCCAGAGTTACTTTCTGTTTTTTTAAAGTTTCAAAAAGTTCTCCCGAATGTATAAAAGCGCCCCCGTTGCTTTCGGATATTTTTTCGGCATTATGCGTTTTATCTCCAAAACCAATACTCATTCTGGCATCAGATCTAATGGCTCTTAAATGAGCCTTTAACAGAATAGCAGTTAATAAAGCATCTTCCGGGTTTTTAACTTCAATTTGAAATTCGTCGCCCCTGTAAACCTCCCATTGACTAGGTGTTTCTCCAAACTGAATTAGAATTTTTTTTAAGTCTTCGACCCAATGTCTTGATTTTTGTTGTCTTGAGCCAATTATATCACCTGTAATTATGCTAGTCATAACATCAAATATAATTAAAAATAAATAAAGTTAATATTACAAATATAAGGAATGTTTTTAATTATTACGCTTTTGTGTAATATTTTGTTTTATTACGTATTTTGGTAATATTTTTAATTATTACCTTAAAAAGGAATATTTAAATAAAGAAAATTATAACTTTTATTTTTTTAAAAAAGAGCCTAACTTAGCCTTTACAAAAGAGCAAGCTTTGAGTAAAGAAATCAAAATTATCGAATGTCCACGTGATGCCATGCAAGGTATCAAAACATTTATTCCTACCAAAAATAAAGTTTCTTATATCCAGGCTTTACTCAGGGTGGGTTTTGATACAATAGATTTTGGAAGTTTTGTGTCTTCTAAAGCGATACCTCAAATGCAGGACACTGCTGAGGTTTTGGCTCAGCTTGATTTATCTCAGACAACAAGTAAACTTTTGGCGATTATTGCCAATACACAGGGTGCATCAGCTGCTTCTGAGTATGAAGCCATTCGGTATTTAGGATTTCCTTTTTCGATTTCAGAGAATTTTCAGATGCGAAATACACATAAAACTATTGTGCAGTCTTTAGTTACACTTGAAGAAATTTTTGAAATTGCTGATAAAAAAAATAAGGAAGTAGTAACCTATCTGTCCATGGGGTTTGGAAATCCATACGGAGATCCCTGGAATATTGAAATCGTAGGGGAATGGACAGAAAAATTAGCGAAAATGGGTGTGAAAATCCTGTCTCTTTCAGATACTGTCGGAAGCTCAACGCCAGAGGTTATTACTTATCTTTTCTCCCATTTAATTCCAAAATATCCTCAAATAGAGTTCGGAGCACATCTGCATACAACACCTAATAGCTGGTTTGAAAAAATTGATGCTGCACATAAAGCAGGCTGTACACGATTTGATGGTGCTATTCAGGGTTTTGGTGGTTGTCCGATGGCAACTGATAAACTAACGGGTAATATGCCAACAGAAAAACTCATTTCATATTTTACGGCTAATAAAAAAACGACCAATTTAAATTCTTTAAGTTTTGAAAGTGCTTATAACGAAGCCTCTAAACTATTTGGTAAATTTCATTAAGATTTTTGAAGCTATTCCGGCTCTCCATTTCAAGCACTCGGGCAAAAACACTTTTTTCCAAAGTCCTTAAAAGAGCTTCCGCCGGTCGCTTTTTAAAGCCTGGAAAAAAAAAGTGTTTTTACCTTTCGTGGCTTTCCATTTCGATCCGGGCTGGGGCATTAAGGTAATGATTTCTTTTAGAGTCAAAAAAAAATCTGAATAAGTTAATGAACAAGTTTCCAATTTATTCACTATATTTGCACGCAATTCAACTACAAATTGCAACATGATAGCACACAACTCCAAGATCATCGGTGAAGGTTTAACTTACGATGATGTATTATTAGTACCAAACTACTCGAATGTGCTTCCACGCGAAGTGAGTATCAAATCAAAATTCTCAAGAAACATAACATTAAACGTTCCAATCGTATCTGCTGCTATGGATACAGTGACCGAAAGTGCAATGGCAATCGCTATGGCACAAGAGGGCGGAATTGGAGTTTTACATAAAAATATGACCATCGAACAGCAAGCGGCGAAGGTTAGAAAAGTGAAGCGTGCTGAAGCCGGAATGATTTTAGATCCGGTAACATTGCCAATGACTTCTACAATTGCCGATGCAAAAGCTGCTATGAAAGAATTTGGCATTGGAGGGATTCCAATAGTAGACGAAAACAGAATCTTAAAAGGAATTGTTACAAATCGGGATTTACGTTTCGAAAAAAACGGTGCAAGGCCAATCGCTGAGGTAATGACAAGTTCGAACCTTGTTACTGTTGCCGAAGGAACTTCGTTAGAGCAGGCTGAAGTTGTTTTGCAAGGTCACAAAATCGAAAAATTACCAGTTGTAAACGCTAAAAATGAATTAGTTGGTTTAATTACTTTTAGAGATATTACCAAACTGACTCAAAAACCAATTGCTAACAAAGATGTTTTTGGACGTTTAAGAGTGGCTGCAGCTATTGGAGTTACAGGTGATGCGGTTCAAAGAGCTGAAGCATTAGTTGCTGCTGGAGTGGATGCTATTATTATAGATACTGCCCACGGACATACTGAAGGAGTGGTAAATACATTGAAAGAAATAAAAGCAAAATTTCCACAGATAGATGTTATTGTTGGAAACATCGCAACTCCTGAAGCTGCTAAATATCTGGTAGAAAATGGTGCAGACGGTGTAAAAGTAGGAATTGGACCTGGTTCTATTTGTACTACCCGTATCGTTGCAGGTGTTGGTTTTCCTCAATTTTCAGCTGTTCTTGAAGTTGCAGCGGCAATAAAAGGCACAGGAGTTCCGGTTATTGCAGATGGTGGAATTCGTTACACAGGAGATATTCCTAAAGCAATTGCTGCAGGCGCTGACTGTGTAATGTTAGGTTCATTGTTAGCAGGAACAAAAGAATCACCGGGTGAAACGATTATTTTTGAGGGAAGAAAATTCAAATCTTACCGTGGTATGGGTTCTGTTGAAGCCATGCAAACGGGCTCTAAAGATCGTTATTTTCAGGATGTTGAAGATGATGTAAAAAAATTAGTTCCGGAAGGAATTGTAGGTCGCGTTCCTTATAAAGGTGAGTTAAACGAAAGTATGCTTCAGTTTATAGGAGGTCTTCGTGCCGGAATGGGATATTGCGGTTCTAAAGATATTCCTACTTTACAAGAAACAGGACGTTTTGTTAGAATTACGTCAAGTGGAATTACGGAAAGTCATCCGCACAACGTTACCATTACAAAAGAAGCTCCAAATTATTCAAGATAAATTTTTACTTTTTGATATTAAAAAAGGCATAAGATTTTAATTCTTATGCCTTTTTCTTTAGTTGATTGCTGAAATTCCATTATTTAATTCATCAATAATACTTTGATTTTTCTCTATTGCTTCAGCCTGAGCTCCATATTGGATTTGTATTGAACCGCCTTTTCCATTGTAAATAAAACCTTGGTATTTATATAAATAACTGTTGTAGTTTAATTCACAGGTAAAATAATTTACTTCAAGATTATTTATTGTTTTTTTATAAATTTTTAAATTTTTGATTTTTCCAAACTCTTTATACTCATCTTCAATTGTACTTTTAAGTTTGTTGTCAGAAATAAAATAATCATATTCAATAAAATAGGCATTTATCAAGTTGTATTTATCATGAAATTCTACATCCCAATTTTGAGATTCAGGATTTTTTATCCAATGATCAGGATTGTATTTTATTTGATAAAGTTCTTTTCGGCTGGTATAAGTTTCTGATTTTGAATTTATTTTAGTTTGTCCAAATGAAAAAGCGCTTGACAGTAGAAATAGAAAGATTAATTTTTGCGACATTTTATATTTAAAATTTTAGATTATTAAACGAAAATAGCAAATTAAAATAACTCAGTGAAAATACAAATGAATAGTAATGGTTAAATTTTTTTTAAAGGGAATCTTTTTTAATTAAACACATTTAAAGAGAGGTTGTTTTCTTTTCCGTTTCTCTTACAGTTTGATTTTCTAAAATTTCTTGGATAAAAGGTTGTGTCTGCTTTTTAATTTCAGCTTCAGAAATATTCAAAGCTTTGGGATTAGTAGCTAATTGCAGCCAAGGTTTTGGGCCGCCAAAATCATAACTTCCGAAAACAATTACAGGAGTTCCTTTTACTTTTACATTTTCTTTGTCTTTTAAAATCCATTCATCAGCAAATTTGTAAAGGTATTTAGCATCCTTTTCCAATAAACGAAGACATGAGTGTGAGGCTGGATAACCTGGTAATTCGTATTGGTGAAAACCAACGCCAAGTTTATTTTCGATATTGAAATTCCATTTTAAGTCCCATTCGTCATTGAAGGTGCTGGTTGTTTGCTCGGCTTTCCAATTGGTAAAAAATAATCCGGTTGGAGTAGGATCATTTTTTCTTCCCATATTTGTTGGGCCTGTATGTACTAATTCACCATTTGCATAAGCTGCAAAAGTTTGCGTAGGATATGAAAAAATAATAATTTTAGAAATTCCTTCCAGAGCCTTAACATGTAAGGGGAATGGAAGATAGTAAACCAAATCGCCACTAAAATCTACCGGAACCACTACAGAATCTAATTTTTTTAAATTAGTTTTATCAGTTCTGTTTAAAGCGTACAGGATATTCATTTTACTACTGTCGGCTTCATTGTTTTTAAGCCACTCTTTTGTGTTTTGAAGTAGGTAAGAAACAGATTTTGGTTTCTTGTATTCAATTGTTTTTTTCGGTTTTTTATTTTCTGTAATTGTAACTGTGTCACTTTTTTTGCAAGAAACCAATAAAGTTAACAATAATAATAGTAGGGCGTTTGCTGCGTAGTATAACTTTTTCATAGGTCGTAATTTTAGATAATTAAAATTACAAATACAGACCGGAATGCAGCTTACATAATTTTTAGGATAGTTTATTTGATTTTCATTATTATTCTGTTATTTCAAATTTTACGCGAAAGAACTTCCGGTACAGAAGCTTTCCATAAATAAAGGATCATCATTAATATTAAGCTTAATATAGCTTTAGTCAATTGAAATTATTGCAGTATAAAATATTCAGAATAAAGATAAAATCAATTTGAATCGCTTCGTTCTTATAGTGTTGAATAATTAATTTATCGTTTTTTTTAAAAATTCGTTGATATTTTGTATCCACTCAATTTTATTTTTAATCAAATAATTTTCATGCCCTGTATTTTTGTAAATAGTGAGCTTTTTAGGGCCTTTTAGGTTGGTGTAAATTTCATCTATTTCTTTTCGGCTTACGCTTTTATCTTTTTCCCCATACAATAATAAGGTTGGGCAAGTGATGCTTTTTGCATATGTTGTTGGATTGTGTGCAAATCCCCAAAATCCATTTTGTACACCTCCCCAAAAAAGTAATATTCTGGGTATAACGAAAGTTGGTGCGTTTACTCTTCTAAATCTCGCAAGGACAGTTTGGTACATTGAGCCAAATGGACATTCGAGTATGATTCCTTTTGGTTTTATCCGGTAATCATTAATAGATTTCATTATAGCGACAGCTCCCATAGAAGTACCAAACAATAAAATGTTTTTTTCTCCGGTTTGGTTTATATAATCAAAGGCAGTCTTAACTTGTTCTGATTCTTTATAACCAATTGTGGTTTGGTTTCCTTCGGAATTTCCGCTTCCCATAAAGTCAACCAGCATAGTACTAAAACCTAATTTTATAAATTCATCTGATTTTTCAATCAGCTGCGATTTTTCGCCGCCATAACCGTGAAATAATATGACTGTTCCTTTTGATTTTTCAATTTTAATTAACCAGCATTCAATCTCTTTGTTGCTTTTTAACTTTACAGTTTGGTGCTTTTGGGATGGGAATTTTTTATTCTTAGGTTTGGGATTATTAACCCCAAAAAATACAATTTTAGCTTTGTCAAGTGAAGATAGTTCTTCTGGACTCTTCGTTTTTTTAGCCTTGCTGTTCGAAAAGTGAGTGAATTTATAAGCATGAAAAAAAGCAATACTATTTATTATTATAAAAATAGCCAATAGTATTTTAAGAATTTTAGTTACGTATTTAGGTAATTTCATTTAGAGTTTTTATCTTAATTTGTGCTATCTAAAATAATATATTCTAAATCAAAAAGTTTAAATCAATCCTTTTATTTTTGCATGCTGCAATAACATAATAGTTTTGGCATCTGAAATTTCACCAGATTCAATCATATCATAAGCTTCTTCAAACGTATATTCAAGGACTTCAATATTTTCCTGTTCAGCATCTAAACCACCACCTTCGCTTACTTTCATACTTTCATCATATTCACCAACAAAAAGATATAGAATTTCTGTAACAGCGCCTGGAGACATGTAGGTTTCTAAAACTTTTTGAACTTTAGAAATACGATAACCTGTTTCTTCTTCTGTTTCACGAATAATTGCATTTTCGGGATTATCCTGATCCAAAAGTCCGGCACATACCTCGATCATCATACCGTTCTTATTTCCGTTAAGGAAAGTAGGTAAACGAAACTGACGAGTTAAAATGACTGTTTTTTTTGTCGAATTATATAATAAGATTCCAGCGCCATTGCCACGGTCATAAACCTCACGCGTATGTATTTCATGTACTCCGTTTTCTTTCTTGTAGTCAAAAGTAACCCGATTTAAGATGTACCAATTGTCTGAGAGTAATTTAGTTTCTTTAATTTGAACTTCTGGATTTTTCATAAATGAAATAATTTATTGTATAAAAAAAAACGCTCTGATTATCAGAGCGTTTAAAGTATTATTTTGTTATTGTTTGCTTTCTGTCTGGTCCAACCGACACAATTTTGATTGGTACTTCGATTTCTTTTTCAATAAACTCAATGTATTCTTTTAGCTCAATAGGTAATTGATTATAAGTTGTCAATCCTGTTAGGTCAGCTTTCCATCCTTTAAATTCTTTGTAAACCGGAGTAACATTTTCCGGTTCAATATTATAAGGGAAGTGAGAAATATTTTGTCCTTTATAGTTGTATTCTGTACAAACTTTAAGAGTTTCAAAACCAGAAAGTACATCGCCTTTCATCATCATTAACTGCGTAACTCCGTTAACCTGAACAGCATATTTTAATGCGACTAAGTCTAACCATCCACAACGTCTTTGTCTTCCTGTAACAGAACCAAATTCGTTACCAACTCTTGCCATTGTAGCACCAACTTCGTCAAAAAGTTCAGTTGGGAAAGGTCCGCTGCCAACACGTGTAACATAAGCTTTGAAAATTCCGTAAACTTCTTTGATTTTGTTAGGAGCAATTCCTAAACCTGTACAAGCTCCTGCAGCCGTTGTGTTTGATGAAGTTACGAATGGATAAGTTCCAAAATCTACATCTAACAATGATCCCTGGGCACCTTCGCAAAGAATAGATTTACCAGCTTTTTGAGCCTGATGCATATACTCTTCACTATCAATAAAATCTAATTTTTTAAGTTCTTCAATAGCTTCAAAGAATTCTTTTTCTAATTCAGCTAAATTATACTGAATAGCAACATCATAAAAGGCAATCATTGCTTCGTGCTTGTCAGCCAAAGCTCTGTAGCGCTCTTTGAAATCTTCTAATTCGATGTCTCCAACACGTAAACCATTTCTACCTGTTTTATCCATGTAAGTTGGTCCAATTCCTTTAAGGGTAGAACCAATTTTTGCTTTACCTTTTGATGCTTCAGAAGCTGCGTCAAGTAAACGGTGAGTAGGTAAAATTAAATGTGCTTTTCTTGAAATGATTAATTTGCTTTTGATATCAAGGTTAAATTTCTCTAAACCTTCAATTTCTTTTTGAAAAACTACCGGGTCAATTACAACTCCATTTCCGATGATATTTACTGAATCTTTATGAAAAATTCCTGAAGGAATGGTTCTAAGTACGTGTTTAATTCCGTCAAATTCTAATGTATGTCCTGCGTTTGGTCCTCCTTGAAAACGTGCGATAATATCATAATTTGAGGTAAGTACATCAACAATTTTTCCTTTACCTTCATCTCCCCATTGTAATCCTAGTAATAAATCTACGGTCATTCTTTTTTAATTTGCGTTGGGACAAGCTGAGTCGTCCTACTGATTAATGTAGTTAATTTTCTTTTTTTATTTTTTGAATAATTCCCTTTCCGGATTATTGATTTTGTTTTTTGTTTCCGTAGAAATACAATGAGTGATTAGTAATCTCAATGTCAAATATTTCTTCGATTGTTTTTTTGATGGTTTGAATTCTTGGATCACAAAATTCAATTACTTCTCCGGAATCAGTCATGATAATGTGATCGTGCTGTTTGTCGAAATAAGATTTCTCGTAATAAGCCTGATTTTGCCCAAATTGATGTTTTCTAACCAAAGCGCAGTCTAGTAATAGCTCAATCGTGTTGTACAAAGTTGCTCTACTTACACGATAGTTTTTATTTTTCATTTTGATATAAAGGTTTTCTATATCAAAATGCTCTTCGCTGTCGTAAATTTCCTGAAGTATAGCATAACGCTCAGGAGTTTTTCGATGCCCTTTTTGTTCAAGATACATTGTAAAAACATTTTTTACAATTTCTTGATTCTTAGTGTTGTCAGTTGAAATGAGTGTCATATCCTGCAAAGATAATTTTTTATTTTTAATGAATAAAAGTTTCGGGTTTAAAGTTTCGTTACAAAACCCTTAGAGATAGGTTAAAAAGTTAGGTTCTGTATTCTCTGGTTACTTTATCTACACCGTCAATTTTCTTAATTGCACTGATCATTTTCTTCAAAATAGTATTGTTTTTTACAATTACAGCAACCTGGCCATGAAAAATTCCGGCATCAGTACTAAGCGAAATACTCTGAATATTCACGCTCATATTATTCGAAATTACTTTAGTAAGCTGATTGGTTAAACCCAAAACATCCATACCTGTAATATTGATAATGGCTTTAAATTCTTCCTGAGAAGAGTCTATCCATTTTGCGCTCATGATCCGATAAGCATAATTTGACTGCATTCCGATAGCATTTGGGCAATCTTTTTTATGTACTTTGATTCCTTCATTTATCGTTACAAAACCAAAAACATCATCGCCGGGAATTGGGTTACAGCATTGCGAAAGTTTGTAGTCTAGTTTGTCATGTTCGGTTCCAAAAACGAGCATGTCATAATTACTGCTAATAACTGGCTTATGGATATCTTCGGCAGCCGTATCTTTATTTCTTTTGATTTTATTTTTAAAGAAATTGATAATCGTATTGCTCTTTTGTGCGGCGTAATCTTTTAACTGCTGATTTTCAATGGCGCCAATTCCAACACGATAAAATAAATCTAAACTTGTTTTAAGTCTGAAAAAATTAACTAATTCGTTTGTAACCTGTTCATTAATAGTGATTTTTAAGTGCTTTAGTTTTCGGGTAAGTAATTCTTTTCCTTCTTCGGCAATTTTTTTCGTATTCTCGTTTAGAACGTTTTTAATTTTATTCTTCGCTCTTGAAGTTGTTACATAATCTAACCAGTTTATAGTTGGTTTTTGATTTGCTGAAGTAATGACTTCAACCTGATCACCACTTTTTAGTTCGTGATTTAAAGGAACTAAACGGCCATTTACACGAGTTCCTCTTGTTTTGATTCCAATTTCAGAGTGGATGCTAAAAGCAAAATCCAGAGAAGTTGCCCCTTTAGGTAATGATTTGATTTCTCCTTTTGGGGTAAAGACAAAAATTTCCTGTGAATACAGGTTCATTTTAAAATCTTCCACAAAATCTACTGCATTAGTTTCGGGATTTTCCAAAGCTTCACGAAGTAAATTCAGCCAGACATCCAGGCCGCTTTCTTCAGATGCACCGTTTTTGTATTTGTAATGTGCAGCATATCCTTTTTCGGCAATTTCATCCATACGTTCACTTCGTACCTGAACTTCAACCCAGCGGCCTTTTGGCCCCATAACGGTAATGTGCAAAGCTTCGTAACCGGTTGATTTTGGTGATGATATCCAGTCACGTAAACGACTCGGGCTGGGTCTGTAATGATCTGTTACGATGGAATAGATTTTCCAGGCAATAAATTTTTCGTCGTGAGAATCACATTTATAGACAATTCTAAGCGCAAACTTGTCATAAACTTCATCAAAACTCACATTTTGTGAACGCATTTTGCGACGAATAGAATAAATTGATTTTGGTCTTCCTTTTATAATATAATCGATATTTTCTGCATCTAAAGATTTTTTCAAGACATCCGAAATATCTTTAATATAGGCGTCTTGTTCTTCTTTAGTTTCTCTTATTTTGCTTACGATATCTTCGTAAACAGCAGGTTCAGTATATTTTAAGCCTAAATCTTCCAATTTGGTTTTAATATTATAGAGTCCCAAACGGTGTGCGAGAGGTGCATAAATGTATAAAGTTTCAGAAGCAATTTTGGTCTGTTTGTACTCAACCATTGACTCCATAGTCTGCATGTTGTGAAGACGATCGGCTAGTTTAATCAAAATAACACGTACATCATCGTTCAGGGTCAGAATCATTTTTCTGAAATTTTCTGCCTGCATTGATGCATTCAGATCTTTTTGAACCATTGAAATCTTAGTTAATCCTTCGACCAATTGTGCTACTTTCGGGTTGAATAAACGTTCAATGTCTTCAACTGTTATTGGCGTATCTTCAACAACATCGTGCAATAAGGCCGCAGCAATAGAAGTGGCTCCCAGACCAATTTCTGAGGCTACAATTTTCGCAACTGCAATAGGATGAAAGATATATGCTTCACCTGATTTACGTCTTTGTTCTTTATGGGCATCAACGGCTACGTCAAAAGCTTTTCGAATTAACTTTTTATCTGTAGGGCTTAAAGTCTGATAACTGATTCGAAGTAATTCTTTGTACTCTTGTGCAATTGCTTTGTTTTCTTTTTCAATATCTATTTCTGTCATAACGGCATGGTTCAATTCTTAAAAATAAGGATTACTTTGAATATACGCAAGGGAATATATTGCTGATTTTAGATTTTAAACTTTAAGTTTTGGAAGGTAAATATAGATGTAAATCGAGCGGAGGCAGTGATGTAAATTTCGCTTAGTTTTATTCTGAAAGTTTATAAAAAGACAATAAAAATTGTTTGGAAACAGTAAAAAAAAGTCGCAGACTTTTAATTTTCAAACTAACAACTAAAACCCTCTCTGTCTTTTAGCTTCAAAAATTAAAATAGCAGCAGCTACCGAAACATTCATACTGTCAATTTCGCCCTGCATCGGGATAATAATATTTTGAGTTGCAGCATCACGCCATTCCTGAGTTAATCCTGTCGCTTCGGTACCTACAACCAAAGCAGTTGGAGTGGTAAAATCCTGTGTATGATAGGAGGTTGAATTTTGTAAAGTAGCGCAATAAAAATCGATTTTTTTCTCTTTTAAAAAAGTAATAATTTCTAAGGTAGTTCCCGTTGCAATCTGATTGGTAAACAAGCAGCCAACGCTGGAACGCACAATATTAGGGTTGTATAAATCGCTTTTTGGATTGGCAATTAAAACCGCATCCAGATTGGCAGCATCGGCAGTACGTAAAAGGGCACCGATATTTCCAGGTTTTTCAGGAGCTTCTGCCACTAGAATCAACGGATTTTCGGATAACTTTAAATCTGATAATTGCAATGACTTGGCTTTGGCTACAGCCAGAATTCCTTCTGTCGTATCCCGATAAGCCAGTTTTTGATATACTTCTTTGTTGATTTCGATTAACTGAACCGATGCTGAAACCAGTTTTTCAATTTGATTTTCAGTAACCAGTTCAGGTAAAAATAAAACAGTTTCTATTTCGTAACCTCCTTTTTGAGCTAATGAAATTTCACGTAATCCTTCAATCAAAAATGTACCGGTTTGTCTACGGGCTTTTGCTTTTTCCTGCAATAAAACAAGCGATTTTATAAACGGATTCTGGATTGAAGTAATTTGTTTCATTGTTTAAGCGACTAAGTTTCTGAGGCGCTAAGGTACTTAGATTTTTTGAAAGAGATATAAAGATTAAGAATAGCAAAGCTGCAAAGATTTTTTCCCACAAGGGTTTAAATTTTTAAGGGATAATTAGTTATTCTGAATCATTAAAAGAATTTACTTTATAAATTAAACGAATTTTGACAGGATCTTTTTTTGAATTTGGATATTTCTCACTGTTTACTCTTTGCTCAAATATTTTCATAATATCCAGATCCAGATCATCTTTAACAGCATAAGTTATTTCGTTTTTTTTCTTTTTTAACTCAAATTCAACCATTATTTTGCCAGATTTCATGGAGCTTTTAAAAAGCTCATTAAATATTTCATCTGTTTTTTTTATTATCAGTTCAATATCTTCAAAAGAGCTGTTTGTGTTTAATTCCTGATCAGAACTTAAAAGAATAACCTTTTCCAGAGCAGTTTCTTTTATTCCTTTAGAAACAGAATCAATTTCTTTTCCATTTTGATATTTCTTGACATCATTTTTTTGGATGTTATTATCTGGTTTTGGTGCTTCGTCTAGCCAAAGTAATTTTAAATCTTTTTTTAATAAGTTTAAAATATAATTATGTTCTTTAGTCTCAACTATTAACAAAGGTTCATCAATGTCAAATGATATTACAGACCAATAATATTTCAATTCATCTTCATTAGCTTTTCTAATTTTGTAATCATGAGAAACTTCATTCTTAAATTCATCCCATATTATTTTAGAATCATTAATATCCTGACTCATTTTCCCGTCCAGGATTAAATTATCAACATGAAATTGTACTTTCCCTTGCTTTATATTTTGGATTTTTTCATTGTCCTTGAGCCTTTTCCACAATTCGGGGCCAATAATAAGATTGTTTTGTAGTATTTTATAATCATTGTTGTCAGATAGGTTATCACTTATTATTTTTTTTGCTTTTTCAACAACCTTAGGGCTAGAATAATTATAAACCACTCCTTTGGGAATTGTTATGGTCTCAGTTTTTTGTGCACGGAATAAAAAGCCTGTAAGAAGAAATAGGGTTAAAAAAAAATTTTCCATTTTTAAATTGATTCGTTAATATAATTCTACAAAATCCCCCTGGATTTAATCTCCAAATATTTATTAATGGCATCCAAAGTCAGATTCTCAGGCTGAGTCAGAACCGAATGGATTCCGTATTTTTTCAGCTCATTGGCAATCAAACGTTTTTCGAACATGAATTTTTCGGCAATTACTTTGTCATATACTTCCTGGATGGTGTCGGTTTTTTTATTGATAATTTCGTTCAGTTCTGTGTTGCTGAAGAAAACAACCACTAATAAATGACTTTTTGCAATTCCTTTTAAATATGGTAATTGTCTTTTTAATCCGTCCATGGTTTCAAAATTGGTGTACAAAATAATCAGGCTGCGCTGGTTGATATTTTTCTTAACATCTACATACAAACGGCTGTAATCGCTTTCAAAAAAGTCAGTTTTGATGTTGTATAAAGTTTCGAGGATTTTTTGCATTTGCGAACCTCTCTTTTCAGCAAAAACACGGTTTTCTACTTTTTTGGAGAAGGCAAAAATTCCGGCTTTGTCCTGTTTTTTCAAAATGACATTGGCTAAAACCAAAGTCGAATTAATGGCATAATCCAGCAAACTCAAGCCATTAAAAGGCATTTGCATTACACGGCCTTTGTCAATGGCTAAATAAACCGATTGTGATTTTTCGTCCTGAAACTGGTTAACCATTAACGCATTTTTCTTTGCTGTAGCTTTCCAGTTTAAAGTTCGAAGATCATCGCCCTGAACATATTCTTTAATTTGCTCAAATTCCATTGTATGGCCAATTCGGCGGATTTTCTTGATTCCGTATTGAAATAGATTATTTGAAAAAGCCAGTAAATCATATTTTCTCAATTGAATATAAGAAGGATACGTTGGTACCATTTTATCTTTATCAAAAGTAAATCTTCTCGAAATTAATTTTAAGGGTGATGAAACGTAAATATTTAAGTTTCCAAAATAATATTCACCACGCTCTGTTGGACGCAAATCGTACCCAATTTTATCCTGTGCAGAAGCTTTAATGGTTTTCACTATTTTAAAATCACGTACCTGAAACTGAAACGGAATCTCGTCAATAACCTTAATTAAAATTGGGAAAGTATAATGATTTTTTATCGAAATGCTTATCGGATTTAAATCGCCATTCGAAAGTTTTTCAGGCATATCTCTTGAAGCTTCAATTCCGGTTTGGGTGATATATAAAATTAAGATATCCAATGCGAGAAAAGTGATCAGTATTAAAATAACAAACCAGACTCCGTTGTATAAATTCGGGAAAATGAAAGCACAAACAAATAGTCCCACGATGCCTAAAAGCACGTAGAAAAAGAAATTATTGAGATATAGACTTTTTATGAATTTCAATTTAATTAAGAATTAAGGTTAAAGGTATTTTTACTATATTTTAGTAAAGCTTTTATAATCAAATCCATCTAAAACAGCTATTTTCCATATTCCATTTTCATTCACTGTTGTTACTCTATATTTTGGACTTTCTTTCCATTCTGTCCATGCCCAGTAAAAAGTTGCCTTGTCATTTTCAATTTTCAGGTTGTTTATTTTCATGGTTTTCCAGAACGCATCCGGAAAGTCCTGACAATTACACCAAGGGTCGCTGTCATTACCATATGGAGGAAGCTCTCCCACAAAGTATTCAGCTTTGTTCGTTTTAAGATTGTCACCAATTTTCAATCCTATTTTATTATAATTCTCAATAAATTGTTTCGAAAAAAAGTTAGACTTTTTAAGTTCTTCAACTATTTTATTGTGCGTTTTCAAATTTAATCCAACATATTTATCACCTTTTTTGTTTGCAACAACATCAAAGTCAGATTGCGTTTTTTTAGTCTCAATCCATTCATAAGCTCTTCTTATCAACGTTTCGAGCCGCTGCTTATCGCCATCAAAATTAATAGTCGTATTTGCATTTTCGATTGGGATAAAACTAACCAAAGAAATTCCAATAAAGAACCCAAAGAGCAGTTTAAATAATCTCATTTAAAATTTAGTATTTCGAATTAACAATCAATTATGAACTATTTATTATCGCGGAATTTCTACTGCTTCAATTATCTGTTTAATGATTTCAGAGCTTGTAATTCCTTCCATTTCACGTTCAGGAGCAACAATCACACGGTGTTGTAAAACCGGTACAGCAGCTTCCTTAATATCTTCAGGAGTTACAAAATCGCGGCCTTTAATTGCGGCGAAACCTTTAGCTGCATTTAGAATTGCGATTGATGCACGAGGAGAAGCTCCTAAATATAAAAAAGCATTTTCGCGGGTATTCACCACAATTCGGGCAATGTATTCCAATAAATTTTGCTCTACCCTGATTTGTTTGATCAAAGTCTGATATGCTTTTATCTCTTCAGATGATAATATCGTTTTAATGGCTTCCAGCTTTCCGTGGTCCTGTAATACATGTTCTCTCTGGATAATCAGGATTTCTTCGTCTAATTTTGGATAATCAATAGATATCTTGAATAAAAAACGGTCTAATTGTGCTTCAGGTAAACGATAAGTTCCTTCCTGTTCAATAGGGTTTTGTGTAGCGATAACTAAAAATGGAGTTTCAAGCTGAAAGGCTGAACCGTCAATTGTTATTTGGCGTTCTTCCATTACTTCAAAAAGTGCAGCTTGTGTTTTGGCAGGAGCACGGTTAATTTCATCAATTAAAATCAAATTCGAGAAAATCGGGCCTTGCTTGAATTCGAATTCGGAACTTTTTAAATTAAAAATCGATGTTCCTAAAATATCCGAAGGCATTAAATCAGGTGTAAACTGAATTCGACTAAATCCAATGTTAAGCGTTTTCGATAATAATTTGGCTGTAATGGTTTTGGCAACTCCGGGAACACCTTCCAATAAAACGTGTCCGTTTGATAAAATAGCAACTAAAAGCTGATCGATCATTTTATGCTGACCTACAATTACTGTTTCCAGTTCTTTTTTAATGCTGTTAACGTGTTCTAAAAGCGGTGCCAGATTAAGTCTGGTTTCAAAATTTACATTCTCGTTTGTGATTTCGCTTTCTGTTGTATTGATATCGTCCATGTTTGGTATGTTTTTCTTTTGAATGAATTTCTGTTAAAAAATATTAGTGTAAAATTTTCTCGATCGCATTATTAATTCGGATTAAATCTTCTTCGAGGCTTCCGTGATAACTTTTTCGATGTTCATTGATTAAAAATATAAGGTCCCGAATATCATTTTCATCTTTTCTGGATTTGTTATGTAATTTTTTAATAAAGTCATCATTGAGATTTGTAGTATCGATTAAATATTCATTTCTGATTTTTTCCAGAAAATAAATAATTTTTTTGTCAATAATATTATCATGATCTCCTTCCTGAAAGTATAAATTTCCAATAGTTTTGGTAAATTCAACAGTTAAGTTAGGCAATGGAGTTAATATGGGAACTATTCTCTGTTTTCGTTTGGCATTAAAAAGGATAAAAATCAATATTCCGATTAAAGATAAATATAAAGCCCATTTTAATGCCGGCTGACTTAAAATATAGCGCAAAGGTGAATCTGAAATTGATTCGCTGTTTTGCCCTTTTGTATACCAATAAACATTTCCTTTTGGAACATAAGAAAGAACCTTTTCAGCATATTGATAATGATTGTCTTTTAATAAGTGAAAGTTAGAAAAAGCAGCAGGCTGAGTATGCAAATAAAAGTAACCGTTTGAATAGGGGACTTTTATAAAATTGATATGTTTTTTATTTTTTGCATTTGCCTGATACCCCAAAACAGTAGTACTTGCAGTATCAATTTTAGAGAAATAATAATTTCCCATTCCTTCAACAAGATGGAATTTTTTTGAGCTTATATTTTTATTGGCCATCCAGATTGAAGTACTGTCAGAATACTGAAAATCGGTTCTGAAATCAATTTTTAAGCTGTCTAAAAGCGGCTGTGGAAAAGTCTTCATACTTAAAAAAACACTATTTCCATGCGATACAAAATAAAAAAGCTCTTTCATGGACTGATCGTCAATCGAAGCAAATTCTGTGATATTTAAAAAAGTTCCTTTTATTTTGTAAGTGCCTACAATTGTATCAGGTACATATTTAGAATCAAGAAATTCATACGGTGTTAATGCTGATATTCTTTCTATTTTTTGGTTTTTTAAAAGCCCGTTGATTTCCTTATCGAAAACATGTAACCCAAGCGGAATTTTATCATTTACAGAATAGGTGGGAGTCCAGTCAATTTCTTTAGAAGTATCATTACCGGCAATCAAAATTAAGGCAAAAATAAAAACCAGGATAGCGATGTAAATTTTGATGGATTTATTCATGGCTAAAGGTTTTTAAGGATTTCTTGAATTGGTTTTCGGCTTTAATAAAAGCAGCTTCATCAATTTCAAATTCTCCATACCAGATGTAATTATACAAGTATGATAAATAGGTAAATTCTTCTTTGTGAGCAGGTTTTTTAAGTTCGTACAAATAATCCGAATTAGTTTTTTCAATATCCCATTCGATGTAACGATTTCTCGCCATAATCTTTAATAACCAAAGATAATAGTACCGAATCGCAATTCGCTTTTCTCCGGCCTGAATGCTTTCTTTAATAAGTTTTTCGAAATCCAGAAGATGAATGTTTTTTTCAATATCTGAATAATGAATTGTTTTTTGTTTGGCATCTTTACCGAAAATCCATTGGCCTTCTCTGTTAATCAGTGCTTTGACGATTAGATAAATAACGAAAATAATAATCAGGACTGCTATTACTTTTAATAAAACAGCAACAAAATTAAGCGAAGCCTGTGGATCCTTAAAAGTGAACATTCTTCTAAATAAGCTTGCCAGCCATTCTTTGAAATGATCCCACCAATTTTTTTCAGGAGCTTTTGGTTCATATACAAAATCGTTGTCCGAATATTTTTTTTTGAAATTTTTCTGAAATGTCTGGTTTTTAATAGTATCAGAATCTACATAAATATCAGCTTCGGAATATTTAATAGTATTAACTTTTGGAGGCTCCTGGTTTACCAAAGTATCCTGGGCAGTGGAAACTCCAAAGCAAAAAAGAGAATATAAAACAAGTAAAAATTTATTCATTATTGGTTTTCGTTAATTCAATTTAGCAGATGCTTGTTGTATTTTTTTGTGAACAATAAAAGGATAAACCAAATAATAAAAGGAAATAGCACATAAAGTAAAAAGGATGATAAAAATACTAAGCCAGTTTGGCATATCTATGGAGTAGCGGGTAATAAAACCTTCAAGGAATCCTGCACTAATTGTAAAAGGCAGAGTGCTTAAGAATATTTTAAAACTGTTTTTAAAGCCCATTTTAAAAGAATTTATCCTTGAAAAAGTTTTCGGAAAAAGCATGGAAGCGCCTAAAATAAATCCGCAGGCAGCTTCTATTACCATAGCAAAAATTTCCATAGATCCATGAATCCAAATGCCGCGAACACTCTTCCAGAAAACATTTTGTTCATAAAAAAAATATTGAAAAGTACCTATCATGATACAGTTTTGCAGAAAAAAGATAAAAGTTCCGATTCCGGCAAAAATGCCATAAATGTAGCATTTGGCTCCAACTTCTAAATTGTTTTTTGTAATGCTAATAAAGCTTCCCCAGTCGCTTCCTGAACCATAAACAGCCATTGGGTTTCCTTTTTTGATGTTTTCCAGTGTCATGTTTACATAGCCATCGCTCAATATTAATCGAGAAAAATCAGGATCATATCTTGCAGAAATAACGCCAATGCCTACAGATACAAAAAACAGTACAAATGCATACAGCAAATATCTTCTGTAATTGTAAACCAGAAGGGGGACTTCTGTTTTGAAAAATTCAAGTAACCTGTTTTTTTCGGTTCGTTTGGTTTTGTAAATCTTTTGATAAATCTGCGATGCAAGGTGATTTAAGTAAATAACAGTTTTACTTTTTGGGTAATACGTTTGGGCATACGACAGGTCATTCATCATTTGAATGTACAAATTAGCTAACTCATCAGGATTTTTTTTAGCTTTACCAAAAATAGCCAGTTCAAATTCCAGCCATTTTTCTTTATTTTGTTTTATGAATGCAACTTCTCTCATCGAGGGCTAAAATATAAAATATGTCAGAATTATCTATAACTACAACACAAAATGTTAAAATAAATTTTAAAGCGGCTTCTGCAGGTGAGCGAATAGGAGCCTATTTACTCGATTTGATCATAAAAATAGCCTATTTGATAGTAATTGGACTGGTGTTTTTTTATTGGTTAAGATTGGATAAAATAATTGATACATTGGATGAATGGTCAATAAGAGCTGTCTTTATTATAATATCTCTTCCAATTATTGTATACACTATTACATTAGAAAGTATTTTTGAGGGACAAACAATAGGAAAAAAATTGGTCAAAATTAAGGTTGTAAAAATAGACGGTTATCAGGCTGGATTTGGAGATTATCTTATGCGATGGTTTTTTAGATTATTAGATGCTTCAATTATTGGTTTAATAACAATGATTTCAAGTAAAAAGAGCCAACGATTAGGAGATATGGTAGCAGGAACAGCAGTAATTACTTTAAAAAACAAAATTGATATCAGCCATACCATATTAGAAGAAATAGGAGATGCATATGTACCCACTTATCCTTTGGTTATAAAATTATCAGACAATGATATGCGTATTATTAAGGAAACTTTTTTAATGGCAGAAGAAAAAAACGATTACGAAATTATTTATAAACTGGTTCATAAAATAGAAAAGGTTGCAGGAATTAAAAATCAATCTATAGGAGACCCTGCAGATTTTATTCGTACTGTTTTAAAAGATTATAATTTCTATACACAAAACATGTAGGGTGTAAAAGTCAATATCAATGACAATGTCAAATTCAATAAAAAAAGATAGTTTTTGAATCTTAGAAACTTAATGATTCAGAACCTTAGAACCTAAAAAAATGTTTCATCTTTTAGATATTATCGGTACAATGGCATTTGCTATGTCAGGTGCTTTAACAGCCATGCATAAAAAACTGGATCCTTTTGGTGTTTTTATAATTGCTTTTGTTACTGCAGTTGGAGGCGGGACGCTGCGTGATGTTCTGATTGGAAGAACTCCGGTAGGATGGATGCTGGATCTGCAATATGTTTATGTGATTATTTTAGGTTTTGGATTTGCAATTCTCTTTAGGAAAAAGTTCGATAAGCTTCGTACCTCATTATTTCTGTTTGATACGATTGGTTTAGGGGTTTTTACTTTAATTGGTCTTGAAAAAGGAATTTCTATTGGGCTGCATCCTGTAATTTGTATCGCTTTAGGAACAATGACAGCCTGTTTTGGCGGAGTTATTCGTGATATTTTGTGTACAGAAATCCCAACGATTTTCAGAAGGGAAATTTATGCTACGATTTGTATTTTTGGAGGAATTGTGTTTTTTGCTTTAAGAAGTTTAGAATTAAATGATGATATATTGTATTTGACAACTTCAATTGTTATAATTTCGGTACGTTTAATGGCAGTAAAATTCAAATGGTATTTGCCGGCATTCGATCATAAATAAAAAGTAAAATTGAATAAATATACCGTAAAAAAATATACCGAGAACGATTATAAAATATGGAATGACTTTATTGTCCAGGCCAAAAATGCTACGTTTCTGTTTCACCGGGATTTTATGGAATACCATAAAGATCGTTTTGAAGATTATTCTCTAATGGTTTTTGAAGGAGAAAAATTGGTTGCCGTCTTGCCTGCTAACAAGTCAGAAGGAATTTTGTACTCGCATCAGGGATTAACTTATGGGGGAGTAGCTTATGGGGATAAAATAAAATTGGCCTTAGTTATTCAAATATTTAAAGCCGTTTTGCAATTTTTGAATGACAATAATATTCAAAAATTGCAATTAAAATTAATTCCCTCCATTTATCATCAAAAACCCGCTGAAGAACTGAATTATATATTGTTTTTATTAAAAGCACAATTAGTCAGAAGAGATACTCTGGCTGTTATTGATTTATCTGAACCTTATACGTTGTCTAAAATTAGAAAGAGAGGTGTCAAATCCGGAATAAACAATGGTTTGGTTATTAAAGAAGTTGATGATTTTAATGATTTTTGGAATGAAATATTAATTCCAAATTTATTACTAAAACATCAGGCTAAACCGGTACATACCTTAGAAGAAATAACAAGATTAAAGGCCTTATTTCCCCAAAAAATCCGTCAATTTAATGTCTATGAAAATGGCAGTATAGTTGCGGGAACCACTATTTTTGAAAGTTCAAAAGTTGCGCATAGTCAATATATTTCTGGTAAAGAAGACAAAAACGAACTTGGAGGGCTTGATTTATTATTTTATAAATTGATTTCTGAGGTCTTTAAAAATAAGCGTTTCTTTGATTTCGGAATCTCCAATGAAAATCAGGGTAGAAACCTGAACGATGGATTGTCGTATTGGAAAGAAAGTTTTGGGGCAAATATTATTGTTCAGGACTTTTATGAAGTGCAAGCTTCTAATTATGATGTATTAGATACAGTTTTGTTATGATTAAATTTCTCGATTTAAAAAAAATAAATGAGTCTTACGAAGCCGATTTTTATGAAAAAATGAAATTGGTTTTAGAAAATGGCTGGTATATTTTGGGCAATGAAGTCAAGGCATTTGAAAGCGATTTTGCTCACTATTGTGGAACAAAATATTGTGTAGGTGTCGGCAATGGTTTTGATGCTTTGGTTTTGATTTTTAAAGCATACATTCAATTAGGGAAACTGCAAAAAGGAGATGAAGTAATTGTTCCCGCAAATACATATATTGCTAGTGTACTGGCTATTTTGCATGCTGATTTGATCCCGGTTTTAGCTGAACCAGACTTAAAGAGCTACAATATTAACCCTGGTTTAATTTTAAAAAAAATCACACCTAAAACAAAGGCTGTTTTAGCAGTTCATCTTTACGGTCAATTAGCTGAAATGAGAATTATTAATGAGATTGCAAATCAAAATAACTTATTGGTAATTGAAGATGCAGCTCAGGCACATGGAGCCGTTTTAGTTGAAAGTGGAATGTTAAAAGGCGAAAATAAAAAATCGGGAAATTTGTCTAATGCTGCTGCTTTTAGCTTTTACCCTGGAAAAAATTTAGGTGCTTTGGGAGATGGAGGAGCAATTACTACAAATGATGCGCAGTTGGCAAAAGTACTTTATTCGCTTCGAAATTATGGTTCTCAAAAAAAATATCATAACGAATTGGTTGGTGTTAATTCAAGATTAGACGAACTGCAGGCTGCTTTTTTAAATTTGAAATTACCTGATTTAAATCAAGATAATCAGAAACGCCGTGAAGTTGCCAGTCGTTATTTAGCTGAAATTAAAAACAATAAAATAATATTGCCTTTTTGGAACTTATCTGAAAATCATGTTTTTCATTTGTTTGTTATCCGAACTGAAAACAGGGATGAATTGCAAAAATATTTGTTAGAAAACGGAATTCAGACAATGATTCACTACCCAATTCCAACACATAAACAAAAAGCATTTTCAGACTGGAATAAGTTATCTTTTCCGGTTACTGAAAAAATACACAATGAGGTTTTGAGTTTGCCAATTAGTCCGGTAATGAGAAATGATGAGGTGAGTTTTGTTATTGAAATTTTAAATCGATATTAAATTGAACTTTATAAAGAAAATAATACAAACCGATCTGTTTAAAATTACTTCTTTAAATAGTCTGAGTGTATTATTAAAGATTGGAATAGGATTGATTACCTCAAAATTACTGGCTGTTTTTGTTGGTCCCAGTGGAATGGCTTTAGTCGGTAATCTTCGAAATTTTTCATCATCATTAGAAAGTATTACTACTCTTGGCTTTCAAAATGGGGTTGTAAAATATGTAGCTGAACACAAAAATGATAAGTTGCAACTTCAAAAAATAATTGCTACGGCATTTATCAGCTTATTATTTGTTGCTGTTGTTTCAAGCTTTATTTTGTTCTTCTTAGCAGCGTTTTGGAACACACAAATTTTTGGAAATAATTTTGATTATCAAATAATTTTTAAAGCGATAGCTTTAGTATTACCCTGGTATGCAATTTCGGCTTTTTTGCTTTCGGTTATTAATGGCATGGGAAAGTTTAAGGAAGTAATTTGGACAAATATCACAGGGAATGCAATAGGTTTGTTGGTTTCATTTTACATGATTTGGAATTATAAAACCTTGGGAGCTTTGCTTTCGATAGTAATTTCACCTTCATTATTGTTTTTTGTTACGTTTTATTTCATCAGTAAAGAGCTTAGTCTTTCATTAATAATTAAATTTCGAAATTTTGATTTTGAAACTATAAAAAAGTTATCATCTTATTCACTTATGGCTTTGGTTTCCTCTGTGTTAGGGCCATTAGTTTATTTGGTCATTCGAAAAAATATAATTGAAGTGATAGGATTGGAGCAAGCCGGTTTTTGGGAAACGATGACCAGGATTTCAACTTATTATATGATGTTTGTTACCACAATTTTAAGTGTTTATTTTTTTCCAAAATTGTCAATAGCCAAAAATAACAAAGAGACACAAAATATTTTCCGGACTTTTTATAAAAATATTTTGCCACTATTTGTACTTGCGGTAACTGTTATTTACTTTGCTCGATTTTTTATTATAAAATTGCTCTTTACTCCTGATTTTTTGCCAGTTACGACCTTGTTTTTTTGGCAATTAACGGGCGATATTCTAAAATCTGCTGCATTGGTTTTGGGATTTCAGTTTTTTGCAAAAAAAATGACAAAGGCTTTTATTCTTTCAGAAATAGCTTCACTTGCTGTTTTGTATTTTTTGAGTCATTATTTTGTTGTAATATTCGGTATCCAAGGGATCGTTATGGCGCAGGCTTTGGATAATTTTATTTATCTGCTGGGGTTAGCTGTTTATTTTAGGAAAAGTTTGTTTGGATAGTTTTTTAGATTTATCATTTGTGATAGATGTCTTTGTAGAGATAATTATATAAGTAATTGGTACATTTTGTAATGAAATAGTGTTTTTTTTTTCTTGTGAAATTATATTTAAAATAATTATTAGTTTGTTTTTTTAATGAAAATTCATTTCTATATTTTAGATTTTTTTTATTAAGAATAATTCCTTCTTTATTTATTAATATTGCACTGCATTACAATAAATAAATTCAGACAAAATGAAAAATAAAATTTCACTGCTTTTTTTGGGAATTCTTTTTTTTAATACAACGCTAAAGGCACAAATTAGTACCGGTGCTGGAGGAGCTGCGAGTGTATTACCTAATAGTACAACTACAAATACTAATGTGGGTATAGGAACTACTGAGCCGACTTATAAGTTAGAGGTAGTAGGTAGTATAAAAGCTAATGAAGGAGAATTTTTTAAGTCCCTTCCGGATGGATCAACTTATACTGACTGGAAAGATAGGAATATTAGGGATAGGGTTTTGAATTTAGGCACTCTAAGAGACCCTTTAGACAATGGTAGATTATTGCGTTTTGTTGATCATCCGCAATCAAATCTTGATGCAAAATCTAATTTTGGATTTGCTATTGATGATAGGAGTAATCATACAAGGTTTGCTGTAAGTGCTGAAACAGGGGGAACTGGAACATTTTCATTATTGGATCGAAATCAAACAGAATACCTTAAAGTGTTTGAGGATGGCACAGGAAAGGTATATCAGCAAATGGGTAAGCCAGATTCTAAATTGTGTATTGGTGGATATTCTAATTATGTCCCTGGTCTTCCTCATAAGTTGGTAGTGCAAAATGGAAGTGCCTTAATAGAAGGAAATATTCTAACAGATGCAAATATCGGCATCGGAACGTCAAACTTTACAGATGGCTCAGATACTTATAGACTTTCTGTAAAAGGAAAAGTAAGGGCAGAAGAAGTAAAAGTGTACAACACCTGGGCCGATTATGTTTTTGCCAAAAACTACGATTTGAAACCACTTGCAAAAGTAGAGGAGTACATCGCCCAAAACGGTCATTTGCCAAATGTGCCATCTGCAAAACAAATTACTGAAAAAGGGCTGGAACTTGGAGAAATGGCAAAGATTCAGCAGGAAAAAATCGAAGAACTTACATTGTATTTAATTCAGCTGAATAAGCAACTTGAAGAACAAAAGCAATATTTAATTCAACAAAATAAAGAAATGGAAGAATTAAAAACTCAGGTAAAGTCATTATTGTCTAAAAAATAATCTTAACAGCTTTAAGGGGCGTTTACATTTTAATATAACTAAAACTATAACAATGAAAAATAATTTTACAATGCTTTTTTTTAGCGTTCTCTTTTTTAACATAACCTTAAATGCACAAATCAGTTCAGGTGCCGGGGGAAGTATTTTACCAAATAATCCAACTTCAAATAATAATATGGGAATAGGTGTAAATAACCCAAAGGCTAAACTTGAAATTGAAGGTTTTCCAACAATTAATAGGACTTATACATTTTTAGATCATGGAGATAGTTTCGATAAAAGTGTATTATTAAATATTGGAACTATAAGATCAACAAGTGGATCAAGATTATTAACATTTAGCGATGTGCCACCATCTAATATAGTACCGAATGGACAAACGATGCTTGCAATAGAAGACAGAAATGATGCGAATCGATTAAGACATCACGCCACTGCTAATGGTCCTAGTCTTTTTACATTGAGTGATAAAACACAGACAGCAGTTTTTCAAATGTATGAGGACGGGTTGAATGCTTTTTTTGATTTACCGAAACCTGGATCATATTTAACAGTTGGAGGTATTGCAGTATGGCCTATTGCACATAATTTTTGGGTAAAAACAGGAACATCAAAATTCGATCATGACGTCTTTATAGATACTAATTTGTGTATAGGTACTTCAAGTTTTACAGATGGTTCAGAAACCTACAGACTTTCAGTAAAAGGAAAAGTAAGGGCAGAAGAAGTAAAAGTCTACAACACCTGGGCCGATTATGTTTTTGCAAAAAACTATGATTTGAAACCACTTACAAAAGTAGAGGAGTACATCGCTCAAAATGGTCATTTGCCTAATGTACCATCTGCAAAAGAAATTACTGAAAAAGGGCTGGAACTTGGAGAAATGGCAAAAATTCAGCAGGAAAAAATCGAAGAGCTTACACTTTATTTAATTCAGCAAAATAAGGAAATCGAAGAGTTGAAATCTCAGATGAAGCTGTTATTAGCTGCCCAAAAAAAATAAGTTTATCACTTTAAAAGAATCAGTTTAATGAAATATTATATTATACTAATGGTGTTGGCTTTTTCGCTATTGTCCACTGCCCAAAACCAAACGAAGATTAAGTTTAGTTATGATAATGCCGGCAATCAGACAAGCAGGACATTGTGCGTTAACTGCCCGCCGGAAACAGGAAAACAGATTAAAGAAATTGAAGCCATTGTTGATGAAGACCTGGAAAAAATAGAAGGAGAGGATATGATTTCTTACTATCCCAATCCGGTAAAAGAAGAACTGTATCTAAAATGGGAACTGACTGATGACAATTATGTAACCTCCATCCAGCTTTTTTCACTTACAGGACAGGTTTTAAAAACGTTTCAGGGAACTAAAAATACAAATACCCAGAATATTTTGTTTCAGTCATATCCGTCAGGGGTGTATGTTGTTTTAGTTAACTACAAATCAGGTGCCCCAAAATCATTTAAAATTATCAAGCAATAAACTGTGATATGAAACACTTTTACTTTTTCATTTTTATTTTAGCTACACATTTTTCTTTTTCACAAAATTTTACAGATACTAAAGGCGAACTGCAGATAGCAGCTTCTGGTACTGCTACTTACACGCTACCTATAGCTACACCGCCCAGTATCAAAAATGTCGCACCTATTATTAATCTTACCTATAGCAGTGGTGTAAGAGGAGGAATTGCAGGACAGGGATGGAGTATCAACAGTATTTCGGCAATCAGTCGTATAGCTACGCGTCGTGATATTGACGGTTTTGTAGACGGAGTTGATTTTGATGATAATGACAAACTGTCTTTGGATGGCCAGCGCTTATTAATAAAAACAGGTACGTATTGGGCGCACGGTTCTACCTACGAAACCGAATATAAAAGCAATACTAAAATCGAATTAAAAATCGAAGGCACTGTAACGTATTTTATAGTCACGGCACCGGATGGTTCCAGAAGCTGGTACGGCTCAAAAGGAGGCGGAAGCCTGCAAAATTCAGTATCGGTTAATTCCTGGTATATTGTCCGTTTTGAAGATACATATGGAAATTTTATTGATTATACGTATCAAACGGTTACTTACAACAGTACAAGCCAATTGTATATTGATACGATTGTTTTTAGCGGAAACACTGCAGCAGGAATTGCAACTCAGAATAAAATTGCTTTTAAGTACGATAATTCAAAACGTATAGAAAGGGATTATATGAAAGGGGCTGTAGTCTATGCAACTAAAATTTTAAAATTTGTAGAGGTATATGCTAATAATACACCTTTCAGGACTTATCAATTGACACATACGGAAGATGAATCAGGATATGAAAGAGTAACAAGTGTAAAGGAAATCAATGCTCAAAGCGAAGAATCAAATCCGGTAGTTTTTGAATATAATACAACTCAAACCAGTACTACAAAGACTGAAAAAACGTATAATAATAATCTAAATTTTAGTGAAGCAGAAGCTGCTGGTGATTTTGATGGTGATGGACAGTTGGATTTTATTGCTGATAATAAAATTTTCACCAAATTATTTTTAGAAAATAGTGGAAACGCAGGCATCGCAATGCCTTCTGGATATGGAATAAAACCTTTTGCGGCAACCACATTAGCCAATAATAAGCTAAATCAATTTAACTCAATTGTAGCCACAACTAATACATTAACAAGTACTACTTTTAATGTTTATAATCTTACATCAGCCAATAATGTTGTATTAAATCAATCTAAGACTATAAATATTGATAATTTAGTTACTCATGATATTTTTTTAGATGTTTATAAAACAGTTGATACTGGTTTTCTTGATTATGGTCATAATTGTACAGAAGGCTCAAAAATAAAATCTTCTGCTGAATATTTAGAAGGGGATTTTGATGGTGATGGTATAAGTGAAGTGTTAATATACCAATCTGTGAATGAGAAATATTATTTTGAAGAAACAGAGGATTGGTATACATCTAGAATTACATGTCGTACATATTATAAATATGAAGAGCAGGAATGCTATATTTTGTCTCTTGACCCAAATGCCTCAACCACTCTTGGGGAGAAAGGATATATTAAGTTTCAAAATAGTTCTTTGTTAATCGGAGAAAAAAAATATATCGCAGATTATAATGGAGATGGAAAATCAGATGTTTTGGTAATTGGCACAGATAAAACCTATAAAATTATAAGTTTTAAGCAACTTGCAGTAAGCCCATGGATCGAATTAGAAGTAATCGGTTCAGGTATATTAGACAAATATTCAAAAACCAAACAACTTCTTTTAGGCGACTATAACGGAGATCGCAAAACAGATGTAATGCTGCCTGATTCAGAAGGAGGAGAAGGAAAAATACAATGGCATATTTATTATAGTAATCAGAAATTGACTGGAGGAGAATTTTTTGTAAAAGAATCACATAATATTGTAGAATATCGCCCGGATACGAGCAAAGAAAGCGATCCTTACAAAACGCAAATACATTTAAGTAATTATTATGCCATTGATATTAATAAAGATGGTAAATCTGATTTGGTTCGTGTTTGGAGAATGTATTACAAACCAAAATGGACAATCAACGACCATGATACAAAATGGCGTGTAACAGCTTTTTTGAATAATGTAGGGAAAGTTGAGGCTTCAGGGTTTACACAAACATATTCTTCAAATGAATTTGAGTCAGGTTCTCCTGATATCCCAATTCCTTTAGTTTCCAATTACAGATACGATGGTGCCAATACGGATTTGGTTATTGTCCGTGGACATTCTAACAAAATCGAATATTACCAATTCAATAAAGATTTTGACAAGGATAATCGATTAAAGACAGTCACAGAAGCCAATGGAAAAATCATCCAGACTATTGAGTACAAGCCAATGATGCCTCCTGAAACTGGTACTACAAATAGCAGCATTGATTTTTATTCTTCGGCAGATACAGTAAACTATCCCAATATTGAGATTATCAGAAACTCAGGCAGTTATTTGGTTTCCAAATTAACCGCTACAATCAATGGAATCTCGAAATATCAGGATTTCAGGTACCGCGGCTATGTATCCAATTTTAATTACGGGACAGTCGGTTTTACCAGAACCACAAGAAGCAGCTGGTACTTATCTGAGTCCGATACCAAAATATGGACCACGCAGCACAATGACGTCAATCTGAGAGGAGCAAATATTATAACCTGGTCAAGCACAACAGGAACTACTGTTTTTGATGCGACACCTTCAAATTTGTTAAGTACTAAAACCAGTATATTTGGAGGATATACAAAAGGCGGGGGTGATACTGTTTCATCCAGCTCCATTTCGGATGTTCTGAATATTACAGCCCCTGTAACTGCCGGGCAGACCTATAAAGCAGGTGCTTCTATAACGGCTTCCTCTGCAATAAACAATGATATAGCAGTTCACTATCAGGCACCTCAGATTATTTTAAAACCCGGATTTTATGCTAGTGCTGCCAATAACAGCAAGTTTACCGCAACTCCGGCTGCTACTCAGGGCGGAAGTAATGCCCCAGTTTCCAATAATAGTGTTTTCAATGTTTTATTGACCAAAGAGACCACGGTAGACCATTTGTCAGGTATAAAAAGTGAAACTATTTTCAGTTACGACGGAACTGCTGAAAGCCCGAATTATTATGGTTTAGAAACCAGAACGGTTACCAAAAAATATAATGGTTCAAACGTGCAGGGAACCACTACAGTTGATACGGAATATGACAATAATCCATCAGGAGGGGGAAGCTCTTATTATATAGGGAGACCTAAAAAAGTAAATACGTCAACGAGCATTTACACAGGAGACACCCGAAGCTCTGAAGAAGTGTATACCTACACAGGAACTAATCTTACCCGAACAGAGAAAAAAGGACATAATACCTATGCCATTGTCGAGGACATGACTTATGATTCAGTAGGGAATCTGCTGACCAAAACGGTTTCTGCACCAAATGCATTGCCGGCACCGACAGCCCGAAAAATAACAGACGAGTACGATGCCACCAAACGTTTCGTGGTCAAAAAAACAGATCATCAAAACTTTGTAACTAATTTTGTTTACAACAGACTGGGTCAGGTAACACAATCAACAAGCCCTTTTGGAGTAGTAAGCGATTATACATTTGATAATTGGGGAAAACTGACCAAAACCAAAACGACCGGTGCATCTGCAGTGCCATTGGAAACCACCATT